>NZ_JBNBPM010000002.1:0-660711 GCF_059412405.1 Pantoea sp. CFCC18179 | reverse complement strand
CTCCTTCGGAGTCAAACACTTTTTTCAGCGTTTTCATCCGGCGGGATGAATTTCTTCACTCCCTGCTGAGCCGTCTGCGTTGCCGCTTTGCCGTCTCAGTGGTGGCGCATTATAGGGAGTTCATTTCAACTGACAAGCGCTAATTTGCAGTTTTCTTTCAACCGCTCACTTTCCAGGCGATGCGTGGTAAAAAGCAGCAAATTCTTACGTAGCGAGCATAAAAAACGGGCCCGAAGGCCCGTTTTAAGCAGAACGCATTACTGATGAGCAACGATCACATCGTCCTTCACATCCATTTCGATGGTTTTTCCCGGAACTAAAGCACCAGAAAGAATTTGCTGTGCCAGCGGGTTCTCTATCTGCTGCTGAATAGCACGCTTCAAAGGTCGTGCGCCATAAACCGGGTCGTAACCATTTGCGCCAAGTAGCTTGAGCGCCGTATCGGAGATATGCAGTTTGTAACCGCGCTCCTCCAAACGTTGATACAAACGCTGCAACTGAATCTGCGCAATAGAAGCAATATGCTTCTCGCCAAGCGGGTGGAACACCACCATGTCATCAATACGGTTAATAAACTCAGGGCGGAAATGCTGCCCAACAACCGACATCACGACCTCTTTCATTTCCGGATAATCCAGCGAACCAAAACGTTCCTGAATCAAATCGGAACCGAGGTTCGAGGTCATGATGACCACCGTATTGCGGAAATCAACGGTACGGCCTTGACCATCGGTTAAGCGCCCATCATCCAACACCTGCAAAAGAATGTTGAACACATCAGGATGCGCTTTCTCGACTTCGTCCAGCAAAATCACTGAATAAGGACGACGGCGCACCGCTTCCGTCAAATAGCCACCCTCTTCATAGCCGACATAACCCGGAGGCGCACCGACCAAGCGAGATACCGAGTGTTTTTCCATAAACTCGGACATATCTATGCGCACCATCGCGTCATCGCTATCGAACAAGAAGTTAGCCAGCGCTTTGCACAGCTCGGTTTTACCTACGCCAGTTGGTCCGAGGAACAAGAACGAACCAATCGGACGATTGGGATCCGACAAACCAGCACGACTACGACGAATCGCGTTGGATACCGCTTCCACCGCTTCATTCTGGCCGATAACGCGCGCATGCAATTCTTGCTCCATGCGCAGTAACTTCTCGCGCTCACCTTCCATCATGCGGGCAACAGGAATACCGGTCCAACGCGCCAGCACATCCGCAATCTCCACATCCGTTACACGATTGCGTAACAGCTTCATGGTTTTGCCTTCAGACTGCGTGGCGATCGCCAATTGCTTTTCGAGCTCCGGAATTTTGCCGTACTGCAACTCAGACATCTGACCAAGATCGCCAACACGACGCGCTTGCTCCATGGCCAAGCGTGCTTGCTCAAGTTCAGCCTTGATATTCTGCGTGCCGGTTAAAGAGGCTTTTTCCGCTTTCCACTCTTCTTCCAGCTCCGCATATTCGCGCTCTTTCTGGTCGAGCTCGCTCTCCAGCATTTCCAGACGCTTCAAGCTGGCATCGTCAGCTTCTTTCTTCAACGCCTGCTGCTCCAGTTTTAACTGGATGATGCGACGCTCAAGGCGATCAAGCGACTCAGGTTTGGAATCCATCTGCAAACGAATGCTGGATGCCGCCTCATCAATCAGGTCAATCGCCTTATCCGGCAACTGGCGATCGGAGATGTAACGATGCGACAGCGTTGCCGCAGCGACGATCGCCGGATCGGTAATTTGCACATGATGATGCAATTCATAGCGCTCTTTCAGCCCACGCAAAATCGCAATGGTGTCTTCAACGCTCGGCTCGGCAACAAACACTTTTTGGAAACGACGTTCAAGCGCCGCATCTTTCTCGATGAACTGACGATACTCATTTAACGTAGTCGCACCAACGCAATGTAGTTCACCGCGCGCCAATGCAGGCTTGAGCATGTTGCCAGCATCCATGGCGCCGTCAGCTTTACCCGCACCGACCATGGTATGCAATTCATCGATAAACAGAATGACGTTGCCCTCCTGTTTCGCCAAATCGCTGAGCACACCTTTTAGACGCTCTTCAAACTCACCACGATATTTAGCACCCGCCACCAGCGCACCCATATCCAGCGCCAGCACACGACGGCCTTTCAGCCCTTCCGGTACTTCGCCATTGATAATGCGCTGTGCCAAACCTTCGGCGATGGCTGTTTTACCCACGCCTGGTTCACCAATCAGCACCGGATTGTTTTTGGTACGGCGCTGCAGCACCTGAATGGTGCGGCGAATTTCTTCATCACGACCAATTACCGGATCGAGCTTGCCTAGCTCTGCACGCTCCGTCAGATCGATGGTGTATTTTTTCAAAGCCTGACGCTGATCTTCAGCCCCTTGATCGTTCACGCTATCTCCTCCCCGGATTTGCTCGATGGCCTTAGAGAGTTTTTCCGCTGTCGCTCCCGCTGATTTCAAGAGATCAGCAAGCGAGCCACGTGAATCGAGGGCCGCCAAAACAAATAATTCTGATGATATAAAGTTGTCGCCGCGCTTTTGCGCCAGCTTGTCGCACAGATTGAGTACCCGAATGAGATCGGCGGATGGCTGCACATCACCATCTGTACCTTCAACTTGCGGCAGACGATTGATCGCTTGTTCGATACTGGTACGCAGACCAGCAACATCGGCTCCCGCTGCGCTGAGCAACGGACGCACCGATCCGCCTTCCTGATTGAGCAATGCGCTCATCAAATGAAGGGGTTCAATGAATTGATTATCTTGTCCCAGAGCAAGGGACTGTGCATCGGCAAGTGCCAGTTGAAATTTATTAGTAAGACGATCCAGACGCATAATTCCTCCCATTACAGGTCAAAATGCTACTGGAGATTAAATGAGGTCATCCCTCAAATTTTTCAAGGTTAATGACCTGAGTTGTGAGCAAAAAATACGCTAACTGGACCGTCTTGTGGCGTAAGGTTATCTCAGCCAAACCAAAGTTGCCATACGCCCGGTGATTCCGTCGCGTCGGAAGGAGAAAAAATCAGCAGATTGCTGGAAGGTACAACGTGAGGATGCCGTGATGGAATGAACGCCTGCGGCCTGAAGACGTTGGCGCGCTAAAAGCCAAATATCAGCAAAGTATTTTTCACCCACAGGGTGAAAAGCCGCTTTTGCCTGCGCATCAACCGCCATAAATGCCGATCTGACTTCTGCCCCAACCTCAAATGCTTGTGGACCAATGGCCGGCCCCAGCCATGCATGGATATCTGCTGGCGGGCAATGAAATTGCGCCAATGTCTGTTCCAGCACACCATTGCACAGACCACGCCAACCAGCATGCGCAGCGGCGACTTCACTGCCGTCTTTGCTGCAAAACAGTACCGGCAAGCAGTCCGCCGTCATCACCGCACAAACCACGCCGCTTTCACGCGTGATGGCGGCGTCAGCACGAGGAACCCGCTCATTAGCAGGCAAACGCACAACGTCCTGACCATGAACTTGGTCGAGCCATTGTGGCATTGCCGCTAATGCCAGCTGTTCAACTACAAGTTGGCGATTCTGCACAACGTGCGCTTCAACATCACCGACATGCGTGCCGAGATTCAATGAATCCCATGGCACAGCACTCACTCCACCTAAGCGCGTGGTGGAACATGCCCGAACACGCTGCGGTGCAGGCCAGTTCGGGATGATCCATTCACTCATAGCCAATCCATCTGATCGCGGAATTCGTGAGTATCGGCTTTCAGCGCATCAATCAAATCGACCATATCTTGCGGCAACGGCGCATGCCATTCCATCTCGATACCGGTAATCGGATGATAGAGACGTAACATCGTGGCATGCAGCGCCTGACGATCAAAGCCACGTAACGTGTTGATGAACGCTTCAGATGCGCCTTTAGGTGGACGTGGACGGCCGCCGTACAGCGGATCACCCACTAGCGGATGGTTGATATGCGCCATATGCACACGAATCTGGTGCGTACGACCGGTTTCCAAACGCAGACGCAAACGCGTATGAGCGCGGAAATGCTCCATGATGCGATAGTGCGTGGTTGCCGGTTTGCCCATCGGATGCACCGCCATATGCGTGCGTTTAGTCGAGTGGCGCGCCATCGGCTGATCCACGGTTCCGCCCGCCGTCATGGTACCAATCGCGACTGCTTCATATTCACGCGTAATTTCGCGCAGTTGCAGCGATTCAACCAAATGCGTTTGTGCTGGCACGGTTTTCGCCACCACCATTAGGCCGGTGGTATCTTTATCCAGGCGATGGACGATACCAGCACGTGGCACATCCATGATCGGTGGAAAATGATAGAGCAGCGCGTTAAGCACTGTGCCATCAGGATTGCCGGCACCTGGATGTACCACCAAGCCGCGCGGTTTGTTGATCACTAAGATATCGTCATCTTCATAAACGATATCCAGTGGGATATCTTGCGCTTCCCAGCGTTGCTCTTCTTCGATTTCAGCATCAATCGAAACCTGCTCACCGCCAAAAACTTTTTCTTTTGGTTTGTCGATGATGGTGCCGTTGACGCTGACGCGACGCTCAAGAATCCATTCTTTTATGCGAGAACGTGAATAATCAGGGAACAATTCTGCCAAAGTCTGATCTAAGCGTTGTCCAAGTTGTGCTTCGGACACCGTTGCGGTGAGTTGAACTTGTTGTGCCATATACAGCTTCTTCGTTAACGTTGGGTTTTCACGGCGATGCCGTTTAATATAATGTGCTATCGTACCTGGTCATAACCGGGAGCTATACGGACAGCTTCTGCTACAACACTTTGAGGATAATCATTTCGTCATGACGCGTATGAAACATCTGGTGGCTGCTGCCACACTGAGCCTGAGCCTGGCGCTTGTGGGTTGTTCCAGCTCATCGGATCCAGTCCCAGACAGCCCGCCGTCTGAAATTTATGCCACGGCCCAGCAAAAGCTGCAGGACGGTAACTTTAAAGCGGCGATTAAGCAACTGGAAGCATTGGATAACCGCTATCCGTTTGGTCCTTATTCGCAGCAAGTACAACTGGATTTGATCTACGCGTATTACAAAAATGCCGATCTGCCACTGGCGCAAGCCGCTATCTCGCGCTTTATGCGTCTGAATCCAACCCATCCAAACATCGACTATGTCATCTATATGAAAGGTCTGACGGATATGGCGTTGGATGATTCTGCGCTACAGGGCTTCTTCGGTATCGATCGTTCTGATCGTGATCCGACGCACGCTCGTGATGCTTTCCGTGACTTCTCGCAATTACTGCGCGGCTATCCGAACAGCCAATATGCTGCGGATGCGCAGAAACGTTTGGCATTCCTGAAAGAGCGCCTGGCGAAGTATGAACTCTCGGTGGCGCAATTCTATACCAAGCGCGGTGCCTATGTCGCTGTTGTTAACCGCGTGGAAAGTATGATGAAGGATTATCCGGATACCGCAGCGACTCATGAAGCGCTGCCATTGATGGAAAATGCTTACCGCCAACTGCAGTTGACGGCTGAAGCAGACAAAGTGGCAAAAATCATTGCGGCTAATAGTCAGTCCTGATTTTACAGCCACAAAAAAGCAGCCCAAGTGGCTGCTTTTTTTATGTCTGCTAAGCGAGAAATCGTTAGAAACGAGCTTTCATCGCTCCGGTTATCCAGTCGATAGTGCGCCCTTCTCTCATATCCTTCAAGCAATTCCCGCCACTTTCCCGGCCTTTCTCACAATTCCCTGGCATTGACAAAAAGTGACATTTCTATGTGATCTTGATCACACATTTTCTTAATATCCACGGTATGCTGGACCTACCCACACGGAAATGACAGAGAGGTTTAACTATGATTCTGAACATTACCAGCAAACAAATGGAAATCACCGAGGCCATCCGCAATCACGTTGAAGAACGCCTCGCCAAGCTGGAAAAATGGCAAACACATCTGATAAACCCTCACATAGTGTTATCGAAAGAGCCGAAAGAATTTGTGGCAGATGCCACCATCAATACGCCGAACGGCACGCTGGTCGCCAGCGCTAAACACGATGATATGTATACGGCCATCAATGACTTGATCGCCAAGCTGGAGCGACAACTTAATAAAGCGCAGCACAAACCCGAAGCCCGTCGCGCCAACAGCAGTGTTAAAGATTTTCTTCCAACGGAATAAACAGACATCTTCAGTAACGCGCCTGCGGGCGCGTTTTTTATTGACAGCTTTTAATCTCAGCGGTTACTCTCAAGCCACTTTAGTTTTGGAAACAACCATGAAACATATCCCGTTCTTCTTCGCATTCTTTTTTACCTTCCCCTGATTGGGAGGCGATTCGTCATGTGAAAATGAATGCGAAGACGAACAACAAAGCCTCCCAAATGGGAGGCTTTTTTATTGGACATTTTACAGGTGAGCCTTATGAATCCCGAAAATCCGCTGCTGGCATTACGCGATAAAATCAGCGCTGTTGATGAAAAGTTGTTAACGCTGTTGTCGGAGCGCCGCACCTTGGCTGTTGAAGTCGCTCAAGCCAAACTGGCTACTCATCGCCCGATACGTGATGTTGAACGTGAACGTGCCCTGCTGGAAAATCTGATCTCATTAGGCAAGAAGCACCAGTTGGATGCGCACTACATCACGCGCCTATTCCAGTTGGTGATTGAGGATTCGGTGCTCACTCAGCAAGCGCTATTGCAAAAGAACCTCAATCATCCTCATGCGCACACACCTCGCATTGCGTTTCTCGGCCCGAAAGGTTCTTACTCACATCTGGCCGCGCGCAAGTATGCCACGCGTCATTTCGATTCTATGGTTGAGATGGGTTGCCTGAAATTTCACGACATTATTCATCAGGTGGAAAGCGGCCAGGCGGATTACGCAGTCATGCCGATTGAAAACACTAGCTCCGGCTCAATCAATGACGTTTACGATCTGCTGCAGCAAACCACGCTTTCGATTGTCGGCGAGCTAACCATTCCGATTGAGCATTGTGTCCTGGTGAATGGCAGCACCGATCTCCAGCAGATTGAAACGGTTTACAGCCATCCACAGCCTTTCCAGCAATGCAGCCAATTTATCAATCGCTTCCCGCAATGGAAAATTGAGTACACCGAAAGCACTGCGGCGGCGATGGAAAAAGTAGCCGCGATGAATTCGCCAAAAGTGGCCGCCTTGGGCAGTGAAGCGGGCGGTGAGCTATATGGATTGCAGGTGTTGGAACGTAATCTGGCGAATCAGCAGCAGAACCACACGCGCTTTATTGTGCTGGCGCGTAAAGCGATTGAAGTTTCAACTCAGGTCCCGGCTAAAACCACATTAATCATGGCAACCGGCCAGCAAGCGGGCGCACTGGTTGAAGCGCTGATGGTATTGCGCAATCACAATTTGATCATGAGCAAACTGGAAAACCGCCCAATCAACGGCAATCCGTGGGAAGAGATGTTTTACATTGATGTGCAGGGCAATCTGCAATCCGAAAACATGCAGTTGGCGTTGGCAGAACTCAGCGGCTTAACCCGTTCGTTGAAAGTGCTCGGCTGCTATCCTGGCGAGAATGTGGTACCGGTTGAACCGCGCCTGTAACAAAAAAGGCATCCTCACGGATGCCTTTCTATTTATTGCCGACTATCGTTGGCCGAACGCAGCATGCTTCTGCTTTCTAGCAAGAAGCGTTTCGCATAATCACCGAACCAATGTTCGACGCGCTCAAAACTATCAATGAACGCCTGCTTATTGCCCTGCTCCAGCAACTTAATCGCATCACCAAAACGTTGATAATAACGTTTAATCAGCGCCAGATTACTCTCGGATGACATGATGATGTCAGCATAGAGCTGAGGATCCTGCGCAAACAGCCGCCCAACCATCGCCAGTTCGAGGCGATAAATGGGTGACGACAACGCCAACAGTTGATCAAGATTGACGTTCTCTTCTGCCAGATGCAGACCATAGGCAAAAGTGGCAAAGTGGCGCAGCGCCTGAATAAAGGCCATGTTCTGGTCGTGCTCAACCGCGCTGATGCGATGCAAACGCGCGCCCCAAACCTGAATCTGCTCAAGGAACCACTGATAGGCTTCTGGCTGACGGCCATCACACCAAACCACGACTTGCTTCGCCAGGCTGCCGCTATCCGGTCCGAACATTGGGTGCAGACCCAAAACCGGCCCCGTATGCGCAGCCAACATCGCTTGCAACGGGCGATTCTTGACGGATGCCAAATCAACCAAGATGCAATCATCCGGCAGCTTTGGTAGCTCGCCGATGATCTGCTCAGTCAAATGGATCGGCACGCTGATGATTACCATGCCAGCATCTTTCAGCAGTTCATCGGAACGATCCCAGTCGCCTTTATCCAGAATGCGGACTTGATAACCTGACAGCGTGAGCATCTTTTCAAACAGACGCCCCATCTGCCCGCTACCACCGACGATCACTACCGGACGTAAGGTTGGGCAAAGCGTTTTGAAGCCTTTATCGTTTTCGTGTGCGTAGGATTCACGCATCAACCGACGCAGAACATCCTCAATCAAATCCGGTGAAACGCCGAGCGCTTCCGCTTCCTGACGACGCGAAGCCAGCATGCTGGCCTCGCGTTCAGGCACATAAATCGGCAAACCGTAGCGGCTTTTCACTTCCCCCACTTCGGCTACCAGCTCCAATCTTTTCGCCAGTAACCCAAGCAGTGCTTTATCTACTTCATCTATTTGATCGCGTAGCGCGGTCAGTTCAGCCACCATGACTCATTACACCTCGTGTGACAGACGCGCCGACAGCACTCCCTGCAGATCCTGATGGATTTCACGCAGCAAGGTTTCGGTGGTTTCCCAGTTGATGCAAGCATCGGTCACGGAGACACCGTATTTCATTTCGCTACGTGGCTGTTCAGAAGACTGGTTGCCTTCATGAATGTTGCTTTCCAACATCAGGCCAATGATGGAACGGTTTCCATCTTTAATCTGCGCAATAGCCGATTCGGCTACGCCAGGCTGACGACGATAGTCTTTGTTAGAATTACCATGGCTGCAATCTATCATTAAGGCCGGACGCAGTCCCGCTTTCAGCATCTCTTTTTCACACTGCGCAACATCTTCAGGGCCGTAGTTTGGCGCTTTACCACCGCGCAAAATCACGTGTCCATCTGGATTGCCTTGAGTTTGCAGCAGGCAAACCTGACCCGCCTGATTGATGCCGACAAAGCGATGTGGCATCGCCGCGGCGCGCATCGCATTGATCGCGGTACCCAGGCTGCCATCAGTGCCGTTCTTAAAGCCAACCGGCATGGAAAGACCAGAGGCCATTTCACGGTGGGTTTGTGATTCAGTGGTACGCGCACCGATTGCAGACCAGCTGAACAGATCGCCAAGATATTGCGGGCTGTTTGGATCCAGCGCTTCGGTGGCCAGCGGCAAGCCCATTTCCACCAAATTGACCAGCAACTGACGCGCGATGTGCAGACCCGCTTCCATATCAAACGAGTTATTCATGTAAGGATCGTTGATTAGCCCCTTCCAGCCGACGGTGGTACGAGGTTTTTCAAAATAAACGCGCATAACGATGTACAGCTGATCCTTCAACTGTTCAGAGATAGATTGCAACTGACGAGCGTATTCAAGTGCCGCTTCGGTATCGTGAATAGAACAAGGACCACAAACCACCAGCAGGCGTGGATCGCGGCCCGCAATAATGTCGGCGATAGTTTGGCGAGAAGATGCAATCTGCGCTTCCTGCGCCGCAGTGAGCGGGAATTTGGCTTTCAGCTCTTGCGGAGTGATCAGAATTTGTTCGTCGGCGATATGCACATTGTTCAGCGCGTCTTTTTGCATGATAGCGATCCTTTTTACTCGTTTATGCGGTTTGGGATCCTCACTGAGGATTGCGCTTACTTTATCACAGGATGTAAATCATGCAATCCATACATGTACACTTTTATTACCATGAATAAAAATACCCCACATAAAAATAAATATTTTGTTATTATTCAATACATTAACAACCAGAAGGCACCCCTTTAACGTAAACTTAAGTTTACATCTAATTTGTTTTTTAGCACGCTTTATGACAGTCGCCACGCTAACATTCTGTTATTAGATAATTTTCAGGAATAGGATGGTGGGTATTCTGATGGCCTCCATAGGCCCTTTTATCTGCAAGTGAACATGAGGTGTGGAGCAGTCAATACCGTAATCTACCCATTAAAAAGTCCATAAAAAAAGGGGCTGGCCCTTAGGCCAACCCCTTGTTTGCTATTAACTTTGAGAAGTCGCTTACGCGCCAAGACGCTCTTTGATACGAGCTGACTTACCGGTACGCTCACGCAGGTAGTACAGTTTGGCTTTACGCACAGCACCACGACGTTTAACAGCAATGCTGTCAATTACTGGAGAGTGAGTCTGGAAGACACGCTCAACACCTTCGCCGTTAGAAATTTTGCGAACAGTGAATGCAGAATGCAGACCGCGGTTACGAATAGCGATAACCACGCCCTCGAATGCCTGCAGACGCTTCTTAGAACCTTCTACGACCCATACTTTCACTTCCACGGAATCACCCGGACGGAATGAAGGTACGTCCTGCTTCATCTGCTCTTGTTCAAGTTGCTTGATAATGTTGCTCATAATTAAATCTCTTATCCTGGGTAAACTGATAGTGAGGGAAGATTACTCTCCCGCCTCATCGTTTTGTTGCTGCTGATGTTCCCGTTGGAACTCATTTAGCAACCGTGCTTGCTCTTCAGTCAGAGCCAGGTTTTCCAGAAGTTCAGGTCTTCTTAGCCAGGTACGGCCCAACGACTGTTTCAGGCGCCAGCGGCGAATATCAGCATGGTTGCCCGACAGTAACACTGGCGGAACTTCCATCCCTTCTAACACTTCAGGTCGGGTGTAGTGCGGGCAATCCAGCAAACCATCCGAGAACGAATCCTCATCGGCTGACGCTTGCTTCCCCAACACGCCAGGAATAA
This sequence comes from Pantoea sp. CFCC18179, assembly GCF_059412405.1. Classification (NCBI taxonomy): domain Bacteria; kingdom Pseudomonadati; phylum Pseudomonadota; class Gammaproteobacteria; order Enterobacterales; family Erwiniaceae; genus Pantoea; species Pantoea sp. CFCC18179. The sequence continues at coordinate 649,792 of NZ_JBNBPM010000002.1, read as the reverse complement.
ACCGGGCAACTGAGTCGATCAACGTCATTGCTGGCAGCTCACCGCCACTGAGTACGTAATCACCAATTGACCATTCTTCATCAATTTCAGTGTGAATCACGCGCTCATCTATCCCTTCGTAGCGACCGCACACCAGAATCAACTTCTGGTTGGTCGCCAGTTCGCAAACGCCCTGTTGGTCCAGTTTGCGCCCCTGAGGTGAAAGATAAATCACCTTAGCACCTTCTCCCGCCGCCGCTTTCGCTGCGGAGATGGCGTCCCGTAAGGGTTGCACCATCATCAACATTCCCGGTCCGCCGCCGTAAGGACGATCATCCACGGTACGGTGCCGGTCGTGCGTGAAGTCACGAGGACTCCAGCTTTGAATGTTGAGCAGGCCATTTTTTACTGCCCGGCCAGTTACCCCGTACTCGGTAATAGCGCGAAACATCTCTGGAAACAGGCTAATAACACCAATCCACATCGCGTTCGCCGTTACGTTACCGGATTGTCCGGAGATCAAAAACCAGGATCCCAATCTACTTCAATAAGGCCAGTAGAGAGATCGACTTTCTTGATAACCTGTTCATCAAGAAACGGAATTAACCGCTCTTGCGCACCGAATGCATCCTTCAGGTTTGCCTTAACGACGAGAACGTCGTTCGATCCGGTTTCCATCAAATCAATGACTTTGCCCATCTCGTAGCCTTCAAGGTTCACTACTTTCATACCCATAAGGTCTTTCCAGTAGTAATCACCATTTTCCAGCACTGGCAGCTGCGTGGAGTCAACCGTGATTTCGCAATTGGTTAACTGTGCCGCAGCGTCCCGATCGTCAATGCCTTTGACTTTGATGATCAGGTCCTGATTGTGGTGCTTCCAGCCCTCGAGTTCGACCTGCTGCCATTTACCGGCGCGCTGGATGAACCAAGGTTGGTAGTCGAAGATGCTTTCAGCGTCTTCAGTGGAGGAAAACACTTTGAGCCAACCTCGAATTCCGTAAGCTGCGCCCATTTTGCCCAATACGATTGGGTTAACGGGAGGCTGCCCGGCAGGTTTAATGCTCATGCTCACCACCGTGACAGATTAAGCTGCTTTTTTTGCTTCTTTGATCAGCGCGTTAACGCGATCAGAAAGCGTTGCGCCCTGGCCAACCCAGTGCTCAATACGGTCCAGATCCAGACGCAGACCTTCAGCCTGACCAGACGCGATCGGGTTGAAGAAACCTACGCGCTCGATGAAACGACCGTTACGAGCATTGCGGCTGTCAGTTACGACGACCTGATAGAACGGACGCTTTTTCGCGCNACCTTCAGCCTGACCAGACGCGATCGGGTTGAAGAAACCTACGCGCTCGATGAAACGACCGTTACGAGCATTGCGGCTGTCAGTTACGACGACCTGATAGAACGGACGCTTTTTCGCGCCGTGACGTGCCAAACGAATTGTTACCATAACATCCTCATTAGTTAATAAAGCGCTCGGGCCCCATCGAGGAACGGGGCCCGAGCGCGATATAAAAAGCCCGAAAATTTTACTCATTTTGGCGCAAAAAGCAACCTGAGTGTGTTAAATATCCGGCTTTATCGGCGGTCGCCTTAGCGACCAGGGAATCCAGGTGGCATCATGCCTTTCATGCCACGCATCATTTTTGCCATGCCACCTTTCTTCATTTTCTTCATCATGCGCTGCATATCATCGAACTGTTTCAGCAGTCGATTGACGTCCTGCACCTGCATGCCTGAGCCCAGCGCAATACGACGTTTACGCGAACCCTTAATAATCTCTGGCTTCTCACGCTCTTTGCGTGTCATCGAATTGATGATGGCTTCCATGCGTACAAGTACTTTGTCATCCATCTGCGACTTCACGTTATCCGGCAGTTGGCCCATGCCCGGCAGCTTGCCCATAAGACTTGCCATGCCGCCCATGTTGCGCATCTGCTTTAACTGCTCAAGGAAATCGTTGAGATCAAAACCGTCGCCGGTTTTCAGTTTCTTCGCCAGCTTCTCAGCCTGGTCGCGGTCAACTTTGCTCTCGATATCTTCGATCAGCGACAGGACATCGCCCATGCCGAGAATACGCGAGGCGATGCGCTCTGGATAAAAAGCTTCCAGCGCTTCGGTCTTCTCGCCCATCCCCATAAACTTGATCGGTTTGCCGGTGATATGACGAATTGACAGCGCCGCACCACCACGCGCATCACCATCGACTTTGGTCAGAATCACACCGGTCAGCGGCAGCGCTTCGTTGAAGGCTTTCGCGGTATTGGCGGCATCCTGACCAGTCATGGCGTCGACTACAAACAGGGTTTCTACCGGATTAATCGCGGCGTGCACCTGTTTGATTTCATCCATCATCGCTTCATCGACGTGCAAACGGCCGGCTGTATCCACCAGCAGCACATCGTAGAATTGCAGTTTGGCTTCTTTCAGCGCGTTCTGCACAATGTCGACCGGCTTTTGGCTGAGATCGGATGGGCAGAAATCAACGCCAACCTGCTGAGCCAACGTTTCCAACTGTTTGATCGCCGCAGGGCGATAGACGTCAGCAGAAACGACTAACACTTTCTTCTTGTGCTTCTCGCGCAAGAATTTACCCAGCTTGGCAACACTGGTGGTTTTACCGGCACCTTGCAGGCCCGCCATCAGCACTACCGCCGGCGGCTGCGCGTTCAGATTGAGCGCATTATTTTCCGCGCCCATCGCTGCAACCAATTCGTTGCGCACGATTTTGATGAACTCCTGGCCTGGCGTCAGGCTTTTGTTCACATCGTGGCCAACCGCGGCTTCTTTAACGCGGTTAATAAATTCACGCACTACCGGCAGCGCAACGTCCGCTTCCAGCAATGCCATGCGCACTTCGCGCAGTGTGTCTTTGATGTTGTCTTCGGTCAGCCTTCCGCGGCCGCTGATATTGCGCAGGGTTTGCGACAAACGATCGGTTAAATTATCAAACATGCTCTCTCACTTAGAACCGTAGCGAGGCCGCCCTTGGCGACACAATGCGGCGGATTATAACACGAAGACACGGCGATCTCTGCAATTGACCTTCAGATCGTTTGGAGCCTGCTGCTGCTGGCGCTATACTGCTTTTTTCCTTATCTGACCGATACCTGAAAGGATCTATGTTCGTTTTCGCGATCGTGGCGCTGTTCGCCTACTCCCTCAGTCTTGCATTGATCATTCCTAGCCTGCTTAAACGCAACGGCGGCTGGCGTCGCTTTGCTGTGCTCTCCGCCTGCGTGGCGTTGATTGCCCACGCGGTTGCCTTACAACAGCGCATTTTTGCAGTTGATAATGGGCAAAACCTCAGTTTACTGAATATTGGTTCGCTGGTGAGCTTGCTGATCTGCGCCATCATGACCATTGTGGCTTCACGTAATCGCGGCTGGTTGTTACTGCCCATTGTTTATGGCTTTGCCTTGATTAACCTGGCCTTTGCCACTTTTGTGCCAAACGCCTTTATTACCCATCTGGAAACCACGCCAGGCATGATGATTCACATCGGCCTGTCGCTGTTTGCCTATGCCACGCTGATTATTGCTGCGCTCTACGCGTTGCAACTGGCGTGGATTGATTATCAGCTCAAACATAAGAAGCTGGCGTTTACTCAGGACATGCCGCCGTTGCTCAGCATTGAGCGCAAAATGTTTCACATTACGCAAATTGGTGTGGTGCTACTGACGCTGGTGCTGTGCACCGGCCTGTTCTTTATGCACAACCTGTTTAGCGCTGAAAATGTGGATAAAGCGGTTCTCTCCATCATTGCCTGGTTTGTTTATATTGTTCTGCTCTGGGGGCACTATCACGAAGGCTGGCGCGGACGCCGTGTTGTCTGGTTTAACTGCGGCGGTGCGCTGCTGCTAACCATGGCCTACTTTGGCAGTCGCGTGCTGCAGCACCTGCTCACCTCTCACTAAGGATTTTGTGTTGGAACACGTTTCAACCACCACGCTGATCATTACGCTGGTCATCATGGTGCTGGTCTCTGCCTATTTCTCCGGTTCAGAGACTGGCATGATGACGCTCAATCGTTACAAACTGCGCCACAAAGCGAAAAGCGGCAATCGCGCTGCTCGCCGCGTAGAACGCCTGCTGCGTCGTCCCGATCGTTTAATTAGCCTGGTTTTAATCGGTAATAACCTCGTCAACATCCTCGCTTCTGCACTCGGCACCATTGTTGGCATGCGCTTATATGGCGATGCAGGTGTAGCAATCGCCACCGGTATTTTGACTTTTGTGGTGCTGGTATTTGCCGAAGTACTGCCAAAAACCGTGGCCGCGCTTTATCCCGAAAAAGTCGCTTATCCCAGCAGCGTGTTATTAGCGCCACTGCAATATGTGATGCTGCCGCTGGTATGGCTGCTGAACACCATTACGCGCATTTTGATGCGTATGGTTGGCATCAAAACCGATGGCTCAATCAGTTCGGCGCTAAGTAAAGAAGAGCTGCGCACCATCGTGCATGAGTCACGTTCGCTGATGTCGCGGCGTAATCAGGACATGTTGCTGTCAGTGCTTGACCTCGAAAAAGTCAGCGTGGATGACATCATGGTGCCGCGCAATGAAATCGTCGGCATCAACGTCAATGACGATTGGAAGTCGATCGTGCGTCAACTCAGTAACTCGCCACACGGACGCATCGTGTTGTTCCGTGATTCGCTGGATGATTGCGTCGGGATGCTGCGCGTGCGTGAAGCGTGGCGCATGATGACCGAGAAGAAAGAGTTCAACAAAGATCGCCTGCTGCGTGCCGCCGATGAAATCTACTACGTGCCTGAAGGCACGCCGCTGAATGTGCAGCTGGTGAAGTTTCAGCGCAACAAGAAGAAGGTTGGCTTGGTGGTCGATGAATATGGCGATGTGAAAGGCCTTGTCACCATCGAAGATATTCTCGAAGAGATCGTCGGCGATTTCACCACTTCAATGTCACCGTCGTTGGCTGAAGAAGTGATGCCGCAAAATGATGGTTCAGTGCTGATTGAAGGCAGTGCCAATGTGCGAGAAATCAATAAAGCCTTTAACTGGATGTTGCCAGAAGAGGACGCGCGCACCATCAACGGCATGCTGCTGGAAGCATTAGAAGAGATTCCGCTGGTTGATACCCGCGTTACCGTTGGCGCTTACGATATCGATATTCTCGACGTACAGGACAATATGGTAAAGCAGGTGCGCATTACGCCGCATCAGGCACTGAAATCTTCGATTGGGTCTTAATCTTCACCAACAAAAACGCCGCGATATTCGCGGCGTTTTTCATGGTGTCATGCAAACTAGATGTGCAGCTCTTTCAGCTTCTCAGCAGGCAGCTTCAGATCTTCATTGCGGTTAACGCCAATGTCATGCGCCAACACATTGCGGGCGATCTGCTGTGCTTCGTCCAGCGAGTGCAGCTTGTAGCTACCGCACTGATATTCATTCAGTTCTGGAATCTGGCTCTGCTCTTTCACTTTCAGAACATCTTCCATCGCGCCTTTCCAGGCCTTCGCAACGCGCTGCTCATCAGGCGTACCAATCAGGCTCATGTAGAAGCCAGTGCGGCAACCCATTGGTGAGATATCCACGATTTCTACGCCATCACCATTTAGGTGATTACGCATGAAGCCTGCAAACAGGTGCTCCAGCGTATGAATGCCACGCTCAGTCAGAATTTCGATATTCGGACGGCAGAAACGCAGGTCAAAAACGGTGATGGTATCGCCATGCGGAGTATTCATGGTTTTTGCTACGCGCACGGCAGGCGCGCCCATGATGGTGTGATCAACAGTAAAACTATCCAGTAGTGGCATACGTCACCTCCTGTTTTGAGATTTTTTTTGAAACGATGAAACTTTTCTAATCGCCCAACGTCTGAATATATGAAAGACGCGCATTTGTTATCATCATCCCTGACAACAGAGATGTTAATTTTGGCCACATTGATGTGGCCATTTTCTTTTCTAGCCTTCGCGACCGTCAAGGTAACTTTCGAAATCCAGCGTGTCGCTCTGTTCCAGCTTCTCTTGCGCTTGTACCGATTCCAACGCCTGACGACTGAAATCATCTTCAGTCAGAATCTCTAATGGTTCTTCACACAACAGATGACGATACTGTTCCGCCAACGCCACGCCCGCTCCGGTCAAACCATTTTCTTTGATGGCATGAAGAATGCGCGCCGAATAGGTTAGCTCAGGATCGTCGAATGACGCTACCAGTTGATCGCAAACCTGTTGATATTGCGTGTCACCATGATTGCTGTCGAGCACTTCCGCGACGCGACGTAGGTCGGCAAACAGCGCTTTACCCACTTCTACCAGCGTATGCTCCGTCTCGCTACAACCGACCGCGATAACCTGGCCCGGCTTACGCCCTTCCATCACCACGCGATTCCAGTTCTTACGGGTACACAGCAGCTCATCGGCGCTCATCTCTGGCGCATCCGCTAAAGTACACCAAATCAGGAACAGATCGAGGAAGCGCGCCTGATTAGCATCAACGCCAATCGCCGAGAATGGGTTGATATCCAGCGAACGCACTTCAATGTATTCAATACCGCCGCGCAACAGCGCATCAGATGGGGCTTCGCCTGAACGCGTAACGCGTTTCGGACGAATCGGCGCGTACAGCTCATTTTCAATTTGCAGTACGTTGGTATTCAGTTGCAGCCAGTTGCCATCGGCATCTTTGGTGCCCATCGCCGCGTACTCTTCCGACGGCGTTTTGATCGCCGCTTTGAGAGCCGCCACATAACCTTCTAACGAGTTGAAAGTAATGCCCAAGCCGCTCTGTGATTTATTGGTATAACCGAGATCGCTCAAGCGCAGTGAGGTGGCGTGCGGCAGCCACAGCGTACCTTTGCCATCCGTTTCAAATGGCAATTTAGTCTCGCGGCCCTGCAAGAAGGAAGAACAGATCGCCGGCGATGCGCCAAACAGATACGGAATCACCCAACCGAAGCGGTAATAGTTGCGGATCAAACGCAGATAGCCGGCAGAGATAGTTTCCTTGCCGCTCTCCAAATCTTTTACATCCGCCCATTCCTGCCAAAACGACAGCGGCAGCGAGAAGTTGTAGTGCACGCCAGAAATAATCTGCATCAACGCGCTATAGCGGTTCTTCAGGCCCTGACGATACAGCGTTTTCATTTTGCCAATATTCGAGCTGCCGTATTGCGCCAGCTCAATGCTATCGACGTCATCAACGTAACCCGGCATGCTGAACGGCCACAGGCGCTCCTCGCCCAACTCACGCGCCACGTGGCGGTGAATATCGCGCAGGAAAGCCAATGAGCGATCAATGTCTTGATCAACTGGCGTGATGAACTCCATCAGCGTTTCGGCAAAATCGGTGGTGATCCAGTCGTGCTTAAGCGCTGAACCGAGTGATTCAGGGTGACCTGTGGTTGCAAGGTGACCATCGGGTTTTACGCGCAGTGATTCGCGCTCAATACCACGGCCGATACCCTTCAACGCGTCAGGATGCGCTTCCAACCAGGAAAGTGCTTTAGATACGTCCGGGATCACATTAACCTCCCGCTGTGCGAATAATTTATTTTTGTTCAGCATAATGTTAACCGTAGCCTCGAATCTGTGCGAATCAATGCCACCATTGCATTGTTTGTAATGTGGCGGTCGCGATAACGATATAACGCAGCGTTTTACCGATGGCGAGAAACAGCACCGCAGGTAGCCAGGCAAAGCGCAACCAACCTGCGAGCACGCAGAGTAAGTCGCCCACTACCGGCAGCCAGCTAAGTAACAGTGCTGCGGGTCCCAATCGGTGTAACCACGTCATTGCTGTGTTGTGCCATCGCCCTTGCTCTTTAAGCGGCATCAGGCGACCAAGAAGAATGTTGGTCAGGCCACCCAGCGTGTTTCCCACTGATGCGGCCAATAACAATCCATAAACTGAACCCTTCTGGGCGATCAGCAGTGCAACCAGCACCGCTTCCGAGCTTCCCGGCAACAGGGTTGCGCTCAGAAAGCTGCTGCCGAATAACGATCCATAGGTCAGAAATTCATTCACAGTAAACGGACATCAACGACATCCATGCCTGCTGCTTTTGCGGCTTGTACGCCAAAGTCAGCATCCTCAAACACCACACAGCGCTCGGGCGCGATGCCCATTAATTCAGCGCAGCGTAAAAAGGTATCAGGTTGCGGTTTATGGCGTTGAACATCATCAGCGCCGACTACCGCATCAAACAGATGATAAACACCCAACTCTTCGAGCAAGGCTTTTGCCAGACCGTGTTCACTGCCGGTGCCAACCGCCATCGGGCGACGACCATGATAGGCTTTGACCACCTCCATCAGCGGAAGCGGGCGCACGTCATCCAATAGCATTGCCTTGAGGGCCGCGGTTTTTTCCGCTGCCAGCAGATGGGGATCGTGCGTGGCGTTGTTCTGCTCAAGAATGAACTCCGCCAGTTGCCAGGTTGGAGCGCCATTAAAACTCACCATTTTGTCTTCATCCATGGTGAAACCGTAGCGGCTCAGCACCTGCTGCCAGGCTTTTCGATGTGTCGGCTCAGTATCCAGAATTGTGCCGTCCATATCGAAAATCAAGGCGTCATATTGGTCGTACATTGTCACTCCGTCCAGCACCACAAAATGAGCCATTACTTTAGCGTAATGCGCTCAGGTTGTCGCCAGGCGCGCTTAACCGCAAATGCTTTGAAAGCATTAGTAATTTTCGTTTTCGGAAAAAGGTCAGAGGGCAATACCGAGGATAAACGACGGTTAATTCAGTGGTTTTTGAGAATGCCGAGGTAATTGTTTTAGAGATCTGGAAAGGAGAAGCTAAAGATGGTGCATCCAGGAGGATTCGAACCTCCGACCGCTCGGTTCGTAGCCGAGTACTCTATCCAGCTGAGCTATGGATGCATTGAGATTTGTTGCAAGGAACTATCAGAAATAATCTTGAGGATGATACAAAGAATGGTGCATCCAGGAGGATTCGAACCTCCGACCGCTCGGTTCGTAGCCGAGTACTCTATCCAGCTGAGCTATGGATGCATTGAGATTTGTTTCACGGAACTATCAGAGATAATCTTGAGGATGATACGAAGAATGGTGCATCCAGGAGGATTCGAACCTCCGACCGCTCGGTTCGTAGCCGAGTACTCTATCCAGCTGAGCTATGGATGCATTGAGATTTTCTTACGATGGACTAACTGAAACAACCTGAGGATGATACGAAGAATGGTGCATCCAGGAGGATTCGAACCTCCGACCGCTCGGTTCGTAGCCGAGTACTCTATCCAGCTGAGCTATGGATGCATCGAGATAATTCTTGTACAACGCAGGGTGCTAACAACTCACCATGAAAGGAACTGCTCGTTCACTCTTACTTCATCTTTCCGAATGGTGCATCCAGGAGGATTCGAACCTCCGACCGCTCGGTTCGTAGCCGAGTACTCTATCCAGCTGAGCTATGGATGCATCGGAAATGGCGGTGAGGCGGGGATTCGAACCCCGGATGCAGCTTTTGACCGCATACTCCCTTAGCAGGGGAGCGCCTTCAGCCTCTCGGCCACCTCACCTTACGCGTTCTTCCGAACCGTGCTTCTGAACTTGTTTCTGCTCATCGGCACTGCGTGGCGCACATATTACTTTCCCGGACTTATAAGTCAAACATTTATTTCCAGCCATTTGCTTGATTGCACAAATGACACTCAATTTGGATGCTTTGACGACAAAAAGAGTGATTAATCAACAAAGAAAGTCGGTTGCAGCAGACAAAATAGAGAGAAAGAAGCTGAGGGGAAGAGAGAAATATTGGAGAAGAAAAGCAGAGAAAAGTCAGATTGAAGACTGAAAAGCGGTAGCGCCTCGCTTTATAGCGAGGCGCTGAATCCGTTAGTAACTCGTTTGCTGAGTTTTTTCGGCCTGGATGCGCTGATAAATCTCTTCGCGATGGACCGAAACTTCTTTAGGTGCGTTAACACCAATGCGGACCTGGTTACCTTTAACACCCAGCACCGTTACAGTCACCTCATCGCCAATCATGAGGGTTTCACCAACTCGACGAGTTAGAATAAGCATTCTTTGCTCCTTGAAAGATTAAAAGAGTCGGGCTTGTTCGGTCTCCCGGCCGTATCCATCATATAACGCTGAACAATGCCTATGACAAATACACCATTGTGCTTCGCCATGCCAATACATTCTGCTGATAGTTAGTTTAGCCGAAATACACTACATCAACCGGACTTTGTCATTACCTGGTGTGCATTGTGTTAAAAAAGCGCCAGAATTCGGGCTTCTGGCGCTTATCACAATACGAAGTTTTATGCGTTACAGTCGGTTACTAACCCATTCCTGCACGCCAGCTAGCGCGCCAGCCAGTGCCTGCGGCTCTGTTCCGCCGGCCTGTGCCATATCAGGGCGACCACCGCCTTTACCGCCAACCTGAGAGGCAAGTTCGCCAACCAGCTCACCGGCTTTAACACGGTCAGTAAGATCTTTGGTCACACCAGCAATCAGCGATACTTTGCCAGCATCCACTGTTGCCAACACGATAATGGCGGAACCCAACTGGTTCTTTAAATCATCGACCATGGTACGTAACATTTTTGGCTCAACGTTGCTTAATTCACTTACCAGCAACTTGGTGCCTTTAACGTCAACCGCTTTACTACTCAGTGAAGCGCTTTCCTGCGCTGCTTGCTGATCGCGAAGTTGTTGCAGTTCTTTTTCCAGCGCGCGAACGTGATCAACCAAGCCACGCACTTTTTCATTCAGATTACTGCTGTTGGCTTTCACCAGACCGGCCACGTCTTGCAGCTGTTGGCTCTGCGCATTGACTTGCGCCAGTGCACCTTCACCCGTTACCGCTTCAATACGGCGAACGCCTGCCGCGGTGCCTGATTCCGATTGAATGCGGAACAAACCGATATCACCGGTGCGCGCAGCATGTGTGCCACCACACAGCTCAACCGAAAAGTCGCCCATGCTAACTACTCGCACGCGTTGATCATATTTTTCGCCAAACAGCGCCGTTGCACCACATGCCTTCGCCTCATCCAAATCCATTTCTTTGGTTTGAATGAGCAAGTTGCGGCGAATTTGTGTGTTAACGATATCTTCAACATCACGGATTTGCTGCGGCTTCATCGCTTCGGTGTGCGAGAAGTCGAAACGCAAATATTTGTCATTGTTCAGTGAACCCTTCTGGCCCACATGATCACCTAACACTTCACGCAATGCTGAATGCATAAGGTGTGTTGCGGAGTGATTCAGAATAATGCGCGCGCGACGCACTTCATCGACTCGCGCATTCAGGCGATCGCCAATGCGTAATTGACCGCTGCTCAGCTTACCGATATGTCCAATGGCTTTGCCATACTTCTGAGTATCCAGCACGCTAAATTCAGCATTCTGCCCAGACAACACACCGGTATCGCCAACCTGTCCACCCGATTCGCCGTAGAATGGCGTTTTGTCGAGTACTACTACCGCATCCTGACCCGCGCTAATCTGCTCAACTTGCTGACCGTCAACGAACAGCGCTTCGACTACACCATCCAGTTGCAGATGGTCATAACCCTTAAATTCAGTGACGGCATCGATACGAATCACGTTGTTGTAGTCGGTACCAAAGCCGCTGGCTTCACGCGCACGCTGGCGCTGCTGCTCCATTGCCGCTTCGAAACCCGCCTCATCAATTTTTAGATTACGTTCGCGACACACGTCGGCAGTCAAATCCGCCGGGAAACCGAAGGTGTCGTACAGACGGAAGACGGTTTCGCCATCAAGCGTGTCGCCTTGCAGTTTCGCTAGCTCATCATCCAGTAGCGCAAGTCCACGCTCAAGCGTTTTAGCAAACTGCTCTTCTTCGTTTTTCAGTGCATTTTCAACATGCTTCTGCTGACGCTTCAGGTCTTCACCCGCTGCGCCCATTACCTCGATCAACGGAGCAACCAGCTTATAGAAGAAGGCTTCTTTAGCTCCCAACATATTGCCATGGCGCACCGCGCGACGAATGATGCGGCGCAATACATAGCCACGGTTCTCATTCGAAGGGATCACACCATCAGCGATCAGGAAAGCACATGAACGGATGTGGTCAGCAATCACGCGCAGCGACTTGTTGTCCAAATCGGTTGCACCTGTTACTTGCGCCACTGATTTGATCAGTTTGGCAAACAGGTCGATTTCGTAGTTGGAGTTGACGTGTTGCAACACCGCGGCAATACGCTCCAGCCCCATACCCGTATCAACCGACGGTTTTGGCAACGGTTGCATGGTACCGTCAGCCTGACGGTTGAATTGCATGAAGACGATGTTCCAGATCTCAATGTAGCGATCGCCATCTTCTTCCGGGCTGCCCGGTGGGCCTCCCCAGATATGATCACCGTGATCGAAGAAAATTTCGGTACATGGACCGCAAGGACCGGTATCACCCATTTGCCAGAAATTATCTGACGCATAAGCGCTGCCTTTGTTGTCGCCAATACGGATAATGCGCTCACGTGGCACACCAATATCGTTGGCCCAAATTTCAAAAGCTTCATCGTCAGTTTCGTAGACGGTTACCCACAGGCGCTCTTTCGGCAGCTTGAACCACTGCTCACCGGTCAGCAGTTCCCAGGCATAAGCAATCGCTTCTTTCTTGAAGTAATCGCCAAAGCTGAAGTTGCCCAACATTTCAAAGAAGGTGTGGTGACGCGCTGTATAGCCCACGTTTTCCAGATCGTTATGCTTGCCACCGGCACGTACACAACGCTGTGAAGTGGTCGCACGCGCATAGTCGCGTTTATCCTGACCAAGGAAAACGTCTTTAAACTGGACCATGCCGGCATTGGTAAACAGCAATGTCGGATCGTTGTTTGGTACGAGGGAGCTGCTAGCTACAACCTCGTGCCCCTTGCTATGAAAAAAGTCGAGAAACGCTTGACGGATCTCAGCAGTGCTCTTGCTCATAAAATTCCTGGAATCACGCTAACGAACGTTCCCTTTCGCTGGCAAACCATATCCATCCGGCCTACCGCTGACTGAGGAACAAAAAGTGGGAATAAGATAAATTTTCTTCAGTGGGAAGTAAAATCACATTGCCTTTCAGTCGTCAAAATTTCTGAAAACGGCCTGAATATCTTCCATCATAAAGCCTTTCGACATTAAAAAACGCTGTACCTTGCTTTTCTCGGCCCAGGTTTGTGGCAATGGATCGCCAAACTTTCGTTTGGCAAGGTCTGCAGCAGTTTGGCTCCAGTGTACTTCGGTATCAAACAGCGCCTGATTAATTTCATCTCGGCTAATGCCTTTTTGTTGCAACTCCATGCGCACACGCTGTGGGCCATAGCCTTTGCGAGCGCGGCTCTGGATAAAACGCTCGGTAAACCGTTGATCGTTAAGCCAACCACTTTCCTGGCACCAGTCGAGGACTTTTTCCAGCAACTCATCTGGAATTGGTGTGCTCTCCTGTTGCTTCAAATAAGCTGCACGTTGGGAAGAGAGTTGCAGCTTGCGCTTTAACTCTTCACGACTGTGATCGCGCTGAGAGAGGATACGCATAGCGCGATCCAGCAAACGCGAATATGTTGGCACCGGTGCCGCAGATGGTGATGATGACATGAGATCAACCTTGTTCTAACAGTCGTGCAGTGGCGCAGGGTAAAGCAAGAAGACGGCGAGGGAAAGTGCTGGCGGGGAAAAGCAAAACGGGAGCATCTCTGCTCCCGTCTATATTTTAGAAATCTTCGTTGGTTTCGCTGGCTTCTTCGTGGTCTGCAGCAAAGGCTTTTGAAGTCTCTTCCGCCACCGCATCGCCGCTCAACAGCAAGTCGCGCAGTTTCTTGTCAATTTCATTGGCGATGGCCGGGTTCTCTTTGAGGAAGTTGGTTGAGTTCGCTTTACCCTGACCAATTTTCTCACCGTTATAGCTGTACCACGCACCGGCCTTCTCAACCAGCTTGTGCTTCACACCCAGATCCACCAGTTCGCCAAAGGTGTTGATGCCTTCACCGTACATAATCTGGAATTCAGCTTGTTTAAATGGCGCAGCGATTTTGTTCTTCACCACTTTAACGCGGGTTTCGCTGCCCACCACTTCATCGCCCTCTTTAATCGCGCCAATACGACGGATATCCAGACGAACAGAAGCATAGAATTTCAGCGCGTTACCGCCGGTTGTGGTTTCTGGGTTACCGAACATCACACCAATTTTCATACGAATCTGGTTGATGAAGATCAGCAGCGTATTTGACTGCTTCAGGTTGCCCGCCAACTTACGCATTGCCTGGCTCATCATACGAGCGGCCAAGCCCATGTGCGAATCACCGATTTCGCCTTCAATTTCTGCTTTCGGCGTCAATGCAGCAACGGAGTCAACGATGATGACGTCAACAGCGCCTGAACGCGCCAGCGCATCACAAATTTCCAGCGCTTGCTCACCGGTATCCGGCTGAGAACACAGCAGGTTATCAATATCAACGCCCAGTTTTTTTGCATACACCGGATCCAGCGCGTGCTCGGCATCAATAAAGGCACAGGTTTTACCTTTACGCTGTGCTGCGGCAATAACTTGCAGCGTTAACGTGGTTTTACCTGAAGATTCGGGGCCGTAAATCTCAACGATACGTCCCATCGGCAAACCACCCGCGCCCAGAGCGATATCCAGGGACAGTGAACCGGTAGAGATGGTTTCGACATCCATTGAGCGGTCTTCACCCAAGCGCATGATGGAGCCTTTACCAAATTGCTTCTCAATCTGGCCCAGTGCGGCAGCTAAAGCCTTCTGTTTGTTCTCGTCGATCGCCATTTCCACTCCTAATCATGCTGGGTGAGCCGACATTATATATGTCGCTCGTTCTGTTGCCGCTAATTATACTGTACGCTCATACAGTATCAAGTTTTAATTTATCAGAAATTCATCAAGCAGCGTTTGTAGCGCAAAGGCTACTGATTGGCGGCGGACTGCGTCGCGGTCACCGGCAAAAATCTCGCGCTGAGTGAATACACGATTCTCAGGGCCGACAATCGCAAACCAAACCGTACCAACCGGCTTATCCGGTGTTCCACCATCGGGTCCGGCAATGCCACTCACAGCAATCGCGTATTCTGCCGTCGCCGCTTTACTGGCACCGCGCGCCATTTCACGCACAGTTTGCTCACTTACCGCGCCAAATTGCGCCAGCGTTTCGCCCTGAACCCCCACCATCTGCTGCTTGGCTTCATTGCTGTAAGTCACGAAACCACGTTCAAACCACGCTGAGCTACCGCTGATATCGGTAAAGACCTTAGCAATCCAGCCGCCAGTGCAGGATTCTGCGGCAGTCACTGTTGCTTCTTTTGCTTTGAGTTGTTCACCGATACGATGGCTCAACTGCTGTAACTGTTCATCGTTCATCGCCTTCTCCCGTTGTGGCGCTTCACGTTAGCAGTAAATGGAGCGCTGGAAAGCCCTTTT
This sequence comes from Pantoea sp. CFCC18179, assembly GCF_059412405.1. Lineage (NCBI taxonomy): Bacteria > Pseudomonadati > Pseudomonadota > Gammaproteobacteria > Enterobacterales > Erwiniaceae > Pantoea > Pantoea sp. CFCC18179. The sequence goes on along the minus strand of NZ_JBNBPM010000002.1, from coordinate 634,424 downwards.
CAACCGCCAACAACCATTTCTGCGCACCAGATTCCAGTTATCTCAGCGCGTTTTCACAGCAACCATAAACAGACGCGGGAACGCTAGCAAAACCTGGCCGTCGCGGCGAATTGGATAAGCCGGGATCAATGCCTGATAATAATCATGCAAAAAAGCCGACTGCTGTGATTCATCTAAGCTGGCGAGGAAAGGACGCAATCCGGTGGCACGTAACCAAGTGATAATGCCTTGAGCATCGGCCATTGGGTGATAGTAAGTGGTGCGCCAGACATCAACCTCGCATCCTGCATCACTCAGCAAATCGTAGTATTGATCCGTGGTGAGTAGACGTTTGCGATCTGCCGCCTGCGGCGAAATCAGCGCCTGCCATCTTTCATTTGCCGCCACTTCTCGCATCAAACGGTGCGACGGTTCTTCAAGATTATCCGGCATCTGAATGGCTAACGCGCCACCTACTGCCAACTGCTGCACGAGATGTGGCAACAATGTGTGGTGCTCAGTCAACCATTGCAGCGAAGCGTTAGCATAAATGACGTGTTGAGGCTGCTCGGCTTGCCAATTGCGAATATCTGCCTGCTGAAAAAGGCAGGAAGGCAACCGTTCACGCGCCTGCACCAGCATAGCTTCAGAGCTATCAATACCGGTTATTTGCGCGTCAGGCCATGCTTGTGCCAGCAATTCTGTGCTGTTGCCAGGCCCGCAGCCAAGATCGGTGGCAAAGCGCACATCGGTAAGCGGGATACGCTGCAAGAGCTCGCGCGCCGGTCGGGTGCGTTCCGATTCAAACTGACGATACAGCTGTGGATTCCAATCTTGCATGGCAATGCTCCTGTCTTGGCTGAAGAGCCACACACTACCTTTTTTTCACAGATTGTTAGAAAGAGAAAAGTGCGAAATCTGACTTTTTATTTACGCCGGGGAGATGAGTGAATTGATATAAGAAGGCGTGAAATGTTGGGGTATTACGTGAAAAAAAACAGGACGGCGTGGTGCCGTCCCGCTATCAATTCTTTTTCACAAACTCAGACTTGAGTTTCATCGGGCCAAAACCGTCGATCTTACAATCGATATTATGATCGCCTTCAACCAGACGAATGCTTTTAACTTTGGTGCCGATCTTCAATGTGGAAGAGCTGCCTTTAACCTTAAGATCCTTGATAACAGTAACACTATCGCCATCAACCAGCAGATTTCCGTTGGCATCACGTACCACTAAATCATCAGAAGAATCATTGCCATTCATTGTCCAGATATGGCCGCATGAAGGGCAGTTTAGGTTATCGCCATCTTGCCAAGTGTAATCGGCCTGGCATACCGGGCAAGCAGGTAAGGTACTCATAAGCGCTCCTCAGAAGTCGGATGCGGCAAAGATAGCACCGCAAAAGGGGCGCTATCTTATACCCTTACACTTTGCAAGGACAGCATTAAAGCATGTTGCCCTGGCGCGCTTTCGCTACGGCCTCACCCAATTGCCATACCGCCATGGCATAGTGCGTGCTGTGGTTGTAGCGCGTAATCGCGTAGAAATTTGGCAAGCCATACCAATATTGATAGCTGGTGCCCAAATCCAGACGCAGCAAACTAGCCTGGTTATTTCCGTCTAGCGATCCTTGCGGCGTTAAACCACTTGCTGCCAGAGTGCTCACCGGATATTGAGTTTTGAATCCGTTCTCCAATCCCGGCGCCTGACCACTTGCAGGTACAGCGACATTTTCACCTGCACGCCAGCCATGTTCTTTAAAGTAATTGGCGACACTGCCAATCGCATCAACTGGATCCCATAAGTTAATGTGTCCATCGCCATTGAAATCAACGGCGTACTGTTTGTAGGAGGACGGCATAAATTGCCCATAGCCCATCGCACCCGCAAACGAGCCGCGCAGATCCAGCGGATCATCCTGTTCAGTACGAGCCATCAGCAGGAAGGTTTCTAACTCACCGCTGAAGTACGCAGCACGACGTGGATAGCTAAATGACAAGGTTGCCAACGCATCCAGCAAGCGGGTTTTACCCATTACTCGGCCCCAACGGGTTTCAACGCCGATAATGCCCACGATAATCTCCGGCGGCACACCGTAAACCTGCTGCGCACGTTGCAGCGCATCCTGATATTGGTTCCAGAATGCCACGCCATTTTGCACGTTATCTGGCGTGATAAACTTATTGCGATAGCGAATCCACGCGCCATTCGGACCTGTTGGTGGCGTGTAACTCGGCGCTTGCTGATCCATTAGGCGCAACACGTAATCCAGACGCTTCGCCTGACCAATCACCGCATGCAGTTGCTCACGGTTAAATCCATGTTTTGCCACCATCTGATCAATAAACTGCTCAGCCGCCGGATTACCGGCAAAATCGCCAAACATCGGCTGAACCGCATGGGAAGGCTCAAGCAAAAAACCGCCTTTCGGTGCAGGGACAACATCGGGTTGTTGATGAGTGGCAGGCTTACTGCTGCATGCAGCAAGCAGAGTGATAAGCGGAAGAAGAGCAACCTTAAAACGCATTAGATATCCATAAGCCAGGTGAAACCGGAAGCACTTATGGTAATCGTTCATCGAAGTGACATACAGAGCAATATCTTAAAATTTAACCATTTCAGGTTCGTTTCAGCCGATTGCAACGTGAATTTGCGAGACGGCTCCACGCTTTAACTTTTTCACCAAATATTGCTTTTTACGGCTTCACGCAATTTGTTATGGTCGGCAGCCAGAAAGCCCCTACTGGCGGATGAAGGTCATGCAGCAAAAATGGTAACATCGCGCTTTCGTTATCGCTTGAACGATAACGGTACATCCAGGCTGCGCCAGTCCAGCCTTGGTAATTAAAAGAATGAACGTTGAGTGAGAATGAGATGAAAGGAGCAGAGCAAATGGACTTTAGTGGCCATACGCCGATGATGCAGCAATACCTGCGCCTGAAGGCCGATCATCCTGACATCCTGCTGTTTTATCGCATGGGCGATTTCTACGAGCTGTTTTACGATGACGCGAAACGTGCCTCACAACTGCTCGAGATCTCTTTAACTAAACGCGGCGCATCTGCGGGCGAGCCGATTCCAATGGCTGGTGTGCCTTACCACGCCGTAGAAGGTTATCTGGCGAAACTGGTTCAACTTGGCGAATCGGTAGCGATCTGCGAGCAAATTGGCGATCCCGCTTTAAGCAAGGGGCCGGTTGAGCGCAAAGTGGTGCGCATTGTTACGCCGGGCACCATCAGCGATGAAGCCCTGTTGCAAGAACGTCAGGACAATCTGCTCGCCGCCATTTTCCAGAGCCAACGTGGATTTGGTTACGCGACGCTGGATATCAGCTCTGGACGTTTCCGCCTAAGTGAACCTGCTGACCTGGAAACCATGGCTGCTGAGTTGCAGCGTACCAATCCGGCAGAACTACTCTACGCTGAAGATTTCCAGGCAATGACGCTGATCGATCAACGTCGTGGCCTGCGCCGCCGTCCGCTGTGGGAATACGAAATTGATACCGCTCGCCAACAGCTAAATCTGCAATTTGGCACTCGCGACTTAAGTGGCTTTGGCGTCGAACAAGCGCATCTGGCTTTACGCGCCGCCGGATGCCTGTTGCAATACGTCAAAGATACACAACGTACTTCCCTGCCACACATCCGCTCGCTGAGCATGGAACGCCAGCAAGATAGCGTGATTATGGATGCCGCTACGCGTCGTAATCTGGAGATTACCCAGAATCTGGCTGGCGGAATTGAGAATACGCTGGCAGCGATACTCGACAAAACTGTCACGCCGATGGGCAGCCGCATGCTGAAGCGCTGGCTGCACATGCCACTGCGTGATGTCACGACGATTGCGCGTCGCCAGGAATCGATTGCGGAATTGCAATCGCTCAGCCAGGAATTGCAGCCGGTACTGCGCCAGGTAGGCGATCTGGAGCGCATTCTGGCGCGTCTGGCACTGCGTACAGCACGCCCGCGCGATTTGGCGCGTATGCGACATGCCTTCCAGCAGCTGCCAGAGTTGAACCAACAGCTTGCAGGCGTTGAATCCACCCAATTGATTAATCTACGTTCGCTGATGGGTGAATTTAACGAACTGCGCGAGTTACTGGAGCAGGCGATTATCGAATCACCGCCCGTTTTGGTGCGCGACGGCGGTGTGATTGCTCCGGGCTACAACGCTGAGTTAGATGAATGGCGAGCGCTGGCAGATGGCGCGACTGATTATCTCGACCGCCTTGAAATCCGTGAACGTGAAAAACTCGGGCTGGATACGCTCAAAGTTGGCTTTAATGCGATTCATGGTTATTACATTCAGGTCAGCCGTGGCCAAAGTCATTTGGTACCGATCCATTACGTCCGCCGCCAGACACTGAAAAATGCTGAGCGCTATATCATCCCTGAGCTGAAAGAGTATGAAGACAAAGTTCTGACCTCAAAAGGCAAAGCGTTGGCGCTGGAAAAAGGCCTCTACGATGAGCTTTTTGATCGCTTGCTGCCACATCTGGAAGCGCTACAAATCAGCGCAGCCGCGTTGTCAGAATTGGATGTGCTGGCTAACCTCGCCGAACGCGCCTGGACGCTGAACTATTGCCGTCCGGTGTTGCAAGGAAAAGCAGGGATACGGATCACCGCAGGTCGCCATCCGGTGGTTGAGCAGGTACTGAAAGAACCATTTATTGCTAACCCGCTATCGCTATCACCGCAACGACGCATGTTGATCATTACCGGTCCAAATATGGGCGGCAAAAGTACCTACATGCGTCAGACTGCATTAATTGCATTGATGGCGTGGATTGGCAGCTATGTGCCAGCTGAAGAAGCTGTGCTTGGCCCAATCGATCGCATCTTTACTCGCGTTGGCGCGGCAGATGATTTGGCTTCTGGACGCTCGACTTTCATGGTTGAGATGACGGAAACCGCCAACATTCTGCATAACGCCACCGAGAACAGTTTGGTGTTGATGGATGAAATTGGCCGCGGTACCTCGACCTATGATGGCCTCTCATTAGCCTGGGCATGCGCTGAAAGTCTGGCCAATCGCATCAAAGCCATGACTCTTTTCGCCACCCACTATTTCGAGCTGACGACATTGCCAGAAAAAATGGAAGGTGTGGTGAATGTGCATCTGGATGCGGTTGAGCATGGTGACACTATCGCCTTTATGCACAGCGTGCAGGATGGCGCTGCGAGTAAAAGCTATGGCCTAGCGGTTGCAGCACTCGCTGGTGTGCCGAAAGAAGTGATTAAACGCGCACGTAACAAGCTTAAAGAACTCGAAGCGTTATCGGGCAGTTCAGCCGCCTCAACCGTGGAAGGTTCTCAGATGCAACTACTGGTGGCAGAAACGTCTCCGGCGGTTGATGCCCTTGAAGCGTTGGATCCTGACAGCCTGACACCGAAGCAAGCGCTTGAGTGGATTTATCGCTTAAAGACGCTGGTTTAATGCTCGTCCCGCACAGAAGTTATGTTCTGTGCGGGTCATTCTCTCTTGTTGAAATTCATCCCACGGCGTTGAACGATATCGAAGCCAGCCGCGTTTTTAAATCACGCTATACCCGCCATCAACCACTAAGTTTTCGCCATTCACCATCGCCGCCTCTTTGCTGCTCAGATAGAGCACGGCCCCCGCGATCTCATCAGTTGTAGCGAAACGTCGCGCAGGGATTTTCTGTTTCATCTGCTCTGCCCTGTCGCCATGCCAGTAACGTTTACCCAATTCGGTTTCAACAACGGTAGGCGAAATAGCATTGGCCGTAATGCCAAACGGCCCCAGCTCGGCTGCCAGTACACGGGTGAAAGAAGCCATCCCTGACTTACTGGCGCAATAGGCCGCATGCTCGTTGAGTGCGATCACACTGGCTTGTGAGGAGATGTTGATCAGGCGACCAAATCCCTGCATTTTCATAAAGCGTGAACAATGCTGCGCAAGAAAGAACGGTGCGGTCATGTTAATCAGCATCGTGGCGTTCCAACTGGTGAGTTGTACTTCACCCACCGCTTCCAGCATGCCAATACCTGCATTATTGACCAAGACATCAATCCGCCCGAAGTCATGGTGAATTTGCTCAACCAACTCGCCTAGTGCATCGACGTTGGCTAAATCAAAAATATAACCTCGTGCAGAATTTCCCAGATTTTGGGCAGCAGATTTTATTTCTTCGGCACGATCGACCATCGCCACCTTTGCACCCGCTTCACTTAAGCAGCGAGCGATGGCATAGCCAATTCCCGATGCGGCACCAGTCACGATGGCAACCTGATTGTTCAATGAAAATAATGTCGTCATATTTTTATCCTTAAAGAGTGAAGTAATTATTTCGATTCAACAACTGCATTATTTAAAACGGTCTCGCTTTCTATTTTCGGTTGTGGATTACGAATAAAGAATGTCATTACTCCACCAATAAAATAGAGTGCAGAAAAAGTAATAATGACGTGTTCGATTTCGAATGAAAGACCAAACATCAGCGCCGCCACCGCAGGGCCAATAAGATTGCCAAATCCACCACCAAGATTTTGCACCGAAACCGCAGCACCTTTATGTTGTGGTGCCAGCATAGGAAAAATAGCGCCCATGGGTACAAAAGAAGTGAGAGTAAATGCTAATAGTAATGCGCAGACAATGGCCAAAGCTAGATTACCTGGAAAGAGCGAAGGTAAATAATAGAAAGCAGCCGTCGTTAAGGTGCAACCGAAGAAACCAAACCAGCGCATTTGGAAAATCCAGCCAATCCGATCGCCAATAATCCCCCAGAGAACATTAGTCACCGGTTGAACCAGGAAAAACACGCCCCAGATCGTTGCCCATTGTTGCGCTGAAAAGCCTAATTCACGTGTGAAATATATAGGCATGAATACCGGTAATCCAAATAGCGCAACATTACATAATATGCGTGTGATTAATGCCAAGAACATACTACGGTCTTCAAAGATCAAAGTGATACCACGCGAGACTTCGCGTAGTTTATCCTTGCGACTCACGTTGCCAATTCCAGCTTGCTGATCGCCTTGATTTTTAACCGTGAAGAAAATAATCGCCCCGCCCGCTGCCGCAAACAACAGAGAAAGCCATAAGGTGCTGATAAAGCCAATCTCAGGTACCAACACACCGGAAAGGAAGGACGCCGTGATGCCATAACCAATGGTGAACATCGACCATATCCAACCCGTAGCGGAAGCAAGCCGATGTGCCGGCGTACGTTGTACCACTAAAACATAAAACCCATAAAAGAACAGCGGATAGGCAAACCCACGTAATGTGTAACTGATTAGCATCCAGGTAAAGTTATTCTCGCTCACACCAAAATAAACAAATACCGCATGCAAAACGATCCACCAAACCGCGCCAGTCAGCATAATCTTTTTAGGACCATAAATTTCACTTACCGCGCCCGACAGCCAACTCGAAACTGCTGCGGTTAATGCATAAACAGTAAAAACCAGTGAGACTTGTTTTTCTCCATAGCCGAGATCGTAGAGATAGCGGGAAAGATGCGCGAGTTCGATGCCATCACCGGTCATAAATATGGCCATTGCGATGTAGCCCCACAATAGCGATATTGGCATGCCAAATATTACTCTGGAGTATTGTGATTCGACATTATTGCTTTGCACACTCATTATTATTTCTCCATGTTAAGTTCGTCACCTGAAAGCCCTGGTATTACAACGAGAAAAAACATGGCATAGCTTCAGGACGAAAACTTTTACAGGAGTGACACAGAAAGAGTAAACACGGCAATAATACGAAGAAAGTCATGCGTAATATTACAGTTATAGAAAAAGGAATCGTTAAAAATCATCATTATTAGATGGTTAATTAATATTATTTCGTTTGTATATTGTTGAGATTTGTAGCGCTCAATTTAACGGTTGCCGTTAAGAATGATGCCGACAAAGTGATAAAAGGGGACTTTAATAGAGGCATAAAAAAAGCGGTGGTTTTCACCACCGCCTTCTGTATCAACAACGTCGATATTTATTCGCGAAACAGTGCTTCAATGTTCAGGCCCTGAGTCTGCAGAATCTCACGCAGACGACGCAGACCTTCCACTTGAATCTGACGTACACGTTCACGGGTCAACCCGATTTCACGACCTACGTCTTCCAGCGTTGCCGCTTCATAACCTAACAGGCCGAAACGACGCGCCAGCACTTCACGCTGCTTAGCATTCAATTCAAACAACCACTTAACGATGCTTTGTTTCATATCATCGTCCTGCGTGGTGTCTTCCGGGCCGTTGTCTTTTTCATCGGCCAGGATATCCAGCAGCGCTTTTTCGGAATCTCCACCCAAAGGTGTATCAACCGAGGTAATACGCTCGTTGAGACGCAGCATACGGCTAACATCATCAACTGGCTTGTCCAACTGCTCGGCGATCTCTTCTGCGCTCGGCTCATGATCAAGCTTGTGCGAAAGTTCACGCGCGGTACGCAGGTAAACATTTAACTCTTTAACGATGTGAATCGGCAGACGGATGGTACGGGTTTGATTCATGATCGCCCGTTCAATTGTCTGACGAATCCACCACGTGGCGTAAGTTGAGAAACGGAACCCACGTTCTGGGTCAAACTTCTCTACGGCGCGAATCAAGCCGAGATTACCCTCTTCAATCAGATCCAGCAACGCCAGACCACGATTGCTATAACGGCGGGCAATCTTTACCACCAAGCGTAAGTTACTTTCAATCATGCGGCGACGAGAAGGAATGTCACCTCGCAATGCACGGCGCGCAAAGAAGACTTCTTCTTCTGCCGTCAGCAGCGGTGAATAACCAATCTCGCCAAGGTAAAGCTGCGTCGCATCCAAAACGCGTTGCGTCGCACCCTGTGACAACAGCTCTTCTTCCGCTACGTCGTTGTTATCACCAGGTTCGTTCTCAACGAGAGCCTTCTCATCAAAAACCTCAGCTCCGTTGTTTTCCTCGAATTCCGCATCTTCATGTAAATCGTTAACTTTCAGCGTATTCTGGTTCATTAGCGGCTCCTACCCGTGATCCAAGGGCAGAACCAAGGTTCTGCCGGATTATCGTTGCGGTAAATAACGCAACGGGTTTACGGATTTCCCCTTGTAACGAATTTCAAAGTGCAATCTTACTGAACTGGTTCCGGTACTACCCATGGTAGCGATTTTCTGCCCCGCCTTAACTTCCTGTTGTTCCCGGACCAGCATAGAGTCGTTGTGGGCGTAGGCGCTCAGGTAGTCATCATTGTGTTTGATGATGATTAAATTACCGTACCCACGGAGCGCGTTGCCTGCGTACACCACTCTTCCCGAAGCTGTGGCGACAACAGGTTGTCCACGCGAACCGGCGATATCGATACCTTTGTTTCCGCCTTCCGCAGCGGAGAAGTTATCGATGATCTTCCCATCAGTCGGCCAACGCCAGCTTCCCACTGGAGTTGTGCTGTTTGTCGTGCTGCTGACTGTAGGTGGTGCGACAACCGGAGCTGTGGTCGTTGCCACATTATTTGCTCCTTTCGACGGCAGCAATTTGCTACCCGACGAATTACCCGAATCATCAGAATACGTAATAACAGGTTGCTGTGCAACAGGGGTGGATTTAATTTGCGATTGGTTTGGCGTCGCCGGCACACCGCCCTGCGTTGCATCCGCTGCGGTTATCGCGTTGCCACCGGTAATGGTTTGACCGTTACCGTTGCCGACCTGCAAAGTTTGCCCGGCATTCAAGCCATACGGGGCTGCGATGTTATTGCGCTGTGCCAGATCGCGGAAATCGTTGCCGGTAATCCAGGCAATATAGAACAGCGTATCACCGCGTTTTACGGTATAAGTTTCGCCACCGTAACTGCCTTTAGGAATATTCCCATAATTGCGATTGTACACAATATGACCATTTTCTGTGGTCACATTATTATTGTCACTTACCATTCCACTGGACGGCTGCGCAGACGGTGTACCGCCGCTTAACATTCCGCCGCGTGGCATCGCGGGTACAGTACTGTTTTGCGACGACATCATGCCGCCGCTTGGGGCTGAAGCCATGCCGCCAGTTGGGGCTGATGCCATACCGCTATCGCTGTTGCTACCACCAATCTGGCTAATAGGTGCTTGTGTATTGTCGCCAGAACTACAGCCTGCCAGCCAAAAACCTACCAAAGAAAGTGCCGCCAAACGGCGTAATTGAAATGCTGTGCTTCCCATGCTCACTGATCCCCCGTGATGGCAACCCTGAATAAATGTGTAACGACGTTAACCGCATTATCCACTGCGCGTAACGTTATATACGGTTTTTAGCATTGATAAATAAGGATAGTAACAATATCAACTGTGCCGTGCCATGACACAGTTGTGAAGAATTGCGTAACGACGGCTCAGGCCAGATCGCCCTGCACCAAAGGGACGAAGCGCACTGGCTCGATGATTTCTTCAATCAATTCATCACCCTGGCGGCGTAGACGCTTTAACACTTGCTGATCTTCACCCACCGGGAGCACCATTTTGCCGCCTTCACCTAATTGCGCTATCAGTAAAGTCGGAATTTCAGGTGGAGCGGCGGTGACAATGATGGCATCAAACGGGCCGCGTGCCGGCCAACCTTGCCAGCCGTCGCCGTGACGCGTTGAGATATTGTGGAGATCGAGTTGCTTCAAGCGGCGTTTGGCCTGCCACTGCAACCCTTTGATGCGTTCGACGGAATAAACATGATTGACCAGATGCGCCAGAATAGCGGTCTGATAACCCGAACCGGTGCCAATCTCCAGCACGCGCGATTCAGGATTGAGCTCTAACAAGGCGGTCATACGCGCCACCATGTAAGGCTGTGAAATGGTCTGCCCGTTGCCAATCGGCAGCGCAACGTTTTCCCAGGCTTTGTGCTCAAACGCCTCATCGATAAAACGCTCACGTGGCACATCGGCGATGGCTTTCAATATCCATTCATCATGAATGCCCTGCGCGCGCAGTTGCTCCAGCAGCGTTTCGATGCGGCGATTCACCATGCCAGCTTTACCTCAGCCTGGATTAGCCAGTCACTTAACACCTGTTGCGCAGCGTGCGCGGTCAAATCCACGTGCAGCGCAGTAAGTGAAACATAGCCTGCATCAACAGCGGCGAAATCGGTATCGGGGCCAGCATCAAGTTTCTCGCCTGGCGGACCAATCCAATACAGCGGCTGACCGCGTGGATCTTCAGTGCAGATCACCTGATCAGCAGGATGGCGGCTACCACAACGGGTCACGCGAAAACCTTTGATGTCGGCCAACGGCAAATCAGGCACATTGATATTGAGAATGCGCCCAGTACGCAGCGGCGCATGTGATAAAGCTCGCAACAGTGTGCACGTTACCGCAGCGGCAGTATCGTAATGCTGATGTCCGTTAAGCGAAACGGCGAGCGCAGGCAATCCAAGGTGGCGCCCTTCCATCGCAGCCGCCACAGTACCGGAGTAGATCACATCATCGCCAAGATTTGGACCGGCATTGATGCCAGACACCACAATATCGGGACGCGGCTGCATGAGCTTGTTCACGCCAAGAAACACGCAATCTGTTGGCGTCCCCATTTGCACCGCAATGTCGCCGTTTTCATGGGTGAAGGTTCGCAGCGGCGTTTCTAAGGTCAGCGAGTTAGATGCGCCGCTCCGATTGCGATCGGGCGCAACCACCTGCACCTGCGCAAATTCACGCAAGGCACGCGCCAAAGTCTGAATGCCCGGCGCATGGATCCCGTCATCGTTACTCAGCAATATCCGCATCGTTACCTTCTTGTTGGAGAAGCTCACGCACCACGCTGGTAGCAAAACTGCCGGCTGGTAACCAAAACTGCATTTCCAGCGTCACGTCATCCCACCAATCCCAGCGCAGATCCTTTGGCACCACCAGCATCGCACGGCGAGCGGCATCAACACGCTCGCGCTCCAGCAGTGTAATCAATTCTTCCGCGCCTGCCAGGCTTTGCTGCTCGAAAAGCAGCGCATCGCCTTGTGGGCCCGCATCGCCACGGCCAGGCAGCGGCGCGGTGATGCGCAGTTGATGATGTTCAACCCGTTGTTGCACATCATCTAATTCTTCAGCCAGCGCGACAAACCAGCTGCCGCGTCCGGCGAGTTGAACCGCATCGCCAACATGTACCTTATCCAGCGCGCCGTCACGCTGCAAACGCGCACTGGTCACCTGATTAAACAGATGACTGCGCGTGGCTGACAACAGCAAACCTTTCATATTGCGATCGCGCGGACGAAAAGAATCCTTCGCCCACTGTTTTGCCTGGGTCAGGTTATTGCCGCCACGGCCAAAACGCTGCTCGCCGAAATAATTCGGCACGCCGCCTTGCTGAATCTGTTGTAAGCGTGCTTCGACTGCGTCGCGATCGGAAATCTGCCGCACGATTAAACGGAACGCATTGCCTGCCAGCGCGCCGGTGCGTAGTTTGCGCTTATGACGAATCACTTGCAGGATTTCCACGCCTTCCAGCTGGAAGCCCGCCAGATTCGGCATGCCATTTCCCGGCACACGGAAGCACAGCGTTTGTTCGGTCACCGCATGGCGATCTTTCATGCCGGCATAGCTAAGATCGCGTACCGGCACGCCGAGAAATTTGGCGATGGCTTCCGCGACAAAGCGTGTGTTGCAGCCAATTTTGCGGATGCGCACCAGCAACTGTTCCCCTTCACCATCGTAGGGATAGCCAAGATCTTCAATCACCACGAAATCTTCGGGATTGGCTTTGATCACGCCGGTTGCGCTGGGTTTGCCATGCAGGTAAAGCAGCTCACTCATGCCTGATCGGCCTTAATCAGCAGCGCCACGGCTTCACAAGCAATGCCTTCGCCGCGACCGGTAAAGCCGAGCTTTTCGGTGGTGGTGGCTTTAACGTTAACGTCGTCCATATGGCAGCCAAGATCTTCAGCGATATTGACGCGCATCTGTGGGACATGCGGCAACATTTTCGGTGCCTGCGCGATGATGGTCACATCGACGTTGCCGATGCGATAGCCTTTCAGCTGAATGCGGCGCCAGGCTTCACGCAGCAAACCACGGCTGTCCGCATCTTTGAACGCCGGATCGGTGTCCGGGAATAACTTGCCGATGTCGCCCATCGCCACTGCGCCAAGCAGCGCGTCAGTTAAGGCATGCAGCGCCACATCGCCATCTGAATGGGCGATAAAACCGTGTTCGAAGGGAATACGCACCCCGCCAATCACTAACGGACCTTCGCCGCCAAAAGCGTGAACGTCAAAACCGTGACCGATACGCATCATGCGCTCTCCTGTAACTGAATCTGGGTAAGATAAAAGGCCGCCAGCGCCAGATCTTCTGGCCGCGTCACCTTAATATTGTCGCTGCGTCCGCTCACCAATTCCGGATGATAGCCGCAATACTCTAGCGCCGACGCTTCATCAGTAATGGTAGCGCCTTCATTGAGTGCGCGCGTCAGGCAAGCGGTCAGCAGTTGATGAGGGAAAAATTGCGGTGTTAACGCGTGCCATAAATCTTCACGCTCAACGGTATGCGCAATGGCGGCTTTGCCTGGTTCAGCACGCTTCATCGTGTCGCGTACCGGCGCAGCCAGGATCGCGCCAACGTGGCTGTGCTCGCGCACCGCCAGCAAACGCGTTAAATCGTCGGGATGCAGGCAAGGACGCGCGGCGTCGTGCACTAACACCCAGCCGCTGTGAGGAATCGCTTGCAGGCCCGCCAGTACCGATTCGGCACGCGTGTCGCCGCCGGTGACACGTAAAATGCGGGAATCCTGCGCCAACGGCAGAGAATCAAACCAGCCATCATCATTGCTCACCGGCACCACCACCTGTTTTACCGCAGGATGGGCCAGCAGTCGCGCGACGCTGTGTTCAAGAAGGGTGAATTGACCAATGGTCAGATACTGTTTTGGGCAGGCAGCCTGCATGCGGCTGCCCACACCTGCGGCGGGCACCACGGCAATCACATCCGCATGGATCGGGCGCTGGTTCATGGCTTATCGTTGTTGATTTTGCGCAGCTTGTTGCGCGTTACGTTTGTTCTGGTCTGGCACCAGACGATAGAAAGTCTCACCGGGCTTAATCATGCCCAGTTCATTACGTGCGCGTTCCTCAATCGCTTCTGAACCGCCATTGAGATCGTCAATTTCGGCAAACAGCTGATCGTTACGCGCTTTAAGCTTGGCGTTATTCGCCTGTTGTGACGCGACGTCTTCGTTGACGCGCGTATAGTCATGAATACCGTTCTTACCCAGCCACAGGGAATATTGAAGCCATCCCAGCAGCACGAGTAGCAGTAACGTCAGTTTTCCCATCCCCGCCCCCTGAAAAACGGCCCAATCATCCCATAACTTGACGCAGGACTCCACAGCGGCAGCGAAAATGGCGTATACGCGCGTTTGTCTGCACAAATAATGACAGGGAGAATCGCCAGACGGCAGGTAAAGTTTTGTAACCTGCCGATGCGTTTGCACATCAGCTGGACGTTACCAACCAGAGAGAAATGAGAACAGCAACCAGAACAAGCAGATTACCACCGCCGTCGTGACAATCGCGCTCCAGAACAAATGTGTGCGGAACATCAGGCTAAGCACGATGCCAATCAGCACCGAAACCGGCAACAAGGCGAGGAAGAATGGCCAGGTGTAGAGGAAGAAGAACAGCGTGTTGGAGCCGTAGAGCACGAACGGAATCGCCAGTGCACACCAGTACGAGAGAAAGCCAATCACGCCGCCCGGCAGTGACGAGCGAGGCTCATCCGGGGTGCGTTCATCTTTACGTGCCAGCATGGGCGTTACGTTCTGCATAGAGATCCTGTTGACGCTAAGCGCGGCAAACCCGGGTGGATTTGCCGCTGTCGGTTCAGGATCTGATGATATCGCGGTGACGCAGCAGGTCTAACAATTGGCCGGTCAGTTTTGTAACCAATTGTTCGCCATTAAGGTGGATTTCGGGCTGTTCTGGCGCTTCATACACGCTATCAATGCCGGTGAAATTACGCAGCTCACCAGCACGGGCTTTTTTGTATAAACCTTTGGGATCGCGCGCTTCGCAAACTGCCAATGGCGTATCAACGAACACTTCGATGAACTGGCCGGAAGCCAGTAAATCACGCACCATTTGGCGTTCCGCGCGGTGCGGCGAGATAAAGGCCGTCAGCACCACTAATCCGGCATCAACCATCAGCTTCGCCACTTCACCTACGCGGCGAATGTTCTCTTTACGATCGTCATCGCTGAAGCCGAGATCACGGCACAGGCCGTGACGCACGTTGTCACCATCCAGCAAATAGGTGTTCACACCGGCGCGATGCAGCGCCTGCTCCAACGCGCCCGCCACAGTGGATTTCCCCGAGCCGGAAAGTCCGGTGAACCATAGCACCACACCTTGATGGCCGTGCTGCTGTTCACGTTCCTCACGCGTGACCGGATGATCGTGCCACACCACGTTTTCATCGTGCTGCGCCATTACTTGCCACCCAGCAGATCGCGTGCGTTCCAGTGTGGGAAGTGACGACGCACCAGCGCGTTAAGTTCCAGCTCGAAATCGCTGAACTGGCCCGCTGAAGCGCGCGCGTCAGTGAGCGGCTGATTGATCATGCCCGCGCCAACCGTAACGTTGCTGAGGCGATCAATGAAGATCATCCCGCCCGTCACTGGATTCTGGCGATACGCATCCAGCACCATCGGTTCGTCAAAGGTCAGTTCAACCAGGCCAATGCCGTTGAGCGGCAAGCTGTCGACGGTGTGTTTCTCCAGTGAGTTGATCTCAACCTGATGGATCACCTTCTCAACGCGAGCGCGGGTTTTCTTACCGGCGATCTTCACTTCATAGCTTTGGCCCGGCTGCAACGGCTGTTCCGCCATCCACACCACATCCACGTTGGCGGATTGCACCGCTTGCAATTCAGCCGCCGCATCCACCAGCAAATCGCCACGGCTGATGTCGATCTCATCTTTCAACACCAAGGTAATCGCTTCACCGGCACCCGCTTCTGGCAGATCGCCATCAAAAGTAACGATGCGTGAAACAGTCGATTCAACACCAGAAGGCAGCACTTTCACGCGCTGACCGACTTTTACCACGCCAGACGCCAGCGTACCGGCATAGCCACGGAAGTCGAGGTTCGGACGGTTAACGTACTGCACCGGGAAGCGCATTGGCTGATGATCGACCACGCGGTTCAATTCCACAGTTTCCAGCACATCAAGCAGCGTTGGGCCGCTGTACCACGGCATAGTGACGCTCGGCGTTGCCACGTTATCGCCTTCCAGCGCGGACATCGGTACAAAGCGAATATCGAGATCTTCCGGCAGCTGTGCCGCGAAATCGAGGTAATCCTGTTTGATCTGCTCAAACGTCTCTTGCTTGTAATCCACCAGATCCATCTTATTGATGGCGACCACCAAGTGCTTGATGCCCAGCAGCGTGGAGATAAAGCTGTGACGACGAGTTTGGTCCAACACGCCTTTGCGCGCATCGATCAGCAGGATCGCCAGGTCGCAGGTTGATGCGCCAGTAGCCATGTTACGCGTGTACTGTTCGTGTCCTGGCGTGTCAGCGATGATGAATTTGCGCTTCTCGGTGGAGAAGTAACGATACGCCACATCAATGGTGATGCCCTGCTCGCGCTCGGCCTGCAAGCCATCCACCAGCAGCGCCAGATCGAGCTTCTCGCCCTGCGTACCGTGACGTTTGCTGTCGTTGTGCAGCGATGACAGCTGATCTTCATAGATTTGACGCGTATCGTGCAGCAAGCGTCCAATCAGCGTACTTTTGCCGTCGTCGACGCTACCGCAGGTAAGGAAACGCAGCAGGCTTTTGTGTTGTTGCGCGGTCAGCCAGGCTTCTACCCCGCCCTGTTCGGCAATCTGTTGTGCAATAACGGTATTCATCTGCGTCTCCTTAGAAATAACCCTGACGTTTTTTCATTTCCATCGAACCGGCCTGGTCACGGTCAATCACGCGTCCCTGGCGTTCACTGGTGGTGGAGACCAGCATCTCTTCAATAATTTCCGGCAGCGTCTGCGCCTCTGATTCCACCGCGCCGGTCAGCGGCCAGCAGCCCAGCGTACGGAAACGCACCATGCGCTGTTTGATCACTTCACCGGGCTGCAAATCAATACGATCATCATCGATCATCATCAGCATGCCATCACGCTCCAGCACCGGACGCGGCGCAGCGAGATACAGTGGCACGATCTCAATGTTTTCCAGGAAGATGTACTGCCAGATATCCAGCTCGGTCCAGTTGGAGAGCGGGAACACACGGATACTTTCGCCTTTATTAATCTGGCCGTTGTAGTTGTGCCACAGCTCAGGACGCTGATTTTTCGGGTCCCAGCGATGGAAACGATCGCGGAACGAATAGATGCGCTCTTTAGCACGTGATTTCTCTTCATCACGACGTGCGCCACCAAACGCCGCATCAAAACCGTATTTGTTCAGCGCTTGCTTCAGACCTTCGGTTTTCATGATGTCGGTGTGTTTGGCGCTGCCGTGCACGAACGGGTTGATGCCCATCGCCACGCCTTCCGGGTTACGATGCACCAGCAACTCAGCGCCCATCGCTTTTACCGTGCGATCGCGGAACTCGTACATTTCACGGAATTTCCAGCCGGTATCAACATGCAGCAGCGGAAACGGCAGCGTGCCCGGATAGAAGGCTTTGCGCGCCAGATGCAGCATCACCGAGGAGTCTTTACCGATGGAGTACATCATCACCGGATTGCTGAACTCGGCCGCCACCTCGCGGATGATATGGATACTCTCTGCCTCCAATTGGCGCAGATGAGTAAGTCGATTTTGGTCCATAATTTTTCCTCAAGCCAAATTGACAACGGCGGACTCGCGAGCCGCCTGCTGTGCCGAATGTTGGAACCAGGCCAATTGCCCGTGCAAATTGACCACTTCGCCAATCACTAACAGTGCTGGCGTTGGCGCGGCGGCGGCCAGCGTTTCCAGTTGATCCAAGGTTCCAGTTAGAACCTGCTGATCCTGACGCGTACCGCGCCCAATCACCGCCACTGGCGTTGACGCCGCGCGCCCATGTTCGATAAGCCCGGCCGCGATTTCCGCCGCTTTCACCGTGCCCATATAAATCGCTAAAGTTTGTCGCGCGCGCGCCAGTGATGGCCAATCAATGCCTTCGCCGTCAGCGCGGCAATGTCCGGTAATAAACATCACGCTCTGCGCGTAATCACGATGCGTCAGCGGAATACCGGCGTAGGCGGTCGCACCCGCTGCCGCGGTGATGCCGGGCACCACCTGGAACGGAATGCCGGCGGCCTGCGCGGCCTGTAACTCTTCGCCGCCGCGACCAAAGATAAACGGATCGCCGCCTTTCAGCCGCACCACGCGCTTGCCTTGTTGCGCCAGCGTCACCAGCATTTGGTTGGTCTCTTCCTGCGGCACCGAATGCGCGCCAGCGCGTTTACCGACGCAGATGCGATCGGCATCGCGGCGCACTAATTCCAGCACGTCATCGCTGACCAGATGGTCATACAGCACCACATCCGCCAGCTGCATCACTTGTAAGCCACGTAGCGTTAATAAGCCGCTGTCACCCGGACCAGCGCCCACCAGCGTTATTTCACCTTGATTGTCGTTAGTGTTCTCCAGCTCGCGATCCAGCGTGCGGCGCGCTTCATGCACATTGCCCGCCGCCATCTGGCTGGCAAACAAGCCGTTAAACGCGCGTTCCCAGAAACGGCGACGTTCAGACATGCTGCGATAACGCTGCTTGACCTTATCGCGCCACTGTCCGGCGACTTCAGCCATCTGACCGAGATTGGCGGGCAACAGCGCTTCAATTTTTTCACGCAGCAAGCGCGCTAACACTGGCGCGGTGCCGCTGGAGGAGATCGCCACCACTAACGGCGAACGATCGACAATCGACGGGAAGATAAAGCTGCATTTCGGCTGATCGTCCACCACGTTCACCAGCTTGTGGCGCGCGTTGGCAGCGTCGAATACCTGCGCATTAAGCGCGTTGTCGTCAGTGGCGGCGATCACCAGAAATACGTTGTCCAGCTGTGCCGGATCAAAGCGGTGGGCGATCCATTCAATCGCCTCGATTTCCAGCAGCGCCTGCAGCTCATGGCCAAGATCGCGCGCGGCCACCAACACGCGCGCACCGGCGCGACGCAGCAGTTCAATTTTGCGCGCAGCGATTTCACCACCGCCGACAACCAGCACCGGACGGCTTTTGAGATCGGCAAAGAGAGGCAGATAATCCACGTTAACCTTGCTAGTTTTACAATAAGTTAACGCGACTATACGTCCCGCCCTTCAGACAGATGAAATTACGAATTGGAATGAGTAGTTACCGAATGGAATAACGACCCAGGATTGCTGATAACATTTTGTGCTTAACAAATGATATTGCTGGTGTTTCGGAGCAAATCAAATTGTGCAAGCGTCATCACAGTTTCATACTATCTCGGAATTTTTTTAGCATCACTGGATGTCAGAAAAGGACTATCACTATGTTTGCCACTTTCCGCCGCTGCGTGCTGGCAGCACTGATTGCGGGCGGTTTGCCTTTATTGGCTCAGGCTGCGAGCACCACCGCCGCGCCGGGGCATTATGCTGAACAGCAACTACGCCACATCGCCACCTATTTTCCCGGCCGCATGAGCGGCAGCCCAGCCGAGTTGCTCACCGCCGATTACTTGCAGCAGCAATTTAGCCAGCTCGGTTATCAAAGCAATACGCGCCAATTCAACACCAGCTACAACTGGACTGAGAAAAAAGGGCAAAGTCGGCCGCATAAAGTCACCGCCACCTCGGTCATTGCCGCGCGCGCCGGTGACGTGCCGCAGGAGATTCTGATTGTCACGCATCTGGATACCTGGACACCGCTCAGCCGCCATGAAGCGGACAACAATCTCGGCGGCCTACGCTTGCAAGGCGTGGATGACAACGCATCGGGTTTGGGCGTGATGCTCGAACTGGCGCAAGCGCTGAGTAAAACGCCGCTGCACTATGGCGTGCGCTTCGTGGCCCTGAGTGCAGGTGAAGCCGGTTTGCACGGCATGGACGACTATCTGACACGCATGAGCGATCAGGAGAAGAAAAACACCCTGCTGGTGATTGATCTCAACAGCCTGATCGTCGGCGATCATCTTTACTTTAATAGCGGCATTAACACGCCATCGGCGGTGCGCAAGCAGACCAGCGCGCGCGCTTTGCAGCTGGCGCATCGCTATGGAATCTCAGCGGCCAGCCACGCCATGACGGCACGCGATTATCCTGGCGTAAATCCGTTTGATAAAGCCGGTATGCCATTGCTCGACGTGACGGCGGCCAACTGGACGCTGGGCAACAAAGATGGGCAGCAGCAGCGTGCACGTTCCAGCCATTTCCCGGAGGGCAGCGTGCGCCATCAAACCGAGCGCGATAACCTTAATTACCTCGATCACTGGCTGCCTGGACGCATCACCCAACGCACGCGCGACAGCGTGAAGATTCTGTTGCCGCTGCTGACCGAACTCACTAACCCAACAACCTAAGGATTTACTATGTACGTGGTCTATTTAAACTATTTCCGTCCGGTTGAAGAAGTGGAAGCGTTACTCGAACCGCATGTGAATTGGCTGAATCGCTATTTTGACAGCGGCGTGTTTATTGCGGCAGGACGTAAAGATCCGCGCACCGGCGGCGTGCTGCTGGTGAAGGATATTGATCGTGCGCGGCTGGATACCATCCTGGCGGAAGATCCGTTTGTCGCGGTGGCGAATTATGAAGTGACTAAGGTGAATGTGACGCGCTCGGCAGCAGAGTTTGCGGCGTTGCAGGGGATTTGATAAAAAGGAGCGCATGAATGCGCTCCCAACGTTGTAGGGTCGGCAATTATGCCGGCCTGGTCAATCAACCTTCGTGTAACCCACACTCGCGCTTCAGGCCGAAGAAGCGGGTCTCTTCTTCTGCCATGCCCGGTTCCCACTTTTTGGTGGTATGCGTATCGCCAACCGACAGATAACCTTCATCCCACAGCGGATGATATTTCAGTCCGTATTGAGTCAGATACTGATGCACCTGACGGTTATCCCAATCAATGATCGGCAGAATCTTGAACACGCCACGCTGCACCGCTAGCACCGGCAAGCTGGCGCGACTGCCAGATTGATCGCGGCGCAGGCCAGCAAACCAGGTTTGCGCGCCCAGCGTTTCCAACGCGCGGTTCATCGGTTCAACCTTGTTGATCTGGTTGTATTGCTCAATCCCTTCGACGCCCTGCTCCCACAGTTTGCCGTAACGCGCTTCCTGCCACACCGGCGATGTCTCGGCGCGGAAGATCTGCAAGTTGAGATTGAGCTTCTCTGTCAGTTCATCAATAAAGCGATAGGTTTCCGGGAACAGATAGCCGGTATCGGTCAGGATCACCGGAATATCCGGCTTCTGCTGCGTCACCATATGCAGCAGAACCGCCGCCTGAATACCAAAACTGGATGACAGCACAAACGCGCCAGGCAACTGCTCTAAAGCCCAGCTGACGCGTTGCTCCGCAGAAAGCTTCTCCAACTGCACGTTGCTTTCTGCTAACGCCATGATGCGGTCAACTTTTGATGAACCATTCAGTGCTGCGAGATCGAGTACCGTCATACTGCCTCCGAGTCCCAAAAATCACGGGCGGGATCAACCACTGCTTTGATAATGCCCGCGCGAATCACGAAATCGCCGAAACCTTCATCGGCCTGACGTTCAGTGGCCCAGCGCGCCACCAGTTCGTCAATGCTGGCCAGAATCTCACCTTCGTTGATGTTTTCGCGATACATACGCGGAATGCGCGTACCGACGCGGTTGCCGCCGATGTGCAAGTTGTAACGGCCCGGCGCTTTGCCGACCAAGCCCAACTCCGCCAGCAAAGCACGGCCACAGCCATTCGGGCAACCGGTAACGCGTAACACTATGTGCTCTTCGCCGACACCATGCTTGTGCATGATCTCTTCCACTTTGGTGACGAACGACGGCAGGAAGCGCTCGGCTTCAGCCATCGCCAGCGGACAGGTTGGGAACGCCACACATGCCATCGAGTTTTCACGCTGCGGCGTCACCGCTTCCATCAAACCGTGTTCACGGGCGATGGCTTCGATCTGCGCCTTTTGTTTCTCTGGTACGCCCGCCACAATCAGGTTTTGGTTGGCGGTCAAACGGAAATCACCTTGATGGACTTTGGCAATTTCAGCGATGCCGCGTTTCAGCGGACGGCCCGGATAATCCAGCAAACGACCGTTTTCGATAAACAATGTCAGATGCCATTTCTTATCAATGCCTTTCACCCAGCCAATGCGATCGCCGCGCGTGGTAAAGGCATACGGGCGGGTTGGCTCGAAAGTGATGCCAGCGCGTTTTTCCACTTCGGCTTTAAACGTGTCCACACCGACGCGTTCCAGCGTGTATTTAGTCTTGGCGTTTTTACGATCGGTACGGTTACCCCAATCACGCTGTACAGTAACCACGGCCGCCGCCACGTCGAGAATCTTCTCAACCGGCAGGAAGCCAAACTCGCTGGCGGTGCGCGCATAGGTGGCTTTGTTGCCGTGATCAATCGACAACCCACCGCCGACTAACAGGTTAAAGCCAATCAGCTTGCCCTTCTCGGCGATGGCAATGAAGTTCAGATCGTTGGCGTGCAGATCCACATCGTTATGCGGCGGCACCACCACGGTAGTTTTGAACTTACGCGGCAGGTAGGTTTCACCGAGGATCGGCTCTTTATCGGTAGTGGCGACTTTCTCTTTATCCCACCAAATCTCCGCGTAAGCGCGGGTTTGCGGCAGCAAGTGTTCGGAGAGCTTTTTCGCCCACTCGTACGCTTCCTGATGCAATTCCGATTCCACTGGGTTCGAGGTGCACAGCACGTTACGGTTCACGTCGTTGGCGGTTGCCAGCGCGTCGAGTCCCACTTCGTGCAACATCTGATGCGTAGGCTTGACGTTCTTCTTCAGAATGCCGTGAAACTGGAAGGTTTGACGGTTGGTCAAACGGATGCTGCCGTAAATGGTTTTCTCGGTAGCAAATTTATCAATCGCCAGCCATTGGGTTGGCGTGATGATGCCGCCCGGTAAACGGCAACGCAGCATCATGGCGTGGCGCGGTTCCAGCTTCTGCGCGGCGCGCTCAGCACGAATATCGCGGTCATCCTGCTGGTACATACCGTGAAAACGGATCAGCAGGAAGTTATCGCCACTAAAACCACCGGTCAGGCCATCGTCGAGATCTTCAAGGATGGTGCCGCGCAGGTAGTTGCTCTGTTTTTTTAGACGCTCAGCGTCGACCAGCTTGCCTTCAACGACCAGCGGCCCAGGATGTTTTTCGCTCATTAGTAAACGTCTCGCTGATAACGGCGCTCAATGCGCAGCTCACTTAAAAATTCGTCAGCCGTTTCACGATCCATGCCGCCGTGTTCGACCACCACATCCAGTAATGCCTGCTCAACGTCTTTCGCCATGCGATTGGCGTCGCCGCAGACGTAAAGGTGCGCGCCTTCTTGTATCCAGCTCCACACCTCCGCACCTTTGGCGCGGATTTTATCTTGTACGTAAATTTTCTCGGCCTGGTCGCGTGACCATGCCAGATCAATGTTAGTCAGCAAGCCGTCTTTCACATACTTCTGCCATTCCACCTGATAAAGGAAATCATCGGTAAAATGCGGATTGCCGAAGAACAGCCAGTTTTTGCCGCCTGCGCCATCGTTATCACGCTGCTGCATAAAGGCGCGGAACGGCGCGATGCCGGTGCCCGGGCCAATCATGATCACTGGCGTTTCTGGATTGGCTGGCAAGCGGAAGTTGTCGTTGTGCTCAATGAAGACGCGGATTTCGCCATCTTCTTCGATGCGATCCGCCAGCCAGGTTGATGCGCCGCCGCCGCGCTGGCGACCGTCAATTTCGAAGCGCACGGCACCGACGGTGATATGCACTTCGCTTTCGGTTTCAGCCTGCGAGGAAGCAATCGAGTACAGGCGCGGCGTCAATGGACGCAACAGGCCGGTTAATTGCTCAGCGTTTAATTCGGTTGGCGCCTGACGCACCATATCGACAATCGGGAAGCTCTGCGCATAACTCTGCAACTTTGGCTTATCACCGGCCAGTTCCAGCAGCGCATCATTGCGCGACAACGCCGCGTACTGCTCGACGATCTGCGGCGTATTCACGGTGAGTTCGTAATGCTGTTGCAGTGCCTCGGCCAACGGCAAGGTTTTGCCCTGTACCTCAACCGGTTCGTCGCCTTTCAGCCATACCAATTGCAGCAGTTCCTGCACCAGCTCGGCATCGTTATCAAACCATACGCCCAGCGCATCGCCCGGCTGATAACGTAATCCAGAATCGCCCAGATCGATTTCGATATGTCGTACATCTTTATCCGAATCGCGTCCGGTGATTTTCTGGTTAAGCGCAAAGCTGGCCACCAATGGCTCTTCTTTGCTGTACGGGCTGCTATCGACCAGATTGACGCTGCCTGCTGCGGTGATCGCCGCCTGCGCAGGCGATTCACTCGGCACGCGAGCTTTGAGAATTTCAGTCAGTTGTTGACGCCAGGCCGTGGCCTGATCTTTATATTCAACATCGGCATCAACGCGATCCAGCAGACGTTCTGCACCCAACTCAGCCAGGCGCTCATCGAAATCTTTACCGGCTTTGCTGAAAAATTCATAAGAGGTATCGCCGAGGCCGAACACGGCAAATGCGGTTCCCTCGAACTTCGGCGCTTTCTTCGACAGCAGGAATTTATGCAACGCCACAGCTTCTTCCGGCGGTTCACCCTCGCCTTGCGTTGACGTCACCACCACCAGCAGCTTTTCCTGCGCGATTTGCTTGAATTTGTAATCGCCGGCGTTGACCAGATTGACGCCTAATTTGGCGGCCAGCAGGTCGTCACGCAGCTGTTCAGCCAGGCGACGCGCATTGCCGGTCTGCGAGG
The DNA here is from genome assembly GCF_059412405.1 of Pantoea sp. CFCC18179. NCBI lineage: Bacteria > Pseudomonadati > Pseudomonadota > Gammaproteobacteria > Enterobacterales > Erwiniaceae > Pantoea > Pantoea sp. CFCC18179. Next base: position 609,582 of record NZ_JBNBPM010000002.1, on the reverse strand, counting down.
CGGAAATCAGCGTAATGGTTGGCGTTTCAGCCTGAACCGGCGCAGGTGTGGCGGCAGCGCCCGGCGTCTGATTGACCATGCCCCAGAAATAGCCGGAGAGCCAGGCCATCTGCGTGGTGTTGAAATCCGTGGTTGCCGCCTGTAAGCGCGCGAGTTGCTCCGGTGATAGCGGAAGCAGTGAACCTGGTGCCTGAGTCGTCATTGCGTTAAAAATTCCAGTGTCAGAAGGCCGGATCAAGATGTTGCGAAAGTATGGGTAGGTTACCGGGCTGTATATTAACGATTAAATACGCCTTCGACATATCAAATAACCAAAACGACTAAGTGGTTTTATCGGTAAAGTTAACCAGCAAAAGTGGTTAATCAAGCCGAAGATATTCAATAGGTTAATTAAGTGGTTGCCGATGCAAAGGCGCTAAAATGCCCTTTTCACGCGCAGCGAGTGCGAAAAATCTGCATTTCAGGTAGACTTCAGCGGTTTTTAAGTCTGAGAGCCATTATGTCTACCACGCTATTTAAAGAGTTCCAGTTTGAATCTGCCCACCGTTTACCGCATGTGCCGGAAGGTCATAAATGCGGACGTTTGCATGGCCATTCATTCCTGGTGCGATTAGAAATTACCGGTGAAGTGGATGCACATACCGGTTGGGTCATGGATTTTGCCGAACTGAAAGCGGCGTTTATGCCGATCTATGATCGCCTCGATCATCACTATCTGAATGATATTCCGGGTCTATCCAATCCGACCAGCGAAGTGCTGGCGAAATGGATCTGGGATCAGATGAAGCCGATTCTGCCTGAATTGAGCGCGGTGATGATTAAAGAAACGTGCACTGCGGGTTGTGTTTATCGCGGTTAATATGCCTTCATCTTTCACGCTGCAGGGGCGTTGGCTGCCTTTACTCACCTCAGTCACTTACTGATGTAAGCTCCTGAGGATTCGTTCAGTTGCCGCCTTCCTGCAGCGTGAAATATTCGGCCTATTACTTCATTTATCTGCAATTCATATCGTTGTCATCTTTATTAACTAGGTTGTTGTCTCCTTCATTAAAGATCAAGAGAATCAACAATGAACCTGGTTAAACGCCTTTCCCTGATTGCAGTTTTGATTTCCGCCTCTGCCGCTGTCCAAGCGCAAAACGTTCTCGATTTTCCACAGCCAGAAAAAGTGCCGGATGAGTTCTATGCGGTGACGGAGATTCCTGCTGGCGGGATGATCAAATATGAAACCGATGCCAAAACCGGCTTTATCGTCGCTGACCGCTTCCAGTCAATGCCGGTAGCCTATCCGGCTAACTACGGCTCACTGACCCAATCATTGGGCGGCGATGGCGATCCGCTGGATGTGATTTTCTACACCCGCGCACCGCTGCAACCGGGTACCTTGATCAAGCTGCGCCCAATTGGCGTGCTGAAGATGATTGATGGCGGCGAAGTGGATGACAAGATCGTCGCGGTGCCAACCAGCAAAATCGACCCAACTTACGACGACATCAAAGAGATGAGCGACCTGCCGAAAGTGGAGCAAGAGCGTCTGCAAGCGTTCTTCCGCGTATATAAGCAGTTGCCGGATGGCCGTAAGAAAGTCGAGCTGAATGGTTTTGAGGATACGGCGAAAGCCAAGACTGAAATCAAGCAGGCGTTCGACGCGTATAAAGCTAAGCAGTAAATTTGTTGTGGTCACCATAAATGGCGACCCTACAAAAAAGGCGTGATGCATTCATTAGGTGCGCATATTTGCGCACCTAATGAATCAGGCAATATTCAAATACTTGTGCGTCTGCATCGAAAGCCGCCAGTTGCGTGCGATACAGGTTTCAATGCACAGTTTGGTGGCGGCATCGCCACGACTGATGGGCTGCAATGCCACAATGCGTTTTTTATCGTCGTGCAAACCTGCCAACAGCGCATCCAACGCTTCCACATCACGCTCACGCGCCACCGGATGTTTAATTTCATCCGCACGTTGCAGCGCCTGCGGCAGAACGTCATAACCGCCGCGCATATTGACCTTCGGTGAAACTGTCACCCAGGTGGACTCTGAGCACTGTACTTCATGCGTGCCGCTGGTTTCGATCTGGCAGGCAAATCCCGCCGCTTCTAATTGTTCGGTTAGCGGACGCAGATCGAAAATCGCCGGTTCGCCACCAGTGATCACCACATGGCGCGCGGTCCAACCTTGACGCTTAATGGTGTCAATCAACATCGCCGCATCGGCGCTGCCCCACGCATCGCTTTCCACGGTTTTGACTAAAATATCGCCCAGCGACGTCTCCCGATCCGCGTGCTTTTCCCAGGTATGTTTGGTATCGCACCAGCTACAGCCCACCGGACATCCTTGTAAGCGGATGAACAGCGCCGGAACGCCGGTATAAAAACCCTCGCCCTGCAGCGTCTGGAACATTTCGTTAATCGGGTAGAACATTTTTTACTCACATCTAAAATTTCGAGGCGCAGATTATGGCAGATTTTCGCCATCGGTTCACAGCTGCTTCGTGCCAAATAAAAGCAAAAGCCCCGCACAAGGCGGGGCTCTATCACTAATGACGCGGCAGGTTATGCCGCATCACCAGACCATTACTGGCCTTTAACTTCTTTCAGACCGTTGAACGGAGCTTTGCTGCCCAGCGCTTCTTCGATACGAATCAGCTGGTTGTACTTAGCAACACGGTCAGAACGGCTCATAGAACCGGTTTTAATCTGGCCAGCCGCAGTACCTACCGCCAGGTCAGCGATGGTTGCATCTTCAGTTTCACCTGAACGGTGTGAAATCACCGCGGTGTAACCTGCGTCTTTTGCCATCTTGATTGCAGCCAGAGTTTCGGTCAGTGAACCGATCTGGTTGAATTTGATCAGGATGGAGTTAGCGATGCCTTTATCAATACCTTCTTTCAGGATCTTGGTGTTGGTTACGAACAGATCGTCACCCACCAGCTGGATTTTGTCGCCCAGCACTTTGGTCTGGTAAGCGAAACCAGCCCAATCAGATTCGTCCAGACCGTCTTCGATAGAAACGATTGGGTACTGTTTGGTCAGATCTTCCAGGAAGTGAGTGAACTCTTCAGAAGAGAAGGCTTTGTTGCCTTCGCCAGCCAGCACATATTTGCCGTCTTTGTAGAATTCAGACGCTGCGCAGTCCATCGCCAGGGTGATGTCTTTGCCCAGTTCGTAGCCTGCTGCTTTTACCGCTTCAGCGATAACAGCCAGTGCTTCGGCGTTAGAACCCAGGTTTGGCGCGTAGCCACCTTCGTCACCCACCGCAGTGCTCATGCCTTTCGCTTTCAGCACTTTAGCCAGGTGATGGAACACTTCTGAACCCATGCGAATCGCTTCTTTCAGGGTTGGCGCGCCAACTGGCTGAATCATGAATTCCTGGATGTCGACGTTGTTGTCGGCGTGCTCACCACCGTTGATGATGTTCATCATTGGCAGCGGCATAGAGTATTTGCCTGGGGTGCCGTTCAGTTCCGCGATGTGTGCGTACAGTGGCAGGCCTTTAGAAGCCGCAGCCGCTTTAGCCGCAGCCAGTGAAACCGCCAGAATGGCGTTAGCACCGAAGTTAGATTTGTTCTCAGTACCGTCCAGCTCGATCATGATCTTATCGATGTTCGCCTGGTCTTTGGCATCTTTACCGGTTACCGCGTTGGCGATTGGACCGTTAACAGCAGCAACCGCTTTGGTTACGCCTTTGCCCAGGAAACGAGATTTGTCACCGTCACGCAGCTCCAGTGCTTCGCGAGAACCGGTAGATGCACCTGATGGCGCCGCTGCCAGACCAACGAAACCGCCTTCCAGATGCACTTCTGCTTCAACAGTTGGGTTGCCACGGGAGTCGATGATTTCGCGACCGATGACTTTAACGATTTTGGACATTCGATTTTCCTCAGTACAAGTTAGTCAATCCTAAGACAAACAACGCGCGAAAAGTTCGCGCGCTGCTCGTGAAACTTACTTCGCTAACCGCTTCTGGTGCTCCTGCGCGGCTTTAACAAAGCCAGCGAACAGCGGATGACCATCACGCGGGGTCGACGTGAATTCCGGGTGGAACTGACAGGCTACAAACCACGGATGGTTCGGGATCTCAATGATCTCAACCAGTTGATCGTCGCCGGAACGGCCCGCAATGTGCAGACCCGCCGCTTCAATCGGCTTCAACAGCAGATTGTTTACTTCGTAACGATGACGGTGACGCTCAGTAATGACTTCAGAACCGTACAGCTGACGCACTTTGCTTTCTGGCGTCAATTGGCATTGCTGGCTACCCAAACGCATGGTGCCGCCCAGATCGCTCTGCTCAGTACGCTGTTCAACATTACCTTCTTCATCGCGCCATTCGGTGATCAACGCAACCACCGGATACTTACAGTCTGGCACAAATTCAGTAGAGTTCGCGCCTTCCATACCGGCCACGTTGCGGGCAAATTCCATCAGCGCAACCTGCATTCCCAGGCAGATACCCAGGTAAGGCACGTTGTTCTCTCGGGCGTATTGCGCCGTCATCATTTTGCCTTCCACACCGCGGTAGCCGAAGCCGCCAGGGATCAGAATAGCATCCAGATCTTTCAGTAATTCGACACCGCGCGTTTCAACATCCTGCGAGTCGATCAGTTTGATGTTCACGGTAACGCGATTTTTCAGGCCACCGTGTTTCAACGCTTCAATCACTGACTTATAAGCATCTGGCAGTTCGACATATTTGCCGACCATACCGATGGTCACTTCGCCGCCCGGATTGGCTTCTTCGTAAATCACCTGTTCCCATTCGGCCAGGTTCGCTTCCGGCGCGTTCAGATTGAAACGCTTGCAGATGTAATCATCCAGGCCTTGCGATTTCAGCATGCCAGGGATTTTGTAGATCGAATCCACATCTTTCAGGGAAATAACCGCTTTCTCTGGCACGTTACAGAACAGCGCGATTTTAGCGCGTTCGTTGGCCGGTACAGCACGGTCAGAACGGCAAATCAGCACATCTGGCTGAATCCCGATCGACAGCAGCTCTTTCACTGAATGCTGGGTTGGCTTGGTTTTCACTTCGCCCGCTGCCGCCATGTAAGGCACCAAAGTCAGATGCATGTACATAGTGTGTTCGCGACCCACATCGACCGCCATCTGGCGAATCGCTTCAAGGAACGGCAGAGATTCGATATCGCCTACCGTACCGCCGATCTCAACCAGAACCACGTCATGACCTTCGCCGCCTTCAATGATGCGTTCTTTGATGGCATTGGTGATATGCGGGATAACCTGAATCGTGGCACCCAGATAGTCACCGCGACGCTCTTTGCGCAGCACTTCTGAGTAGATACGGCCAGTGGTGAAGTTGTTACGACGCGACATTTTGGTGCGGATGAAGCGCTCATAGTGACCTAAATCCAGATCGGTTTCGGCCCCATCATCGGTGACGAAAACTTCACCGTGCTGCGTTGGGCTCATGGTACCCGGATCGACGTTGATGTACGGATCGAGTTTCATGATGGTCACATTCAGACCACGTGCTTCTAGAATAGCTGCGAGGGAGGCTGCGGCAATGCCTTTGCCCAGAGAGGAAACGACCCCGCCGGTCACAAAAATATAATTCGTTGTCATGCTGAACCTGAGAGTTTAGGTTTAAAGACGGTGGAATAACCAAGACGGGAAAATAGTATACTTGAAGTCGTCTTAAGCCACAATTGATGAATCACACCATCGTCCTCCACAGGTAAGCCGGTAACATAGCGGATAGCATGGTGCGAAATGTTGATGTACGTCACAAAGTCACCGCAAGGCTGAATCGAGTAAGCTTAAGCGGCGAAATTATATGCAGCGCTGGAATAATCAGCAAAACAGACGACGTGCGTTAACCTTTGTTCTCCATAACTTTAACTTGCTGCCACGCATCTTCCATTTGATCCAGCGTGGCGTCATGCATGGTTAAACCTTGTGAGGCGATGATCGCTTCAACCTGGCGGAAGCGACGATCAAATTTGTCGTTGGCTTTCTGCAAGGCGATTTCCGCTTTGCTGCCTAAATGGCGCGATAAGTTAACGGTGGCGAACAGCAAATCGCCAATTTCCTCTTCCAGCTTGGCGTGATCAACCACCGCTTGCTGCGCTTCGTGCATCACTTCATCGATCTCTTCATGCACCTTATCCAGCACCGGACCGAGGTTGTCCCAATCGAAGCCAACGGTGTTGCAACGCTTCTGGATTTTGTGCGCCCGCATCAAAGCCGGCAACGCTTTGGGGATATCATCCAGCACCGAATGCTGCGACTTTTCCGCGCGTTCACTGTGTTTGATTGCTTCCCAGTTTTTCAGCACGTCGGCGCTGGTTGCCGCTTCGACATCGCCAAAAATGTGTGGATGGCGGCGTTCGAGTTTGTCGCTGATGGCGTTACAGATATCGTCAAAATTGAAGCGTTGTTGCTCATCGGCCATTTGCGCGTAGAACACCACCTGGAACAGCAGATCGCCGAGTTCACCGCGCAAATCGTCGAAATCTTCACGCTGAATGGCATCAAGCACTTCATAGGTTTCTTCCAGCGTGTAAGGCGCGATCGAGGCAAAAGTTTGCTGACGATCCCACGGACAACCGCGCTCCGGGTCGCGCAGGGTTTGCATGATGGTGAGCAGGCGGTTTAACGGTGTCATGGGAAATCCTTGGGGGCTGAAATGAAAAAAGGTCGCCATGAAAGACGACCCTGCGATGTTAGGCGAACGAGAAATCAATGCAAGCGGCGCGCGTCGATGATATCCGGCACCTGGTTAAGTCGCGCCAACACGCGGCCCAACACTTGCTGATTGTAGATCTCGATATCCATATCAATGGTGGCGAGTTGTTTCTTAGTATCGCTGCGGCTGGAAACGCCCAGCACGTTGACCTTCTCGTTAGCCAAAATGGTGGTGATGTCACGCAGCAAACCGCTGCGATCGTTGGCTGTGACGCGCACCACCAGCGAATAGCCGCTGGAGTAATCTTCGCCCCACACCGCATCAACAATACGTTCTGGCGCGTGCGACGTCAGTTCGGTGAGCTGGTCGCAATCAGCGCGATGAATCGAAATGCCGCGGCCTTGGGTAATAAAGCCGACGATGTCATCGCCCGGAATCGGCTGGCAGCAACGCGCAATGTGATGCAGCAAGTTGCCAACGCCTTCCACCACCACGCGGCCGCTCTCTTTACGTGCAGATGGCGCGTGCGATTTTTGCGTCAACAGGCGCAAAGCTTCGCGATCTTCCTCTTCGGCGCTCGGTTTATGCAGCTTGCCTTGCAGGAAGTTGACCATCTGATTGAGGCGAATATCACCGCCGCCAATCATCGCCAGCAACTCATCCTGCGAGCTGACGTTATAACGCGGCAACAGCAGCTTCTCCGCTTCGCGCATGCTGACATCGATCTGATCCAGCTCGTTTTCGAGGATCTGGCGACCAGCCGCGATATTTTTGTCACGATCCTGTTTGCGGAACCAGGCGTGAATTTTCGAACGTCCGCGGCTGGTGGTGATATAGCCCAGATTTGGGTTAAGCCAATCGCGACTTGGATTCGGCTGCTTCTGAGTGATCACTTCGATCTGATCGCCCATCTGCAACTGATAGGTAAATGGCACGATGCGCCCGCTGATTTTGGCGCCGATGCAGCGGTGACCGATATCGCTGTGAATATGGTAGGCGAAGTCGAGCGGCGTGGAACCGGCAGGCAGATCGACCACATCCCCTTTTGGGGTAAACACGTAAACGCGATCATCAAATACCTGGCTGCGCACCTCTTCCAGCATTTCGCCAGAATCGGCCATCTCTTCCTGCCAGGAAATCAATTTGCGCAGCCACGCAATACGACCTTCGTGCCCTGCCGCGCCACGCGCATTCGCCGCCGTTGGACCTTCTTTGTACTTCCAGTGCGCCGCTACGCCCAGTTCCGCATCTTCATGCATTTGACGGGTACGAATCTGGATCTCGACCGTTTTACCTTGTGGACCGAGCACCACGGTGTGAATCGATTGATAACCATTGGGCTTGGGATTGGCGACGTAATCGTCGAACTCATTCGGCAAATGGCGATATAGCGTATGCACCGTACCGAGCGCGCCGTAGCAATCCTGCAAACGCTCCGCGACGATACGCACCGCGCGCACATCGAACAGTTCGTCAAAAGCCAACGACTTCTTCTGCATCTTGCGCCAGATGCTGTAGATATGTTTTGGGCGACCGTAAACTTCTGCACGCACGCCCTCTTTCTGCATTTCGGCGCGCAAGTTATCGACGAAGTTTTCGATGTAGCCTTCGCGATCAATGCGGCGTTCATGCAGCAGTTTGGCAATGCGTTTGTATTCGTCGGGATGGAGATAGCGGAAGCAATAATCTTCCAATTCCCATTTGAGCTGACCGATGCCGAGGCGATTGGCTAACGGAGCATAAATATTGGTGCTCTCTTTCGCCGCCAGCACGCGCTCATCTTCCGGCGCGTCTTTCATTTCACGCAGATGGGCGATACGTTCCGCCAGCTTGATGACCACGCAGCGGAAATCTTCCACCATCGCCAGCAGCATGCGGCGCACGTTATCCACCTGCTCAGACGCCATCGAATCATTGTGAATGGCTTTCAGCTGGCGAATGGCATCCATGTCGCGCACGCCGTGCACCAGCATCACAATGCCTTTGCCGAATGCTTGCTCCAGATCCTCTTCGCTGACCACATCCGCGTTGGCGAGCGGGAACAGCAGCGCGGCGCGCAGGCTATCGTTGTCCATACTGAGCATGGTGAGAATTTCCACCATCTCAATGCCACGCCACAGCAGCAGAGCTTGATCAGGATGGTTGTGCGTCTCGGCTTCACAGTAGTGCCATGCATCCGCCAATCGTTGACAAGATTGCGGGTCTTTGATGTTTAAGCTGGCGATCCACTGGTCCAGGGCAAATTCGCCCGCCGTATTTAAATGCGCACTTCTAACCGCAACCATATCCTCTCCTGCCACAGCGATGTGGACATCGCTTATGTTTTGCTAAACAGCACCATGGACTCGAGATGGCTGGTATGAGGGAACATATCCAGCATCGCGACCCTTTCCAAATGGTAGCCCGCTGACAGTAATGTCTGACTGTCTCGTGCAAGTGTTGTCGGGTTACAGGAAACATAGACCACACGTTGTGGCGCAAGTTTAACCACATGCGCCATCACGCCCGCGGCCCCAGCACGCGCTGGATCCAGTAACACCTTGTTAAATCCCTGCGTCGCCCACGGCTGACGCGACACATCTTCTTCCAGGTTGTGCTGGAAAAAGCGAACATTCTTGAGATTATTCTGCTCAGCATTATACGCTGCCTGCTGCACTAATGCTGCAACGCCCTCCACACCTACAGCATTTTGTACGAACTTTCCTACTGGCAAAGTGAAGTTGCCCATGCCGCAAAACAAATCCAGCACACGATCGTCTGGCTGCAAATCCAGCCATTCAATGGCTTTGGCAACCATCTGCTGATTAACGCCGTCATTGACCTGAATAAAATTCTGCGGGCTAAAGCTGAGCGGCAAATTAAACGAGCGATAAAACGGTTGGCGATCGCTTAATGCCTGCAAACTGTCACTGCCATCAGCCAGATACAGCGCCACTTGCTGCTCATGCGAAAAGCGTTCCAGTTTTGCGCGATCGTCTTGGGATAATGCATCAAGATGACGCAACACCATCAGCGGGCCATTATCGGCCAGCACCAATTCAACGTGGCCCAAACGCTTCACCGCGTGGAGATCGCTCAGGCAACGGTGCAGAGGCTGCAATAACGCTTCAAGTTCGGGCACCAAAATCGGGCATTGCTTCAGTTCAACCAGATCGTTGCTGGCCGTCTGACGAAAACCCATGTGCAGTCGCTGCTGTTTAGGCTGCCACTGCAACCCCAATCGCGCACGACGGCGATAACCCCACGCATCGCCGCTGATGATTTCATCGACCTTGACCGGCAGCGGCGCTTCACGACTCAGCATGCGGCTTAAAGCACGCGCTTTGCTCTCTTCCTGTAGCGCCACCGAAGCGTGCTGCTGCTGGCAACCGCCGCACACGCCAAAATGCACGCAACGCGGTTTTTCTCGCTGTGGGCTAGGATTGAGAATCTTATTGGCTTTGGCGCGCGCGTACTGACGCTTGTCTTCCAGCACCGTAACTTCCGCTTGTTCTCCGGGCAGCGCGCCGCTAACAAATATCGCTTTGCCTTTATGCCGCGCAACACCTTGTCCAAATGGATCAAGGTCTTCAATGGTGACGGTGATGCGCTGCTTAGTCGTCACACGCTGTTTTGCGGAGTAAAATTGCGCCATAGTATTATGAAATCTCGACTTTATTGGGTGTGCCGCCGCTAATGGCGCTTGCACAGGGATAAAAAATGCCAGGAATCGCCAGGCCACAATTATGACCAAATACAGCCTGCGGGCGCGAATGATGATTTTAATATTGGCGCCAACGCTGATGATTGGCTTGCTGCTCAGCACCTTTTTCGTGGTGCACCGCTACAACGAATTGCAGCATCAGGTGCACGATGCGGGCGCCAATATTATCGAACCACTGGCGGTTTCCAGTGAATACGGTATGACGTGGCACAATCGCGATGCGATTCGCGAATTAGTCAGCCTGCTGCACCGTCGTCACTCCGATATTGTCCGTGCCATCACCATTTTCGACAACAACAATCACGTCTACGTCACCTCAAACAACAATCAAAACCTGTCTCTATTACAAAAAGAGGATATTTCAACGCTGGAGGATGGCATTTCGGTTGAGCGGCAAGGCAACGTGATGATTCTGCGCACGCCGATCATCTCTGAACGCTATTCGGTGGATGAACTGCCCGGCGAAGACGCCAAACCGGCCGGCAATCCGCTCGGTTATGTGGCGATTGAATTGGATCTGCAATCGGTGCGGCTGGAGCAGTACAAAGAAGTGTTCGTTGCCACGCTGCTGCTGCTGTTCTGTTTATGCATCGCCATGCTGTTCGCCTATCGCTTGATGCGCGATGTTACCGGCCCAATTCGCAACATGGTGTCAACCGTTGACCGTATTCGTCGTGGTCAACTCGACAGCCGCGTTGATGGCTACATGCTGGGCGAATTAAGCATTCTGAAGAACGGTATTAACGCGATGGCGATGTCGCTAACTGCTTATCACGAAGAGATGCAGCAAAACATCGACCAGGCGACTTACGATCTGCGTGAAACGCTGGAACAGCTGGAGATTCAAAACGTTGAGTTGGATTTAGCCAAGAAGCGCGCCCAGGAAGCCGCGCGCATCAAGTCCGAGTTCCTGGCGAATATGTCGCACGAGTTACGCACCCCACTGAATGGCGTGATTGGCTTTACCCGCCAGATGTTGAAAACCGGGCTGAGCACCAACCAGCACGACTACATGAGCACCATTGAGCGCTCGGCCAATAACTTACTTAGCATCATCAATGACGTGCTGGATTTCTCCAAACTGGAAGCCGGCAAACTGGTACTGGAATCGATCCCGTTCCCGCTGCGCGCCACGTTGGATGAAACGCTGGTGCTGCTGGCACCGTCGGCGCATGACAAAGGGTTAGAAATCACCGTCTGCCTGGAAAAGCAGGTACCCGATAACGTGATTGGCGATCCGCTGCGCTTGCAGCAGATTCTGATTAACCTGCTGGGCAATGCGATTAAATTCACCGAGCACGGTCACATCGATTTGCGCGTTGAACTGCGCAGCCTCAGCACCACGCGCGTCGAGCTGGAAATTCAGGTACACGATACCGGCATCGGCATTTCCGAGCAGCAGCAATCGCAACTGTTCCAGGCATTCCGCCAGGCCGATGCCAGCATTACACGACGCCACGGCGGCACCGGTTTAGGCTTGGTGATCACCCAGAAACTGGTGAGTGAAATGGGCGGCGAGATTGCTTTCCACAGCCGCCAGAATTCGGGGTCGACCTTCTGGGTACATATTCATCTCGATCTCAATCCCAACGCACCCGCCATTCCGCGCATGCTAGATGATTTGCGCGCCACGCCGCTGGCCTATGTTGAGCCGCATCTGGCGGTGGCAAAAGCGGTGCAGGAGATGCTGAGCATCACGCCGCTGCAAATTCAGCACTTCGCCAGCCTGGATGAGATGCCGGATAGCCACTTCCCGCTGTTGTTGATGGGCTTATCGGTGACCGATCCGCATCCCACCACGCTGCCGGATAGCTTTATTAAAAATCTGCGCAAAAGAGCAGATTCAGTGTTGCTGGCGCTGCCGAGCGAAATGATGCTGTTTGCCGACGATTTGCGCGCGCGCGGCATTGCTGGCTGTATCGCCAAACCGGTATCGTTGACACGTTTGTTGCCGATGCTATTGGATTTACATGATTGGCAAAGCGATGCGCAACCGCGCAGCGCACGCCAACCGTTAACGGTGATGGCGGTGGATGACAATCCCGCCAACCTCAAATTGATTGGCGCGTTACTGGAGGAACAGGTTCAGCACATCATTTTGTGCGATAACGCCGAGCAGGCGATTCGCCAGGCGCGTTTGCATAAGCTCGACGTGATTCTGATGGATATTCAAATGCCGGATATTGATGGCATCCGCGCCAGCGAAATCATTCGCAGCTTGCCGCTGCACGCCAACACGCCGATTGTCGCGGTGACCGCCCACGCGCTGGATGGCGAACGTGCGCAACTGATCAATGCCGGTATGAATGATTATCTGGCGAAACCTATCGATGAGGACAAGTTAAGTCAGTTATTGCAGCGTTACACGCCGAATCAGCCGGTGGCACAGCCGTTGGAGCCGGATGTTGCGCCATCGCTGGATTGGGCATTGGCGCTGCGTCAGGCGGCGAATAAAGCCGATTTGGCGCGCGATTTGCTGCAAATGCTGCTGGATTTTCTGCCGGAAGTGGAAGAGCGCGTGGAGAAGGCGATGGCCAGTAATGATGTGGTTGCCCTGCGCGAGATTATTCACAAGTTGCACGGCAGCGCCAGCTACAGCGGCGTACCGCGCCTGAAGCAATTGTGTCAGCAGTTAGAGAAGAGTTTGCATCAGGAAAGCGATATTGAGGCGCTGGAGCCGGAGTTGCTGGAACTGAGCGACGAGATGGCGAATGTGGCGCGTGAGGCGAGGAAGTTGTTGGCTTCATAAACTGTGCTCGCTGCCCTCACCCTAGCCCTCTCCCACACGTGGGAGAGGGAATGTTTAGGTGGAGATAAATTTTATATCTGTGCACCGATCAGCCCCTTCCCCCGCCTGCGGGGGACGGTTGGGATGGGGGACAGCGAGCACCTCACAAACCTTGCCCCGCCTTAAGCGTCGCGGCGACATTGCGTGCCGTCAGGCGCACATTTTGCGCCGCATTCGCCAGCGCTTCATCCAGCGTACAAATGCCAAACAGCACGCTGAATACCGCATCCAAGCCATGCTGATGCACCACACCAACATCCGCCGTCAAACTGCCGGCAATGCCAATCACCGGTTTGTTGAACTGCTTGGCCACTTTCGCCACACCAATCGGCACTTTGCCGTTGACGCTCTGGCTATCAATACGCCCTTCGCCGGTAATCACCAAATCGGCATCTTTCACCTGCTCGGCTAATCCTAACGCTTCAGTGACAATTTCAATGCCACTGCGTAATTCAGCGTGACAGAACGCATGCAGCGCCGCACCCATGCCGCCTGCCGCGCCACCGCCGGCGATATGCAGCACATCAATATCCAAATCGCGGTGAATGATCTTGGCGTAGTGCGCCAGCGCATCGTCGAGTTGTTTGACCAACTGCGGCGTCGCCCCTTTTTGTGGACCAAATATCGCCGAAGCGCCTTTGTCGCCGGTCAAGGGATTGGTGACATCGCAGGCCACTTCAAAACGACACTGCTTAATCCGTTGATCCAACTGTTGAATATCAATCCGCGCTAACTGTGGCAATGCGCCGCCACCGTAGGCAATCTCCTTTCCGTCGGCATCCAGCAAATGCGCGCCTAACGCCTGCATCATGCCGGAACCGCCATCGTTGGTAGCGCTGCCGCCAATCCCAATAATAAAGTGGTCGACATCGCGATCGAGCGCATCTTTAATCAGCTCGCCGGTGCCAAATGAGGTGGTAATCAGCGGATCGCGCTGCGCAGCGGGCACCAGTTCCAGCCCGCTGGCCGCCGCCATCTCGATAAATGCGGTGCGCTCATCGCCCGACAAACCATAGAACGCATCCACTGGCTTGCCGAGTGGTCCAGTAACCGTCAGCCGGACAACGTTTCCCTGCGTTGCCGCCACCATCGCTTCAACCGTACCTTCGCCACCGTCGGCGACCGGTATTTTCACGTAGTCAGCTTCAGGAAAGATTTCGCGGAATCCCGCTTCAATCGCCGAAGCTACTTCCAGGGCGGATAAACTCTCTTTATATGAATCCGGTGCGATGACAATTTTCATAGGCAATCCAGCGCGGTTGATGACGGAAATCCGTCCTGCGGAGGTAACGATCCACCCGGCATCCACTGACGCCGGGCAAGGGTATTACCGAGTGATCTCAACTTTCGCTAATTTTTCATAATAGCAGGCCAACGCGCTATGGTCGGAAGTGCCCTGCCCGTCCACTTTCAGCGCCTGCATCATCTCCATCACCGCGGCCGTCAGCGGCAGATGCGCACCAATCTCGTGCGAGGTATCCAATGCATTGGCCAAATCCTTGATATGCAAATCGATACGGAAGCCCGGTTTGAAGTTACGATCCAGCACCATCGGCGCTTTGGCATCCAGCACCGTACTGCCCGCCAAACCGCCGCGAATCGCCTGATACACCAACTCAGGATTGACACCCGCTTTGGTAGCAAGTGACAGCGCTTCTGACATCGCCGCGATATTGAGCGCCACAATCACCTGATTTGCCAGCTTGGTGACATTACCCGCGCCAATATCACCGGTGTGCACCACCGAACCGGCCATCGCTTTCATGATGTCGTAGCACTGGTCAAACACCGCTTTATCGCCGCCAACCATCACTGACAGCGTTCCTTCAATCGCTTTCGGTTCACCGCCGCTGACCGGCGCATCCAGCATCTTGATGCCTTTTGCCGCCAGCGCATCATGCACTTCACGGCTGGCTAATGGCGCGATGGAACTCATGTCGATGACAATCAAACCGGGCTTAGCACCGGCAATAATGCCGTGTTCGCCAAGGCAAGCTTCTTTCACCTGCGGCGAATTCGGCACCATGGTGATCACCACGTCTACCTGCTCAGCCACCTCTTTTGGCGATTTCGCCACTTTCGCGCCCAGCTCCACCAGCTCGGCTTCATTGCTTTCATGATGGTCACGCACCACCAGCGAATAACCGGCTTTCACCAGGTTTTTACTCATCGGTTTGCCCATAATGCCGAGGCCGATAAATCCAATTTTCATTGCCTTTCCTCTCAGTCAGTTATTTTTTAAATTTGTCACACAGCGCCTGCGTGGCGTTGCGGAAGACACCCAGATCGCTGCCAACCGCCACGAAACTGGCGCCCCATTCCAGATAGCGACGCGCATCGGCTTCCACCGGTGCCAGAATGCCGCTTGGTTTGCCCGCCGCTTTAGCGCGTTCAAACACGTGTTTAATCACTTTCAGCACTTCCGGATGTGCCGGTTGGCCGAGATAACCCAGCGCCGCCGAGAGATCGCCCGGCCCAACGAAGATGCCATCGACGCCATCGACAGCCGCAATCGCGTCAATGTTGTCGACCGCTTGCTGCGTTTCGATCTGCACCAGCACTGTAATGTTGTCGTTGATGGTGCTGTTGTAGTCCGGCAGCGTGCCGTACATGTTGCTGCGATGCGAAACCGATACACCGCGAATACCGGCCGGTGGATAACGGGTGGATGCCACTGCGCGCACCGCTTCTTCCTCGGTTTCGACAAACGGCACCAGGAAGTTGTAAAAGCCGATATCCAGCAAACGCTTGATAATGATGGGTTCATTGCACGGCGGGCGCACCACCGCGGCGCTGTGGCTGCCTTTCAGCGCCATCAGTTGCGGCACAAAAGTGGTGATGTCGTTTGGCGCGTGTTCGCCATCCAGCACCAGCCAGTCAAAGCCCGCCAGGCCCAGCACTTCGGTAGTTAGCGGATTTGCCAGCGCGCACCAGCTGCCAATCAAAGTTTCTCCAGCCAGTAAACGGCGACGAAAAGGGTTCGGCCAGGCATTGCTCATTGTCTTTACTCCTGTCGGTCACAGCAGGCTCCCGCGCGGGGAGCCGGAAAAGTTAGCGCACCAGGCACGGACGCTTGTTGTCGAAAGTCCAGTTCGGTACCAGATATTGCATGGCTTGCGCATCATCGCGCGCGCCCAAACCGTGTTTCTGATACAGCGCATTGGCCTGCATCACTTGATCCATATCCAGCTCAACGCCCAGGCCCGGTTTCTGCGGCACCTGCACCATGCCACCTTTGATTTGGAACGGTTCTTTGGTCAGGCGCTGATTGCCTTCCTGCCAAATCCAGTGGGTATCGATAGCGGTAATCGCGCCCGGCGCAGCGGCGGCCACATGCGTGAACATCGCCAGCGAAATATCGAAATGGTTGTTGGAGTGCGAGCCCCACGTCAGGCCGAAGTCGTGGCACATCTGCGCCACGCGCACCGAGCCTTGCATCGTCCAGAAGTGCGGATCCGCCAGCGGGATATCCACCGATTGCAGCGACAGCGTGTGGCCCATCTGACGCCAATCGGTGGCGATCATGTTGGTGGCGGTAGGCAAACCGGTGGCGCGACGGAATTCGGCCATCACTTCGCGACCGGAATAACCTTGCTCCGCGCCGCACGGATCTTCTGCATAGGCCAGCACGCCCTTCAGTTGCTTACCGAGCAGAATCGCTTCGTTCAATGACCAGGCACCATTCGGGTCCAGCGTCACGCGCGCCTGCGGGAAACGCTTCGCCAACGCAGTAACCGCTTCGGCCTCTTCGCCGCCGCGCAGCACGCCGCCTTTCAGTTTGAAATCATTGAAGCCATATTTTTCATATGCCGCTTCCGCCAAACGCACCACCGTATCCGGCGTCAGCGCTTCTTCATGACGCAGGCGATACCAATCACACTTGTCATTTTCCTGGCTTTGGTACGGCAGCGCGGTTTTCTTGCGATCGCCGACGTAGAACAGATAGCCGAGCATTTCAACGCGGTCGCGCTGTTGGCCATCACCGAGCAGCGATGCCACGTTGACACCCAAATGCTGACCAAGCAGATCGAGTAGCGCCGCTTCAATGCCGGTTACCACATGAATGGTGGTACGCAGGTCAAAGGTTTGGTTGCCACGGCCGCTGGAATCGCGGTCAGCAAAGGTGCTGCGCACCAGGTTGAGAATGTTTTTGTATTCACCAACAGTTTTCTGCACCACCAGCGCCGCTGCGTCTTCCAGCGTCTGACGAATCTTTTCGCCGCCCGGAATCTCACCCACGCCGGTATGTCCGGCATTGTCTTTGATAATGACAATGTTACGGGTGAAAAACGGCGAATGTGCACCGCTCAGGTTGAGCAACATGCTGTCGTGACCGGCCACCGGAATGACCTGTAGCGATGTGATTTTCGGTGTCTGACTCATTTCCTGCTCCTTAGACTTAGCCGCGACCAAATGCTGGACGCTTGCGGTCGAATGACCAATTGGGAACCAGATACTGCATGGCGGTGGCGTCATTGCGCGCGCCGACCGGCAGCGATTTGTACAACGCGTTGGCTTGATGCAGGCGATCCCAATCCAGCTCGACGCCCAAGCCCGGCTTATCCGGCACCGCGATTTTGCCGTTGCGAATTTGCAGCGGTTCTTTAGTCAGGCGCTGATCGCCTTCCTGCCAAATCCAGTGCGTATCAATGGCGGTGGGTTTACCCGGCGCAGCGGCGCCCACGTGGGTGAACATCGCCAGCGAAATGTCGAAATGGTTATTGGAGTGGCAGCCCCACGTCAGGCCCCAGTCGTCGCACAACTGCGCCACGCGCACCGCGCCGCTTAACGTCCAGAAGTGCGGATCGGCCAGCGGGATATCGACTGAATTGAGCATCACCGCGTGGTTCATCTCGCGCCAGTTGGTGGCGATCATATTGGTGGCGACCGGCAAACCGGTGGCGCGACGGAATTCCGCCATCACTTCACGGCCGGAGTAACCTTGCTCGGCACCGCACGGATCTTCAGCGTAAGTCAGCACATCGCCCATGCCTTTGCATAAGCGAATCGCTTCATCAAGCGTCCACGCACCGTTGGGATCCACTGTGATGCGCGCATCCGGGAAACGCTTTTTCAGTGCCGCCGCCGAGGCGATTTCCTGCTCGCCCGGCAGCACGCCGCCTTTGAGTTTGAAATCTTTGAAGCCATATTTGTCCTGCGCCGCTTCCGCCAGGCGCACCACTGCTTCAGGCGTTAACGCTTCCTGATGGCGCAAGTGATACCAATCATGGCTGGCACCTTCACCGGTCAAATAGGGCAAATCGGTTTTGCGGCGATCGCCGAGATAAAACAGATAACCCAGCACGGTAACTTCATCACGTTGCTGACCGGGGCCAAGCAATTCCGCCACCGGCACGCCGAGACATTGGCCGAGTAAATCCAGCAACGCGGCTTCCAGTGCCGCCACCGCGTTGACGCGCAGTTCGAACGTCCACGCGCCTTTGCCGAAGGTATCGAAATCCGCCGACTGATTGCCTTTGTGCACCTGCTGCACCAGACGATTCATGCGCGCAACTTGCTGGCCTTTAACCTGTGGAATTGCCTCAACCAAGGTTTGGTAAATGGTCTCGCCGCCCGGCGCTTCACCTACGCCGGTATGTCCGGCGCTATCGGTCAACACCACAATGTTGCGGGTGAAGCAGGCACTGTGCGCGCCGCCAATGTTGAGCAGCATGCTGTCGTAACCGGCAACCGGGATCACCTGCATATCGGTGATTATCGGCGTGCTTTGCGTAGTCATAATCCGTCCTTATGCTCGGGTTTTCAGTTCAACACGTTTGATATCGCCGGCAATCACCAGGAAGCTGAAGGCGGCAACAAACGCATGAATACCGACATAGACCAGCGCGCCTTCGAACGATCCGCTGGTGGCGATGATGTAGCCGATGGCGATTGGCGTAACGATACCGGAGAAGTTACCGAACATGTTGAACAGGCCGCCGCTCAAGCCGCTGATCTCTTTCGGTGCGGTATCGGCCATTACTGCCCAACCCAACGCACCAATGCCTTTGCCAAAGAACGCCAGCGCCATAAAGAACACCACCACCCATTCGGTATCGGTGTAGTTACACATCACCATTGAAATAGAGAGCAGCATGCCGAGCACAATCGGCGTTTTGCGCGCGATGTTCAGCGATCCGGTTTTACGCATCAGGTAATCGGAAATCACCCCGCCCAACACACCGCCCAGGAAGCCGCACACCGCCGGAATGGAGGCGACGAAGCCTGCTTTCAGGATCGACATACCGCGCGCCTGCACCAGATAGACCGGGAACCAGGTAATGAAGAAGTAGGTTAAGGCGTTGACGCAATACTGACCGAGGTAGATACCCAACATCATGCGTGAGGTCAGCAGCTGTTTGATTTGGTACCACTTCTCGCCCCAGCTCACTTTGCGCTCAGACTTTTTCGCGTCCATGTTGATCAGCGCGCCGCCCTGCTCCATGTACTCCAGCTCCGCTTTGTTCACGCCCGGATGATCGTTGGGATCGTGAATCACTTTCAGCCAGATGAAGCTGAGGATGATGCCCAAGCCGCCCATGAACCAGAACACATGCGCCCAGCCCACTTCTGACACCAGCCAACCCATAATTGGCGCGAAGATCACCGTGGCGAAGTATTGCGCCGAGTTGAAGATCGCTACCGCAGTACCACGCTCCTGCGCCGGGAACCACGCCGCCACAATACGGCTGTTGCCCGGGAAGGATGGCGCTTCGGCTAAACCAACCAGGAAGCGCAGCATAAACAGCGAAACGATGATGCCGAAGCCGCTGAACACGTCGACGAAGCCTTGCAGCAAGGTAAACAGCGACCAGGTAAAGATGCTCCAGAAGTAAACGCGTTTTGATCCGAAGCGGTCGAGCAACCATCCGCCAGGAATCTGACCAATAACGTAAGCCCATGAGAAGGCGGAGAAGATGTAGCCCAATCCAACCGAATCGAGACCGATCTCTTTGGACATCGCGGAACCGGCAATCGAAATGGTTGCGCGGTCACCGTAGTTGAACGAGGTGACGATAAATAACATCACCACAATCCAGTAACGGGCATTGGTGCGCTTTTGCACCGCTTCCGCTGTCTGGCTGTAACTATTCATGATGCACTCCTGAAATATAGCGAACGCTACATCCACTCTGACTGCATACACATCGCGTTGGGTATCAGAATGATGTTGGGTTAAACACGGCGATTTTTATATTGGCAATACGATGATGCGTCGTGACGAATAACCTAACGTCGAAGAACGAGAATCAGTATAGGAACAGCCTGGAGGCGAAACACTGGAAGAACGCATGAGGATTTGCGGAGTTTAACGCTGTTTTTATGGCATCTGCACATAACGCTGCGGCGTGGCTCACGGAACGGTTTTTTCCCTGCTGGATCTGCTCACTAAACCAACAGCTAACGGTCAGTTTGTGAGTCCCTTCACTTGCTTTTGGTTAAACGAACCAAATTGCCGGGATAAATCCCCTTAAAGCCAGTCAGTTGCACAATGTGCGCGCCCATTACCCTGCATATACTGAGGCTGGCAAAAAACGATGACGTGATGGAAGCATTTTAAACCGCACTGCTAAGTACAGTGCGACGAACTGGAAGGTGAGCAATGAACCGTCCTCTGACAGAAAAACCGCTGTATATCAAAGTCCACGATGACGATAACGTGGCGATTGTGGTCAACAATCAAGGTTTGCCGTCTGGCACACGTTTCGACGACGGCTTACAGCTGATTGAGCATGTGCCGCAAGGGCACAAAGTCGCGTTGAGCGATATCCCACAAAATGGGGCAATCCTGCGTTATGGCGAAGTGATTGGCTACGCGCTGCGCCCAATTGCCCAAGGTAGCTGGATCGAAGAATCGTTGGTGGCGCTGCCCGAAGCGCCGCCACTCAATAGTTTGCCGCTGGCCAACAATGTGCCGCCTGCCTTGCCGCCGCTGGAAGGCTACACCTTCGAAGGTTACCGCAACGCCGATGGCAGCGTTGGCACACGCAATCTGCTCGGCATCACTACCAGCGTGCACTGCGTGGCGGGCGTGGTGGATTATGTGGTGCAGATCATTGAACGTGATTTGTTGCCGCGCTATCCCAACGTCGATGGCGTGGTGGCGCTGAATCACCTTTATGGCTGCGGCGTGGCAATCAACGCACCCGCGGCGGTGGTACCAATTCGCACCATTCACAATCTGGCGCTCAATCCCAATTTCGGCGGCGAAGTGATGATCGTCAGTCTCGGCTGCGAAAAACTTCAGCCGGAACGTCTGCTGACCGGCACGCCGGATGTGCAAGCGATCTCCCTCGACGACAACGATATTGTGCGGTTGCAAGATGAGCGCCACGTCGGCTTTGGCGCGATGGTGGATGAAATCTTGCAGGTGGCCGAGCGCCATTTGAAAAAGCTCAACCAGCGTCAGCGCGAGACTTGCCCCGCTTCAGACCTGGTGATTGGCACGCAATGTGGCGGCAGCGATGCCTTCTCCGGCGTGACGGCCAATCCGGCGGTAGGATTTGCTTCTGATTTGCTGGTGCGCTGTGGCGCCACGGTAATGTTCTCGGAAGTGACTGAAGTGCGCGATGCCATTCATCTGCTGACGCCACGCGTGGTTGATGAAGCGGTTGGCAAACGTCTGCTGGAAGAGATGGCGTGGTACGACGATTATCTCAGCCAGGGACAAACCGATCGCAGCGCTAATCCTTCGCCTGGCAATAAAAAAGGCGGATTAGCCAATGTGGTGGAGAAAGCGCTGGGATCGATTGCAAAATCTGGCCGTAGCCCGATTGTTGAAGTACTGTCGCCGGGACAGCGTCCTACCCAACGTGGGCTGATTTATGCCGCGACGCCAGCCAGTGATTTTGTGTGTGGCACGCAACAAATGGCGTCCGGTATTACGTTGCAGGTGTTTACCACCGGGCGCGGTACGCCATATGGCTTAGCGGCGATTCCGGTGATCAAGATGGCTACGCGCAATACGCTGGCCGAGCGTTGGCATGATTTGATGGATATTAACGCTGGCACCATTGCTACCGGTGAAGAGAGTATTGAGCAGGTGGGTTGGCGCTTATTTGAGTTGATTCTGGAGATCGCTAGCGGCCGCAAACAGACGTGGTCCGACCGTTGGGGGATTCGTAATCAGCTGGCGGTGTTTAATCCTGCGCCGGTGACGTGATTTCCAGGTTGGCATAAATGCCAACCCTACGACGTTCTTGTAGGGTCGCCATTCCTGGCGACCTTAACAATTACAGCAACTTACCCCAGTTCTCCACCCATGGCGTGGTCACAGATTCTGGCTCAGGATCTTCCGTGGCATCCACCAGCAGCACATCGCCAATACGCTTGGCGCTCTGCTCCTGCAACGTGGCATCGAAAGTCTTACCGGCACCGCAGAAATTCTCGTAGCTGCTATCGCCCAGCGCAATCACGCCGTAGCGCAGCTCAGGCTGATAACCCACTTGATCACGGATCGCCACATACAAACGCGCGATGTTATCCGGGAAATCGCCTTGACCAGTGGTAGACGTCACAATCAACACCACGTCTTTGCTGTAGGCTTGCCAATCCGCCAATGACGGATCTTCAAACACTTTAACGTCGTGCCCCTGCTCTTCCAGCACCGGCTGCGCTTCTTCAGCAACCAGCAACGCATTGCCGTAAACCGTACCTGTAAAAATGCCAATCTTTGCCATTGTGATGCTCCTTTATTCTGTCGGCTTATCCTGGACTGCCTCATCGTCAAACTCAACCCTGGGAACATCAGGGATCTGATCCTGCCAGCCAAATTGCTCCAGCATGTTCTGCCAGACGCGATCCAATCCGGCGCGGATCATCAGCGGCTCGCCGGTAACCGGATGGGTAAAGCTGAGCGCACTGGCATGCAACATCAAACGATTCAGGCCAAAATGCGCCGCTGCACCGCGATTCTGTCGCAAATCGCCATGCGCGCTGTCGCCAATAATCGGATGGCGCAGATGCACCATATGACGGCGCAACTGATGCTTGCGGCCTGTGTGCGGCGCCATCTCAACCAAGGTATAACGCGCACTATTATACTTGCTGATGGCAACCGGCATTTCTACGTGGGCCAGCGCCTGATAATCGGTTACCGCCGGTTGCGCGACGGGCTCTTGCGTCGCGAACTTGTCGGCAATCTTGTCCAGCTCTTCCACCAGCGGATAATCCAGCGTGGCAGCGCCTTCCAGCCAGCCACGCAGCACAGCGTGATAGGTCTTCTGCATCTGATGATGCTCAAACTGTTGCGCCAGCAAATGCGCTACTTCGCTGGATAACGCCATCAACAATACGCCAGACGTCGGACGGTCAAGACGATGGACGGTGAAAACGTGCTGCCCGATCTGATCGCGCACCGTCTGCATCACCACCACTTTTTCATTACGATCAAGCCAACTGCGATGTACCAGCCAACCAGCGGGTTTATTCACCGCCACCAGCCATTGATCTTGATAAAGGATTTCGAGCATCAGATCGCCGCATCCTGGAACAGCGCATCAAACTTCACCAGCACCGCTTGCAATGCCGCATAACCCGCCGTGTCGTTGGGCAATGCCACTTCATAATAAGGTGCGATAGCGAAGTTTTTCGGCAGCGGCGCGTCGGCTGCAATCAACGCGTGGAAACGCGGGATGAAAACCCATTGCAACCATTGCAACGGTTCCATGGTATCGAGACAGAAAGGTTCGCTACTGGTGAAGGCTTGCGCCTCAGGGGATTGTGCTTGCCAGTGGCCGTGTTCGCGCATCACCGCTTCGACCTGTTGCAGGCGCTGAATAATCAATTGCGACGACATACGCCACCTCCAGAGAAAATTTGGGCGGCAAGCATATCATCAGTCGCGCCGGGCGCAAAAAAGCATAAAAAAAGGGAGCACTGTTGTTACAGTGCTCCCGGTTTTCGTTTGCAGCATTCCCGCCACTGCTGTGCTCCCTGCTCATCCATGACAACTGTTCCTGCGCTTTCCGTCGCTTGTCATCATGACATTGGTCCTTAGCATCCTGGCCCGCCACATTCCGCATGGCTCTCATTCTCCATCCTGGAGGTGTCCGTTACTCAATCCTGAGTGTCCTGCTTCGTCCTGAAGCCTTCCGTGTGCCGTAAACTCCGTTACGTTCCCGCCTCCTGGCTGACGTTCTCCTGAACATCTCTTTATCCCCAGCATCCTGCCAGTGGTAGCTATTCTGTCAGAAAGCATCGCAATAACAAGCCAGTAAGCGGCGTTAAAGGATCAAGCCATGTCTTGATTTTCGGATTGATACCATAAGTTCATGATTCACAATATTTTTACATCTCGGACGTCCAGAGCTCTGCAAAATGATCTAGCGATCTCGCACAGCATATGTGAGAGATCTCTCACAGCGCCTCGGCTAAAAATCTGCAACTCACCAACTAACCGGTTGTAAATCATTAAGAAATGTCTTAATACCAGGAGAAAGAATCTCACGCTTTTTAGTGCCAGGCTCCTCAACAATCACTTCGCCGGTAAGATTGCACACGGCGATCACTTCATTATCTGACTCGGTTGTGGCGATGAATAAGGTTGGACTCTGCCTTAAGCGACGCTTCATCACCAGATGACCAATCAGGTTCTCCTGCAAACGGGTGAAATCGTCTTCGCTCCACACTTGCAGCAAAGTAATCGGGCGATCAGCAAAGCGCACCGTCATGTCGCCGGCAAATTGCGTGGTGTAAAACGCAGTGATTTCGGGTTGCAGTTGAAGATCTAACGCGCGCTCAACCGCTTCTAATGTGGCAGGCAAGGTAAAGGGTTGTGGCTGCCATAACACGCGATCATCCAGCGTGCTAACAATACAATCGGATGGTACGCCCAACAGCTCGCTGCTGGCTGGCAAATGCCCGGCTTGTTGCTGCCATTGTTCAACATAGCGGGCGGTAAACTCACGCAGAGCGTCTGCGGTGTGCTGCATCATTCATATTCTCGCTGGTGTTGGGTTACACTTAGCCACTTTGATGGAATTTAGTGGTAACCGTTATGTCTTCTGAAAACCACGCTCAGGCATTAAGTGGCCTGACTTTAGGCAAGCCCACGGCTTATGTTGATCGCTACGATAACACGCTGCTGCAATCAGTGCCGCGCAGCCTGAATCGCGAACCGCTTGGGCTATATCCCGATAATCTGCCGTTTACTGGCGCAGATATCTGGACGTTATACGAACTCTCCTGGCTGAACAGTAAAGGCGTACCGCAAGTGGCGGTCGGCGAAGTGGTGCTGCGCGCCGATAGCCAAAACCTGATCGAGTCCAAGAGTTTCAAACTCTATCTTAACAGCTTTAACCAGACCATTTTCGCTGACTGGGGCGAAGTACGCCAAACGCTGGAACGCGATCTCAGCGCCTGCGCAGATGGTGAAGTCAGCGTTGCGCTGTTCCGCCTGAGTGAAGTGGAGGGCCAACCTATTGGTCATTTCAGCGGTGAAGTGATTGATGAGCAAGACATTGAAATCGGTGATTATGCCTTTAATGCCGATTATCTGGCGCAAGCCACCGGCAACGAATTGGTTGAAGAGACGTTAGTCAGCCATTTGCTGAAATCCAACTGTTTGATCACCAATCAGCCAGATTGGGGTTCAGTGATGATTCGTTATAAAGGCCCACGTATCGATCGCGAAGCCTTGCTGCGTTATCTGATCTCATTCCGCCAGCACAATGAGTTCCATGAGCAGTGTGTTGAACGCATTTTCAACGACGTTCAACGCTTTTGCCAACCCGAAGCGCTCACCGTTTATGCACGCTACACTCGCCGCGGCGGTCTCGACATTAACCCGTGGCGCAGCAACGTGCCCTTCTCTCCGGGATATTCCCGCCTGGTTCGCCAGTAATAGATTGCGAGACGCCTCGCAGGCCGCAGCACGGATGCGCGGTTCCTCTTGAGCATTCACGGCGGACAACGTTACTCTGTGGTAGGCGCAATTTCACACCCTGCGCTCCCAAGGATTTTCGTCACTGCGCTCAATAAGTTAAGCGCAGCGTCATCAGTCACGCATTTGCGTGTAAAGGAGTTCTCTTGATTACACATATCAGCCCGCTTGGCTCGATGGATCTGCTCTCCCAATTAGAAGTCGACATGCTGAAGCGCACGGCCAGCAGCGACTTATATCAACTGTTTCGTAACTGTTCCCTGGCAGTTCTAAATTCAGGTAGCCAAACCGACAGCAGCCAGGAATTACTTTCACGCTTTGAAAGTTTTGATATCAACGTGTTACGTCGTGAGCGCGGCGTAAAGCTGGAACTGATTAATCCGCCGGAAGAGGCATTTGTGGATGGCCGCATTATCCGCTCACTGCAAGCCAACCTGTTTGCCGTGCTGCGTGACATTCTATTTGTAAACGGTCAACTCGCCGCGACTGAACGCTGCCAGCCTGAAATTGAAGATTCAGCACACATCACCAACCAGGTTTTTTCCATCCTGCGTAACGCGCGTGCGCTGCACATTGGCGAATACCCGAATACCGTGGTGTGCTGGGGCGGCCACTCGATTAATGCGGTGGAATACCAATATTGCCGCAACGTCGGCACGCAAATGGGCTTACGCGAGCTCAACATTTGCACCGGTTGTGGACCGGGCGTAATGGAAGCACCGATGAAAGGTGCGGCGGTTGGTCACGCACAGCAACGCTATCACGACAGCCGCTTTATCGGTCTGACCGAACCGTCGATCATTGCCGCTGAGCCACCCAATCCGCTGGTCAATGAACTGATCATCATGCCGGATATCGAAAAGCGCCTCGAAGCCTTTGTGCGTATCGCGCATGGCATCGTGATCTTCCCGGGCGGCGTGGGCACCGCGGAAGAGTTGTTGTATTTGCTGGGGATTTTGATGAACCCGCATAACAACGATCAGGTACTTCCGCTGATTCTGACTGGACCAAAAGAGAGCGCCGACTACTTCCGCGTGCTGGATGACTTCATCGTTAGCACCTTGGGCGAAGCTGCGCGTAAGCATTACAAAATCATCATTGATGACGCGGCTGAAGTCGCGCGTCTGATGAAAAAAGCGATGCCGCAGGTGAAGGAATATCGTCGTGAAACCGGCGATGCTTACAGCTTCAACTGGTCAATTCGCATCGCGCCAGAATTGCAGGTGCCATTCTTACCAACTCACGAAAACATGGCGAACCTCAAGTTATTCCCCGATCAGCCTGCTGAGCTGCTGGCCGCCGATTTGCGTCGCGCCTTCTCTGGCATTGTGGCGGGTAACGTGAAAGAGATCGGCATTCGTGAAATTCGTGATAAAGGCCCGTACAAGCTGCATGGCGATGCCAATCTCATGCACCGCATGGATGAACTGCTGCAAGGTTTTGTCGCGCAGCAGCGTATGAAGTTGCCGGGCAGCGCTTACACGCCTTGCTACGAAATCATCAAATAACCTCCAGGAAGGCAGCCTGCGGGCTGCCGTTATCGCTATGTCGTTTCATCTTCTGATTATCGATGCGCTTAACCTGATTCGCCGCTTGCATGCGGTGCAAGGTTCACCGTGCCGTGATAGCTGCGTTGCGGCTCTGCATCAACTGTTGGGCCATACGCAACCGACGCATGTGGTTGCGGTTTTTGACAGCCATGAACGTTTACCGGGTTGGCGTCATCAGTTGTTACCTGATTACAAAGCTGGCCGTCCGCCGATGCCAGAGGATTTGCAGCAAGAAATGCCCGCGCTGCAAGACGCTTTCCGTTCCGTGGGGGTAAGTTGCTGGGTTGCCGATTTAGACGAAGCCGACGATCTCGCCGCCACGCTGGCAGTAAAAATGGCCAATGCAGGGCATCAGGCGACGATTGTCTCCACCGATAAAGGTTATTGCCAACTGCTGGCACCGAATATTCGCATCCGCGATTATTTCCAAAAGCGTTGGTTGGATGTGCCTTTTATCGAGCAAGAGTTTGGTGTCACGCCGGCGCAGTTGCCGGATTATTGGGGCTTGTGTGGTATCAGCAGCAGTAAAATTCCCGGCGTGGCGGGTATAGGCGCGAAAAGTGCCCGCGAACTGATGGTGCAGTTCGGCTCGCTGGATGCGATTTATCAGCGCTGGGATGACGTGCCTGGTAAGTGGCAAGGTAAGTTGCAGGAACAGCGGGAAATGGCGGAAGTGTGTCGCCAGGTATCGACGTTGAAGCAGGATTTAGTCTTGCAAGGCAATCTCAACACATTGAGATATCAAGCGAAATAGCAGTTCATGGATTGGTTCCGCCCATGTGAACAATTGAACCAGGTCACCATAAATGGCGACCCTACGAAAACCTGTCATGTGCAGCACCCGCTAGAGATCCTGCAAAATAATTTGTGCGACAGCAAGGCGGCAAGTTTGAGAGTCCCCGGGAGCATACATCAGTATGTGACCGGGGCGAGCAAACGCAGCCAACGCCGCTGTCGTGCAAAGTATGCAGCAGGATCAGCGCTCGTCGCGACGGCCGCCCACTGCCGCCCACAAACGACGAACGTGCACCGTCACTTCTTCGCGGTCATGATACAACTGGCGCGCCTGAATCTGGGCATTGATACCTTGCGCTTTCAGCGCATCATCAATCATTGCCAGATTCTGCGTCACTTCTTCATAACGCTTCTTCATTGGCAACTTCAGGTTAAAGATGGCTTCACGGCACCAGCCGTTTACCAGCCATTCAGTCATCAGGCTGGCAACGCGCACCGGTTTTTCCACCATGTCGCATACCAGCCAACTGATGTTGGTGCGCGGCGGACGGAATTTAAAACCATCTTCACGACAGTGTGTAACCTGCCCGGTGTCCATCAGGCTTGGCGCCATTGGACCGTTATCGACGGCAAATACCCACATGCTGCGTTTCACCAGTTGATAAGTCCAACCGCCGGGACATGCTCCCAAGTCAACCGCATACATACCGCTGGCGAGACGTTCATCCCACTCATCGGCAGGAACAAACACATGGAACGCTTCTTCCAGTTTCAGCGTCGAACGGCTTGGCGCATCGGACGGGAACTTCAAGCGCGGGATGCCCATATAGAACGGCGAGTTGTTTTCTGGCAGCGAATAGCCAACGTAGCAAGTACCTGGCGCAATAAAAAACACATGCACCACCGGACGTTTTGGCGTTTCGTAGTTGAGCAGGATGTTGCTTTCACGCAGGCTGGCTCGCAGCGGCACCGTTAACTTGCGGCAGAACTTGGTCAGCTCTTTGGCTTCATTGGTATCCGGCACTTCAACGCGTAGTTCACCGCCCTTTTCCACCACGCCAGTTAGCATACCAACAATCGGCGTGATGCGATCTTCCTGCGGCAAATCACGCAACAGTTCACCAACCACCAACATTTGACGCGCAAAGATCAACTCAGCAAACGGCAGCGTTTGGATCAGCTTTTCCGCGTGTTCCTGCTGATAGCATTCATACAAAACGTAGCCGGAATCCTCTTTCACACGCGGGAAGCCGTAAATTTCGCGCTCCGCGGCTTTGGCACTGATTTCTGCCGCACACTCTTTCTCAAATCCCGGACGGCAATAGAGTAAAACTTTATTCATGGCGATCTGCCTTTCGTTTCAGACGCAGCGCGCCAATCAACATCAAGAACCAGCCAATAAGGAAGCACAAGCCGCCCACTGGCGTAACAAAAACCCAAAACTTCATGTGCGACAGCGCCAGACAATAGAGGCTGCCGCTGAACAACACGGTACCGAGCGCCAGTGCAGCGCTACTCCAGTAAAACCAGATATTGGCGCGGCGTAGCATGGCAGCACCCAAGCCGATAATCGCCAGGGTGTGATACGCCTGATATTCAAGGCCAGTATGCACCCACGCCATTTCTGCGGGACCAAGCGATTTGCTCAATACATGCGCCCCGAAAGCACCAAACGCCACCAGCAGGAATCCGCTGATGGCGGCAAAAACAAACATCGCACGACTGGACATCAAACAATCCTCAAGGTATTGCGCACATCACTGTGCGGCCATCAATGCGTTAGTGATCGTAGCGAAAACGGAATTTTTCTTGTTCATTGGCCGCTTTTTCCAGGATCCACTGGCGAAAGGCGGCTATTTTACCCAGTTCTGCCTGGCTGTCATGACAAACCAGATAAAAAGCATTTTTACTGACCAATACGTCATTAAATGGACAGACCAGACGACCGGCTTCAATTTCACTCTGCGCCATCACATTATTCGCCAGCGCCACGCCCTGACCATGAATCGCAGCCTGCAACACCATCGCGCTGTGGCTGAAGATCGGACCTTGCTGCACATTAATATGCTGCAAGCCAAGCTGGCGAATATACGATTGCCAATCGCGACGCGACGCATCATGCAGCAAGGTGCAGTGCGCTAAATCAGCTGGCGATTTCAGCGGATGATCGCCGGTAAGCAACATGGGTGAGCAGACCGGCAACAAATATTCGGCGTACAATTTTTCCACCCGTAAGCCTGGCCAATTGCCGCGACCATAGAAAATCGCCACATCAACATCATCGGCTAATTTCTCCTCATCGCGGTCCACCGCCTGGATACGCACATCAATGCCCGGATAAGCCATATTAAAGCTAGAAAGGCGTGGCACCAGCCATTGAATCGCGAAACTTGGCAGCAAACTTACCGTTAGCGCACCTTTGGCGCTGCGCGCTTGAAGCTTACGCGTTGCATCGTTGATCGCGGAGAAAATCTCCTTGATATCTAAATAGTAGCTTTGCCCTTCTTCTGTCAGTAAAAGCGAACGATTCCTCCGGCGAAACAGCTTTAGACCGAGGAAATCTTCCAGAGATTTGATCTGATGGCTGACAGCAGCCTGGGTCACAAACAGCTCTTCAGCGGCTTTTGTGAAGCTCAAATGGCGGGCGGCGGCATCGAAGACGCGTAAAGCATTAAGCGGCGGAAGGCGTTTTGACATGGTTTTCCGTATCCGGATTTACAAGGTAATACTTCAACTTATACAAAGTCGCTACGTATTAGTTTTTTTAATCCGAGACATTATAATTTGTCCGTTGAGGAAGCTCCAGCAAATACCTATAGTTGCCGCACTTCCTGAGCCGGAACGAAAAGATTTCTAGAA
Organism: Pantoea sp. CFCC18179; assembly: GCF_059412405.1. NCBI lineage: Bacteria > Pseudomonadati > Pseudomonadota > Gammaproteobacteria > Enterobacterales > Erwiniaceae > Pantoea > Pantoea sp. CFCC18179. The sequence continues at coordinate 578,415 of NZ_JBNBPM010000002.1, read as the reverse complement.
ACGTGCGAGAGATCGCAGACATTTGGAGAGCTTTTGGCTTGTGGTCGTGATGTTGTGTTTGCATTTTGATCTGACGATTGCAGATCAAGCTTTTAATTCCTGTAGATTTACCCTGTCTGTCCATAGTGATTTTAAATAGCACCGCAAATTGCGGTGCTTTTTTTTATCTAAAAAACAGACCTTACTGGCCCATCTCTACCATCTCTTTGACGTCAGAGCGGTTAATCTGTTGCTTGTTGCCATTGGCATCTTGATAGCTGATCATACCGGTTTCGTCATCAACTTTAGGTTTGCCATCCGCAACAATGGTGCGACCATCATTGGTGTGCATCACGTAATTGCTTGAACATGCGGCCAGGGTAAAGGCCATGGTGCACACGGCCAGCACTGCGGTGAGTTTATTCATCTTCTATCTCCTTGCAGATTGATTGCATTAAACCACCCGCATGCGCGTGCCAGCGTTGGCAACAGTGAAATCAACTATGAATAGCGATTCGTTATGCGGGTTTCGGTTCAAACCTTGCAATAATTAGCATAACGCGCTTTTCCAGCTTTGCCAGGCAACAGGCCAGCTTTCGTCCTGGTCTTAAATCATTAACAGTGGACTGAGTATGACGCTTTTTTCTCCCACCACCTTTCGCCAACAGTTTCCCGCGCTGAGCGATGCGGGCATCTATCTCGATAGCGCCGCCACCACGCTGAAGCCGCAAGCGGTGATTGATGCCACCGCGCAGTTCTACAGCTTAAGCGCAGGCACCGTTCATCGCAGCCAATTCGCCGCCGCACGTGCCTTAACTGAAAAGTACGAACAAGCGCGCGGGTTGGTGGCTCGCTTGCTGCATGCAGCTGATGACCGGCAAATCGTCTGGACGCGCGGCACCACAGAAGCCATTAATCTGGTGGCGAACAGTTGGCTGATGCCGCGTCTGCAAGCGGGCGACGAGATTGTGGTGAGCGAAGCTGAACATCACGCCAATCTGGTGCCGTGGTTAATGGTGGCGCAAGCCAGTGGTGCGAAGGTGGTGAAATGGCCGTTGGGCGCCGATCGGCTGCCGGATATCACACAACTGCCTGCGCTGCTTAATCAACACACTAAATTGCTGGCGATTGGACAGATGTCCAACGTCACCGGCGGCTGCCCGGATCTGGCGCAAGCCATTCAGCTAGCACATGCCGTCGGCGCGAAAGTGATGGTCGATGGCGCACAAGGCGTGGTGCATTGCCCGCCGGATGTGCAGGCGCTGGATATCGACTTCTACGCCTTTTCCGCACACAAACTCTACGGACCGATGGGCATTGGCGCGCTGTACGGCAAAGCCGAATTGCTGGAAGCCATGCAGCCGTGGCAAGGCGGCGGCAAGATGCTGACGCAGGTGGATTTCAACGGCTTCACACCGCAGCCAGTGCCGTGGCGCTTTGAAGCCGGAACGCCAAACGTGGCGGGCGTAGTGGGATTAAGCGCCGCGCTGGAGTGGCTGGCACACAATCACACCAATAAAGCCGAAATGTGGAGCCAGCAACTGGCAAGCCTGGCGGAAGAACAGCTCAGCGAGATCCCCGGTTTCCGCAGTTTCCGCTGCGGCAACGCCAGCCTGTTAGCCTTTGATATTGATGGTATTCATCATAGCGATATCGTTACATTGCTCGCTGAACAAGGCATCGCGCTACGCGCCGGACAGCATTGCGCGCAACCGTTAATGGCGGCGCTCGGCGTCAGCGGCACGCTACGTGTCTCATTCGCCCCCTATAATAATTTGCAGGACGTGGATGCGCTGGTGCGCGCCATGCACCATGCCGTGGACTTATTGAGTGAATAACATGACCGCAACCATGCTCGCCCCGCATCCGTTTGGCGATTTGATTACCGCAACCAGCCTGACGGAAAAATTCAGCCATTTTCATCAATGGGAAGATCGCTATCGCCAGCTGATCCAACTTAGCCGCCAGCTACCAGCGTTAGCGGAAGAACTTAAAACGCCCGATATCGAATTAACCGGTTGTGAAAATCGTGTCTGGCTGAGCAGCCAATTGTTGAATAACGGTACGCTGCACTTCTATGGCGACAGCGAAGGACGCATTGTGCGCGGTTTGCTTGCTGTGTTATTGACGGCGGTGGAAGGCAAAACGCCAGCCGACTTGTTGCAACAGGATCCGCTGGCGTTGTTTGATACTTTAGGCCTGCGCGCGCAGCTGAGTGCGTCACGCAGTAGTGGTTTACAGGCGCTGGCGGATGCGGTGAAACGCGCCGCGCAGTTGCACAATCAAGCGGCCTGACGCGCCGCCTTAACCAGAAACTTCTTCAGCGCATGGGAAACAGCCACAAAACCAAAGGTGGCTGTCACCATGGTTGCGGCACCAAATCCGGCAGCACAATCCATGCGTTTTGGCCCTTCGGCGGTTGAGCGTGAGGTACACACACTGCCATCGGGCTGCGGATACATCAGTGCTTCAGTCGAGAACACGCAGTCAATGCCAAGCTTGCCCTTGCTGTTCTTCACCACACCAAAATCGCCTTTCAATCGTTCACGCAGCTTCGCCGCCAGCGGATCCTGAATGGTTTTCGCCAGATCGCTAACCTGGATCTGCGTGGGATCGATCTGTCCGCCTGCGCCGCCAGTGGTAATCAGCGGGATCTTATTGCGGCGGCACCAGGCAATCAGCGCCGCTTTCGGCCGCACGCTATCAATCGCATCAATCACGTAGTCAAAACCAGCAGACAACAGCTCGGCAGTATTTTCCGGCGTGATGAAATCATCAATGCAGATCACTTCACATTCGGGATTGATGGCGCGCATGCGCTCGGCCATCACCTCGGTTTTCGCCTGCCCCACTTTGCCTTGCAAGGCGTGAATCTGGCGATTGGTGTTAGTGATGCACACATCGTCCATATCAATCAGCGTAATTTTGCCGATACCGGTGCGTACCAGCGCTTCCGCCGCCCACGAACCAACGCCACCAATACCAATCACGCAAAAATGCGCGTCGGCAAAACGCTGTAACGCGTCTTGCCCATACAGACGCGCCGTGCCGCCAAAACGTTGTCGCCAGGCGTCGCTAACCACAGTCATAACCAACCTTTCTTTATAGAGCGGGCCAAATGCCCGCCACCAACATTAATTAGAACCTAACAGCAGCGAACCGTTGTTGCCATTTTGTGGGTTGCTGAACACCGGTTGACCGGTGCCCGGCGCCGCTTTCAGCACCCAAACGCGACCATAATGATTGTAGAAACCGGCCAGGTGGGCAGCATCCGGGCCAACGCCCTGATAGATATCAAAATGCTGACCTTTAATCGCGCCGCCCACATCCAGCGCCACCATCAAACGCATCTCATATTTGCCATTGAATTTGCCCTTCTCATTCAACTGCGGCACTTCCGCCAGCAGCACGGTTCCAGCAGGAATCAATGAACGGTCGGACGCGACTGACGCTTTGGCAATCAGTGGCACCGCGCTGGCGCCGCGTACCGGAACATACTCTTCGGGTTTGAAGAACACGAAAGATTGGTTGGTTTCCAATACCGAACGCACTTCTTCCGGCGAATGCTCTTGCGCCCACTGGCGAATTGCCTGCATCGACATATCTTCGCGCTTCACTTCGCCGCGATCGATCAACTCTTTGCCGACGCTGTGGTACGCCCAGCCATTTTTGCCGCCATAACCAAAGAAACGCAGCGGGCGGCCATCACCAAAGTCGACGTAACCGCTGCCCTGCACATCCATCATAAAGTTATCAATCAGCGAATTGCTGTAAGCGATCACATAGCGATCGTCGAGACCGCCACTATAGATAGAAGCGCGGCTCGGCAATTTCTGCCCACGCGTGCGCGGCGGCATGCGGTAGATCGGATACTGGAACTCGCCCTGACGGGTATAACGCGCTTCAACCACTGGCGTGTAGTAACCGGTAAACTGTACGTTGCCGTAATTGTCGGTGCCTTCCATCTGATAGGCGTTCAAACCAAACTGGTTGAGCTGACGCGTATCGGCACCCGATAACAGCCAGTTTTGAATCGCGCTATATGTGCCGTTGTTACGACCGAACAGGCCAGACGATGCGGTTTGAATCTGCACCACCTGGTCACTAAAGTCTTTGCCATTCACCGGACGCCCTTTGGCATTCGGCTGATTGACCAGCCCGAGCGGTTGCTCCAGCTTGCCATCTATATATTGTTGACCGCGATCGGTCGGTTTGGAGCTACAACCCGCGAGTAGCGCGAGAAACGCGCCCGTCAGTGCATACTTCGCCCAATGTGCTTTCATAACTTTCTCTTTTTATCGATTGTTTGCCTGGCGACGATAGCAAAGGGGCGCAGAGAATGAAATCCGTCGCTCGCGGCCTTGCTCACATCTGTATAATAAATAAGCGAATGGTGGGTTTGTTCACCAACTGACTGTAAATTTGAAGCTTTGTCTCAAAAAGGGGTTGCATCACAGCGCGCCGAGAGTATAGTGCGCATCCACGGACGCGGGGTGGAGCAGCCTGGTAGCTCGTCGGGCTCATAACCCGAAGGTCGTCGGTTCGAATCCGGCCCCCGCAACCAATTGTCTTAAGAAGAATGGATGGGAAGTAAAGTGTCGCGAAATGCGTCAATCGGACGCGGGGTGGAGCAGCCTGGTAGCTCGTCGGGCTCATAACCCGAAGGTCGTCGGTTCGAATCCGGCCCCCGCAACCAATTGTCTTAAGAAGAATGGATGGGAAGTAAAGTGTCGCGAAATGCGTCAATCGGACGCGGGGTGGAGCAGCCTGGTAGCTCGTCGGGCTCATAACCCGAAGGTCGTCGGTTCGAATCCGGCCCCCGCAACCAATTGTCTTAAGAAGAATGGATGGGAAGTAAAGTGTCGCGAAATGCGTCAATCGGACGCGGGGTGGAGCAGCCTGGTAGCTCGTCGGGCTCATAACCCGAAGGTCGTCGGTTCGAATCCGGCCCCCGCAACCAATTGTCTTAAGAAGAATGGATGGGAAGTAAAGTGTCGCGAAATGCGTCAATCGGACGCGGGGTGGAGCAGCCTGGTAGCTCGTCGGGCTCATAACCCGAAGGTCGTCGGTTCGAATCCGGCCCCCGCAACCAATTGTCTTAAGAAGAATGGATGGGAAGTAAAGTGTCGCGAAATGCGTCAATCGGACGCGGGGTGGAGCAGCCTGGTAGCTCGTCGGGCTCATAACCCGAAGGTCGTCGGTTCGAATCCGGCCCCCGCAACCAATTGTCTTAAGAAGAATGGATGGGAAGTAAAGTGTCGCGAAATGCGTCAATCGGACGCGGGGTGGAGCAGCCTGGTAGCTCGTCGGGCTCATAACCCGAAGGTCGTCGGTTCGAATCCGGCCCCCGCAACCAATCATTTAAACACCTTAACGGGTGTTTTTTTGTTTCTGCTGTTCGGAAAAAAGCGGCATTGCTGCCACTTTTCCTCTTATCGATGCGCCAGCGCCGCGCCCTTATCAAAATACGCCTTAATGCCATGCAGAATCGCCTCAGCCACTTCATGCTGATAGCGCGGTGTGCGCAATTTGCGCTCCTCTTCCACGTTACTAATAAACGCGGTTTCCACCAGGATGGACGGTATATCCGGCGCTTTTAATACTGCAAATCCCGCCTGATCTACCGTGCGTTTGTGCAGATGATTGATGCGCCCCATGCGCGTCAGCACCTCTTTGCCAAACTTCAAACTGTCGCTAATGGTTTGGCGCTGCACCATATCGAACATGGTGTGATCGAGGTAGCGATCGCCGCTCATACTGACGCCGCCAATCAAATCGGCTTCATTCTGCGTCTGGGCAAGGAAGCGTGCTGCCGCTGAGGTCGCGCCGCTGGTTGAAAGCGCAAACACCGATGAACCACGCGCAGCCCGGCTGGTAAAGGCATCGGCGTGAATCGAGATAAACAGATCAGCACGCTGTTTACGCGCTTTCGCCACCCGCACGCGCAGCGGAATAAACACATCCTCGTTGCGCGTCATATAGGCTTTCATGTTGCGTTCTTTGTCGATCAGCGCCTTTAGATAGCGACCAATCTTCAGCACAATATCTTTCTCACGCGTTTTGTTTTTGCCGTGCGCGCCGGGATCTTCCCCGCCATGACCGGGATCGATCATGATGATAATCGGTCGATCGCGCCCCGCTTTACCAGGTAACGCGGCTTGCACCGGCTGATCGCGCTCCAGATCGCCCTGATTGTAATCCTGCAGTAATGCCAGTAAGGGATCCTCTTCCTGCGACTTTTGGCTCGGATAGAGATCGACCACTAATCGATGCTTGATGCCCGCGACAGGCGCCAGCGTGAAGGTCTTCGGCGTAATACTGCGCTTCAGTTCCAGCACGATACGCACGGTATTGGCGTCGAATTGGCCGACACGCGCGGTTTTAATGTAGGGATCGTCAACACGCACCAATTTATCGACACCTTTCAGTACCGGATTAATGTGCATATTTTCGATATCAATCACCAGCCGATTAGGATTACTCAGCGTGAACTGCTTGTACTTGAGAGGAACGTTGGATTCCAGAGTAACGCGGGAGTAAGTCGATGATGGCCAGATGCGCACCGCCACAATATGCTGGCTAGCTGCCATCCCGGTGCGCGTGACGCTAAGCAGCCATAATGCGCCTGCGCCTTGTAATAATCGTCGTCGTGTAAAAGCTTCGGACATGCCGCTCCAACTGCTGTGCTTTGTCTAAAATATCGTCATTTGATGACCAGAAGGCGAAAACTTTATTCAATCAGGAATGTCTTGTCTTGCCGGAAAAACCAGATAATGCAGGCTGTTAGCGTGGGTTGCATCAGGAAAATCGTAAAGTAACGTCAGGTCCGACGCTTGCATTAATCGGCAAAAGAGCATAAAAATACGAAAATTACGAATAAACATGCATAGAGGGTTTGCCGTGAAGGAACGTAGTACAGAGCTGGTTCAGGGTTTTCGTCATACCGTTCCCTATATAAATACCCACCGTGACAAGACCTTTGTCATCATGCTGGGTGGTGAAGCCATCGAGCATGAGAACTTCTCTAGCATCGTAAATGATATTGGCCTATTGCATAGCCTCGGCATTCGCTTAGTGGTGGTCTACGGCGCACGTCCGCAGATCGATGCCAGCATGGCCCAGCAAAATCTGGAACCGATTTACCACAAACACACCCGTGTGACTGATGCACAGTCGCTGGAACTGGTGAAGCAAGCGGCGGGTCGTTTGCAGCTGGACATCACCGCGCGTCTGTCGATGAGCCTCAACAATACGCCGCTGCAAGGCGCACATATTAATGTGGTCAGCGGCAACTTCATTATCGCGCAGCCGCTGGGTGTCGATGATGGCGTGGATTATTGTCACAGCGGCCGTATCCGCCGTATTGATGAAGAGGCGATTCATCGTCAACTGGATAACGATGCGATTGTGTTGCTCGGCCCGGTGGCCGTTTCAGTGACCGGCGAGAGCTTTAACCTGACCTCGGAAGAAGTGGCGACGCAGTTAGCGATTAAGTTGAAGGCCGAGAAAATGATCGGCTTTTGCTCTGAGCAAGGCGTAACCGATCGCGATGGCAACATTATCTCCGAGCTGTTCCCGAACGAAGCGCAAGCGCGCATCGACGAAATGGAAAGCGATGGTGATTTCCTCTCCGGCACAGTTCGTTTCCTGCGTGGTGCGGTGAAAGCCTGCCGCAGCGGCGTGCGTCGCAGCCATTTAATCAGCTATCAGGAAGATGGCGCGTTGCTGCAAGAGTTGTTCTCGCGCGACGGTATCGGTACGCAGATTGTGATGGAGTCCGCTGAACAGATTCGCCGTGCCAACATCAACGATATCGGTGGCATTCTGGAACTGATTCGTCCGCTGGAACAGCAAGGTATTTTGGTGCGTCGTTCACGTGAGCAACTGGAGATGGAGATCGATAAGTTTACCATCATCCAACGCGATAATTTGACCATCGCCTGTGCGGCGCTTTATCCGTTCCCGGATGAGTTGATTGGTGAGATGGCGTGCGTTGCCGTACATCCGGATTACCGCAGTTCTTCACGCGGCGAGCTGTTGTTGGATCGCGTGGCGCTCCAGGCACGTCAGATGGGCTTGAAGAAGCTGTTCGTGTTGACCACGCGCAGTATTCACTGGTTCCAGGAGCGCGGATTTACACCGGTGGATATTGAGTCGCTGCCTGAAAGCAAGAAGCAGATGTACAACTATCAGCGCCGCTCAAAAGTGCTGATGGCCGATTTGGGTTAACGCCTGATGTATGTGGTCGCCATGAATGGCGACCCTACAACATCTTGGACGTAAGGTCGCCATTTATGGTGACCTGGCTGAAAACCGCACGGAATTGCCAACAATCACTCCCCGCCCAACCGCTCCAGCAATCCGCTGCGACGCTGCGTACGTAACTGCACCGCGCGACGGAATACGCTTTCATCGCTATATAACGTCAACTGCTTACGCGCACGGGTAATCGCGGTGTAGATCAATTCACGTGTCAGCACCGGCAGGAATTGCGCGGGCAGCACCAGCGCGGTGTGATCAAACTCCGAACCTTGCGATTTGTGCACCGTCATCGCCCATGCGGTATCGTGCGTCGGTAGACGGCTTGGCTGCACCGCCTTGATGCTGCCATCTGGCAACGGGAAAAAGACTTTAAGCAGGCCTTCATCATCGAACAACGTAATGCCGATATCACCGTTAAACAGGCCAAGCGCATTGTCATTGCGTGTCACCATCACCGGACGACCTTGATACCAGCGACTGCCGCCCGTTGGACGACGAATCAATTGCAGTTGAATCAACTTTTGCTCAATGCGCTGATTCAATCCCTGCACCCCAAACGGGCCCTCACGCAAGGCGCACAACAACTGATAACGACCAAACGCCGCGATGATCTCCGCCGGATCGGCGCGCTGACTAATCAGCTTCAGGAATGGCTGATAACCTGCGGCAATCTCCGCCAACATCGCTAGATAAGCATCGCCATCATTCAACGGCTGGCGTGTGATATCACTGAATCCGGCCTGAAATGCAGCGTCGACAGCTTTAGCATCACCGGCGTTTATCGCGGTTGCCAGCTTGCCAATGCCGGAATTGGCATCAAAACGATAACTTTTACGCAGCAGACAAATCGCATCACGCACCGCTGGCGCGCTGTCATCATCAACACCTTCCACCGTGCAGCCGGTTAACTCGCTCAACTGCGCAGCGCGCGCCACGCTGTAACCTGCTTCGGCGCAACGACAGATATCGCCCAGCACCGCCCCAGCTTCTACCGACGCTAACTGATCGCGGTCACCGAGGAAAATCACCCGCGCCTGCGGCGGCAGTGCCGCGATAAAATTTGCCATCATGCCGAGATCGACCATGGAAGCTTCATCCACCACCAGCACGTCCAGATGCAATGGATTGCCTGCGTGATAGCGCAATCGCTGCGTTTCGGGCTGTGCGCCAAGCAAGCGGTGCAAAGTGGTGGCATCGGTAGGAAAGCGTTGGCGCTCTGCCTCGCTAACCGGCAGTTTTTGCAATGCTTTACCCAATGATTCAGTGAGTCGCGCCGCCGCTTTTCCGGTTGGCGCCGCTAATTGAATGCGCAATGCACCTTGGCTAAGACGAATCAGCGCCGCCAACAGTTTTGCCACCGTGGTGGTTTTCCCGGTGCCGGGACCGCCAGAAATCACCGCGGTTTTCTGCGTCAGCGCCACAGCCGCCGCGATTTTCTGCCAGTTGTCTGGCTCGGTGCCAAACAGCTGATCCAGCACCGCCCTGACGTCTTCTGGCGCAAAATGTTGTACCGCAGATGCAGACTGGAAGAAACGCGCCACCTGACCTTCGTTTTGCCACAGTCGATGTAAATACAAACGACCGTTACTCATAACAATCGGTGCCGCCTGTTCATCGGTACTGAGCGCTGTCCAGCCACTGACGATGGCTTGCCAATCTTGCGGCGCTCCCGCCACCTGCCAAATCGCATTGGCTAATTCCGTATGGCGGCTATTAAAAAGATTGTCGCGGCTCAATTGCTTCAGCGGCAAGCAGACGTGCCCGTCGCCCGCTTCGGCACTCAGACACGCCGCCAGTAGTAATCGCGCAGGCTGCTGATCATCCGCCAAAAGTTGGGCAAATTGGATATCCAGCGATCGCAGCAATCGCAGTTCAGCCGCCTGAGCTAATAACGCCGTCATCCCGCTCACGCTGCGGCTCCTGGCCCGCGAAACAGGCTATCCAGTTGTGAAACGAAGTCGAACGTGGGTCGCGTATGGAACACGCCATTGTCCGGCGAGCTGCCATCCATGCCGCGCAGGAACAGATAGAAGACGCCGCCAAAATGCTGCTCATAATCGTAATCCGGCACGCGATGTTTCAAATAACGATGTAGCGCCAGCGTGTAGAGTTGATACTGCAAATCGTAGCGGTGGTCGATCATCGCTTGCGCCATGGCTTGAGGCGTATAGGCTTCATGGCTTTCACCGAGCCAGTTAGATTTGTAATCCAGCAAGTAATATTTACCCTGCCAGCGGAACACTAAATCGATAAAGCCTTTCAGCATGCCTTGCACCTGACGGAAATCCAGCGGCGGCGCCTGTGCGGACAATGCATCCTCGGCAATCAACGCGCTCAAATCACGTGCCGTCAGCACATTATCAATCGGCAGATAAAATCCCATTTCCACTAAGCAATCACTGCGCTGCACGCCTGCCAAATGAATACCTTCTGCGTTTAGCGGTGTGCTGACGACACGGGCGATCCACTCGCTGAGCATCGGCTGCCAGTGCAGCGGATAACCGTTGTTTTGTAGATGCTGCGCCAACGTCTCGTCTGACGGCGGCTGCGGGAAATCCAGTGATTCGAACAGTTCATGCAAGAAGGTGCCGGGAGCCGCACCGCGCGGAAAATGATGTGGCGTCAGCGCGGCCTGCAAATCATCTTCACGATCCTCCTCGCCCGCCGCTTCAACATCAAAATTGGGCATCACCTCTAACACACGATGCGTGCCATGCTGCTGCAATCCAGAATAACTGGTGACGCGCCATGGATCGGCCAACAAACGCGTTATGCTGCGAGCAGCAAGCTGGCTGTCCGCAACTGCGTCAACCTGCCAACGCTCAGCCTGAATATTGTCCGCCACCACCACATCGGTGTCGCTGGCAGCTATTTCGTTGAGTAAGCTGGCGAGTTGTTCTGATGTCGCCGCTTCGCCACGTTGTAGCAAGTAACCCAGCGCACTTTTGTGCAAATCGCTCTCGCCCTCTTTTTTGCGCGTGCCACGAAACAGCGGCGCGACGCCCACGCTACAGTGATAGATCGAACGCGTCAGCGCCACGTACAGTAAGCGCAAATCTTCGGCCAGACGCTCTTGCTCGGCCAGCGCCAAACTCTCCTCGTCGGCTTGCAGATCCAGCACCGCGTCAAAATTTTCGCGGTCGTGATACAGCGCGGTATCCGCTTCCCGAAAACCGGCGGCAAACGGCAGCCACACCAACGGATATTGCAGCCCTTTGGATTTATGGATGGTGACGATTTGCACCAGATGGCGGTCGCTTTCGAGGCGCAATTGCTGGCTGGATGATTGGCTATCGGGCCGTGCAATTTGCTGTGCCAGATGACGCACCAACGCATGCGGGCTGTCGAGTTGAGACGCGGCTTCCTGTAACAGTTCGCCGAGATGCAGCAAATCGGTCAGGCGTCGCTCGCCGTTTTCCGATGCCAGCAAGTTTTCCGCCAACTGACGCTCCAGCATCATTTCGCGCAGCATCGGTAATACGCCACGCTGCTGCCACACCAGTTGCCAGCGGGCAAAAGTATCCACCAGTTCATCCCATCCGCGTGCATCCTGATCCAGGGCATCAAGTTGCGCGGCGTCGAAAGCAAACAGCGACGTTGCCAGCGCGGTTCGTAGCATGCGCTCTTGCTCTGGCGCTAATACCGCCTGGAGCAACCACAGCAGTTCACGCGCTTCCGGTGTGGTGTAAACGCTGTCGCGGTTGGAGAGATAGACCGACGGGATGCCCAGTTGATTGAGCGCTTCACGAATCAGGTTGGCTTCATTGCGACTGCGCACCAGCACCGTGATGTCAGACGCTTGCACCGGCCGTAACGCTAGGGCTTTGCCCAGCATGGCACGCTGTTGCTGTCCGGCTTGCAGCCAGCGGCTGATATCCGCGGCACATTGCTGCGCCATGCGCTGTTGATAATCGGCCACGCTGCAACTTTCCGGCTGTAACCAGAAACGCAATGCCGCTTGTTCAACCCGATCGATGCTCAGCGAAAGCAGCTGATTCGGCGGCGCGAACTGTACCGGCAAGAAGGGAATTTCGCTGAATAAAAACGGTGCATCGAGGCGAGTAAACAGCTGATTAACGCTATTCACCATGGCAGGAGAGGAGCGCCAGTTAGTGTCGAGCGTATAGTGGGCGCTAACTTCATTACGCGCGCGAATATAGGTAAAAATATCCGCGCCGCGAAAGGCATAAATCGCCTGCTTGGGATCGCCAATCAGCAATAGCGCGTGCTGCGGTTGATTAACATACAGCGTGCTGAAGATGCGGTATTGCAGCGGATCGGTATCCTGGAACTCATCGATTAACGCCACCGGGAAACGCTGGCGAATCGCTTGCGCCAATTGTTCACCGCTCGGCTGTTGCAGCGCTTCGTCCAGCCGACTGAGCAAATCGTCAAAACCTAATAGCGCCTGCTGGCGTTTCTCTTTCCGTACCGCAGCGCGAATGTCCACTAACGCACGCGCAATCACCAGATCGCGTAGCGATAACGGCTGGGCAATAAAGCGATCGATAGCATCGAATAAGGCATGCTGCGGCGGATTGCCCTTTTTGGTTTTCTCATCAAGCATGCGTTGACCAAAGCGCGCCAATTCAGCTGGCACCTGATAATCATGCGTTTCGCTTTGTGCCCAGAAACTGATTTTGCTAACCCAAACGGGCAAGTTTTTACTGCTGTAGCTGCGCTTATCCACATCGGATTGCCCAACCAGCGTCAACACGTCGTCACCGACCGCTTGCCATTGCGCTTTAATCGCGGCAATACGCGCCAGGTTTGCGCTGTGACGTGATGCCAGGGTTTCATTATCGCCAGGCGGTAAAAGCAGGCTGGGCGATTCACCTTGCAGCCACGGGCGCAGCGTTGCCAGCAGTTGTTCTGGACCACTCCACTCACTGACAATCACCCGTGCGACATCCAGCGTCAGCGGATAGCAATGTCGACGCCAGAAATCTGCCGTCGCCTGGCGCAGCAGCAGTTGTTCATCTTCGATTAATTGCTGTTCAAACAGCATGCCGGACTCAAACGCATTGAGATTCAGCATGCGCTGGCAGAAGCCGTGAATGGTGAAGATTGCCGCTTCATCCATCTGACGTTCCGCCGCCAGCAACAACGAAGCGGCATCAGCGGGCTGCGGGATCTCTTGCAGCAGTTGCATCAGCATTGGGTTACTGCTGACGCCGCGCAGGCATGCTAACCGCAACTCGTGGATATTGGCACGAATACGCCCACGCAATTCAGCGGTGGCAGCCTCGGTAAAGGTCACCACCAGAATCTCCTCCACCGACAGCGGGCGAGAATAGGCATTTTGCCCACCCAAGCCCAGCAGCAAACGCAGGTAGAGCAAACCGATGGTGAAGGTTTTGCCTGTTCCGGCGGAGGCCTCAATCAGACGTTCACCGCGCAGCGGCAGCGTCAAAGGATTGAGCGATTCAGGTAGTTGACTCATTGCACATCACTCTTTACAGGCAAGGATTGTTGTAACTTCTGCACTTCATCCCACGTGGTCCAGCCCGGCAGTTGCGCATAATCATCTTTGGTGGCGCCATCATGGCTACCGCCAATTTGCGAGATCATCGCCATGCCCTGTTGGCTTAACACCGCCTGATGGAAGAAGTCCGCCAAGCCAGTAGGCGTTAGTTTCTGGATCTGCTCAATGGCTTTTTCACGCGTATCGAAGGCAAAATTCTGCCGTTTAAAATCGCGATTGAAGCGGTTTGCTTCTTCATCCAGCGTTTGCGGGCGCTGTTTCATATCATTGATCAGCGACTGTTGATACTGGGCGAAATCTTCCGCTTTCATGCTGCGCAGACGCTGTTCCGCCTGCGTATAGAACGCCTGGAAGCGTTGCAGCAAATAGGCTGGCTGCTTGCTGTTACTTTGCAGCAAGAAACCGATGCCCCATTGACGGCCAATCGGCATCTGATAAGCAAATACCGCGTAACCGAGTTGTTCCTCGGTACGAAGCTGGTTGTAGAACCATGGCTGCACGATCTGGCTCAACATGGTGCTGTTCGCCATGCTTTGGTACTCGTCATAGCCCAGCGGCACATACAGCGCGGCCAATGCCGAATCGGTGCTGCTACCCGCTTTTTGCAGGTTGGCTTTCATCGCTTTATCTACCGCCACATAATCGCTGTGCCAGTAGCCATGCCCATCGCTTTGCAACTGTTGCTTTAGCTCGCCGCCGAGCGTTTTGACGCGATCGGCAGAGAGATTCCCCACTACCATCATTTCCGGCGTCGCATGATGAATCAGCGCATCACGATAATCCGTAACCTCTTTCAGCGTGATGTCTTTCACCAGATTGCGACGGGTTTCGCGCTGGGTGTAAGGCAGTTGCGACAGCATCTGCATCGGCTGAATCGCCTGCTCGAAGGCTTTGCCTTTTTCTGCCGCTTCCAGACGATCCAGATACCATGATTTGGCCTGTTCTAGCTGCTGCTGATCCGGCGTAAAGGTGGCGTAGCCTTCCACCAGCTTTTTCAGCAATTCCGGCAAGCGCTGAGTGAAGCCACTGGCGCTAAATACGATGCCATCATCTTCGCCGGTAGAGAAACTGATGCCGCCGACAGAAGCCTGCGAGTTCAGTTCATCCAGCGCCACGCTGGAAAGGTAGTCATTGAGACCAAACAGCACCTGCTGACGCGCATCGCTGATTGCCGCTTTGTTGCGCAGCGCCAGCGTAATCGCCGCTTTGGGTTCGCTGGCGAACAGCTGGCTTGGCATCCAATAGATGCGCATGCTATCGCCATTAGTCAGCGCAATCGGGTGCTGATAGTTTTTGCCGTCAGAAGGCATGATAGAGAAATCAGAAGGAATGTAGGGATTCAGCGTCGGCATCGACAGGTGTAGCTGTGTAGCGCGTTGCTGCCAATCGCTGAACTGGGCGGCGCTGATTTTATCCACCTGATACGGTGCATTGACAAAATAGGCTTCTTTGTTGTGCGGCTCTTGCGGGCTGATATACCAGATTCGCGCATTTTGCGGCGTCATTTCATCAAGGCGAGATTTGATGGCGGTGGGATCAAACTGATCGGCGAGATAAGGCGCATCCAGCGTGTGTTCGACCGGCACGCGCAGCATGGTATCCACTAACCATTCGATGTAATCCATGTCACGTGTGATCGACGGATAACGGAAATCCAGCGCCAATACATGTGAGACTTCATCAAAGTAATCCTGGCTGATGCCTTTATCGCGCAGCATGTCGAGATAGCTAAACACCGCTGCCACCACTTCGTCGCGCTGCGCCAGGCCTTTATCGGTTAACGACACGCTGATGGCAAACACGCCGCTGTTGCGCTCGGTCATTGGATCGGCCCCGGCACTGACACCGTCCGCCAAACCTTGTTTTTGCAGCCAATCATTCAACGTGTTTTTGCTGCGATTGCCGAGAATGTAGCTGATCAGCGTATCGGTTTTGCTGCGGAATTTGTCGCTGTTGTTGGCGATGCGGAATTCAATTTTTAACTGCTTGCGCGGCTGAGCGGGTACGTAATGGATGATGATGCCTTTCTGCGCATCGGTCACCACCGGGACTTCAATCTCCGGCACTTTGGTTTGGCTATTGGCCACGCGGCCAAAGGTTTTCGCCGCAATATCCGCCATTTTCGGCAGCGGTTTGTTGCTGTAGATCACCGCCTTCATCAGATTGGCTGAGTAGTGGCTATGATAAAAATCAGTCAGCGCCTGATGCAGTTTGCTGTCCGGTTTGTCACTCAACGTATCAAGGTTACCGCCTGAATAGCGCGAACCAGGATGCGCGGGATTGAGGGTTTCCGCACCGACTTGCGCCATACGCAAGCCATCACGCGAGCGCGCCATGGTCAATTCGGCATTGACCGCATGACGTTCACGATCGGCATTAACCGGATCGAGCAACGGTTCAGCAATCGCATCCGCCAGACGATCCACCGCCGGTTGCAGCGCATCGTTCTCCACTTCCAGATAGAACGCGGTGCGATACGAAGCGGTGCTGGCGTTATGGCTACCGCCGTGTTTTTTCAGAAATTCGGCAAGATTGTCGGGCTGTGGATAGAGCTTTGAGCCCATCAACACCATGTGTTCGAGATAATGCGCCAGTCCCAATTGCTGATTGGGATCATCCAGCGAACCGATAGGTAACGTCAGTGCTGCCAGTGATTTTGGTGCATCAGCATCCGAAACCAGCAGAACCGTCATGCCGTTGCTTAATGTGATCGCCTGATAACTGCGCGGATCGTGGTCACTTTTACGAATAGTTTCTTTGATAGGTTGCCAACCGCTATCGACATCGGCAAAGGCATTCAGCGCTACGGTACTCAGCAGCAGCGCGCCTATCCAGCGTGCGTTAATCCGCATTTAAACCCCTTTCATTACCCTATATCGCTGGCTGTGTGCCCAGCGATGAAATAAAACCAATTTTTATAGTGTTGGCAGTCGCGCAAGACACGCTTCTACCTGTTGCTATGCATCATTTTGCTGTGCGAGACGCACCGGTAAATACCATTGTTTTGCTGCCGCGATAATCGCCTGAACGGCATCGTCATCTAAGGTTCGGCTTAGGCGTTGCAAATAGGGATCACTGCCCTCGCCTTCCACTTGATAACCACCCTGCCAGGCTTGCAGCAGTTTGTTAAGTGCCTTTTTCTGCGTTGCTTCGTCTTCCAGCAATTGCTGTGACTTGCTATCAAAGCTGGCATCCAGCCATGCACCACCGCTTTTGTTCAACAACATCAGCGGCTGCATTAATCCGGCCTGATATCCTTCAACGTACTGATTCAGCAGAAATAATGCCTGTTCGGCTGGCAGCGCAGTGAAACGCCAATGGCTTTGCTTGCGCCCATACATGCGACTTTCACCCGATCCACCTAAGGCGCAGTACACCAGATGCTCCAGCCAAAGTAGCAAACCATCGTTCATGTTCAGCACGCCAGGCCGCCAGCGCAGCAATCCGTCAGCTTGCACCTGAGTCAGCCAGCCGGTCAATTGCACGTCACCTAAGGTGAGGTTGATTTCCCAACTTTCAGCCGCTTGACGCTGACCGCTGACTTCCGCCGCCACTTCCTGCATCTCTTCGGTCTGACTCTGCCAGAAAAGTTCCCCAAACGCGCCATAGGGCAGATTGCCTGCGGCACGATGGCGCGCATATAACTGCGCCGGATCGTCGCCGTTGACCAGCGTATTCAATAGCTGAGCGTTGATTTGGTAACGTTCTAAACTATCGGGCGCGAACGGTTCGCTATCCGGCAATTCGCTCTCCTCCATCCAGAAAGCCACACCTAAACGCTGCTGGAACCAGGCACGCACCGGATGACGCCAGAAGCGTAACAATTGCTCCAGCGATACGGTTTCCACTGGCTGCGCAGATAACGGCTGGATGAAATCAGGCTGCGCCACGCCGCTGCCGGTGGCGGCAGGCAACCACTCAGCGGCAAAGCTTTGTCCATATGCGCCCGGCTGGAAGTTTTCCGCCGCGAACGGCATACGGCTGTGCACCGTTTGCAGATGCTCACGCACGCGTTGTTCGCTGACATCTGGCTCGCACTGTTCATCGCCCGGCAAACAGAAACTTTGCCCCAAGTAATCGACCAGTTCGCTCACCAGAACCGATGGATAGCGTTCGGTATTGTCCTGAATCGCGCGGCCGATATAGCTGATATACAGCTGTTCTTGCGCCGAAATCAGTGCTTCGAGGAACAGATAACGGTCATCATCGCGACGACTTCGATCGCCTTTGCGCATTTGCTGCTGCATAAGATCGAAGCCAAGCGGCGCTAATGTTCGTGGGTAAACACCATCGTTCATTCCCAGCAAACACACCACCTTGAAGGGAATGGAACGCATTGGCATCAACGTACAGAAGTTGATTGGACCGGCCAGAAAACGCTGGCTAATGCGCTGTTGGTCAAGGCGCGATCGCAGCTCATCGCGTAAGAGCGTGACCGGAATGGGTTGTTGATATGCTGCCTGCATGCCCTGTTCAATGATCTGCTGCCATTGCGTTTCCACCAGCAACAGCGCGGCATCGCTTTCCGCATCGCCAGCGAAGAAGCACTCCACCAGCTCACGGCACAGCGGTAGCCAATCGGCAAGTGTGCGCTCAGCGGCCAGTTTTGCCCGCCAGTCTTCAAGCCGTGACAACAATTCCGCCAGATGCCCCGCCAACTCAGCGATTAAACCGCTGGATTCGTCATACGGCAGAATGCCTTGCCAGGCACCGTTGTGGCTCTCTAGCGCATAGCCGAGCAGCATGCGCTGCAAGCCGAATCGCCAGGTATGTTGTCCTGTTACCGGCAACGCTAATGCTTCCACGCTGGCATCATCCAGACCCCAGCGAATCCCCGATTCCATCACCCAACGGCGCAGCAGGCGCAATCCGCTTTCATCCACGGAGAATCGCTGCGCCAGCGCCGGAACTTCCAACAGCGCCAACACGTCTTCCGAAGCAAAACGACTGTCTGGCAACGCCAGCAAGCTCAGTAACGCCAGAATCGCCGGGTGCGCCTGGCTGGCACGACGATCCGAAATCGCGAAAGGCAAATAGCGTTCGGCTGGCGCGCTGGCAAAAGCTGCCTGAATAAAGGGCGCGTAGCTGTCGATATCCGCCACCATCACGATGATGTCGCGTGGCTTTAGGTCAGGATTTTCCTCCATCAATGCCAGCAGATGATCTTGTAGCACTTCCACTTCACGTTGCGCGCTGTGACACACTTGCAACGTAATTGAGCGATCATGTGGATCGAGCAGACGTTTTTCGCTGCTGTTAGCCAGCTCACCGGCATTCAGGCCGATCACCGCTTTGTCATCCAGATTCAGCAGATCCGCTTGCAGGCTATGCAGCAGGTTGTCCGGCGTGAGCTCAACAAAAGCATCAATATCGTTGGCAGCTGACTCCATCTGGCTGAGCAAAAACAGGTTATCTCGCCCCAACTTGCCCCATGAAGCCAGCAACGGATTTGTCAGTTGTTGTTCGCCGAGATCGTTGAATAACGCGGTTGCACCAGCAGGATGGCGGAATAGCGGCTGCATCTCGTCGGATTGAATGCGGCGGCGCTGGCGGCTTTGCAGCTTCGCTAAGAAAGCATAATCCTGAATGTCGCCCCAATAATGGCGGCAAGGATTGGTGAACAGCAGATGGATATCAATGTGACGGCCCAGCGCTTCCAGCGCTTGCAGATAGACCGGCGGCAGCGCGGAAATACCGCAGATGAACACGCGCTGCGGCAAACCAGGCGGCGGCGTTTGTGCCTGTTCCAGCTCGCGAATAAAGCGTGCATAGAGATTGGCACGATGCCACATCGGCTGACCGAGACTTTCGGTGAAACTGACCAGATCACACCACAGCGGCGCTTGCCACAATTGTGATTCGCCTAAGCCGTCAATAAGTTCACCACGCTCCCAACTGTTAAGCCAATCCGAGCGGTACACCAGATATTGGTCAAACAGGTCTGCAACACGAGCGCTAAGTTGATACAGCTTGCGCTTGTCTTCGTCGTCGTTGAGATAGTGACGCAGCGGCTGAAATGCTTCTTGCTCCAGCAGAGTCGGCAAGCGATGCATTAGCTTCCAGCTCATGCTGGCTTTGGTAAAAGCGCTCTCTTCGGGAATATCCGGCAGCACCTTAACGAACATGTTCCAGATAAAACTGGCGGGCAGCGGGAAGTCGATATTGGCGGCGATACCGAAACTGTTTGCCAGTTCCATTTGCAGCCATTGCGCCATACCGGGGCTTTGCACCAGCACTTGCTCTGCGGCAAGAGGATCGGCAAGCGGCTGATTTTCAATCAAAATACCTGCCAGATTTTTTAGCAAATCAAGCTGATTAGAGTGATAGACCCGGAACATATTTCTCCTAATGTTATACCCGTCATACTTCAAGCCACAGGTGCGTTGGCTACACTTGCTCACCCCAGTCACTTACTTGAGTAAGCTCCTGGAGATTCACAAGCTTGCCGCCTTCCTGCGACTCAAATTATTCGGGTATAAAAGTATGCATACAGCTCGGCCACTCTACCGTTTATCACCGGTGATGCCTACCGCTAGTGGCAATTGAGCTGCGCCAGCGAAGCGCTACGTTGCTGTGGCCCTGTAACGGTAACGCGTTCCAAAATGCAACCGCCAGAAAAGCTCTGCTGCTGGCGCTGTATCTGCCAATCAGCAACCTCCCGCCCCAACAGCGCCTGACCTGCGACGCGCCATGCCTGTCGCTGTTGCCACTGCTGGCTGAAACCCAACGCTAAAGCGCGATGGTATTGCAGCAATGTGCTGATGGTCATCGCTAGCAGCAGCATCGCCACCAAGGTTTCCGCTAAGCTAAAACCCTGCTGCTTCGGGCTGACACAAGGTTGTCTGCGACAACGGGCAGTAATCGATCCAGCCGTGTTCTTGTAATTCCGGCTGCGTATTGCGCATTGATACCCAGCGATATAGCCATAGCGCGCGCCCTTCTCCGTGCCCCGATAACAACGCATTGTCATCCTCCATGCGTAATAAGCAGCTTTGCCATTGTTCAGCCGTCCATTGCTGACATTGCCAGCCGGTTTGCTGCGGCCAGTTTTGCACGCTGCCCCAGGTTAAGGCAGAGTGCGCCAGCCAGAAATCCTGATGATGTTGTTGTTCATCCGCCACCAACACCATGTTTTGCGACAGTTGGCTACGCGTCGCGTGCAACGTTAATCCGCCCATTAACAACATCATCAACACCATGCCCAGCGTACTGTTCCCTGTTTGCTTCACAGATTGATTCCTTCAATCCAGCTTTCAAGCTCAACGCTTTGATTGCTGGCGTTGGCTGCCAGTTGCAGGATAAGACGTGAACCTTGCCGCTCAAGTTTGAAAGCGCTGATGGTGAGAAAGGCCGGATCGGATAATCTTTCCCAGCCAGCGCTGTTACATTCATCGACGCCACGTTGCATTTCCAGCTGTCCACTGCGCAGCCGATAACCGTAATAATCACTTTCACTGTGGCCGACACCTTCCCAGCGCCCGTTACTGTTCTCATCCCAACGCAGCAATACACAGCTTCCGTTAGCAGCAAGTGTCAGAGCCGATCCGCTGCATTGCCCATGACAATAACCTGCGCGTCGTAGCGACTTGTGCAGCGTATTGGCGATCTGCTGCAACTCTTGTTGCAACTGCACGCGCTGTTGCAGGCGCAGATTTTGCTCCATCAGCAGCGGCAAAAATCGGCCTACACTGACCATCAAAATCGCCCCGACCGCTATGGCGATCAGCATTTCCAGTAGGCTGAATCCGCTTTGCCGCACTCTGCCACTTACTCGCATCCTTTCTCTCCCGGCTGGCAGGCGCGAATACGCGCTCTGGCGGAGATGATGAGGCGCCAGCGTCCTGCGGCGCTGGCAATATCCACGCTGCCAGGGCGAGCTACATCACGGCGACCATAAAAGCCCACTTCACCATTGATCGCGACCAGGCGCACGCCTTCATGCGGCAGTTTGAATAACCAGCGTGAAGCTACAGCACAGCCTTCTGCGGGTTTTGTCCCCGCGCCCAGGCAGCCGTTTTCGCCCGGCTGTAACCACAACACCACGTCGCGATTGTGCCAGTTGGCATACGCGCGTAATCGCAGTAGATATCCCTGCAATTGCTGCACGCTGTCGCGCAGTTGTTGATACTGCTGCCAGCGCTGCCAACCTTGTAATGCGCCAACGCTGAGTATGCCGGCAATCACCATCACCAATAGCAGTTCGGGCAAGGTGAAGCCGTGGTTCGGGTTTCTGTTCATGGCGAGTAATTTGCGCGTCAGGAAGAGAGACAACAAGTGAGAGAAATTGGTGTTGGAAAGCGTTACGCAAGGAATCGCTGCGGTGTGCAGTGGGATACAGATTTTTGCGAGCGGGATTCAGAATCAGGATGGTGCGAGGGTTCGGTCACCATAAATGGCGACCCTACGACAAATGGATGCGGTTTTGTAGGGTCGCCATTTATGGTGACCAAACAGATTCAGCATAAAAAAGCCCTGCACGCTGGCAGGGCTTATCTTCAATCGTGGAAGCGTTAGATCGCGACCGGCGCTTTAATCGCCGGGTGCGGATCGTAACCTTCAATCTCAAAATCGTCGAACTGATAGTCGAAGATTGAGGCAGGTTTACGTTTGATCACCAGCTTTGGCAGCGGGCGCGGTTCACGCGTCAGTTGCAGACGTGCCTGCTCTAAGTGATTGCTGTACAAGTGCGTATCGCCACCGGTCCAGACAAAATCGCCCACTTCGAGGTCGCACTGCTGTGCCACCATATGCACTAACAACGCATAACTGGCGATGTTGAATGGCAGGCCAAGGAAGATATCGCACGAACGCTGATACAGCTGGCAAGAGAGCTTGCCGTTCGCCACGTAGAACTGGAAGAAGGCGTGGCAAGGTGCCAATGCCATTTGGTCCAATTCACCGACGTTCCATGCCGAAACGATGA
Source organism: Pantoea sp. CFCC18179 (assembly GCF_059412405.1). Taxonomy (NCBI): domain Bacteria; kingdom Pseudomonadati; phylum Pseudomonadota; class Gammaproteobacteria; order Enterobacterales; family Erwiniaceae; genus Pantoea; species Pantoea sp. CFCC18179. Next base: position 555,766 of record NZ_JBNBPM010000002.1, on the reverse strand, counting down.
TACGGCGCGAATCTGGATCGCGCTTCAACTGCTCAATCACTTTGCTAATCTGGTCAATCTCTTCACCAGAAGCCTTACCCCAGCTACGCCATTGCTTGCCGTACACCGGACCAAGATCGCCGTTTTCATCCGCCCATTCGTCCCAAATGGTCACCTTGTTATCTTTCAGATAACCAATATTGGTGTCGCCTTTGAGGAACCACAGCAGCTCATGAATAATGGAGCGCAAGTGTACTTTCTTGGTGGTCACCAGCGGAAAACCGTCTTGCAAATTGAAACGCATCTGGTGGCCAAAGATTGAGAGCGTGCCGGTTCCGGTGCGGTCGGCCTTTTCTGCGCCTTCATTCAGCACATGTTGCATTAGGTCCAGATACTGTTTCATTTTACCTCTCGAGTTTGCTGCTGCGGATGACGACGATAGGCCCAGATCATCATAATCACACCGGCCAGAATCATTGGAATCGACAAGATTTGTCCCATGCTGACGCCACCTTCAAACAGACCAAGCTGCGCATCCGGCTGACGGAAGAACTCCACGATAATGCGGAAAGCGCCGTAACCAATCAGGAACAGGCCAGAAACGCTGCCCATTGGACGTGGTTTGCGAATAAACAGGTTGAGAATGATGAACAGCACGATGCCTTCCAGGCACAGTTCATACAGCTGTGACGCGTGACGCGGCAGCACACCGTAGGTGTTCATTAACTCTTGATATTGTGGATTATTGGCCGCCAGCGCGAGATCTTCGCTACGTGAACCCGGGAACAGCATGGCGAATTTGAAATCCGGTGCCACGCGGCCCCACAGTTCGCCATTAATGAAGTTGCCGAGACGACCCGCGCCCAAACCAAATGGAATCAACGGAGCGATGAAATCACTCACCTGGAAGAAGGTGCGTTTGGTGCGACGCGCGAAGATCAGCATCACCACGATTACGCCGATCAAGCCGCCGTGGAACGACATGCCGCCATCCCAAACCTTGAACAGATACAGCGGATTTTCCAGGAACAGCGGCAAGTTATAGAACAGCACATAGCCGATACGTCCGCCGAGGAATACGCCAAGGAAACCGGCATATAACAGGTTTTCAACTTCCTCTTTTTTCCAGCCGCTGCCGGGTTTGTTGGCGCGGCGCGTTGCCAGCCACATGGCAAATACAAAGCCCACCAGGTACATCAAACCGTACCAGTGAAGCGAAACCGGTCCGATAGAGAAAATTACCGGATCGAATTGGGGAAACGAAATGTAGCCGTCAGTCATCTTTCACCATCGTTTATTCTGCCGTGAAACGGGTTTTGGCAATAAAAGGCTGCGCATAATAGCACAGCCGGTTTTTACACAGGTCGCGAAGAATGTAACTAACGTCCGCCGCGAATCAGACCGCCTAAACCTCGGCGCTCCATAAAGGTTGAAACCAGATGGCGCACTTCCGATGCGGTATGTGCCGCCAATCCATGCTCGCTCAGCTTCTGCGCTTCTTCAAAATCGAGATGACGCAGCAGATATTTCACGCGCGGAATGTTTTTGCCGTTCATGCTGAGGTGGTGATAACCCATGCCCACCAACAGCGCGACACACATTGGATCGCCGGCCATTTCACCACACAAACACAGCTCTAATTTGGCCTGGCGGGCTTCATGGGCGATGGTGTGTAGCGCGCGCAACATCGCCGGATGCAGCGAATCATACAGATTGGCGACACGCGTATTGTTACGATCAACCGCCAGTAAATATTGCGTCAAATCGTTGGTGCCAACCGAAACGAAATCCACGCGATCGGCCAGATGCGGAATCATAAACAGCATGGATGGCACTTCGATCATGATGCCGATTTGCGGTTTAGGAATCACATAGCCGAGCATCTCTTCCACTTCACGACCGGCGCGATCAATCAAACGACGCGCATCATCGATCTCATCGATGTGGCTGATCATCGGCAGCAAAATGCTCAGATTGCCCGACGCCACGTTAGCACGCAGCATGGCGCGCACTTGCACCAGGAAGATTTCGGGTTGATCGAGCGTTAAGCGAATGCCGCGCCAGCCGAGACACGGGTTTTCTTCGCTGATCGGCATATACGGCAACTGCTTATCCGCGCCGACATCCAGCGTACGCAGCGTGACCGGTTTGTTGTAGAACAGCTGCAACATGCCTTGATACTGCGCCACCTGCTCCTCTTCAGACGGGAAGCCGTTGTGCAGCATAAACGGGATTTCGGTGCGATACAGACCAATGCCGTCGACCCAATTATCCAGCGCCTGTTCATGCTCCGGGCTTAAGCCAGCATTCAGCATCACCTGCACACGTTCGCCGCTTTTCAGCTCGCCCGGTTGCTCGACCACACCTTCCGCCATTTTGCTCAGCGCGTTCTCTTCGCTGATCAAACGCTGATATTCCTGCACCAATACCGGTTCAGGATCGATCAACACTTCGCCGCGATAACCATCAACGATCAGCAAACGTTTGTTGAGCTGCGCCGGCAGGATATCCGCGCCCATTACAGTGGGAATGCCCATCGCGCGCGTCAAAATTGCCGCATGCGAGTTAGCGGCACCATCGCGCACCACTACGCCAGCGAGACGTTCCTGCGGCAATTCTGCCAGCGTGGTCGCCGTCAGTTCATCGGCCACCAGCACAAAGCGTTCTGGCCACGCGTTGGTGCCCACCAAAGTATCATCGAGGTGAAACAGCAGGCGTTGTCCGAGCACGCGAAGATCGCCGGCACGCTCGCGCAGATATTGATCCTGCAAGTTGGCGAACTGTTCGGCGAACTTCTCGATCACCGTTTTGACCGCCCATTCGGCAACCGATCCGCGATCGATCTCGTCGAACAGATCTTTTTTCAAGCGCGCGTCGGTGAGCAAGTGCGAATAGAGATCGAAGATCGCCGCACTCTCTTTCTGCACGCTGGCGGCAAAACGCTTGCTGAAGCGGCGAAACTCGTTACTCGCATCCCCCATCGCCTGCACCAGACGTTCACGCTCACGCGCCACATCTAATGTTGAAGCCGCAGAAACCTGATCAAGCAGCGGCTGGGTTTCATCTACCCAACCCGGCGCAACCGCCACGCCCGGCGCGGCAGCAATCGCTTTTACCCGCGTTTGGCGAAACTGACCAAACAGTTGACCAAGTTGCGATTGCGACAACAATCCGGCCATTTGTGTGGCAAGCGTGACGAGGAAAGACTCTTCGCTTTCATCAAACTGACGGTGTTCGCGCTGCTGAACCACCAGCACGCCAAGTAACTGGCGACGACTGATAATTGGTACGCCGAGGAAGGAGCGATAACGCTCTTCTTTTACAGAAGGAATATATTTGAAGCTGGGATGGCTTTGCGCATCGGCGAGGTTGATCGGTTCGGCTAAACGTCCAACGAGGCCAACAATACCTTCGTCAAACGCCAGCGTGACCGTACGACCGCGCGGCTTTTTTAGCCCGCGCGTCGCCATTAAGTAGTAGCAACGACGATCGTGATCGGCGAGATAAACCGAGCAAACCTCGGTTTCCATCGCAAGGCAAATTTCGTTGACCAGAATGTCGAGTGCTTCATTTAAACGTGGAGCACTCGCCACTTTTTCGACAATTTCGCGTAACTGAGTGAGCATAAAGGGCGTGGCCTATCCTCTTTTACGTCGTTGGGCGGCGTTATTACGCTGCCCGGCACTCTCCTGCATCGACATCACTACGCCCGCGAATTCTTTCATCACGCGGCGATAGACATCGCGTTTGAAAGAGACCACCTGACGTACCGGATACCAGAAGCTCACCCAGCGCCAGCCGTCAAACTCGGGCGTGCTGCTGTGTTGCACATTGATCTCCGCGTCACTACACATCAACTGCAGAAGAAACCACTTTTGTTTCTGGCCGATACACACCGGCTTTGTGTCCCAACGCACCAAACGTTTTGGCAACTTGTAGCGTAACCAGTTACGGGTGGAAGCAAGTATTCGAACATCTTTGCGGTGTAAACCCACTTCTTCGAACAGTTCGCGATACATCGCCTGTTCAGCGGTTTCACCCGGATTGATGCCTCCCTGAGGAAATTGCCAGGAGTGCTGTCCAAAGCGCCTGGCCCATAACACTTGTCCTTGCCTGTTACAGATTACGATACCAACATTCGGGCGGTAGCCATCATCATCGATCACTGGACTACCTCAAAGCTAAATTTGAATAGCCTGATTGTTTCACACTCCTTACAGGCGGTAAACCACTGGATATCGTGGCGATCGCGGAATAAAAGCATGATAACTCACAGAGAATAGCCAAGTTATAAACAGCAAGGCAGATTTAAGGGTGATCTTATTCACCTTTTCTGTGGATAGCTTTGTGCAGAACACGGGAATGAATTGAATAACCGCTTCAGAAACATCTTAGTGCCAATGATAAAAATAGCCATAAAGATGTTGTATTTCATAATGATATAAATAATTCACAGCTAAAATCTCATCAGGATCAATAGCGGTATAGTTTTACATTTTGGCGATCGGTTAAAGATCCATCACCGTCGTTTTTATCCACAGAGAATGCCCTAAACCTGGTCAAAGAAAGGAAAAAAAGCGTTCAAAACGCGAAAGTCAAGGCTGTAAATGGAAACAGGGGTCGTTGCGCAGGGGTGTTATCCCACTTTTCTGTGGATAACTAGGCTCAACATCTGTTCATTGTCGATAACAAGCTGGGATAACCTTGGCATACCATTAACGGTATTCATCCTATCGCGATAAAAAAGCATGCTGAATCATGCTATTATCACGGTTATTCACCTTAATGCCGTGTGGACAAACTGATTACGATTTTACTGTTCACTCTTCAACCAATGTGAGTTTTAGCATGTCATCCGCCGCTTTATTGCCACCACCGCCTGAAAATGAAACAGAGCTGCTGCAACGCGCGCAAGGGTTAGCGGGACAAACCTTCGCTGCATTGGCGGCACAGATCAATCTGCCGATCCCGGCGAATCTCAAACGCGATAAAGGCTGGGTCGGCATGTTGTTAGAGCTGCATTTAGGTGCCAGCGCCGGTAGCAAAGCCGAGCAGGATTTTGCCCATCTCGGCATTGAACTGAAAACCATTCCGGTCGATGCGCAAGGTAAACCGCTGGAAACCACCTTTGTCTGCGTGGCACCGTTAACCGGCAACAGTGGCGTCACCTGGCAAACCAGCCACGTGCGCCACAAACTGGCGCGCGTGTTGTGGATTCCGATTGAAGGCGATCGCGCCATGCCGCTGGCGGAACGTCGCGTCGGATCGCCGCTGTTGTGGCGTCCCAATGAAGAAGAAGAGCAGCAGCTACGCGAAGATTGGGAAGAGTTGATGGACATGATCGTGCTCGGCCAGGTTGAGCGCATCACCGCACGCCACGGCGAGTGGCTACAAATCCGTCCAAAAGCCGCCAACAGCAAAGCCTTAACCGAAGCGATTGGCGAACATGGCGAACCGATCATGACTTTGCCGCGTGGCTTTTATCTGAAGAAAAGCTTCACCGGCCCGTTATTAGCGCGACATTTTTTACTGTAAATGCATATTGCTGCCGATAATTTTAGGAATGATGCGATTACTCCTAACGACGAAAGCATTTATTACTACACTTTTGCTGTTGAAGTTGCGTGAAGGAGAAAGGAATGAAAGGGTTGGCGAGTGCAGTGGGTTTAGCATTGGTAGCAGTATTGCTGAGTGGTTGCAGCAGTGATTACGTGATGGCGACCAAAGATGGCCGCATGATCATGACAGATGGCAAACCGGCCATTGATAAAGAAACGGGTTTGGTGCAATACACCGATGAGAAAGGCCATCAGATGCAGATCAATGGTGACGAGGTTTCCACCATCATTGAGCGTTAAGTGCCAAATTGCCTTGCCTGCACGCGTTTTCCCCCTGTGCAGGCGATTTCCCGAACTTTCCCCTCTTCCTTCCGCGCGGCTTCACACGTTATAGTCCCACAGGACACAACATTCCCTTTCATAATGAAAAAAGGATGCCGGCAAATGCACTATCACCGTATTCCCCATAGCACGCTGGAAGTGAGTCAGCTGGGGCTAGGAACCATGACGTTTGGTGAGCAGAACAGCGAAGCCGACGCCCACGCACAGCTTGATTACGCGGTTAGCAGTGGCATTAACCTGATTGATACCGCGGAAATGTATCCGGTGCCGCCGCGCCCGGAAACGCAGGGATTAACTGAACAGTACATCGGTAGCTGGCTGAAGAAGCGTGGCAGCCGCGACAAAATCATTCTTGCCAGCAAAGTGGCCGGCCCGGTACGCGGCGCTGATGCGTCGATTCGTCCCAATCAGGCGTTAGATCGTAAAAACATCCGCGAAGCGCTGGATGCCAGCCTGAAACGCCTGAATACCGATTATCTCGATCTTTATCAGCTGCACTGGCCGCAGCGTCAAACCAATTTCTTCGGCAAACTGGGTTATCAATACAGCGATAACAGCGTGCCGGTTACCTTGCTGGAAACGCTGGAAGCACTGACCGAACAAGTGCGCGCCGGTAAGATTCGCTACATTGGCGTCTCGAACGAAACTGCATGGGGCGTGATGCGTTATTTGCAGCTGGCTGAGAAGCATGAACTGCCGCGCATCGTCACTATTCAAAACCCGTACAGCCTGCTGAACCGCAGCTTTGAGGTCGGTTTGGCGGAGATCAGTCAGCACGAAGGCGTTGAGCTGCTGGCCTATTCCAGCCTGGCGTTTGGTACCTTGAGTGGCAAATATCTGAACGGTGCGAAACCCGCTGGTGCGCGCAATACTTTGTTTAGTCGCTTTACCCGTTATAGCGGCGAGCAGTCAAATCAGGCCATTGCCGCCTATGTGGATTTGGCGAAGAAGCATAATCTCGATCCTTCGCAGATGGCGCTGGCCTATGTGCGTCAACAGCCGTTTGTTGCCAGCACCTTGCTGGGCGCAACGACGCTGGAGCAGTTGAAGATCAACGTGGAGAGTTTCAATCTGACGCTAAATAGCGAAGTGTTAGAGGAACTGGAAGCGATTCATCGCCAATATACTTATCCGGCGCCATAAAAAAGGTGCGCATGAATGCGCACCCTACGATTTTCTGCCGTAAGGTCGCCATTCATGGCGACCTTGTTAATTACCGCACCCGCTAACGACGGCCTTTCCACCACAATACCGCAATCGCCACGGCGAATATCGCGCCGAAGCCCACGCCGGTGGCCACCGCAGGCGCACCCAATTTAATCGCCACGGTATACAACCCCAGCATCAGCAACATCGCGGCATTCTCGCCGAGATTCTGCACCGCAATCGCGTTACCCGAACCAACGGATTCCTTGCCGCGCTCCTGCAACAGCGCATTCAACGGCACCACGAAGAAGCCGCCCAGCGCGCCGATCAGCATCAGCACCAGATAGGCATTCAGCAGGCTAGTTTGCAGCGAGAACACCACCACCATCACGCCAATCAGCACACCCGCGGGCATACAGCGACGCACGGTTTGCAGCGTCACCAACTTCGCCGCCGCCGCCGCACCCATCACGATGCCAATCGCCACCATTGCGTTGAGAGTGGTCGGGGTTTTGTTATCGCTGATACCCAGCGCCACCGGCACCCACAGCACCAGCAGGAAACGCAGCGTCACGCCTGCGCCCCAGAACAAACTGGTGCCGAGCAGTGAGAAGCGCGTCTCGCCGTTACGCCACAACAGCTTGGTTGCCGCCACGAAACTGCGCAGCATGGCGCCAAAATGCCAGCTTTGCCCCGGTCGCGCCGCGCTTAAGCGTGGAATAAAGATATTTGCCACCACCGCCATCGCGTAAGTCATGGCGCACACCACCAGCGCAGCGACCAGATTCCAGTCAGCTAAAAATCCACCCGCCACCGATCCCAATAAAATCGCCGCGATGGTTGAGCCTTCCATCAAGCCGTTGGCTTTGACCAAACGATCGCCGCTGGTGATCTCCGTCAGGATGCCGTACTTGGCAGGCGAATAAGAGGCCGCACCAATTCCCACCAGCGTGTAGCCGATGAACGGATTGAAGCCAAAGCAGATAGTGAGCGCGCCCAATAGCTTGAGGCTGTTGGCGAACATCATTACGCGGCCTTTGGCAAAGCTATCCGCCATCTGCCCGACAAACGGCGCGAGCAAAATGTAAGTCGCCACAAACAACATTTGCAGGATCGGCTGGCTCCAATCGGGATAGAACTGATTTTTCAGCACCGCCAGCGTGACGAACAACAGCGCGTTGTCGCCAAATGCCGAGAAGAATTGCGCCACAATCACCGCCAGCATATTGCGCGACATCAAGGGTGCGTCCGGATTAACCGTCTGGCTCATGCCTGCTCCTGTTCCGCCAGCTGTTTCAGGCTGACATAGTCCGGTTTGCCGCTGCCGAGGATCGGCAACTGCTTCATAAAGCGGATATCGCGTGGCACCGCCAGTTCCGGCGCGCCCAGTTCGCGCGCGGCTTTCAGCAGCGTATCGCGGCTCAATGCGCTGTCGGTAGTAAACAGCACCAAGGCTTCACCACGATTACCATCTGGGCGCAGCGACGCCGCATGTTGCTTCTCGTGCGAGGCTTTCAGAGCAATTTGCTCAACGATCTCCAGCGAAACCATTTCCCCGGCAATTTTGGCAAAGCGTTTAGCGCGGCCCTGAATCTGGCAGAATCCGCCTTCATCAAAGCTGACGATATCGCCGGTATCGTACCAGCCGGCTTCCATCTCGCCTTCGCCGTTGTCCGCCACCGGCACTTCCAGCACGCCAGGATTTTCGACACGCAGATAGCCGTTCATCACGTTCGGTCCGCGCAATTGCAAACGACCGCCCTGCTCGATGCCCGGCACCGAAATCAGACGTGAATCCATGCCCGGCAGAATCCGGCCGACGGTGTGGCTTTTCGCGGCCATCGGCACGTTGATCGCCACGACCGGCGCGCACTCGGTCACGCCATAACCTTCGAGGATGCGAATGCCGTATTTTTCCATGTAAATCTGGCGGGTGCCTTCCTGCAACTTCTCAGCACCGGCCACCACATAGCGCAAGCGAGCAAAATCGTAAGGTGCGGCGAAGCGCGCATAGTTACCGAGGAAGGTCGATGTACCAAACAGCACAGTGCAGTTACGGTCGTAAACCAGTTCTGGCACGATGCGATAGTGCAGCGGGCTTGGATAGAGGAACACTTGCGCACCGGTTAACAGCGGCGTGAACAACCCCACGGTTAAACCAAACGCATGGAACAGCGGCAGCGCCGACATAAAGCGGTCGCGGGGGGTGAAATCGGCCACGGTGCGAATCTGCTCAACGTTGGCCAGCAAGCTTTTATGCGAATGCACCACACCTTTGGGATTACCTTCCGAACCCGAGGTAAACAGCACCATCGCGGCATCTTCCGGTTGCTGCGGCACCTGCGCACGGCGTGGCATCAGCAGATGCGCCAAAATCCACAATTTGTCCTGCAACGTGACGGTATCTTTTAGATCTTCAAGGTAGATCCACTGCACGTCGGTTAAACCTTGCGGCAGATGCCACAAGTTGCCTTTTTCGAGGAACTGACGCGAGGTAAACACAGTTTTGACTTGCGATGCGGTTAACGCTGCACGCATGCCATTAACGCCTGCGGTGTAATTCAGCATCGCCGGGATACGTCCGCGCAGCGAAGCGCCCAGAATCGCCGCCGCCGTCACCGTGGCATTCGGCAGCAGCAGGCCAATGTATTCGCCCTGCTTGCTGTAACGTTCCAGAATGCGGCCAACGCCGAGCGATTTCTTTAGCAATCCGGTGTAGCTATCCGGTTTGAAATTGACGTCTTCAATGCACGGTTTCATCACGCCATAACGCTGACGCGCATTAAGGAAAGCGTCGAACAGCGTTTCACGCGGACGCACCGCCATGCGCGCTTCCATCATCACATGGTGTAAGTGCTCACCCGCCAGCGTGCGGCGATCGCGTGCGCGTTTGGCTTCCGGCATCGGGATCACCGTCGGCGGCAACACGGTTAAGGTGATGCGTGGAAACAGGCGACGTTTAAAGATGCCCGCCAGACGGCCAAACGGTGTGTACTCCGCGCCTTCGATACGCATCGGCACCACGGTCGCGCCAGATTTCGCCGCCACAAAGCCGGCACCGCTGTAGATCTTCATTAGCGAGCCTGTCACGGTAATGCGTCCTTCCGGGAAGATCACCACCGGACGACCTTCATTGATCATGCGCACCAGATGCTTGATCGACATCGGCTTGCTTGGATCGAGCGGCACGAAGTCGATGATCGGCTTCAGCAGGCGCATAAACCATTGATTGCTGATCGATGAATAGACCGCGAACACCGGTTTGATCGGCAGGAACAGCGCCACCAACACGCCATCAAGGAATGACATATGGTTCGGGGTGATCAGCACTTTTTCTTTATGTAGTGCCGTGAGATCGCCGCGCAATTCCACGCGCCACAGCAGGCGGAAGAGAGTACGGAAGAAGGTGAGTAACATGCCAGCTCCTTAGCAGTCGCAAAAAATGGCTCTTACGATGCCGGATAAGCGATGACAACTCAATCCGAGGCCAAAAAAATTGCGGCGCTAGATTATATTTTCTGGAACCAAGCGGAATCACCCATAGGAATTTTGTGTGACGCGGGAAAACCGCCACATCCTGCGTTGCGCCCATAGCTGCATAAACGGCAATGATGTTTAAGGGGATAAAATGGCTAATTGCCTCATTCTTCAAGTAATTTTACCCATGACGATCTATTGCGCCTTTTCTATAACCTGCAATCCGTCCTCACATGACTGATCCTCAGCTTTAACGCTTTTTCTTATACAACAAAACGTCTGACATACTTCTGCATTCCAAACACAGCATCCACATAAAAATAAAAACCCATAAAATGCAATTTATAAAAAACAAACAACCAATTCACATTAAATAAAAAGAATAATAATTAAATCCTCCCTTCACACCTTTACCAAAGCGCTCAAAAACCACTCCATTTACATGCTACACGTTCTAGTTTAGCTTGAGTTGACCGGGCAGCATGAGCCGCCTTCTGTTCACAATAAAAATGACGCTTTGGAGTATGAACATGCCAACACCAGTTTCTTTTCGGGGAATAGCCAGCTCGTTGTTGTTACTCACTGCGGGAATGGGATACAGCAGTCTCAGCGCGGCAGCAGAAAGCACCACCTGCGCCAAAACCTACACCATCGGCTTCAGCCATCCGGTCGGTGAATCCCAATTTGCTATTGCACTGAAGAAAAAAGTTGCCGCTGCTGGCGAGAAAAACGGCTGCGTTAAAGTTCTGCTGGATAACACTCAACAGAGCAATCTGGAATCGCAGCGTTCAACGTTGGAAAGCTGGGTGACGCGCCGGGTCGATGCGATTGTTGTCTTACCGGTTGAAGCCACCGCACTTGATGGTTTGCGCAAACAAGCACAGAAAAAAGGTATCAAGTGGCTGACCTACGCGGGTGCAACGCCAGGTGCTGACGGCTCGGTCGGTTTCGATAACGTACAAAGCGGCGACTTAGTGGCAAAAGATGCCTTGAACTGGGTGAAACAGCGTTATCCAGATGGGAAAGTCAGCGCCGCCGTCACCACACTCACCCCGCTGAAAGGGTTTGCGGGTCGTTGGGATGAACCGCTGAAACAGTTTAAAGCCGCCAACCTGCCGGTAGTATCACAGCAGGATTGCGCGACCCAAGCCTGTGGTCTGCAAATTGCCGAAGACAGCCTGCGCCAACATCCTGATTTACGCGTCTTTATTGGCATCAACGATGATGCTGCACTGGGTGCGCTGCGCGCCTTTAAGAATGCCGGAATTAAACCTGAAGACGCCTATATTGCCGGTCAGGATGGCACCGTTGAGGGCCTACAAGCCGTCAAACAAGGCGGGGCTTATCGCGCCTCCGCGGCCATCTTATTGGACGACTTAGCGCGTTCCATCATTGAGAACTCGCTGGCCGCCATCACCGGCAAAGGCAGCACCAATTATGAAACGCCGGTCGAGTTGGGCACCTTACGTAATCCTCAACGACTTGATGCTCTGATTGCGCAGTACTAGGAGCCATTATGAGCATTAATCTCACGTCGAAAGGGCTGATTGTCAGTGATATTCGCAAGTCCTTTGATGCTCAGGCCGTTCTGAAAGGGGTTAATCTGGAATTTAAAGCGGGTGAAGTCCACGCGCTGCTCGGCCCCAATGGGGCCGGCAAATCCACCCTTTTAGGCTGTTTGAGTGGGGCCACCACGCCCGATTCTGGCGACATTACCATTGGCGAAAACGTCTACAAATCGTTCACACCAACCTCGGCATTTGAAGCCGGCATCGCCAGCATTTATCAACACTTTCAACTGATTGGTCCGCTCAGCGTCAGCGACAACATTTTCCTGGTTAATGAGCTGACCAGCGCAGTCGGGACGACGCAGCAACGGGCGCAGAAACAGCGCAGCCGCGAACTGCTGGAATCACTCGGCGTGGAGATCGATCCTGCGCGTCCGGTGGACGATCTCAGCGTCGGCGAGCAACAAACCGTTGAAATTGCGCGCGCGTTGCTGAAAGAACCTAAGGTACTGATTCTGGATGAACCGACCGCCGCGCTAAGCGATAACGAAGTCACCGCCCTGCTGGAACTGGTGCGACGTCTGGCGCAAGAGCATGGCCTGATCGTCATCTATGTCACGCATCTGCTGCGTGAAGTGTTGGAAGTGGCGGACAAAGTCACGGTATTGCGCGATGGCAACGTGCTGTGGACGAAAGAGATCGATGCCCTGAATCTCAGTGATTTAGTTCACGCCATTTCGCCAGAAAGTGCCGCCGCGCGGAATACGCTGCCGAAGACCTTCACCTCGTCATTAATTCATTTAGAGGATTACCGCTCAAGCTGGACCGGGCCGGTGAATCTCACGCTGCATGAAGGTGAAATCATTGGCGTATTTGGCCTGCTGGGTTCAGGGCGCACTGATTTGCTCGAAGGTCTGGCGGGCGTCAAACGCAGCAGCGGACGACTGCGTTTCGGCAGCCATAACTTACGCGCCCGCACGCCGCAAAAAGCACGTCAGCAAGGCATTGTGCTGGTACCTTCCGACCGCAAAGAGCAGGCACTGTTTGGCAGCATGAGCGCCAAAGAGAATTTGCTGCTGCCGCATTACAGCCGTTTATCGTGGCTTTGGCGTTCAGCCAAAAAAGAGAAAACCATTTTCCAGCAACTGGCCCAACGCGTGGGATTGAAACCGGTTGATCCTGAACGTGAAGGAGCCAGTTTTTCCGGAGGCAATGCGCAGAAATTGATGGTTGGCCGCTGGATGACCGGCATCGATCAAAGCCATCTGTTGCTGCTGGATGAACCCACGCAAGGGGTGGATGTTGGCGCACGCCAGGATCTGTATGACCTGATCCGTGATTACGCTGCCCAACCGCATCACGCGGTGATGTTTGCCTCCAGCGATCCGGAAGAAATAGTGGCATTGGCGACCCGCGTTATCGTGCTGGTTGAGGGGGAAGTCGCCAGCATTGTTGAACCCGACATTGGTGAAGAGAAGCTCATCGCGCTAGCGCATGGCTAACCCGACCTTGATTACCTGTAAAAGGCAAAAAGTATGTCAGACACAATTAAAACCGCCTCAGACATGACGCGCAAGCACTCTGCCGTTTCCGCCTCTGGGCAACGAAAAAAAATTGGTTTAGCCATTACGCGCTGGATATTACCGGTGGCCACCATCGCCCTGATGATCTGGTTTGCCTGGCATACGCCGGTGTTTTTCACTCTGGATAATCTGCTGTCAATCGCCACGCAGAACGCCCCCACCTTCATCGTGGCGGCGGTTTTCGCCATGCTCATGATGGCCGGTTATGTCGATCTTTCGGTGGGATCGGTACTGGCGCTGGTCGGTGTTTCAGCTGGTTTAGCGCTAAACGCCTGGGGATTGGTGCCTGGCATTATGGTGGGATTAGCGGTGGGTGTAGCGGCTGGACTGGTCAACGGTGTGCTGATTGGCATGCTCTCCTTTTCCCCGATTGTGGTCACACTCGGCGGACTCGCCGCCGCGCGCGGTCTGGCACAATATCTCGGCCAGGGATCGATTTACGGCTTTCCCGATGCGTTTGCCAATTTTGGCTCGGATAGCACCCTCGGCGTGCCAAACCTGGTGTGGATTGCTGCGCTGGTGTGCGTTATCAGCATCATCGCCACCAGCTGTTTTCCGGTAGGTCGTCAGATCATTGCGATTGGCGTGAATGCGCGCGCCGCGTTTCTGATCGGCATCCGCGTGCGTCTGGTCACCACCGCGTTGTATGTACTGACAGGTTTAGCGGTTGGCATTGCCGGTTTGCTGCAAATTGCCCGTTTAAACAGCGCCCCTTCAGGCACCTTAGGTGACGGTTTTGAGGTGATCATCCTTACTGCGGTGTTGCTCGGCGGCGTGCCCTTTACCGGCGGCAAAGGCAGCATCTGGCGAGTATTAGTCGGCGTTTGGCTGATTGGAACATTGCGCAATGGCTTGATTCTCCTGGATATCGGCACCGAACTCAGCGGCATTATCACCGGCGGCGTATTGGTGATGGCAGCTGCATTAGAAGCCGCGCGTTACTACATCCATAAATCAAAATAAGAGGAAACGAGCATGCTCATTGGCTACCTTTCTACCCTCAACTGCCGCGCAGGCGACAGTGTGGACGTGATGATCAGCAGCAGCGTTGCCGAAGTGAATGTTGACCTGGTTCGCCTGATCCACGGCGATGATAATCCCGCCGGCCCCGGCTTTATTTTTCAGCCGCTTGCTGAAGTCGCGCCTCAATCGGTTAGCGCACAACCGCAGCAGACGCCAATCGGATCCTGGGGTGAAAGCATCAAACCGCTGCAACTGGCGGCAAATCTTAACTGGAATGTGGCTCTATGGCCGACCTTGCTGCCACATCACGCCGAGCAAGGGATTCTGGCACTGCCGGATGCCGGAATTACGCTAATTCTGGATACGCAAGGCTGTTTACAGTTGCGCTACCAGCAGCAATGTTTACTGAAAAGTGACGCATTGAAATCCCGCCAATGGGCGCAGGTGAGCGTTACGCTATCGCCACAAAATTGCACCTTGCAGCTCAAAACTGAGTCATTCTGCAAGACCTATAATAGCGAAAGCGGCGTCACCTTGCCCTCTCACTCCACCTTGTTGATTGCCACCACCCAGGTTGATGATCTCGGCACACAACGTTTTGCGCGCAACGTCTACAACGGCAAACTGGCGCAATTGACTCTGGCGCTGGAGCAACACCCAGTGGCGAGGTGGGCGGCGGAGCAGCAGATGCAAAGTCAGCAGATCCCGGATACTGGCGAGCATGGCTATCATCTGCGCTTAATTAATGCCCCAACGCGCGCGATGACCGGCCCAAACTGGAGCAATGCCGAACATGACTGGAAACAAGCGCCGCAACAGTATGACGCTGTGCATTTTCATGATGATGATTTGGCCGATGCCTGTTGGCCGGTAGCGACGCGATTAACGGTGCATGCCGGTTTGAAAAGTGGCGTTTATGCCGTGCGCTTACGTGCTGCCGGGCTGAAAGAGGATTTTATTCCGCTGATCGTTCGCCCATCGGCCCAGCAGCAACCAGCAAAAATCGCCATGGTGATGGCCACTTACACCTACATCGCATACGCCAATGAGCATTTAACCGAAGGTGACTTCGAACAAGGCAGTGAAATTCCGGTACAAACCGGCGATTGGGAAGATCTGGTAGCAATTCATCAAGAGTGGGGGAAAAGCCATTACGATCTGCACAACGATGGTTCGGGAGTTGCTTACTCCAGCTCACTGCGCCCGATCCCTAATATGCGGCCTAACTATCGCTTTTGGGGCTTCCACGCGCCGCGTCGCTTCTCAGCCGACCTCTACATGGTGTGGTTACTGCATCAAATGGGCGTAGATTTTGACGTGGTGAGTGAGCACGATTTGCACGCGGATCACGCCACTCTGTTGCAGCCTTATCAAACGGTGATTACCGGCAGCCACCCGGAATATTACAGCGGCCAAATGCTCGACGCCTACGAACAGCATGTCGCGCAAGGTGGCGGCTTAATGTACCTTGGCGGCGACGGTTTTTATTGGGTGACCACGCCATTCGACGATTTGCCGCATCTGCTGGAAGTGCGCAAATCGGAAGGATTACGTCATTGGGACGCCGATCCCGGCGAACGTTATCACGCCAGCACCGGTGAACTGGGCGGCATCTGGCGCAGTCGCGGTCGCAGTGCACATCGTTTATTTGGTGTCGGCATGGGCGCGCACGGTTGGGATAATAAAGCGCCGGGCTATCGTCGCAGCGAGCGCTCTTATCAACCGGATGCGGCTTGGGTGTTTGCTGGCATTGAAGAAGAAGTGATTGGCGACTTTGGCTTGATCATGAACGGCACCAGCGGCGATGAAATTGATCGTGCCGATAGCCGTTTTGGTACGCCCGATCACGCGATTATTCTGGCTTCGTCCGAACCGCATAGCGAATGGTATGTGCCTGTTCCAGAAGACGTCACAACGGTTTCGAACAAACTTAACGCAAGATATAATCGCGACGTGCGTTCCGACATGGTGTTAGTCGAACACAGCTCAGGCGGTGCGGTATTTTCAGTCGGCTCGATTATCTTTACTGGCGCCGTGCCGGTGAACGGTGGCGAGAACAACGTGGCGCAGCTGCTGCGTAATGTGATTGAAAACTTCACCGCGAGAAATCAGACCGACATCTAAGGGATGTTACGCAAGATGGTGCTGCATCATAGCTATGAATAAACCTGCAACCATGCTGACCAGCTCTGGCTTTGCGCTTGCCACCGCCGATCAAGTCAGCAGTGCCCAATGGCGTAGCACCATCAACACACGCTTCACCCAACCGCAATTCCTGGCGCTCAATGGCTTGTTGTATCGCCCGGGAATTGGTCACTATGAATTGGCTGACAGCGTCGGCGTGGATCGCGCCTCAATGGGGCCGATGCTCAACCGCTTGATTGAACAACAGCTGGTTGAACGCCGCAAAGATCCCAAAGATTCTCGCCGCTCAATGCTGTTTCTTTTGCCGCAGGCCGAAGCGTTGTTGGAAGAGATGGCCGCGCTGGTGGATACCGTCGATAATTTGCTGATGTCGCCGCTCAACGCCTCGGAGCAGGCGGCGCTGGTGCAAAGCTGGGCGATGATGGTTGATGAACCTATCTTCCCGGCGCACGACATGGTAATCAATCCTATCATTCGCCCGTTAACGCATTATCCCTGGTTCTATTTGCGTGAAGCCTGTCGTCAATATCGTCGCTTGTGGCGCGAACATGTTGATGATGCGATCAGCGCTTCGCTGTTCAGCTTGATGGAAGTGGTGGCTAACACGCCGGGCATTGATATTCGCACTGCCGCGCAGGTGGCATCCATTGAAGAGAGCAATGCGGTACGCATGGTGATGCGCATGGTGCGTACCCGCATGATGCGCGATCCCCGCGATCCCAATGATGCTCGCCGCTCGCTTTTATCTTTAACCGAAAGCGGCGAGCTGCGTTATCGCGAACTCAGCACCCGCTTACCGCTGGTGCAAAGCGCGCTTACCCGCCGCTTGCCGCCGCTGGCGATTGGCGAATTCCATCGCCTGACGTGTTTGGTGGCGCGTTTGTAGCATCAGCTTGCCAACCGCCGCCCAACGCAGCGATCAGCGCCACGCTGCTCACCCATTGCGTGCTCTGCAACGACAACAAACTCTGCTGCGCGCTCAGGCTGCTGTTCTCCGTCGTCGCGACATCGAGATAATCAATCATCCCGGCGTCATACTGATTACGCGTCACGCGCGCCGATTCCTGCGCGGCATCGGTCGCGGCCTGCTGCGAGGCGATTTCGCCCTGTAAGGTGTTGAGCTGCACCAGATAATCTTCCACTTCGCCCATGCCGGTGAGCACCGCCTGACGATAACTGGCAACGCTGGCATCATAAGCCGCACGCGCTTGCTCAACCTTGGACGAGGTGGCGCCGAAATCCAACAACGTGCCGCTGAGTTCTGGCCCCAATGACCACACGCGATTAGGCAGTGAGAACAGGCTGTTGATCGCCGATGAACTGACGCCACCGCTGGCGCTGAGGGTTAAATCCGGATAGTAACCGGCAATCGCCACGCCAACCGCCGCATTGGCCGCCGCGACGTTGCGCTCGGCGTAGGCGATATCTGGACGGCGCTGCAATAGCTGCGATGGCACGCTGTGCGGGATCGTCGGTAATGCAGCATCCAGTTTCGCCACCGGCAAGCTGAAATCAGCCGGTGCGCGGCCCAGCAGCAGCGCAATCGCATGCTCCAACTGCGCGCGCTGCCACTGATAATCCTGCGCTGAGGCGCGGGCGCTTTCCAACTGCATTTGCGCCTGCGCTAAGGTGGCGCGCGATTCGCTGCCCGCCGAATATTTGTTTTGAATCACGGTTAAATAGCGCTGATAGGCGTCAATGCTGCGTTGATACAGCGCGATTTTCTCGTCGATGATGCGCGTCTGGAAATAGTCCTGCGCCAGTTCCGATTGCGCGCTCAAGGTGATGTTGGCCAACTCGGCTTTGCTGGCCTCCGCGCTGGCGTTGTTCTCTTCCAGAGTACGACGCAATTTGCCCCACAAATCCAGTTCCCAGCTGGCGCTGAGATCGGCGGCGTGGCTGTTGCTGACGCTGCGCTGTCCGCTGGTGCTGGCGCGGCTGCCGCTGCGCGTGCTGCTGGCGTCATAGCCGATAGTAGGGAACAACTCGGCACGCGATTGTCCCGCCAGCGCCTGCGCTTGACGATATTGCGCGGCATAATTGGCGACGTTCTGATTAGAAATGCTGACCTGCTTCAGCAAGCTATCCAGCGTGGCATCGTGGTACACCGACCACCAATCCCCTTTGCTTTGTGCATCCTGCGGCGTGGCCTGCGTCCAGCCTTTGGCCTCTTTAAAATGGGTCGGCATCGCCACGTTTGGGCGCTGATAATCCGGGCCAACCGCACAACCCGCCAACAGCATGGCGACCAAAAGCGGGGTTATTTTCACAGACATTTTCATCAATCAGGATTCCACATGACGCAACCGCTGCCACTGACGGCGTGTGGCGCGGCTTAAACGATCGAGCCAGAGATAAACCACCGGCGTAGTAAATAGCGTTAACAGCTGGCTCAGCGCCAAACCACCGGCAATCGCCAAGCCAAGCGGGCTGCGCAGATCGGCATCGCCGCCGCTGCCCAGCGCCAATGGCAGCGCGCCGAAGAACGCCGCCAGCGTAGTCATCATGATCGGGCGGAAGCGCATCAAGCAGGCTTGGGTGATCGCCTGCTGCGGCGTCATGCCTTTGCTGCGTTCGGCATGGATGGCAAAGTCGATCATCATGATGGCGTTCTTCTTCACGATGCCAATCAGCAGAATGATGCCGATCAGCGCGATCACCGTGAGCTGCGTGTTGGTGAGCAACAACAGCAACAGCGCGCCGACGCCCGCCGACGGCAGCGTCGAAAGGATAGTGATCGGATGAATGTAGCTCTCATACAGCACGCCGAGCACGATATACACCGCCGCCAGCGCGGCGATAATCAACCACGGCATGGTCGCCGTAAGCTGGGCAAACGCCGCTGCGGTGCCGGCAAAACCGGCCTGAATGGTGGATGGCAAACCGAGCTGCGCCATCGCCTGTTTAATCAGCGCCTGCGCCTGCTCCAGCGACACGCCATCATTGAGGTTGAAGGCAATGGTGCTGGTCGCCGATTGGCCCTGATGCGCCACCGACAGCGGCGCGTTGCCGCCTTTAAAGCTGGCGAAAGCGGCCAGCGGCACACGATCGCCGCTGTCGTTAATCACATACAGCTGCTGCAAAATAGCCGGATCGCGCGTGTAGCTGCCCTGCAATGACATCACCACATGATACTGATTGAGCGTGTGATACAGCGTGGCAACCTGACGCTGGCTGAAGGCGTTATTCAGCATGGTATCGAGCATCTGCACATTCACGCCGAGCCGTTTCGCGCGATCGCGATCAATGTTGATCACCACTTCCTGGCCGCCGGTTTGTGAATCGGAATCGACGCTGTTCAATTGCGGGATCGCCGCCAGCGCCGCCTGTACTTTCGGCGTCCACTCACGCAGCACATCAAGATCGTCCGCCTGCAAACTGTATTGATACGTGGCGTTGGCGCTGCGCCCGCCGATGTGCAGATCCTGCGCCGCCATCAGGAACATCTGCGCACCGGCGATATGGCTGGTTTTCACACTCAGGCGATTCGCCACTTCGGTGGCGGTAGCATCGCGCTGGTCAAAATCTTTCAGGCGCACAAAGAAGTTGGCGCTGTTACGCGAGCCAAACATGCCGCTGCCCATCGATGACATCACGCTTTCCACCGCCGGATCGGACTGAATGATTTTGGTGAATTGCAGCATTTTCGGCTTCATCGCCTGGAACGAGATGTTCTGATCGGCGCGCAACGCGCCCATCAGCAGGCCGGTATCCTGATTGGGGAAGAAGCCTTTTTGCACCACCGAAAACAGGAATAGGTTGAGCAACACCGTCAGCACCAAACTGAACAGGGTGAGCTTTTGGTGAGCCATCACCCACGCCAGAGCGCGTGCGTAGGCCGCCAGCAGCGCGTTAAGTTGGTTTTCGATAAATTGATACAGCGGATGCGGCCGCTTGGTGACTTTGGCTTTCGGCTTGAGTAAACGCGCGCACAGCATCGGCGTCAGGCTGAGCGACACAAACATCGAGATCAACAGCGAAATGGTCAGCGTGACGGCAAATTCGCGGAACAAGCGCCCGACGATGCTGCCCATCAGCAAAATCGGGATGAACACCGCAATCAGCGACATGGTCATTGATAGTACGGTGAAACTCACTTCCTGCGCGCCACGCAGCGCCGCACGCAGCGGACTTAAGCCCTCTTCGATATGGCGCGTGATGTTTTCCAGCACCACAATCGCGTCATCGACGACAAAACCGGTGGCGATAATCAGCGCCATCAGCGACAGGTTATCAAGGCTGTAACCGAGCAAGTACATCACCGCGCAGGTGCCGATTAGCGAAACCGGCAGCGCCAACGCCGGGATCACCACCGCTTGCAGGTTGCGCAGGAAGACAAACACCACGGCGATCACCAGCAGCATCGCCACCAGTAACGTCTCTTCGGTGTCGTACAGCGAAGCGCGCACCGTCGGCGAACGATCAACCACCACTTTAAGCTGGGTATCGGCGGGCAGATCTTTTTCCAATGCCGGTAACTGCGCTTTCACCGCATCAATGGTGTCGAGCATATTGGCACCGGCCTGGCGCTTGATCCCCACCATCACCGACGGCATCGAATTGAGGAAACCAGCCTGATACTGATCTTCCACCGAGTCATACACGGTAGCGACATCATGCAGCCGCACGGCTTTGCCATCTTTATAGCTGACGATGATGTCCTGATACTGCGCGGCTTTATCTAACTGGCCGTTGCTGTCCACCACCCACGATTGGCTGCTGCCCTGCAAAATGCCTTTGGGTTTGTTGGTGGTGCTGTTGGCGATGGCGCTACGTACCGTATCCAGCGAGATGCCATACTGCGTCAGTTTTAGCGGCTGCAAATCAATGCGCACCGCCGGTAAGGCGCTGCCCATCAGTGACACTTCGCCGACGCCTTTCACCTGCCCCATCGCCTGCTCAATTTTACTTTCAGCCAGATCGTAAAGTTCGCCCGGCGTGCGCGTGGCCGAGGTCAGCGCCAGCATCACAATCGGCGCATCCGATGGATTGGCTTTGCGGTAGGTCGGCAGCGATTCCATGGCACTCGGCAGCAAGCTGCGTGCGGCATTGATCGCCGCCTGCACATCGCGCGCCGCGCCGTTGATGTCGCGATCGAGATCAAACTGCAAAATGACGCTGGTCGATCCCTGCGAACTGCTGGAGGTCATCTCGGTGACGCCAGCGATTTGCCCGAGTGAACGCTCCAGCGGCGTGGCAACCGTCGCCGCCATGGTTTCTGGGCTGGCACCGGCTAAGCTGGCGCTGACCATAATGGTCGGGAAATCCACCTGCGGCAGCGGCGCGACCGGCAACAGCCGATAGCCCAACGCGCCGAGCAGCAAGATCGCCAGCGTCAGCAACAGCGTGGCGACCGGGCGGAAGATAAACAGCCGCGTCAGGTTCATCGCTGGCCTCGCGCCTGTTGCTGTTTACGCTGCACGTAACGCTTGCCGCGCTGCGCGATGGCATCAAACCACAGGTAAATCACTGGCGTAGAGAACAACGTTAATACCTGGCTGACAATCAAGCCGCCGACAATCACCAATCCCAGCGGCTGACGCAGTTCCGCACCCGACCCAGAAGCCAGCATCAGCGGCAGCGCGCCGAGCAGCGCCGCCATGGTGGTCATCAGAATCGGGCGGAAACGCAGTAAGCAGGCTTGATGAATCGCGTCACGTGCGCTCATGTGCTGTTTGTTTTCCGCTTCGAGCGCGAAGTCGATCATCATAATCGCGTTCTTTTTCACGATACCGATCAACAGGATCACGCCAATCAGCGCGATCAGGCTGAATTCGCTGCCCGCCAGCAGCAGCGTCAGCAATGCGCCGACTGCCGCCGACGGCAGCGTTGACAGAATGGTCACCGGATGAATAAAGCTTTCATACAGAATGCCGAGCACCACGTACATAGTGATCAGCGCCGCCAGAATCAGCCACAGCGTGTTGCCGGTGGCACTTTGGAACGCCGCGGTTTCGCCCTGATAACGCAAGGTAATGCTCGAGGGCAGATTGAGTTGCTGCGTCACCTCGGCAATGGCTTTCTGTCCATCTTCCAGTGAATAGCCGCTATTAAGGTTGAACGACACCATCACCGCCGGGAATTGGTTCAGGCGCATGTGCATCAACGATCCGGTGCGCTGATGAATGGTGGCGATGGAAGTCAGCTTCACCATGCCAGTGGTGGTCGATGTGCTGCTATCGCTGGTAGACGATGTACTGCTATCGCTATCGCTGCTGCTGGTTGATGAAGTGTCACTGGTGACCGGCAAATAGACATCATCAAACGACGCGGGCGATTGCTGATATTGCGGCGCGACTTCCAGCACCACGCGATACTGATTCGCTTGGGTAAAGATGGTGGAAACCAGCCGCTGGCCGAAGCTGTTATACAGCGCGGTATCGACGTCGGCGGCAGTTATGCCGTAGCGCGCGGCTTTGTCACGATTGAGCTCGACGTAAGCGACGCGGCCTTGATCTTGTAAGTTGCTGACCACGCCGTTGAACTCGGGACGCTGCTGCAAGGCGGCAATAATCTTCGGCGTCCAGCTCACCAGATTTTCGCTGTCGGCATCATCAAGCGTGAATTGATACTGGCTCGGCGAAACCTGATCGTTAACCGTCAAATCCTGCGCCGGTTGCAGATAGAGTTGAATCCCCGCCACCTGATTTGCCGCCTGTTGCAGCTGTTTGATCACCACATCCGCTTTGTCGTCGCGCTGGTCAAAGGATTTCAGGTTGATCTGGATGCGCCCGCTGTTCAGGCTGGTGTTGCTGCCATCGATACCAATGGTCGATGACAAACTCTCCACCGACGGATTTTGCAAAATCACTTTCGCCAGCGCCTGCTGGCGTTTTGACATCTCGCTAAACGACACATCCTGCGAGGCCACGGTGACGCCCTGAATCAGGCCGGTATCTTGCGTCGGGAAAAAGCCTTTGGGGATGGCGATATACAGCAGCGCGGTGAGCGCAAAGGTCGCCAGCGCCACCAGCAACGTCAGTTTCTGATGATTGAGCACCACGGTGAGCAAACGGTCGTAGCCGCGCACTAACTTATCGAACACCTCGCCGCCTTTACGTGAAAAGCGCGACTGTTTTTCCGGCGGAATGTGCTGCAACAAATAGGCGCACAGCATTGGCGTTAGCGTCAGAGAAACCAGCATCGACACCAAAATCGACACCGCCAGCGTGATGGCAAATTCGCGGAACAAGCGCCCGACCACATCGCCCATAAACAGCAGCGGAATCAGCACCGCAATCAACGAAAAGGTCAGCGAGATGATGGTAAAGCCGATTTGCTGCGATCCTTTCAGTGCCGCCTGCATCGGCGTTTCACCCTCTTCCAGCCGCCGCGAAATGTTCTCCACCACCACAATCGCGTCATCAATAACAAAGCCGGTGGCGATGGTCAGCGCCATCAACGACAGGTTATTCAAGCTGAAATCGGCCAGATACATCACGCCAAAGGTGCCAATCAGCGACAGCGGCACCGCCACGCTGGGAATCAAGGTCGCTGCCACGTTGCGCAGGAACAGGAAAGTCACCATCACCACCAGCGCCACCGACAACATCAGTTCAAACTGCACGTCGCTGATGGAGGCGCGAATGGTTTGGGTGCGGTCCGACAACACGCTCATCTTCACGCCATCCGGTAGCGCCGCCTGCAATTTCGGCAACTGCGCTTTGATGCTGTCCACCACCTGAATCACGTTGGCACCGGGCTGGCGCTGCACGCTGATGACAATCGCCGGGCTATTATTGGCCCACGCCGACTGAAAACTGTTCTCCGGCCCTTGTTCGATATGCGCGATGTCTTTTAACCGCAACGCCGCGCCATTTTGGTAGGTAACGATCAGATTGCCGTACTCATCGGCGGTGCGCAGCTGGTCGTTGGCGTCGATGGTCACCGAATGGTATTTACCATCAAATCCGCCTTTTGAGCCATTGACGTTGCTGTTGCCGATCAACGTGTTCACGTCTTCCAGCGACAACTTGTGCGCCGCCAGCGCTTTCGGGTCCATCTGCACGCGAATCGCCGGTTGATGACCGCCCGCCAGCGTCACCATGCCGACGCCATTGATCTGCGACAGCTTCAGCGCCACGCGGGTATTCACCAGATCCTGCACCTGCGTCAGCGGCAAGGTCTCGGAACTCACCGCCAGAGTGATCACCGCGGTATCGGCTGGATTGACCTTTTTGTAGGTCGGCGGATTGGGCAGATCGCTCGGCAGCAAATTATTCGCCGCATTGATCGCCGCCTGCACTTCCTGCTCGGCGACATCCAGCGACAGATCGAGGCTGAACTTCAAGGTGACGATTGACGATCCGCCAGAGCTGGTTGAGGTCATTTGGCTCAAGCCGGCCATTTGCCCCAGCTGACGCTCCAGCGGCGAGGTCACCGAGGACGCCATCACATCCGGGCTCGCGCCGGGATAGAGCGTAGTGACCTGAATGGTCGGATAATCGACCTGCGGCAGCGCCGAAGTCGAGAGAAATTTATAGGCAAAAATCCCGGCAATCAGCACGCCAACCATCAACAAAATGGTGGCGACCGGACGCTGGATAAACAGGCGAGACGGATTCATTTGGCCTCGCCGGTCGCGGTGGTTTTGCTGTTATCTGCCAGTTGCACTTTGCTGCCGTTGGTCAATCGATCGATGCCTTCCGTCACCAAACGTTGGCCCGGTTCCACGCCTTTGAGGATCGCCTGCTGATCTTCACCGAAGCTTGGCCCGGTGGTCACCGCTTTACGCGTTACGGTGTTGTCCTGATTGATGACAAACACAAAGCTGCCATCGCTGCTGAGTTGCAGCGCCTGCGCCGGGATCACCGTGGCATTTTTCAGGATGTGGGTTTGCAGACGCAGATTGACGAACTGATTGGCAAACAGCGATTCATCTTGATTAGGGAACGTGGCTTTCAGCTCAATGGTGCCGGTGGCGGTATCAATCTGGTTGCTGATGAATTGCACCGCACCTTGCGCCAGCTGCGTGCTGTTGTCCTGATCAAACGCCACCGCTGGCAGGCTTTGATCGCTGTGCAGCGCCTTAGTGAGCTGCGGGATATTGCTCTGCGGCACGCTAAACGTCACGGCGGCGGGCTGCATCTGCGTCACCACCACAATGCCGGTGGTATCGGTGGTTTGCACCATGTTGCCGGGATCGACCAAACGTAAACCCACCCGTCCGCTGATCGGCGAGGTGATGCGCGCATATTCGATATCCAGTTTCGCGCTGGCGATTTGCGCTTCATCGGCGGCAACAGCACCTTTGTATTGGCCGACAGTGGCGGTTTGCGTGTCGAGATCCTGGCGCGACAACGAATCCTGCGCCGCCAGTTTCTGATAACGGGCCAGCGTTAACTGCGCGCTTTTCAGTAATGCCTGGTTCTGATTGAGATCGCCCTGATACTGCGCCAGCGTGGCTTGATAACTGCGCGGATCGATCTGCGCCAACAACTGTCCGGCGCTGACTTTCTGCCCTTCGGTGAAGAATACTTTTTCCAGCTGACCGGCCACGCGGCTGGTCACCGTCACGCTGGCATTGGGGATCACCGTACCCAGCGCATTGAGATACACCGGCACATCGGCGGTGCTGGCGACACCGCTGTGCACCAGCGTTGCGCCGCCCATCATCGCCATGCCCGGCGGGCCGCCTGCGCCACCACGATGACCGCCACGCCCGCCCTTCTCGCCGCCTGGCGGCATGCCGCCGTGACCGCCAACCACGCGCCAGATCACCCCAGCCACAATTAACAGCACAATCAACAGAAGCAGCCATTTCAGCCAGCGAGAAAAAGCGGAGCGAGGAGCGTTAGGTGTCATCAGGATCTTCAAGTCAGCAAGGAATAGGAAAATCCCCTGTAAAACAGGGGATTATTGCAAGGTTAAACTATCACTGCGCGCATTATCAGCTTAATGCTCGAACGATTTCCATACGCGAACCGTAAGGGTTTTGTTAAGACATTCAGGCTTTCCAACCGCCGCCCAGCGCCTTGTAGAGGGTGATTTTCTGGCTCAACTGCCCCAGATGTGCGCTGATCAGCGACTGCTGCGAACTGTAAAGCGATCGCTGGGCCACTAACACATTGAGATAATTGTCTACGCCTTGCTTAAAGCGCAATTCGGAATAATCGTAGTCGCGTTGATTGGCGCCGACTTCCTGTTGCAGCGCCGTCAGCTGATCCTGCCAGGTATCCTGACCGGCCAACGCATCATTCACCTCTTTGAACGCGGTCTGAATCGCCTTCTCATAGTCAGCAATTTCAATGCGTTTCTCGATATGCGCGATATTGAGGTTGGCCTCGTTTTTACCGCCGTCAAAAATCGGCAGATTGATCGATGGCATAAACGACCACGCACCGGTGCCGCCGCCCAGCAAGCTGCCGAGCGAACTGCTGGTCGAGCCGCCGGAGGCGGTTAAGGTGATACTTGGGAAGAACGCCGCGCGCGCCGCGCCAATATTGGCGTTCGCCGCTCTCAGCGTGTGCTCGGCCGCCATGATGTCAGGCCGACGCGTCAACAGATCCGACGGCAAGCCCGCGGGCGTTGGCGGGAATTGCCAGTTGGCGTCCAGCGTGGCGTGCGACAGCAAGGTGGCCGGCAAATCCGTGCCGACCAGCAGGCGCAGCGCGTCCACATCCTGACGCACCTGGCGCGTGTAACTCGCCACATCCGCCTGCGCTGCCCGCACGGTACTTTCCGCCTGGGCGAGATCCTGATCGCTGCTGGCGCCGCCGTCGTAGCTGATTTTGGTCAGACGATACGACTCCTGCTGACTTTGCGCGGTGTGTTGCGCCAGATGCAGCAGATCGTTATCCGAGCTCAGCGTCAGCCACGCCGTCGCCACTTCGGAAATCAGCGAAATGCGCGTGGCACGTTCGGTCGCTGCGCTGGAGAGATAGGTTTCCTGCGCCTGATCGCTCAGGCTTTGCAGGCGACCAAAGAAATCCAGCTCCCACGAGGTGACGGCTAATCCGGCGTTGAGTTCGTGGTAAGTCACCGCGCCGGTGGTTTTGGTGTTGTAGAGATTGGCCGGTTCATGCGCCGAGGTTTGCCCGGCGCTAGCGTTGATTGACGGCATCAGCGCCGCACGCTGCACCGTCACGCCCTGCCGCGCCTCTTCCACATTCAACGCCGCGACGCGCAGGTCACGGTTATTGTTGAGCGACAGCTCGATCAGATTGCGCAGCGTGGCATCGGTGAAGAAGTTCTGCCACGGCAAATCCGCCACGTTACCGACCGGCGTCGCCTGATCGTATTTGGCATCCACCGGCATCGCCGGGCGCTGATAATGCGGTTCCATGGTGCAACCGGCCAATACCAGCATCAGCGGCAACAACGCCAAACGGAAATTTTTATTGTTCATTATGAATAACCTCAATGGATAGTGCCGTGCAGTTTGCCAGGAGCGCATAAATGCGCTCCCTACGTAGGGTCGCCATTTATGGTGACCGCCTAACTGTCATGCACTACCTCTGCTGCTGCCTTTTTCTTGCGCGCAAAGAACTGCGAAACCACCACGTAGAACATCGGCACAAAGAAGATGGCGAGGAAGGTGGCGGTGATCATCCCGCCGGCCACCGCCGTACCAATCGAGTGCTGGCTACCGGCACCCGCGCCGTTGGAAATGGTCAGCGGCAGCACGCCGAGGATAAACGCCATCGAGGTCATGATGATCGGACGGATACGCAAGCGCGCCGCTTCCACCGCCGCTTCCACCAGCGTTTTACCTTCGCGCTCATGCAACTCTTTGGCGAACTCGACAATCAAAATGGCGTTTTTCGCCGCCAACCCGACCGTGGTTAACAGCCCCACCTGGAAGAACACATCGTTCTGCAAGCCGCGCAGCAACACCGCGCTGATGGTGCCGAGAATGCCGAGCGGCACCACCATGATCACCGAGAACGGAATCGACCAGCTCTCGTACAGCGCTGCCAAACACAGGAACACCACCACAATCGAGATCAGATACAGCTGCGTGGTTTGGCTGCCGGACGCTTGTTCCTCATAAGAAATGCCGTACCACTGCACACGGAAGCCGCTTGGCAACTGCTTCGCCAGCTGCTCCACTGCTTTCATCGCTTCACCGGTACTTTGGCCCGGCGCAGGCGATCCGAGGATCTCTTCGGCGGTTAAGCCGTTAAAGCGCTCGAAGTGCGGCGAACCGTACACCCATTTGCCGGAAGCAAAGGCGGAGAATGGCACCATAGTGCCGCTGCTGTTGCGGAAGTACCATTTGTCGAGATCGGATGGCGTGACGCGTGAATCCGCTTTGCCCATCAGATACACCTCTTTCACGCGGCCGTTATACATGAACTGATCGATGTAGCTGGAACCCCACGCCACCGACAAAGTGTTGTTGATATCGGTCATGCTTAAGCCGAGCGCGCTGGCCTTCTCGTCATTGATCTCCAGCTGATACTGCGGCTCATCTTCCAGACCATTGAGACGCACCTGCGCCAGATGCGGATCTTTGTTGGCTAACGCAATCAGCTGGTGCGCGGCATCCATCATCTGCTGATGGCTGTGTGCGCCGGTGTCCTGCAAGTAGAGATCGAAGCCGGTGGCGTTACCTAGCTCCATTACCGCAGGCGGCACCATGGCGAAGATCTTGGCGTTCTGATAGTGGGCAAAATGCGCCATCACGCGATTGGCCAGATCCTGCACGCTTTGCCCGCTGTGGGTACGATCGCTCCAATCTTTCAGGCGCACAAACGCCATGGCGTTGCTCTGTCCACGACCGGCAAAGTTGAAGCCTGCCACGCCAAAGGTGGTGGTCACCACCGACGCTTCGTTCTGCTGCAAATAGGCGTTGAGGTCGTCGATCACCTGCTGGGTACGCTGCGACGATGAGTTCACCGGCAGCGTCATTTGCACCATCATTAAGCCCTGATCTTCACCCGGCAGGAAAGTGGTGGGCACGCGGGTGAACAAAAAGCCCGTCACGCCGACGATCACCAGGTAGATCACCAAGAACAGGCCGCGACGGGAAATCACTTTGCTGACGCCGTTGGTGTAATGCATCGCACCGCTGTCGAACTTGCGGTTAAACCAACCGGCGAATCCGGTGGTTTTGTGCTCGGCCGCCGCCGGTTTCAGTAAAGTGGCGCACAGTGCAGGCGTGAAGATCAGCGCCATGATCACCGACAGCGCCATGGCTGAAACGATGGTGATGGAGAATTGGCGATAGATAACGCCGGTCGAGCCGGAGAAGAACGCCATCGGCAACAGCACCGCCGACAGCACCAGCGCGATACCAAACAGCGCGCCCTGAATCTGCTGCATCGATTTGATGGTGGCGCTTTTCGGATCGAGATGTTCTTCGTGCATCACACGCTCGACGTTCTCCACCACCACAATCGCATCATCCACCAGCAGCCCGATGGCCAGCACCATGCCGAACATGGTCAAGGTGTTGATGCTGTAGCCAAACGCCGCCAGCACGCCAAAGGTCCCGAGCAACACCACCGGCACCACCAGCGTGGTGATCAGCGTAGCGCGCAGGTTTTGCAGGAAGATCAGCATCACGAAGAACACCAGCACTACCGCTTCGATCAGCGTTTTCACCACTTCTTCAATCGATGCGCTGACCACCGGCGAGGTGTCGTACGGATACTGCACTTCGACGTTATCCGGCAGCGATTGCTTGAGATCGGCGATGGTTTGCCGCACCGCTTTGGCGGTATCCAGCTCATTGGCGCCGGTCGCCAGACGCAGCGCAATCCCCGCCGCCGGTTTGCCATTCATGGTGGCATCGATGCCGTAGCTCTGCGGCCCAAGCGCCACGCTGGCCACATCTTTCAACCGTACCTGCGAACCGTCGCTGTTCACTTTCAGCAGCACGTTTTCAAACTGTTTCACCGTGGTGAAACGGGTTTTACCGAGAATGGTGGCCTCGGTTTTTGCGCCCTGAATGGTCGGCAAACCGCCCAATGAACCCGATGACACCTGCACGTTCTGGTTATCGATCGCGGTGGTGACATCGCTCGGCATCAGGTTGTATTTGTACAGCTTGGCCGGATCGAGCCAGATGCGCATGGCGTATTCCGAACCCAGCACCATGAAGTCACCGACACCCGGCGTACGCGAGATCGGATCTTCCAGTTTCGATACCAGCATATCGGCCAAATCGCCGTTGGTCAGCTTGCCGTCTTTGGAGATCAGCCCGATGACCATCATGAAGTTTTTCTGGTACTTACGGATGCGAATCCCTTGCTGCGTCACATCGGTTGGCAACTGCGATTCCGCCAGCGACACGCGATCCTGCACCTGCACCTGAGCGATGTCGGGATTGATGCCCTGATTAAAGGTGGCGATGATCTGCGCGCTGCCGTCCGAGGCGCTGCTGGATTCCAGATAGCGCAAGCCATCAAGCCCGTTGAGTTGTTGCTCGATCACCTGCACCACGGTGTTTTGCGTGGTTTCGGCGCTGGCACCCGGATACGTCACCGAGATCGATACCGCTGGCGCGGAGATGTTGGGATATTGATTGACCGGCAAGCTGATGGCGGCAATCGCGCCCACCAGCATCACGATAATCGCGATAACCCAGGCAAATATCGGACGTTCAATAAAAAACTTCGACATGCCGCCCCCTTATTGCGCTGCTGCGTCGGTCATGGAAAGACTGACCGCGCTGGCGGATGGCGTATCGTTGGTATTGGCGGCGGTGGTGGTGACTTTCACCCCGTTGCTCACGCTTTGCAGGTTGTTAACCACCACATTTTCCCCTTGCTGCAAGCCTGCGGTCACCAGCCATTCACCTTTGATCATCTCGCCGGTTTGGATAGTGCGCTGTTCGATGGTGTTGTCACTTTTCACCACGTAAACATACGGCTGGCCTTTGGTGTCATGCATGATCGACTCTTGCGGCAGCAAAATACCCTGCTGCTGAATGCCCTGCGGGAAGCTGGCGTGGACATACATGCCGGGCAGCAACTCATTGTTAGGATTCGGGAACACCGCGCGCAGCACCACGGTGCCGGTGGCGGTATCGACGTTCACTTCCGAGAACGCCAGCTTGCCTTGCTGATCGTATTGGCTGTTATCTTCCAGCGACAGGCCAACGGCGGCGGTGTTGTCGGCGACTTTGGCAATCTTGCCTTCCGCCAGCGCGCGGCGCAGACGCAGCAGATCGGTGGACGATTCGCTGACATCGACATACATCGGATCGAGTTGGGTAATGGTGGCGAGATAGTCGGTTTGGCCGTTGGTAACCAGCGCACCGGCGGTATACAGCGAACGGCTGATGTGGCCGGAAATTGGCGCTTTCACCAGCGTGTAATCCAGATTGACCTTGGCGGTTTCGACATCGGCCTGTGCTTCACGTTCGGCGGCAATCGCATCATCGTAAGTTTGCTGGCTGATGGCATGCGCGGCGGCGAGCGGCTGATAGCGTTTCGCCACCATCGCATCGTTTTGCCAGGTCGCCATCGCTTTGTCGTAAGCGGCTTTATAGGTGGCTGGATCGATCTGGTACAGCGGCTGACCGGCTTTGACTTCACCGCCTTCAGTAAACAGGATCTTTTCAATCACCCCGCTAACCTGCGGGCGCACCTGCGCGGTACGCACGGCGGTGGTGCGGCCAGGTAATTGGCTGACAAGCGTAACGGGTTCTGCTTTCAGGTTTACCACGCCAACTTGCGGTGTTGCGGATGCGGCGGTTTTTGCTCCGCCCTGGTCACAGGCTGCCAGTAAAAACACCACGCTGGCAGAAAGAATTTTCAGGCGCATAGTTGTTCTCTAAAAGATAGGAGGAGAATAGTCACGAATGTAATGACTCTAAAAAGCCATTGTAGGGAGGAGGCTAAGGCGGGGTTGTTAAGGTTGCGTAAAATATATTTTCCAAAGGAAAATGGTAAACCTTTCGTGCCATAAATGGTTGGGATTTTTGGCTTTTTGCGGGTTTTATGGGCCGCTATAAATGACGCCCTGACGTTCTTGCAGACATCATCTGTAGGGTCGCCATTTATGGTGACCGAAGAATGCACGGTGCGGCCATTGGAACGGTCACCATAAATGGCGGCCCTACAGTTATCCCTTGGGCTCAATGCCGCGACGCCGCAACTCGCGGCGCGCCAGATCCTTTAACCAGCACGACAACGTGACGTTATCGTCTTCGGTCAACTCGCGCAGTTGATCGTGCAATTCAGGATGAATACGCAACTGAAACGCCGTGGAGCGGCCTTCACCTTTTGGCGTGCGGTCTTTGGTTTTTGGCATCGGGGTTGGCCTCAACGAATCGCAATAAAAACGCCCCAAAGCCGTGCTACCAACACGCTTTGGGGCTGGCGAACCGAAATGGAATGCGGCATCGCGGTGCGTTAGCGCTAGGTTACACGGCAAGATATTTTTATGTTACCGGGGAAATGTTAAGACCTGGTTAAGAGGTGTGAACGATTTCGCGCGGCGGTAAATTCTGGGCAAAAAAAACCCACGCATCTGCGTGGGTCGGTGTAATAACAGGGTACTGCCGGAGCAGCTTGTTTCACACCCATCAATACCTCTGGGATGTCTATCCTCGCACCGTTTGACCGACGAAAGACAGGTGGAAAAAGCAACCGTATTCGGCGAAGTGAAACGAGGTGTGAATTTCCTGCACACCGCGCTTACACTTCTGATTTAACTAAGATTTATCTTACGCAAACATGACAAAATCGTGACTTTCACGGCGAACCTAAACGCCGCGCCAACCGTTCTAATTTAATCATCAAGCCCATAATCGTCACCACTAACACCACGGTAAGCGCGGAACCGTCCGCAATGCTGCCGCGGTCGGTCAGGCTGAAAATCGTCACCGGCAAGGTCGTCCAGCCGGGAGGATAAATCATCACCGTGGCACCCAATTCGCCCATCGACAGTGACAAGCTCAGCGCTAATGCCGATAACATCCACGGCATCAGCAGCGGCAAGGTGATGCGCGTGAGTCGATAAAAAGGCGTGGCACCCAAACTGGACGCCGCATGTTCAATCTCCGGCGCAATGCGGCTTAATCCGGTAGAAACGTTGCTGAAAGTCGCGGCAGAGATCAGCACAAAGTGCGCCACCAACACGATCAGCAAGGTACCGTTCATCTGCATGGGCCCTTGGCTGAACGCCACCAGAATACCCAATCCCACCGACACCGAAGGCACCGCGCTGGGCAGGAAAAACAGCATATTCAAACGTTTCTGCCAACGTGGTGCTTGTTGGCGCAGCGCAATCGCTGCCCAAGTGCCACACAGCAGCGCAAACAGACTGGCGGCAAAACCGACTACCAAGCTGGCGAACAGTGAATCCCAGGCCGCACCGCGGAAAGCGTTAACAAAGTGATTGAGGGTAAAGCCGCTGGGCAGCACGCCGTTCCACTGTTGCGTCAAGCTGGAGAGCAGAATCACCGATAAGGGCAGCAGGAAAAACAGCGTAAACAACATCATGCCGAGCAAACTGAGCGCCTTGCGCGCGCTGCGTGACCAAATCAACATGCTTAGCTCCTTATTCTGGCACGCGACGCGGCCAAGCGATACAGCAGGAACAGGCCGACCGACAGCAGAATGTTGATCACCGCAATCGCGCAGGCCGCGCTGTAGTCCGATTCCAAAATGGCTTTGCTGTAGACCATCATCGGCAGCGTATTGACCCCTTTAGCACCGATAAACAGCACGATGCCAAATTCATTGGTCGCCAGTAACAAGCACAAGCTGCCGCCGGCTAACAGCGCGGGTAACACGGCGGGGAAAATCACCTGACGAATCACGCGCGTCGGATGGGCACCTAAAATACTGGCAGCTTCCAACTGACTGCGATCGATCTGACGCAGTGCCGCCATTAACGGACGCATGATCAGTGGGGTGAACACGGTGATTTCGGCCAGAATCACGCCGGGCATCGAATAGAGAAAATCCACCGGCGGCAATTCGAACGGGAACAACGCCATCAATCCGCCATTCACTAAGCCCGCCGAGCCGTAGATGAAGGTGAACGCCAGCGTAATCAGAAAGGTGGGCAGCGCGATAAAGGTGTCAATGGTTAAGGTGATAAATCGGCTGCCTTTGAACGGAATGAACACCAGGATGAAGGACATCACCGCACCCAACACCAGGCAACCGAGCGTGGTGCAAAGCGCGATTTGCACGGTATTAAGCAACGCGCTGACAAAGCGCCGAGATTGCAACACCTGCCAGAATGCCGTGAAGGCAAAATGCCCGCTGTTATCCTGCAACGCCTGCTGCACGATCAGTAATAACGGATAGAAGAACAGCACCGCAATCACCAGCAGCGGCGGCATAATCGCCAGTACGCGTTGCAACTTCAGTCTTGCATGGTGCGGGTGCGCCAGAACACTATTCTCAGCCATTTCACACCTCAATTAACACGGCGTCTTCGGTTTCAAACCACAGTGTAAGCCGCTCGCCCGGCTGCGGTTGCGTGTTGAGTTGCGTCAACACCACGCGCACGCTTTCGCCCGCCACATCACAAATCAAATGGGTGAGATCGCCCTGCCAGTGCGATGCCACCAAAGTGGCTTCCAAACGATTGCTGTGCGCGCTGCGTGCACTCAATGAAATGTGCTGCGGGCGCAGACATAACAGCTTATTGCGGCTGCGCATCGCGCCTTGCGTGTAGGCGTTAACCACGCTGCCGCCGCAGGTGACATGCACTGCACCGGCCTGCGTTGACAACTCCAGCGCCGTGGCCTGCAAAATATTGGCGCGCCCCAAAAACTCCGCAGCAAAGCGGTTGGGTGGATAGCGATACAGCGATTGCGTTTCACCGTAGGCGATCATTGAGCCATCTTTCATGATGCCGATTTTGTTGGCTAAGGTGAGCGCTTCGGTCTGATCGTGCGTGACATAAAGGATGGTCAGCTCCGGCAGTTCGCGATGCAAACGCGCAAGCTCCTCCACCATGCTGTGACGGATTTGCGCATCCAGCGCCGAAAGCGGTTCATCCAACAGCAACACTTGGGGACGCGTCGCAATGGCGCGCGCAATCGCCACGCGCTGCTGCTGTCCGCCTGAAAGCTGATGCGGATAACGGGTGGCGTAATCGCTCATCCCCACACTTTTCAACGCTTGCTGCACGCGCTCGCCAATCAACGCTTTGGGCTGTTTTTGCGCCCGCAAACCAAACGCCACGTTGTCTTCAACTTTCATGTGCGGAAACAGCGCGTAGTTTTGCACCACCATGCCAAGCCCACGCTGATAAGGCGGCAAGTGGGTGATCTCGCGCCCGCCCATCAAAATGCGTCCAGCGGCTGGCTCAACAAAACCGGCAATGGCGCGCAGCACCGTGGTTTTGCCAGAACCGGATGGCCCAATCAGGGCCAATACCTCACCGGGTTCGATGGTCAACGACAGCGGTTTTAGCACCACGTTGCCATGATAGGAAACGCGCAGATCGTCGAGGACGATGCCGGAGGTGCTAAGCGGGTTGGCTTGAGTTTTCATCAGCATCGCGCGTTACTCGCTGTCGGTGACCTGGTGCCAGCGGGCAATATCCGCTGAAAGCGTTTCTGCTACCTGGTTCCAGTCTGGCTGCCAGATATTTACCCCTTCGAGCGCGCTTTTTGCCTGCTGGTAATTGTCATCAGTTGGCGTGACGTCGTTGCGCACCGGCATGCCCCAGGAAAGCGAACTCACGTTGGTCTGTGCCGCGTTATCCAGCAGGAAATTGATCAGCTTCTTACCGTTTTCGCTTTGCGGAGCGTTCTGCACCAAGCCAATCACGTACGGCAACGCCAGCGCACTGCGTTGGCCTTGTGCATCAGCAGGCCAGAAGATTTTGACGTTGGGATTGCGCGCCATCTGTGACAGGTTCATCTGCAAATCGCCGTTTGCCACGTACAGCTCACCTTTGTTGACCAACGCCGTCAGTTTTCCGGTTGAAGCGGATGGGCCAACATTATTGGCTTGCAGCTTGCCGAGATAATCAAAGCCCGCGTCTTTGCTGCCGTGACTTTGAATCGCTTGCAACATCACCGCGGTGCCATCGCCCGCCTGACCTGGCGTGGAATATTGCAGTTTATTTTTGAAGCGGCTATCCAGCAGCTCCTGCCAGCTGGCTGGGGCGCTTTTTAGCAGTTTCGCGTTGTAGATAAAGCTCAGATAGTTGTTCACCAACGGCACATAACGCGCGTTAGTACCGGCAATGTGGGCGGCGGCGTCGGGGGTAAAATCGGCTAACAGGTTCTGCGTGGCGGCGCGTTGGATAAACGGCGGCACGGTAACCAACACATCGGCCTGCGGGTTGCTGCGCTCTTTCGCCAGACGCTCGACAATCGCGCCGGAACCGCCTTCAACGTACTGCACTTTGATGCCGGTCGCTTGGGTGAAGGCATCAAACTCGGTTTGATACCAGCTTTGCGCGCCATCATGCAACCCATCAGCGGAGTAAACCGTGACCACAGAATCAGCCCAAACCGGGGCAGTAACCAATGCGAGGGCGGAGAACAGAGCGAGTCGGGAAAGTTTCATCAGGTGTTCCTCTTAGGTGGATTTTGTATTCTGGTATGTACCAGATTTTGTTTCACGCTAAGGGGAATTTATGACAAAAGGATGAAAGCGAAAAAAACCCCGGAAAAATAATTTCCAGGGTTGTTATGAGGAGCGCGAGATTTTAGTGGGTATCGACGTCAATCCGCAGGCTGTCGTGACGCCAATATTCGATATCGAAGTCCAGTACGCGGCCATGTTGATCGTAGTTCAAACGGCTGAGTTGCAGCGCTGGCAAGCCTTCCATGATGCCCAATGCGGCGGCGGCATGCGCCGGAACCGAGGTGGGGAAGAAGCTCAAATGCATGCTGGTGTAAATCAAATCGTAGTTGGCCTGATAGACCTCGGTCAGGCTGCCGTTGAGATCGTGGCGCAACAGTTCCGGCACGCGCGCCGGTAAACAATGGTTTTCGCAATAGCAAATCGCGCGGCCATCCGCGTAGCGCAAACGGGTTAGCAGGTAGATTTGGTCAAAGGGTTGCAGCTCTAAAGGCAGCCTGACATCCAGCGGTACCGTAGTGAGTTTGCCGCTGATCAACACCGTCTTAGGTTCACGCCCTTGCTCAAGACACAGCTTATGGAAGTTGGTGTTCTGCGTGGGATCGAGTCGCAACCGCGCGGGTGTGACATACCAGCCGCGACGATCGGAACGGTAAATCACCCCGCTGGCTTCCAGCTGCGCCAGGCTCTCGCGAATGGTGGTGCGCGTAGTGCTGAAGATGGCGCAAAGCTCACGCTCAGAGGGCAATTTATCGCCGCTTTGTAACGCACCGCTTTGAATGCGCGCCTGAAGTTCTGCCTTGATCAGCAGATATTGCGGGATATCGGCGTTGGTTGTTTTCATGCTGACTCGCTGTTTTTTTATGGCGTCATTATACATGCTCAGATGAATTTTTTGTTGCAGCGGCCTTTTTCCTTTGACCTTCCAATCCGGATGTTTTGATAATAACGCCAATCTGGTACAGACCAATGGTGAGAAAATGCAATCCAAGCCCTATTTGCTGTTAACCCCCGGCCCACTCTCCACCTCGAAAACCGTTAAAGAGGCGATGTTGTTCGACAGTTGCACCTGGGACGATGACTACAACCTCGGCGTGGTACAGACCATCCGTCAACAGCTGGTTGCGCTGGCAACGCCGCAAGCCGGATTCACCAGCGTCTTGCTGCAAGGCAGCGGCAGCTATGCCGTCGAAGCGGTGTTAGGCAGCGTCGTCGCCGATCACGGCAAAGTGTTGATCGTCGATAACGGTGCTTACGGCGCACGCATGATTGAGATGGCCAGCATGATGGGCATTGCACATCATGCATATTCGTGTGGCGAAGTGACCTGCCCGGATGTCGCCACCATTGAGCAGATTTTGCAGCAGGATCCAGCCATCACCCACATTGCGATGGTGCATTGCGAAACCACCACCGGCATGCTCAACCCGATTGCCGCCGTGGGCGAACTGGCGCATCGCCTGGGCAAACGCTACATCGTCGATGCGATGAGCAGCTTCGGCGGCATTCCGCTGGATATCGCTGAATTGCATATCGATTTCCTGATCAGCTCGGCCAACAAGTGTATTCAGGGCGTGCCGGGTTTTGCCTTTGTGATTGCGCGTCAAACGGAACTTGAAAAGTGCCGAGGGCGCTCGCGCTCGCTGTCGCTGGACCTGTATGCGCAATGGCGCTGCATGGAAGATCATCACGGCAAATGGCGTTTCACCTCGCCGACGCACACCGTGTTGGCGCTTGCCCAGGCATTGAAAGAGTTGCAGCAAGAAGGCGGCGTGGCGGCACGTTATCAGCGTTATCAAAGCAATCAACGTCGATTGGTGGCGGGCATGCGCGCGTTAGGTTTCGAGGCGCTGCTGGAAGATAGGCTGCATTCGCCGATCATCACCGCCTTTTACTCGCCGCAACACGCCACTTATCGCTTCAACGATTTTTACCAACAGCTCAAGCAGCACGGTTTTGTTATCTATCCCGGCAAAGTATCGCAGAGCGATTGCTTCCGCATCGGCAATATCGGTGAGGTGTATGAACAAGACATCGCGGCGTTGCTGATCGCGGTTGAACAAGCCATGTACTGGAAACAATAAGGAATGTCGTCATGTTAGGTATTAATGCTCTGATTCTGGATTGGGCGGGCACCACCGTCGATTTCGGCTCCTTCGCCCCGACGCAGATTTTCGTCGAAGCCTTCCAACAGGCGTTTGGCGTGGAAATTACGCTGGCGGAAGCGCGCGTGCCAATGGGACTCGGCAAGTGGCAACACATTGAAGCGCTGGGCAAACTGGCGAGCGTCGATGCACGCTGGCAGCAGAAGTTTGGTCGCGCGATGAATAAGCAGGATATCGACGCCATTTACGCCGCCTTTATGCCATTACAAATCAAGAAGGTGGTCGATTTCGCCGCCCCGATTGCCGGTGTCACCGAGGTGATTGACCAGTTGCGTGCCGAAGGCATGAAGATTGGCTCTTGCTCTGGCTATCCGCGCCCGGTGATGGAGAAACTGGTTCCCGCTGCGGCTGCCGCAGGTTATGCGCCAGATTATTGGGTGGCGTCGGATGATTTGCCGGTGGGCGCGCGTCCGGGTCCGTGGATGGCGCTGCAAAACGTGATTACGCTGGGCATTGATGATGTGGCGAACTGCGTCAAAGTCGATGATTCGGCACCGGGCATTGTAGAAGGAATTCGTGCCGGAATGTGGAGCGTTGGGCTGGCGGTGAGCGGCAATGAATTTGGCGCGACGTGGGACGAATATCAGCAGATGTCGGCCAGCGAAATTGATGCACGTCGCCAGATTGCCGCTGAAAAACTCTATTCAGCTGGCGCACATTATGTGGTGGATACCCTGGCTGACTTGCCTGGCGTTATCGCAAAAATTAACGCCCGCCTGAATAATGGCGAGCGTCCTTAAGCTGCTTTAGTGGTGCATCAAGCCGCGACGGCTTGATGCCACTAGGATTTACCGGCTGGCGGCGGCTTGCTGTAAATCGCATCCGGCGCCACGTTCATGTGCTTCAACACCGGCCCCATGATGTTGCCGAAAATTGGCGCGGCCACCGAACCACCAAAGTGGTCGCCTGCGGTTGGATGGTTGATCATCACCACCAGCGCCACTTCCGGATGGCTGGCGGGCGCGATCCCGGCGGTGTAGTTGACGTAACCGCCATCGTACTTACCGCTGGTGCCCATTTTCTCCGCCGTACCGGTCTTGGTTGCCAGACGATAGCCCGGCACCGCCGCTTTCACGCCGGTACCGCCCGGCAATACGTCACTCTCCAGCATGTGCACCACGGTTTGTACCACTTCCGGATTCGCCACTTGCTTACCCAGCACAGGCGGCGTCACTTTGGTGATCGACAACGGACGATAGATGCCATACGAACCGAGCGTGGCGTATTCACGCGCAATTTGCAGCGGCGTAACACGCAGGCCGTAACCAAACGCAAAGGTGGCGCGTTCGATATCCGCCCAGCGTTCGCGGTGCAGCGGGAAATAACCGACGCTTTCACCGGTCAAACCTAATCCAGTCGGTTTGCCCAACCCAAAGGCTTGATAGGTGTTCACCAGCGCTTCAGCGGGCATCGCCAGTGCAATGTGCGATACGCCGATGTCGCTGGATTTCTGCAAAATGCCGGTCATGGTCAAACGCGGCCAGTGACCCACGTCGCGGATTAAGTGGCCGTTAACGCTGTATGGCGCGGTATCGATCACCGAATCGGGGCGCACTAAATGGCGCTCCAGCCCTTCCATCACCACCAGCGGTTTCACCGTTGAACCCGGCTCGTAGCTGTCGTTGATCGCCACGTTACGCATCTGTGCCGGTGTGGCGTTATCAAAGTTGTTCGGGTTAAACGACGGATACGACGCCATCGCCAGAATTTCACCGGTATCGATTTTAATCAGCACCGCCGCGCCTGAATCCGCCTTGTTGAGCAGCACGCCGTCGCGCAGTTTGCTGTACAGCGTGAACTGGTCGAACTTATCAATACTGAGCTGCACCGTTGGCGGCTGTTGCGGCGGCTGGTAAT
This sequence comes from Pantoea sp. CFCC18179, assembly GCF_059412405.1. Taxonomy (NCBI): domain Bacteria; kingdom Pseudomonadati; phylum Pseudomonadota; class Gammaproteobacteria; order Enterobacterales; family Erwiniaceae; genus Pantoea; species Pantoea sp. CFCC18179. The sequence goes on along the minus strand of NZ_JBNBPM010000002.1, from coordinate 514,590 downwards.
CGATCATCGCGATGATGTTGCCTTCTTTATCCTGGCGATACACCTCTTTGCCCGGATCGCCCTGCAACACGTGATCGAAGCCTTTCTCGATGCCGTTCAAGCCGTTGCTGTCCGCGCCGACAATGCCGATCAACGGCGCAGCGGCTTCACTCATCGGATAAAAACGGCTGTCGTTATACACCGAACTGATGCCTTTCAACTTCAGCTCGGCAATATCTTTAGCGATGCCCAATTCGATTTTGCGTCCCAAATAAAGGAAACGCTTTTTCGGGTTGGCGGTGATTTGTGCACGCAGATCGTCCGGGCGCAGATTGAGTGCCGACGCCAGATACGCCCATTTGGCGCTGGTGAAATCGGGATTGGCTTCGAGTACGCGCATCGGATCGGCAATGATGTCACGCGCCGGAACGCTGAGCGCCAGCGCTTGTCCATCGCGATCCAGCAAGGTGCCACGGTTGGTCGGCAAGGTGACGGTGCGCAATGAGCGCTGATCGGCTTCATGCTCCAGCATCGGATGTTTAATCAGTTGCAAGTCACCGACAGCGACGAGCAACAGCACCAGGCAGCAAAGAACTCCCAGACAAATCAGGCGAAAACGAAACGGGTTAAATGGCGCTTTGATCTGGTCTTTTCCCAGAAATTTTTTAATTGGAGGCATAGCAATCCGCTGCGGTAAAAATGAATACCCTTCATACTTCAAGCTGCAGGTGCGTTGGCTGCGCGTGCTCGCCCCAGTCACTTACTTCAGTAAGCTCCTGGGGACTCACCCACTTGCCGCCTTCCTGTAGCTCGAATTATTTTGGGTAGAATTGAGACTGTTATAAAGAAACGCACAACTGGTTGACAGGAAAACTGTGTATCAGTTCGTTAGCAAAAAAAAACCTGCGCATCTGCGCAGGTCGGTGTAATCAAGAAAACTTTTTGATGTTCACCCATCAATACCTCTGGGACCCTGACTGTAGCAAGGGGGCACGATGGGAAACCATCGCCTAAACGCAACAGTTACCGGCAAAATGTAACCAGCGATGAGATTATTCGTTGCCCATTCACATCAGATGTTTTTTGATTTCCACCAGGCAACTCATGGCGTTTGGCCCTTGGGTTAATGACGAGGTGCCGATATCCAGCGTCAGCACATTCGGGTTGCCTGCGCGATCATACGGTTGCCACGCGCGACCAAAACCCGGATCAAACCACGCGCCGGTCGAGATGATCACTACGCCCGGCGTTAAGCCGTCGGTGAGGCTGACGCCCGCCAACATGCGGCCACGCGCGTTGCTGACTTCAATCGCATCGCCATCCTGAATCTCGCGCGCGGCGGCATCGTGCGGATGCATATACAAGGTTTCGTGTCCGGCGGTTTTGTTGGCCTGCACCGACGGCGTGGCGTCCATCTGGCTGTGCAGGCGATCTTTCGGTTGGATCGAGATCATATGCAGCGGGAACTGCTCACTGAGCGGCGCGCCAAGCCACTCTTGCGGCTCGCGCCATTCCGGATGTCCGGCGAAATCATCCAGTTGATAATCGGCGATGGTTTGGCAAAACAGCTCGATCTTGCCGCTGGCGGTTTGGATTGGATGGCTGGCCGGATCGGCACGGAAATCATCCATAAACACGTAAGGTTTGCCGCCTTCAGGGATCTCGACAAATCCGCGTTCCCAGAACTCACCAAACTCCGGGAAATGAATATCTTTGCGCGCGTGGGCCACCGCGCATTGCTGATACAGATGCTCAATCCATTGCATCTCGTTGCGACCTTCGGTGAACACCTCGCGATAGCCAAGGCGGTCGGCGATGTCGGCGAAGATATCAAAGTCGTTGCGTGCCTGATGCTGCGGCTTAATCGCCTGATGCATCGCCAGCACAAAGCGATCGCGCGATGAACCGCCGATATCGTTGCGCTCCAGCGTGGTGGTGGCCGGCAACACGATATCCGCCATCTGCGCCGCCGGCGTCCAGACGATGTCCTGCACAATCACCGTATCCGGACGCTGCCAGCCTTCGACCAGACGATTAAGCTGTTGATGATGATGGAACGGATTGCCGCCCGCCCAGTGCACTAAATGGATATCCGGATAGTGCAGCGTTTCACCCTGAAAACGATACGGCTGGCCGGGATTGAGCAGCATGTCGCTGATGCGCGCCACCGGAATGGAATGATTGCCCGGATTCGGCCCGGTGCTCATCAGCGGCGCAGGGCCATCCTGACGCGGATTGCCGACGCTGTTCATCGAGCCATGACCAAATGAGAAACCGCCGCCCGGCAAGCCTGGCTGACCCAGCATCGACGACAGCGCAATCATCATCCAGTACGGCTGTTCACCACGATGCGCGCGCTGCACCGAATAGGAACAGGTAATAAAGCTGCGTTTGCCGATCAACTGCTGTGCCAGCAAAGCGATGCGCGCCGCCGGAATGCCGGTAATGCGACTGGCCCACTCTGGCGTTTTGGCGATGCCATCGCTTTCGCCCAGCAGATAATCACGCAACTGCGGCCAGCCGGTGCAATGGCTGGTGAGGAAACTTTCATCCACGCCATTTAGACGAGTGATTTCAAAACCCAGCGCCAGCATCAGCGCCACGTCGGTATTCGGGCGAATTGGGATCCATTCGGCGTTGACGAATTCCGGACAATCATCGCGCATCGGGCTGATGTTGATGATCGGCGTACCTTTGGCGCTCAACTGCTCAAGCGCCGGTTTCAGGCTGTGCTGCCCGGCTCCGCCCGACGCCACTTGCGCATTTTTCAGCGCCAAACCACCGAAAGCGATAAAAATCTCGGCGTGTTCGACCACTTCCGGCCAATCGGTAACGCGCCCGGTAAGCGGCATGTAGGTGCCAATCACGTACGGCAGGAAAAATTGCGCCGCGCCCCAACTGTAATTGCCTTGCTGATCGACACCGCCGCCGCCTTGAAAATAGAAGCGGCGAATCAGCGTGCGCGCATGGTTGACGCGGCCGGCAGATGACCAGCCATAGGAACCATTAAAAATGCCCGATGCGCCATAACGATCGCGCACGCGGCGATTCTCTTCGGCCACCAAATCCAGCGCGGTATCCCAGTCCACCGCCACGAAATCTTCGCGGCCTCGCAAGGTGCGATCGCTGTTCTCGCGCGACTTCAACCATGAACGGCGCACCATCGGCTGGCGGATACGTTTATCCGAATAGACCAACTCAGGAATGGTGTGCAGCATCGGCGACGGATCGGCATCAGCGAAGAACGGTTCGCAGCCAATCAGGCGATCGTTTTCGGTGACAGCGGTAAAAGCGCCCCAGTGCGCCAAATGTGGCACGCGATTTTTCATGGTTTTGGGTCCGGCAGGCAGGTGTGATTATGCATGGCAGCATAACATGAGGCTGATAGAGAGCTAAAGCAGCGCTGTGAGCGCCTGATTTTCCGTGCTTTTGCGACAGCGCTGACATTCTGCCGGGTTGCTACAGGGTGGCTTTTCCGTAACACTGGTGGCATGTGTAAACGTTTTCCCGGATGTCGATAATCGCATGGCTACCATTAAGGATGTTGCCCGTATGGCGGGGGTTTCGGTCGCGACCGTTTCCCGCGTTATCAATAATTCGCCCAAAGCCAGCGAGAGTTCACGCCTCGCCGTTACTCAGGCAATGGAGCAGTTGCAGTATCACCCGAACGCCAACGCACGCGCCCTGGCGCAGCAATCCACCGAAACCCTGGGTTTAGTGGTGGGCGATGTTTCCGACCCGTTTTTTGGCGCCATGGTGAAAGCGGTCGATGAAGTCGCCGGTCAAACCGGCAACTTTTTGCTGATTGGTAACGGTTACCACAATGAGCAAAAAGAGCGTCAGGCGATTGAGCAGTTGATGCGCCACCGTTGCGCGGCGTTAGTGGTGCATGCCAAGAAAGTGCCCGACCACGATTTAGAGATGCTGATGAAGCAAGTGCCGGGCATGGTGCTGCTAAATAGGCTGCTGAAAGGCTTTGAATCCCGCTGCATCGCGCTGGACGACCGCTACGGCGCGTGGCTGGCGACGCGCCATCTGATTCAGCAAGGCCATACGCAGATCGCCTTTATCTGCTCCACCCACACCATTTCTGATGCCGAAGATCGTCTGCAAGGCTATTACGATGCGCTGAAAGAGCACGGTTTACCGTGCAATGACCGCTTTGTCGCGTGGGGCGAACCGGATGAAGTCGGCGGCGAGCAGGCGATGACCGAATTGATGGGACGCGGCAAGCAGTTTACCGCTGTGGCTTGTTATAACGATTCAATGGCGGCTGGCGCGCTGGCGGTGCTGAGTGATAACGGCATTCGCGTGCCGGAAGAGATGTCGCTGATTGGTTTTGATGATGTGTTGGTGTCGCGCTATGTACGTCCGCGTTTGACCACGGTGCGCTATCCGATTGTCACCATGGCGCAACAAGCGGCGCAGTTGGCGCTGGCGTTAGCCAACGGCAGCCCGATGCCGGAAGTGACCAATATGTTTAGTCCAACGCTGGTGAGACGGCATTCGGTGAGCGGGCCGGGTTAAATTTTGGTGCGCAAAAATGCGCACCCTACGAAAGGCTGTTGTAGGGTCGGCATTTAAGCCGACCTGGTTATAAATCCCGCGCATACACCTTCACGCGCACATCCGGGAACTCCAGCGCCTCGCACTGATATTGCCAACCAAAGCGTTCGTAGTAGCCACCAAACGTTGACCACAACCACAGCTTGTCGTGTCCGCGCTGACGCGCAAAGTCGATCACATGCTGCTGCAACGCTTCGCTCAAACCCTTGCCGCGCGCGGACTCTTCCACATACAGCGCGGCCACCCACGGCGTGAGATCCTGGCGGCTGATTAAATCGCAGCGCCAAAATCCCACGGTGCCCAACGGGATATCATCTTCCAGCGCCACAAAGGTCACCGGATAATCAGCGCCGTTAAGACTGCTGCGCACGATGCTGTCATAAAACTCGCGCGAGGTGCCTTCTCCGAACGCTTGCCACAGCCAATCGGTGATTTGCGTGGCATGGTGCGGCACCTCGCTGAGCGCGACGATCTTCATCAGATCAGCTCCAGCGCCAGCAGCTCCTGAATGGTCTGCGCCCGGCGAATTTCGCGCGCTGCACCGTTTTCGAACAACACTTCTGGAATCAGCGGACGGCTGTTGTAGTTAGACGACATCGATGCGCCATACGCGCCGGTATCGTGGAACACCAGATAATCGCCGACCTGCGCCGCAGGCAGCGCGCGGGTTTCCACTTTGCCGCCTTCTAACTGCGTGAACACATCGCCCGATTCGCACAACGGACCCGCGACCACGCTTTCGACGTTCTCGTCACCCAGCGCGCGACCATCAACCGGCAGCAGCGATATGTGGTGATAGCTGCCGTACATCGACGGACGCATCAAATCGCTGAAACCGGCATCCACCAGCACGAAGTGGCGGCTGCCCATCTCTTTCACCGCGCGCACTTGTGAAACCAGCACGCCCGATTCCGCAACCAGGAAGCGGCCTGGCTCGATTTCCAGTTTTACCGGATGACCGAGGTGCGCGGCAATACGCTCACGCGCGCCATTCCATAAACCGTAATAGTGTTGAGTATCAATGGCTTCTTCACCAAAGCGATACGGAATCGATAAACCACCACCGGCAGAAATCGCTTCCAGATCCTGACCCAGCGTGACGACCTGATCGACCATCGCGTCACACACTTGTTGCAGGTGACCGTAATCGACGCCAGAACCGATGTGCATATGCAAACCGACCAAGCGCAAACCGTGCTGCTGAATAGCCGCCAGCGCTAATGGCAAATCCGCGTGCCAGATACCGTGTTTGCTGTTCTCGCCGCCAGTGTTGGTTTTCTGGCTGTGACCGTGACCGAAACCTGGGTTGATGCGCAGCCACACCGCGTGGCCCGGCGACACTTCGCCGAGTTGATGCAGCATGTCCACCGAACCGGCATTGACCGGCACTTTCAGCTCAGCGATGCGTGCCAAGGTTGGCTGATCAAACACATCGGCGGTGAACACGATATCTTCGCCGCCCGGCTGATAACCGGCCATCAGCGCACGCTCGATTTCACCCAGCGATACCGAATCCACTTTAACCCCCGCCGCACGCATCAGGCGCAGGATGTGAATGTTCGAGCAGGCTTTCTGCGCGAAACGCACCACATCGAAGGCGCTCAGTTGTGCGATGCGCTGCTGAATAATCGCGGCATCATAAGCCCAAAATGGACCCGCATAGCGTTGAGCCAGCGGCAGTAAATTGGTGGCGTTGAGCGCCGTTTCAGTGTTGTTCAGTGGACGTGGCATGGCTAATTCTCCTGTGTCATTACGGTTATTTAGCCACAGCCGGTCGATTCAGAAAAATATCTGTTTTAGCGACAGCTATGCAAATATGATATGGATTCTGCGGAGGGCGCGATGGCAAAAATTAACTGGCGACATATCGAAATTTTTCACGCGGTGATGACCAGCGGCAACCTGACGCAGGCTGCCACGCTGCTGCATACGTCGCAGCCGACGGTGAGCCGCGAACTGGCACGTCTGGAGCAACAGCTTGGTCTGCAACTGTTTGAACGGGTGCGCGGCCGCTTGCAGCCAACGGTGCAAGGTTTGCGCTTGTATGAAGAGGTGCAACGTTCGTGGTACGGCCTCGATCGCATCATGGATGCCGCCGAAGGATTGCGTCAGTTCCGTCAGGGAGAATTGTCGATCGCCTGTTTGCCGGTGTTTTCGCAATCGCTGCTGCCGCCGCTGCTGCAACCGTTTTTGCAACGTTATCCGCAAGTGAGTCTGAACATCATTCCGCAGGAATCACCGCTGCTGGAAGAGTGGCTGTCGGCGCAGCGCTACGATCTCGGTTTGACCGAAACCCAACATGCGCCAGCAGGCACCGAACGCGTGCCGCTGCTGACCTGCGATGAAGTGTGCGTGCTGCCGCCGCAGCATCCGCTGTGCCAGCGCGAGGTGCTGACGCCGCAGGATTTCCACGGTGAAAACTACGTCAGCCTGTCGCGCAGTGACAGTTATCGTCAGCTACTGGATTCGTTGTTTCATGAGCAGGATGTGGAGCGGCGTTTGGTGCTGGAGACGCACAGTGCGGCGTCGGTGTGTGCGATGGTGCGCGCGGGCGTGGGGATTTCGATTGTGAACCCGCTGACGGCGCTGGATTACGCCGACAGCGGTGTGGTGATGCGTCGTTTCAGTATTGCGGTGCCGTTTACCGTTAGCATGGTGCGGCCACAGCATCGGCCGGCTTCAGCGCTGGTCGATCACTTCTGCGACCACCTGCAACAGCAAGTGGCCGCGTTTCCGCAACGCATTGCCGAACGGCTGGCTTAGGCGCGCACGGTTTCGCCCTGCCCGCCGGATTTGCGGAAGGTGATCAGGCAGATCACCAAGCCCATCGCCGCCAATGCCGCTGCCGCAACCGGCACCGACGTCAAACCGTAACCTTTCTCGATCACCGCGCCACCGACCCACGCGCCGAGCGCATTGCCGACGTTGAAGGCCGAGATATTCAGCGTTGACACCAGATTCGGCGCATCTTTGCCGTGGCGCACCACGTTAATCTGCAAGCCCGGCACGGTAGCAAAGGTCGCCATCGCCCACAGGAACAGGGTGATTTCCGCCAGCCACAGCGCATGGCTGGTCCAGCTAAACAGCAACGAGAATACCGCGATCAGCACAAAGCTGAGGATCAGGCTGAACGACACTTTCCAGTCGGCCAGCTTGCCGCCGAGGATGTTGCCGACGGTTAAACCGGCACCGATCAGGAACAGCGTCCAGCTCACGCCACGATCGCTGATGCCGGTGACCTGCAACAGCAGCGGCGCGATGTAGCTGAACAGCGCAAACATCGCCGCCGCAAAGAACACCGTCATCAGCAGCGACAGCCACAGTTTGCCATTCGCCAGCGCGCTCACTTCACTCGCCAGATGCACCGGCTTCTCTTCCTTGTTGGTCGGCAAGCTGACAATCAAGGCGATAAAGGCAAAGATGCCGATAATCGCCACGCCCCAGAAGGTGGCGCGCCAGCCAAACATCTGACCAAACCAGGTGCCCAATGGCACGCCGAGCACGTTTGCCAGCGTTAAGCCGGTGAACATCAGCGCGACGGCAGAAGCTTGTTTACTCGGTGCCACCAGACTCGCCGCAACCACCGCACCAATGCCGAAGAAGGCGCCGTGACACAACGCGGTGACAATGCGCGCCAGCATCAGCAAGTTGTAGGTGTACGCCAATGCGCACAACACATTACCGATAATGAAGATGATCATCAGCAGAATCAGTGTGCGCTTGCGCGGAAGTTTGGCGGTCAGCAGCGCCATGATCGGTGCGCCGATAGCCACGCCCAGCGCATAACCGCTGATCAGCCATCCCGCCGAAGGAATCGACACTTGCAGATCGCCCGCCACATCCGGCAGCAATCCCATAATGACAAATTCCGTGGTGCCGATGGCGAACGCACTCAGCGCCAGCGCCAGTAATGCAACAGGCATAACACACTCTCCCAAATAATTTTGCAGGCGGGCCGCACAACGAACGTCGTACGGTTACAGCGGACGCTTATTAAAATTTGAACTGCGTCACATTGTCATTAAAGCATAGCCTTGTGGCAGCAACCACCCTGCCCACCGCAAAGCTATTTTGCTGCACGGGCAATAATCGCTGCGCGGGAAAATGACTCGACCTCACTACTAAGACAAATCGCAGATTCCGCGCTACGCTTGAAGCGGGATGTGATGCACATCACAACGACGTGGCTTTTGGCGAGAAATCAAACAGTAAAGAGTGGACGGGCACTGCCGATACCTCAATGGATTGACCGGTTATGTGATGTCAAAAAATCGAGGGGAGAGCGTATGCGATGGCTCATCGCGCTAGCAGTTGGCTGCCTGAGTGGCTGCTCTGTTGGCCATTACGAGTACAGTAAAGAAGCGGCAAAACGCGTCGATATGACCGTCACCGGCATTCCCACGGTGCTGGGCGTTGGTGCGTTGGGCACCACCATTCCTCTCACGCCCGAATACAGTCTGACCGCCGCGCACGTGGCGAAGTACTCGTTGTATCGGGTAAAGGCCTGGCATCCAGAGTGTGATATCGCCGTGGTGTATCACAAAAATAGCGAAGCCAATCTGCCGCCGCCGTTTCGCAATAGCCATATCGGCGACAGCGTGAATTTATACGGTTACAGCTTTATTTCGGCGATGCCGGTGGCGTCGAGCGGCAAGAATCTGATCAATACCACGCTGGCGAATGACTGGAATAAAGCCAGTTGTGTGGTAGTGGCGGCCAATGCCGGCGTGGTGAAAGGCATGTCCGGCGGCGCAGTGTATAACGCCAGCGACGATACGTTGGCGGGGGTGATTGTCGGGTATAGCAGCCAGATCGACGACAATAAGAGCGGCAAGACGCTGTATAAGAATGTGGCGTTGTATGTGCCGTATGCGCGTTTTCAGGCGTGGCTGGATGGGGTGGTGAAGTCTTAACATTGTGCGATGTTTAGCAAGGTCGCCATGAATGGCGACCCTACAAATCACGCTGGAACCCACGCACCCTGCAACTGCACCTGTGGGAAGCCGCTGGTCAAAATGCGCAGTTCAGCATCGCGCGGCGTGTTGTCGCCCTGCCCCTGAATGCTGACGATATCCTGCGGACACGCAGAGAACGCCACGAAGCAATCCATCTCGGCACGCAACACAATGTAGTCGCCGGGCTTGGTCACCACCGGCAGCGTCTTCAAGGTAATGCCGTCCGGCTGCACCTGAATGTTCATGAAAATATTAAACGACGCCAGATTGCCGTGTGGCAGCGCGACGCCCAGTTCACTCATGCCTTCGAACAAGTTGTCGTGGCAGTTGCGATGCGGCTCGGTGCAGCCCAACAGCTCATAACGGCGCGCGTCACACGCTGCCATAAAGGTGTCGTGCACGCCGGGCGAAGTATCTGCCACCAGGGTTAAAATCGGATGGCGCTGGCTGGTGATAAAGCTGTCGCCGACTTTAGGATTGAGGCGCTGATTCCACACCCGCGTCGCTTCCATACACATGTATTCACTGACGTTCTCGGCGTTATAGGCCCAACAATCCACCACTTGCGTACCGTGGGTGTTAATCACCTGCACCGCTTCGCCTTTCTTCAAGCGCACGGCTTTGCCGTAGCGCGCCGGGATGGTGATCGCTTCTCGATGCTGAAATTCAGCCGACATGTTGTTCTCCTGATTAATGCTGCATGGCGCGACGATAGCGCGTCATGCGAGATTCAAGGCCGCGCGCCAACCAATCGATGACGCTATTGAGCAGCCAGTAACAGAGCGCCACCGTGAGATAGATCTCCAGCGGCGCGTAGGTATCCGAAATCGCCTGTTTGGCGGCATACATAAACTCTTGCACCGAGACAATCGACAGCAGCGCCGAGTCTTTAATCAATCCGATCATCAACCCGACCAGCGGCGACAACATCTGCGGCAGCGTTTGTGGCAGCACCACATCGCGCAACTGTTCGCGGCGACTCAATCCCAGCACGCGACACGCTTCCCACTGCCCTTTCGGCAGCGCATCAATCGCCGAGCGAATCACCTGCGCGATATACGGCGCGTAATAGAGCGTGAGCGCCAGCACGCCAACCACCGGCGACGACAGCGTGATGTCATATTCCGGTAACACAAAGTAGAGCAGATAGATCACCACCAGCAGCGGTAGTGCCTGCGTTAAGCCGCTGTAAAGATTGAGCAAGCGCAGCCAGAACGGCGACGCGCGCATCAGTAACATCGCCAGCAGTGCGCCCCACGCCAGCGAACACAGTGCGGCGATAATGCACAGTTGCAACGTGGCGACTAAACCGTCCGCCAGCGACGGCAACGAACTAATGATTGCCTGCCAATCCATTACGCCAACCTCCGTTTTGCTTCGAGACGACGCGCCGCAGCAATCAGTGGCATGGCAATCAGCAGATATCCCGCCGCCACCAGCAGCAGCACTTGCGTAGCTTCATAGGTGCGGGCAATCACAATTTGTCCGGCGTAGGTCAATTCAGTGAGCGCCACCACCGACGCCAGCGGCGTGGTTTTTAGCAAGATAGTGAATTCATTGACCAGCATTGGCAGGCTGGCACGCATCACTTGTGGATTGATCACGTACCACCACGTCAGGAAACGACTCAATCCCAGCGTGCGTGCGGCCTCCAGTTGCCCGCGCGTCACCAAACTGCGGTTAACGCGCAGGATTTCCGCCACATACGCGCCACTGTTGAGGCCGATGGCGATCACGGCGGCCAACATCGGCTGTCCCCCCAGCCCCAAACGCGGCAAGGTAAAGAACACCACAAATAGCTGCACGATGGCGGGCGTTCCTCGCATCACGCTGACGTATGCACGACCCATGGCTCGCCAGATCCAGGCACGACGCAGTTGCAGGAAGCAGCCAAGCTGCCCCATCACCACGCTGACTAATGATGCCAGCACGGTGAGCGCCAACGTCATCAGCAGGCCGTGTCCGAGTTCCGGCAGCGCGGCCACTACCTGTTGATCCAGCCCCATGCGTTACTCCGCGTTAAAGTCGTACAGGTTTTCCGCCACCGACAACTGCAATGGCGCTGGCTGATCGTTGCCTTCAATGCCAGTGTTGCAGGCGGAGACGATGAACTGCGTATCCATCACCACGCGACAGGTAATGCTGTCACCGGCTTTGGTCAGGTTAGTTTCCGGCAGAATATCGCCTTCGCGCGTCAGTTTGACGTGCATAAACAGATTGATCGGGTCCGGCAACTTCGGCACTACCATGCCGAGGCGCGCCAGCTCGCCGCTTACCGCTTCCAGGCAGCCCTGGCCTTGATAGCCGCGTTCAGCCAGAAACGCGCTGGTCGAAGCGGGCAACAATAAGTCGTGACGCTTCACGCTGTCTTTGCCCAGCACCATCATCGGACGACGACGGTTGTTGACCAAACGCATACCGGAACCGAGCAGGTAACTGTTGCTGAATACCCGCGTGTGGTGCACCGACAGCCACACCGCCGGATCGGCGAGGCTAAAGCCAAACAGCGAAGCCACCGCGCCATCGCCTAATGCCGTGATGCGCAGTAACTGGCCGCGCAGCACGCGAATCGATCCCACGCTGCCGGGCGCAATCTCAACCGTCTCGGCTTGGGTACGCAGCGCGGTTTCCTGATAATTTTCACGCATTAACAGCATGATTGATCTCCTGTGCGTGAAAATGGTCGCTGACCACGATATCGATTGGCGTCACTTGCAAACCGTTGCCCGGAATGATGTCCTGCGGGCAGGATGACACCGAGCAAATCAGGTCGCACAACGCTTCAAAGGTGATGCTGTCGCCAGCTTTACTGTTGGGATCGGTCACTTCCATGCGGCCATCGGCGGTGACCGGGCCGTTCTGGAACAGGTTGAACGGTTCTGGCAGCGAGAAGTAAGTCACGCCAAATGCTTTCATCCCTTCCAGTAAGTTATCGACGCAGTTGCGATGCCCGTCGACGCCAAAATCAACGCTGAAACGGGTGCGATCGCAGGCCGGTACGTTGGCATCGTGAATGCCAATGCTGTCGGCGAGAATGCGCAGCATCGGGCGATTTTCACTCGACCACAACGCATCGCCGGGTTTGAAGAACAGCGAACGTAACTGCTGACGCGTGTGTACCGGCGACAGCTTTTCATTCAGGTCGTCTGCATTGACCGCCACGAAATCGGCGGCCTGCTGCCCTTCGCTGTCAATCACGGTAATAAACTGGCCTTTGCGTACGCGGAAAGTTTTCCCAAAGCCCGCAGGCACCGTCAGGTTGGTGGACTGGCACATAATTACTCCTGAGGGATGAAGTCGCTGGCCGGCACGGTAAAGGTGGTGCCGAGATACTGCTGTTGCAGCTTGGTCAGCTCGCCATCTTTCTGCATTGCCAGGATATGATCGCTAATGGCTTTGTTCAGGCTGCCATCTTCTTTGCGCGTCGCCCAACCCATCCACTGCGACGGCCCAACTTCACCGACCTGTGCCACTTTTCCGGCGTATTTCTTCGCCACTGGCGCTAACACGGAAATGTCGTCGTAGACGAAATCGGCGCGCTTGGTCATCAAGGTGCTGACGGTTTGATCGAGTGAATCCACGTTGATGATGGTGATCGGTTTCTTGCCCTCTTTCTTCAACTGCTCGTTGAAGCCTTTAAGCAATTGCTCTGGCACGCTGGCGGTTTTCACTGCGCCGCGCAGGCCAGACAAACTTTCCGGGCTGAGCGTTTTGCCGCTGAACGTTTTGGCAGCATCTTCACGCACCAGCACGCCGTTGACGGTTTTGCTGTATGGCACGGTGAACAGCACTTTTTTCGCGCGTTCGGCGGTGACGTTAAGGGAAGAACCTTCGGCGTTGAACGAGCCAGAAATCAGGCCCGGCAAGATGCCGCTGAAGGCGGTTTTCTGAAACTCCAGTTTCACGCCGAGATCTTTGGCGAACGATTGCATGATTGCCACGCTGTAGCCGGTGATCTCGCCTTTGTCGTCAGTGAACTCGTATGGAGGAAAAGTTGGATCGATGCCAACGGTGATTTTGCCGCTGCTTTTGATGTCGGCCAGCGTATCGGCTTGCGCCTGCGCCAAGGTGCCAACGGAGAGAAGTGCGGCAATCAGCAGTGCTGTTTTTTTCATTATGGTGTTTCCCTGGTGTTGGTGAAATGTCTTTTTCTATAGAGCATATTTTGTGCCAGTTTTTTCATCCCTCACCAGGGAGGTACCTCGCAATTGCTCACTTAATGAATAGAATCAACAAGAAACAATTGTTTCTTGGATTTGATATTTTATTTCTTAGGTTTCATATAGCGTGAATGCGGGAAGATCATGAGGCAGAGAGTGAAAGAGGTTTGCACTATTTTGGTGAATCTTCTGGCGCACAATGCGCCAGTACAGCGCATTATTCGAGTTCGTCGAGGGATTGGTGCAGCGCTTCGATTTGCGCCAGATGATCGTTGCTGGCTTTACCCATTTGTCGGGCCACTAATGAACAGAGCAGATTACACACGCCAGACAGCGCGGCGGTGCTGTCGAAGATCAAGCTGCTGTCGGTGTGGCAGCGAATTACCCATTGCGCATGACGCGCCGGTTTGCCGGACAGCACATCGGCGATATACAGCATCGGCACTTTACGTTCTGATAACGCGTTCATCGCCGCTTCCAGCGCGGGCATGCGGCGGCGCAATCCGACGCAAATCACCACATCTTCAGCGGTGAGTGCGGCCATGTGTTCCGCCAGCGAATCACCGGGACGCGGCAGCAAACGGACATCGGAATGGATATGCACCAGATCGCGGTAAATCAACTGCGCGATGGTTTGGCTATGACGCCAGCCCATTACTACCACGCGACGCGCCTGACTGATGGCGCTCACCGCTTGTTGCAGTTGTTCGCTATCCAGCGTGCGATAGCTGTTGACCAGGTTGGCGATCTCTTTTTCCAGATGCTGCTGCATGATGCTGGCGAGCGGCGAAGCGCTGGGCGCGGCTTGCAGATAGAGCGGTGAACCGCTGCTTTGCATCTCGCGTGCCTGACGACGTGCAGCTTCATAGCTTTCGTAACCCAGATGGCGGAAGAAACGCGTGGTGGTAGCTTTGGAGACCCCCGCGCTGTTGGCCAGTTCGGTGGCGGTGTTCATCGCCAGTTGCCCCGGCGCGGCGAGCAGGACATCAGCCAAACGCTGTTCGTGGCTGGAGAGTTGATCCCAGTGCTGATGTATCCGGCCCTCTAACGTTGCCGCTTTTGCACTCATGGTGATTCCCTGAAAATAAAAAAACTATCCTGCACAGAGCGTGCCGGGTTGTCATCAGGAATTTTGTTGGCATAGCGGGAATAAAAAAGGTCGCCATGAATGGCGACCCTACAGGAGAGCGGAGAGAATTACTTACCGGTTGGACGCAACGCCGGGAACAGAATCACGTCACGGATGGTGTGGCTGTTGGTGAACAGCATTACCATGCGGTCGATACCAATGCCCAAACCGGCAGTGGGTGGCAAACCGTGTTCCAGCGCGGTGACGTAATCTTCGTCGTAGAACATCGCTTCATCATCGCCAGACTCTTTAGCATTTACCTGTTGCAGGAAACGCTCAGCCTGATCTTCCGCATCGTTCAGCTCCGAGAAGCCGTTACCGATTTCACGTCCGCCGATGAAAAATTCAAAGCGATCGGTGATTTCTGGGTTCTCGTCGTTACGACGCGCCAGCGGTGACACTTCAGCCGGATATTCGGTGATGAAGGTTGGCTGAATCAGATGTGCTTCAGCGGTCTCTTCGAAGATCTCAGTTACCACGCGGCCGAGGCCCCAGCTCTTCTCGACTTTGATGTGCAGCGATTGAGCAATCGCCACCGCTTTATCGAAGTCTTCCAGATCGTTGAGGTCGGTTTCCGGACGGTATTTCTTGATCGCTTCACGCATGGTGAGCTTCTCGAATGGCTTGCCGAAATCGAAGCTGTGATCACCGTAAGGCACTTCAGTGGTGCCCAATACGTCCTGCGCCAGGGTACGGAACAGGCTTTCGGTCAGTTCGATCAGATCTTTGTAATCCGCATACGCCATATAGAGTTCCATCATGGTGAACTCTGGGTTATGACGCGGCGAAATACCTTCGTTACGGAAGTTACGGTTGATCTCGAACACGCGATCAAAGCCGCCAACCACCAAACGCTTCAGGTACAGCTCTGGCGCGATACGCAGGTACATATCGATGTCGAGCGCATTGTGGTGGGTGATAAACGGACGCGCAGATGCGCCGCCTGGAATCACCTGCATCATCGGCGTTTCCACTTCCATAAAGTCACGATTCACCATGAACTGACGGATACCCGCCATGATTTGTGAACGGATTTTGAAAGTTTTACGCGAATCGTCGTTGGAGATCAGATCGAGATAACGCTGACGATAACGGGTTTCCTGATCGGCCAGGCCGTGGAATTTGTCCGGCAGCGGACGCAGTGCTTTAGTCAGCAGACGCAGTTCGGTGATGTGGATCGACAGTTCACCGGTTTTGGTCTTGAACAGCTTACCGCGCGCACCGAGGATATCGCCGAGATCCCACTTCTTGAACTGCTCGTTGTAGACGCCTTCTGGCAGATCGTCACGTGATACGTAGATCTGAATCTGGCCGCCAACATCTTGCAAGGTGGCGAATGACGCTTTACCCATGATGCGACGCGTCATCATACGACCCGCCACGCTCACTTCCACGCCAAGCGCTTCCAGCTCTTCGTTCTCTTTGGCATCGTAGCTGGCGTGCAGCAGATCGGATGTGGTGTCACGGCGGAAATCGTTAGGGAACGCCACGCCTTTTTCACGCAGCGCGCTGAGTTTTTCGCGACGCGCTTTCAGTTCGTTGTTTAACTCAAGGGCGGCATCAGCGCTCTGCGGTTGTTGTTCAGACATGTCGGTTCCTTATAGCCCTGCTTTTAAACTTGCTTCGATAAAACGATCGATATCGCCATCCAGCACCGCTTGGGTGTTGCGGGTTTCTACGCTGGTGCGCAGATCCTTGATACGCGAATCGTCGAGAACATAAGAACGGATCTGGCTGCCCCAGCCGATATCAGATTTGTTGTCTTCCGCTGCCTGCTTGTCCGCGTTTTTCTTCTGCATCTCATATTCGTACAGCTTGGCGCGTAACTGCTTGAAGGCCTGATCTTTGTTCTTGTGCTGGGAACGGTCGTTCTGGCACTGCACCACAATGTTGGTCGGCAAGTGGGTAATACGCACCGCAGACTCGGTTTTGTTGACGTGCTGACCACCCGCACCGGAGGCGCGATAGACGTCGATACGCAGATCGGCCGGATTGATTTCGATATCGATGTTGTCATCCACTTCCGGATAGATAAACACCGAACTGAATGAAGTATGACGACGACCGCCGGAATCGAACGGGCTCTTACGCACCAGGCGATGTACGCCAGTTTCGGTACGCAACCAGCCAAACGCGTAGTCGCCGATGATTTTAATGGTGGCGGATTTAGTACCGGCCACTTCACCGTCTGACTCTTCGATAATTTCGGTTTTATAGCCTTTGGCTTCGGCCCAACGCAGATACATGCGCAGCAGCATGCTGGCCCAATCCTGCGCTTCGGTGCCGCCGGAACCGGCCTGAATATCCATGTAGCAGTCGGCGCTATCGTATTCGCCAGAGAACATGCGGCGGAATTCCAGCTCGCCCAGTTTCACTTCCAGCGCATCCAACTCGGCAACCGCTTCGTTGAAAGTCTCTTCGTCGTCGGCTTCTACCGCCAGATCCAGCAAGCCCTGCACATCTTCCAGGCCTTGACGCATGTGATCCAACGTGTCCACCACCGCTTCCAATGAGGAGCGCTCTTTACCCAGCGCCTGCGCGCGTTCTGGCTCGTTCCAGACGTCCGGCTGTTCCAGCTCGGCGTTTACTTCTTCGAGGCGTTCTTTCTTAGCATCGTAGTCAAAGATACCCCCGAAGAACATCGCTGCGCTCGGTGAGATCCTGAATACGATTTTTGACCGGATTAATTTCAAACATGGCTTTTCAGTCTTTTTTGACGATTCGGTGAAAGGAGATAAAAACTAACGCGCTAGTTTACCCGAAACCAGGCGCAGTTTGTAGCATTGCACGCGGCCGAACACTGCACGCGTGAGGGGAAAGAAAAAATATTTTCATGATTACTGGAAAGCCGCAGCGTTTGCGGTTTCCTAAAAGCGCTGCCGCCTGCCTGGTGTGACAGAATCATCTTAAGAAAATTCCTACAAATACCAATCAATAAATGCCAGCAAGCGCCATTAAACATCATGATTTAAAAAGAAATATCGCCAATAATCCTGCCTGAGAAATTTCCTGTTTTTAAGCAGACGTGTCTCGATTAACGCCAGCAATCTAGTGATATTCAGGCCATTACTTCGCCCGCTCGCCTCTTATCATTTTCGCCTGGTGACTATCTCACTCTGGACAACGCTAACGTCCGCACCGTTTGTCACCACGCCCGCCAGGAACGCATTACCCGAGACAAGGAATGACGCACTACGCAACGCCCGTTAACGTGAGCGGGCTCGACATGTCCTGAGAGACATGAAGGAGCATTGATGACCATTCCAGGTTTGCGCACTTCCCCGCGCTTGCTTGCTGTGTTAATTCCCTTGTTACTCGCCGCTTGTGGTGGCGGAGGTGGCGGTGGCGGAAGTGGTGGCGGCAGTTCGTCGCCCGCGCCGACCGTCAATGAGCCACAAATCCCTTCACAGCCCAGCGTGACCAGTAATGCCAGCAAAGTCGGCATTATTGATTCTGGCCTGTCGCCCGGTCACAGCGAAATCAATTACGCCAACGTGCAGTTTGCCAGTTATATCGCAGGCGGCAGCAACACGCTGAATGATAATCAGGGTATCAACGGCCACGGCAGCGTGGTGGCGCTGACGCTGCTCGGTTTGTCATCCAGTAGCGCGCTGTATGTGGCGCAAGGTTCGCAGAATAATATCTTCCAATATGATGACACCGAACGCGCGGTGAACGGCTTGCTCGGCCAGGGCGTGCGCATCATCAACATGTCGTTTGCTTCGACCGATCGCCTGACCAGTCAACAAGCGCTGATCAATGCTCAACCGAGCTATCAAGCCTTGTATCGCAGCTTGCGTAATATCCAGGCGGCAGATGGTTTAGCGGTGGTGATCACCGGCAATGGCGGTACAGCAACACCTTCCCCGAACGCGCAAATCCCGCTGATTTATCAGGACAGTGCGCTGAAGAATAATATTTTGGCGGTGACCGGCATTATGCCAAATACCGCCAACGATGCGGCAAATCGTCCGGCGATGACCGGGCCGTTTGATGCCTGTGGCAACGCCGCCGCATGGTGTTTGAGCGCGCCAGGCTATACCGATTATCTCTATCAAAATTCCGATGGCAGCTGGGTGCGCGCACGCAGTTATGGCACGTCGTTCGCTGCACCACGCGCCACGGCCGCCGCTTCGCAAGTGTTGCAACGCTTCCCGTGGATGAGCGGCTACAACGTGCAGCAAACGCTGCTCACCACCGCTACTTATCGTAGTGATGCCTATAACAACGTTGCCGACAGCGCCAACGGTCGGCCTTACAACGATACCTTTGGCTGGGGCGATCTCAATCAAGCCAAAGCGCTGAATGGTCCGGCGATGTTCTGGGCCAACGATTTCCACGCCAGCCTTGATGCCGGACGTTATGTGTTTGCCAATGCCATCAGCGGCGATCACGGTTTGGTGCTGGATGGCGCGAACAATGGCGGCGTGCTGCAATTAACCGGCAACAACAGCTACCTCGGCCAAACCAGCGTGTCGGCCAATACCTTGCTGATTGATGGCGCGATTGCCGGGAATGCCAACGTCAGCGGCAGCGGCACCTTGGGCGGTTCAGGGCAAATTGGCGGCAATCTTGTCAACCAAGGTGCGGTCAATGGCGGTTTGCAGGTGCAAGGTGATTATCAGCAGGCAAGTAACGGCGCGCTGAATATCGCGCTGAATAGACCGCTGCGCGTCGCCGGACATTCGATGCTGGATGGCACGTTGAATCTCGCGCCGCCATCATCAAGTTATGTGGTGAAACAACAGGAAACGCTGCTTACCAGCAGCAACGGTGTGAGCGGCCAGTTTAGTCAGGTGAACACCGGCGTGTTCCTCGATGGTTCGGTGAGTTACAGCGCCAACAGCGTCACCGGCCAACTGACGCGAAAAAACACCGCCGCAGCGGCCTCGGCGATGGGCTTGAGCGGTGCCAGCACGCAGCAAACGGCAGCGAATCTGGAGCAGGCATTTAGCGTGGCGGATAACTGGCAACAGCAAAGCTCGCTGAGCAGCACGCAGCAATCTGCCCTCGGCGCGGCGGGTGCATTTCAGACGCTGGCGGATGTCAGCAGCGCGCAAAGCGCCATCAACTCCCTTTCTGGTCAGGCTCATGCATCTAACAATGCCGTGCTGTTTAACGCGCTCGATTATCAATCACGCCTGTTGAACAACCGCATCGCCGATGCCAGCGCCGATCAGCGTTACGGCTTCTGGCTGGAGAGCGGCCAGCTGCGCGGATCACTGGATCAGGATGGCTATCTCGGCACCGATTATCGCAACACCTTGACTGCGCTGGGTGTAGATAGCGATTTCGGCGTGCAAGGCCTGCGTTTGGGCATCGCGTGGACGCAAAACCAGATCGACTCCACTTACGCCGAAACCGGCGGCAGCAGCCGCGATCGTCTGCAAGGCGCGATGTTGTATGGTCGCTTTGATGTGACGCCTGAATGGTATTTCCAGGGCAATCTCAGCTATCAACACGGCAACAACGAACTCAAGCGTTTGGTGTTGCTGGATGAAGCCACGCCGGTTTCCTCTTCCAGCAGCAGCAACAGCTGGCAAGCGGCGCTGCAAAGCGGCTATCGCTGGACGCTGGATGACAATTATCGGCTGGAGCCCTATCTCGGCTGGCGCGAAACGGGTTTGGAAACCGGTGCATTCGCCGATCAAGGCAGTGCGTTCGGCTTAAATGGCGACGGCGACAGCTATCGTCGCAGCGTCGGTTACAGCGGTTTGAGCGTCAGCGCGCGCCAGGATTGGTCGGCCGGTTGGTGGAGCATGTTGAGCTTGTACGGCGAATATCAGTACGCGTTTAACAATCCGTCAATGGATGTCAGCGCGCGCTGGAGCGGTTTCGGTGGCGAGCAGAACAGCTTTACCATTCCGGGCATGCAGCTTGATCGTCGTTCGCAGTGGTTAGGTGTGCGGTTGGATGTGGCGCAGTCGGCTCGCGCGCGGCTGTTCCTGCGTGCCGATCAGCATTTCGCCGAGCACGGTGACGAGAAAGTGCTGCGCGGCGGCGTGGATGTGAGTTTTTGATTTAAGGTCATAAGAACGCGATAAATCGCGCCGCTACGGATGCGTGCATAACTTGTAGCGGCGCGATTTGAGCGAGAATTACAGCGGCCAAACGTGATCGATAATCAGCTGCACCGAGCGATTACCGCGATACTCGTTGATGTCCAATTTGTACGCCAATTGCACCTGACGCACGCTGCTATCCGGCCACAACGTGGTATCGACATTGAACGCAATGCCATCCAACAACGGGCCGCCGCCCAGCGGCTCGACCATCACTTTGAGATGACGCTCGCCAACTAAGCGCTGTTGTAGCAGTTTGAATTTGCCGTCAAATACCGGTTCCGGGAACGCTTGTCCCCACGGACCGGCCTCACGCAGCATTTCGGCGGTGTGCAGCGTAAACTCCTGCGCGTGCAGTTCACCGTCCGACCAAATCACGCCCTGCAACGCTTCGCCATCCAGCCATTCATCAATCAGATCGGCAAAACGCTGGCGGAATTCGTCGTACTTCTCGATTTGCAGTGACAAACCCGCCGCCATCGCGTGACCACCAAACTTGATCATCATGCCGGGATAGAGCGTATCAAGACGTTCCAGCGCATCGCGCAGATGCAATCCGGCAATCGAACGACCAGAACCTTTCAGCGTGCCGTCACCGGCGGGTGCAAAGGCGATCACCGGACGATGAAAACGTTCTTTCAAGCGTGAGGCCAAAATTCCCACCACGCCCTGATGCCATTCCGGATGGTAAAACGCCAGACCAAGCGGCAGATCGGTGTGTTGTCGCTCCAGCTCATCGCACAGCGCCAGCGCTTCACTTTTCATGCCCTGCTCGATCTCTTTGCGCGTCTGATTTAGCGCATCGAGTTCGTTCGCCAGCATGCGCGCTTGCGCGATGTCTTCAGTGAGCAACAGCGCTACGCCAACCGACATGTCATCCAGACGACCGGCGGCATTCAGGCGCGGCCCGACAGCAAAGCCAAGATCGCTGGCGGCAAGCTGGCGCGCATCGCGGTTGGCAATTTCCAGCAGCGCACGAATACCGGCACGACATTTACCCGCGCGAATGCGGCTCAAACCTTGCCACACCAAAATGCGATTGTTGGCATCGAGCGGCACCACATCGGCCACGGTGCCCAGCGCCACCAGATCCAGCAGCTCGGCTAAGTTGGGTTCGGCGCGCCCATCGTTAAACCAGTGTTGCTGCCGCAGATGCGCACGCAGCGCCAGCATCAGGTAGAAAGCCACGCCGACCCCCGCCAACGAACGCGAAGGGAATTCGCTGTCGTTGAGATTCGGGTTCACAATCGCTTCGGCGGCTGGCAAGGTTTCGCCCGGCAAGTGGTGATCGGTGATGAGTACTGGAATGCCGTGCTGGTGCGCGGTATCCACGCCCGCATGGGAGGAAATGCCGTTATCAACGGTGAGAATCATCTCCGCGCCGCGCGCTTTGGCTTGCTCAACCACTTCCGGGCTTAATCCGTAGCCGTCTTCGAAACGGTTCGGCACCAGATAATCGACATTGCCACCCAAACTGCGCAGCGCCAGCACGGTTAATGCAGTGCTGGTCGCGCCATCGGCATCGAAATCGCCAACCACCACAATGCGTTTGCCCGCTTGCAGCATCTGATGCAGCAACTTCACCGCAGCCTCAATGCCGCCGAGCGTCTGCCACGGCAACAGATGTTTCGCGCCGCGTTCCAGTTCCTGCGCCAGTTTCACGCCGCGTTGCAGATACAAACGGCGCAATAATGGCGCGAGATCGGCGGATAATTCGGCGTCGGTCTCGGCTTCGCGCCGACGCAATTCAACAGAATGCATCACGGTGCGTTAACCGCCGCGCTTCTGGCCGTCGAGCACCTGCTTCAGCTCTTGCGGTCCCTGATAGCCAGAAATCATCATGCCGCTGTCGGTAAGAATCGCTGGCGTGCCTTGAATGCCAAACAGGATGCCGAGTTTGTATTGCTGCTCAAGATTGATTTTGCAGGTCGCTGGCGCTTCCATTTGCGGGGCATCGCCTTTCATCGCCGCATCAAACCCTTTTTTGCGATCGGCGCTGCACCAGATGGCGCGCATGGCTTTTTCCACCTGGCCGTTCAGGCCTTCACGCGGGAAAGCCAGATAACGCACGGTGATGCCCAGCGCGTTGTAATCGGCCATTTGCTCATGCAGCTTGCGGCAATAGCCGCAGGTGATGTCGGTAAACACGGTGATCACGTGCTGCTCTTTCGGCGCTTTGTAGACAATCATGTCTGGCTCAAGCGCGGTGACTTTTTTGTCCAACAGCTTGTTGGTGACGTTGATCGGCTGCGTGCCGCTGACATCGTAAAGCGGGCCTTGAATCATGTGCTTGCCATCTTCAGAGACGTACAGCACGCCGCTGTCAGTTAACACGGTTTTGATGCCCGGCAACGGCGATGGCTGGATTTCTGACTGTTCCAGACCGAGTTTCTTCAGGGTTTGCTGAATGGCGCTGTCATCGGCATGCGCAAATCCAGTAAAGGCACTGACCAGCAGAGCCAGCATCGTAAGCTGCTTTTTCATCTTAAATCCTTGTTACCGCATCTCAAGCGCGCGGATGATGCTGTTGATGTAACAGACGCAGGCGCTCGGTGGCGACATGCGTATAAATTTGGGTGGTCGAGAGGTCGCTGTGGCCCAGCAACATCTGTACGACGCGCAAATCCGCGCCGTGGTTCAGTAAATGTGTGGCAAATGCGTGGCGCAGCACGTGCGGCGACAACTTTTCGCTATCGATACCGGCAAGGGTCGCATAGTGTTTGATGCGATGCCAGAAGGTCTGCCGCGTCATTTGCTGCGCGCGTTGGCTCGGGAACATCACGTCGAGCGTTTGCCCATTGAGCAGCCACGGACGACCATGTTCCATATAATATTCAATCCAGTAAACCGCTTCTTCACCTAACGGCACAAGGCGCTCTTTGTTGCCTTTACCGATCACCCGCACCACGCCTTGGCGCAAACTGAGATCGCTGATGGTCAAACTGACCAATTCGGTGACGCGTAAACCGGTGGCGTAGAGCAATTCCAACATCGCCTTGTCGCGCAGTTCAAGTGGAATATCAATGCTCGGCGCTTGCAGCAAGCGTTCAACCTGATTTTCGCTGAGATCTTTCGGCAGGCGTTGTGGCAATTTCGGCGCGGAAAGCAGCGCGCTGGGATCGTCACTGCGCACTTTTTCGCGGTACAAATATTGGCATAAACGGCGGATGGCGCTGAGGGTGCGCGCAGAGCTGGTGGCTTTGTAGCCGCCTTCAACACGTTCGGCGAGAAACTGCTGCAAATCCAACGCTTCTAGCGTCAGCAGCGTGCGTCCGTGGTGATGCAGCCAACCGGTGAGCGTTTGCAAATCCTGGCGGTAGGAGGCGAGTGTGTTCTGCGCCAGATTACGCTCAATCCAAAGCGCATCCAGAAACTGTTCGATCAGATCGCTGTCCTGCACTGTCATCTCCCGCGTGTGAAATCGTGCTCATTATGCCTGAAAGTAGCCTGCTTCTGGTACAATTGCGCCCGAGTGAGTTCAAGTCAGAGCATTAATTGCATGAATATCGGTCTGTTTTACGGTTCAAGTACCTGTTACACCGAGATGACGGCGGAGAAGATTCGCGACTTTATCGGTGAAGAATTAGTCACGCTGCACAATCTGAAAGATGACGATCCGTCGCTGATGGAGCATTACGATTTGCTGATCCTCGGCATTCCAACCTGGGATTTCGGTGAATTGCAGGAAGATTGGGAAGCGATTTGGCCGCAAATTCCCACGCTGAATCTGCGCGGAAAAATAGTCGCACTGTACGGGATGGGCGATCAGGGCGAATACGCCGAATGGTTCCTCGATGCGCTGGGCATGCTGCACGAGTTGTTGCAGCCGATGGGCGTGCAGTTTGTCGGTTACTGGCCGCTGGAAGGCTATGAGTTTACCAGCAAGAAGCCGCTCACCGCCGATGGCTCGCAGTTTGTCGGTTTAGCACTGGATGATGTCAACCAGTTCGAACAGAGCGATGAACGCGTTGAACAGTGGTGCGAACAGATTCTGACGGAAACCGCAGCGCTGCTTTAAGGCAAAATACTTGTCAGTTAAGCGTTTTTGGTCACCATAAATGGCGACCCTACAAGGGATTGGCGCGTTCTTCGTAGGGTGTGCATTCTTGCGCATCTGCATACAGATGCCAGTTAATGCGTAAATGAGCGGCAGCAGGTTTTAAGGCAGCGTTTGTTCATCACGTAGAAAACAGCAGGCGCGCAACGTTCGCCATTCAGCAGGCGGCAGATTATCGTGCATCAACCACAGCCGCCAGCGCTGACCTTGCTGATTACGTAGCACCAGCAAAACCCCATACGGCAACCAATCTGGCTTACGCTCGGCTTGCCAGCGCATGCCGCGCCACAGCCAATCGCCCTGCGCGTCCAATGCCAAACAACCCGCGCGCTGTACTAAACGACGTTCATTGCGCCAGCCTTCCGCCCATAACAACATTAATAGCGGTGCTTTACCCCACGCCCACTCAGCGGGCCAACTCAGGCTCAGCAGCAATACGCTGCACAGCAAAAACAGCGTCACATTCAGTGCGCGCGCACTGCGTGACGCCCGCAAATTACATTGCCACCGGACCGCGTTCACGATTGCGCTGCTGAATCAGTTTCACCATGCGTTTGAACTCGGGATCGACCGGTTCACCGTGATTCATCAGCCAATTGAACAAGTCAGGATCATCACTCTTTAATAGCGCAATAAATACCTGCTTATCCGTGTCATCCAACGAATCATATTCGTATTTGAAAAACGGCATGATGGCGATGTCCAGTTCCAGCATGCCGCGACGGCACGCCCATTGAACGCGGGCTTTGTCATTAATTTCCATGTCTCTCATTCCATGGCTAAAAACAGTGGGGCTCAGTGTACCTGCTTTTTTTTCTCGCTGCAGGCGCAGTGCTGATTGCTGTGCAATGTCACAGCACTTCTTCCCTGTAATTGCAGAGGTCATCACGCGATTTGTGCGCCAAATTCAGTAAACAGGTTGCAATGCCACACTGCTCTTTTAACATTGGGAACTGGATAACCTCATCAATCAGGAATGACACATGTCGATTTTTACCCTTCCACCTCGCCAGCCTGCTGCATCGTCACGCCTGCCTTTAACCCTGATTTCGCTCGACGAATGGGCGCTGGTCAAGGTGCAGGGCAATGACAGCACGTCGTATCTGCAAGGCCAGCTCACCCTGGACGTTGCCGCAATGGGCGAGACGCAACACCGCCCGGCCGCGCATTGCGATGCCAAGGGGAAAATGTGGAGCAATATCCGTTTATTCCATCGCACCGAAGGCTACGGCTACATTGTGCGTCGTAACCTGCGCGAACAGCAGTTGACCGAGTTGAAGAAGTACGCGGTGTTCGCCAAAGTCACCATTGTGGCGGATGACGATGCGGTGCTGCTGGGCGTGGCCGGTTTTCAGGCGCGCGCCGCGCTGGCGAATCTGTTCGATACGTTGCCGGATGCCAAAACGCCAGTGGTGCAGCAAGGTGAAAGCACTCTGCTGTGGTTTGAACAGCCCGCCGAACGTTTCCTATTAGTCACCACGCTTGAGCAAGCCAATGCGCTGAAAGACAAGCTCGCGGGTGAAGCACAGTTCAATGACAGCCTGCAATGGCTGGCGCTGGATATCGAAGCCGGTATTCCGGTGATTGAAACCGCCACCAGCGCGCAATTAATCCCACAAGCCACCAACTTGCAGGCGCTGGACGCCATCAGCTTTAAAAAAGGCTGCTACACCGGCCAGGAAATGGTGGCGCGCGCTAAATTCCGCGGGGCGAATAAGCGTGCCCTGTATTGGCTGGCTGGCAACGCCAGTAAGGTGCCAGAAGCCGATAGTTCATTGGAATTGCAGATGGGCGACAAATGGCGTCGTACCGGCACGGTGCTAAGCGGCGTGCAGTTGGATGACGGCAGCGTCTGGGTGCAAGTGGTGATGAACAACGATCTGGAACCGGATAGCGTGCTGCGCGTAGAAGGCGACGAGAGTGGCAAATTAACCATTCAGCCACTGCCGTATTCACTGGCAGAATAAAAAAACGGCGGCCCTTGAGCCGCCGTTTCTCTGTTACATCACGTAGAAATAGATCGCGCAGAAGTGCAGCACGCTGCCGCCCAGCACAAAACCGTGCCAGATAGCGTGGCTGTAAGGAATACGGCGCGAGACATAAAAAATCACGCCCAGCGAATAGACCACGCCGCCCGCCGCCAGTAACCATATCCCGCCCGCCGACAGTTTGATTGCCAACTGGTAGATCACCACCAGCGATAGCCAACCCATGCTGAGATAGGTCACCAGTGATAGCGCTTCAAAGCGATGAGCAAAGGCCATTTTGAACAGCACGCCCATCAGCGCCAAACTCCAAATCACTACCATTAAGCCTTGTGCCAGCGGAGAGTTCAGCCCCACCAGCAAAAACGGCGTGTAGGTGCCGGCAATCAACACATAGATGGCGCAATGGTCGAGTTTTTTTAGCCAGTATTTGGCTTTCTGATGCGGAATTGCGTGATAAAGCGTTGATGCCAGATAAAGCAAAATAATGCTGCCACCGTACAAACTGTAACTGGTAATCGCGGTAACGTTAGCTTGTGTTTCAATGGCTTGCGTTAGCATTAATACCAAGCCGATGATACCAAATATGCAGCCGATACCATGGCTAATGCTGTTGGCAATCTCTTCTGCCAATGAATAGCCTTGGGCAATAATTCGGTTCTGTACCATGTAGGTGTGTTCCTGAACAACGGAGGGAGCAATTGTGCTTTTTGTGCGCAACCAGAGTAACCAGGAAAATTTTCAGTGTACACATGTACGCTAAAATAATTATGTGAATGGGTGTGAATGATTAAGAGCGATTTTGACAAGGGCCGCCAAAAATGGCGACCCTACGGAGGTTGGCTTATCTTCCGCCCGCAGCATCAATAAAGGTGCCGGTAACATACGATGCGGCATCGCTTGCCAGCCAGACAATCGCCTGGGCTATTTCTTCGGCTTGGCCGCCACGTCCCATCGGCAGTGAACTTGCCAAACGATCAACTCTGCCCGGCTCGCCGCCATCGGCATGCATTTCGGTATAAATCAGGCCAGGACGTACGCTGTTTACGCGAATGCCCTGCGCCGCCACTTCTAGCGATAAGCCCTTGGTTAAGCTATCCATCGCCCCTTTCGATGCGGCGTAATCGACATATTCACCTGGCGCGCCTAAGCGGGATGCGGCCGAGGATACGTTGACAATCGCGCCACCTTTGCCACCGTAATGCGTTCCCATGCGCTTAACCGCTTCGCGACAGCAGATAAAGGTGCCGGTGACGTTGGTAGCGAACACGCGCTGAATACGCTCAGCGTCGAGATCTTCAACACGACACTGCGTAAAGAGAATGCCGGCGTTATTGACCAAAACGCGTAATGCGCCTTGATTATCGATTTCGGTAAACATGCGCAGCACCTGCGCTTCTTCAGCGATATCAGCCTGAACGGCAAATGCGCTGCCGCCCTGCGCTTCAATCTCTGCTACCACCGCTGCGGCTTCGTCCGCGCGTTGTCGATAGTTGATCGCCACGCGATAACCGGCCTGCGCCAGCAATAAAGCGGTGGCGCGTCCAATGCCGCGACTGCCGCCAGTAACCAAAGCCAGATCCATTTTTGCCTCCAAAACAAAAGGGCCGCAATCGGCCCTTAAATTAATCAGCGTTAACAATAGCCTGATTTATTGGTATTCGCTCATTGGCACACAGCTACAGAAAACGTTACGGTCGCCATACACATCGTCCAAACGCTTCACCGTTGGCCAATATTTGTTGGCGCTGCCCGCCGGGAAGACCGCCAGTTCGCGGGTGTACGGATGTGTCCATTCGCTGACGATTTCCATCTGCGTGTGCGGCGCGTTCACCAACGGATTGTCTTCCAGCGGCCATTCGCCATCAGCCACGCGATCGATTTCCATGCGGATGGCCAGCATCGCATCAATAAAGCGATCGAGCTCGATTTTGCTTTCTGATTCCGTTGGTTCAACCATCAAGGTGCCGGCAACCGGGAATGACATGGTTGGGGCGTGGAATCCGTAATCGATCAGACGTTTAGCGATATCCAACTCGCTGATGCCGGTTTGCTCTTTCAATGGACGAATGTCGAGAATACATTCGTGCGCCACACGACCATCGCGACCTGCATACAGAATCGGATAAGCCGATTGCAGGCGGCTAGCAATGTAGTTGGCGTTGAGAATCGCGACCGAACTGGCTTGCTTCAAGCCTTCTGCGCCCATCATGCGGATGTACATCCAGCTGATTGGTAAAATAGATGCGCTACCAAACGGTGCCGCTGAAACCGCGCCTTGCTGCGTCAGTACGCCATCAATTTGCACCACGCTGTGGCCCGGCACGAACGGTGCCAAATGCGCTTTCACACCAATTGGGCCCATACCCGGACCGCCACCGCCGTGCGGGATGCAGAAGGTTTTGTGCAGGTTAAGGTGCGAAACGTCCGCGCCGATATAACCTGGCGTGGTGATACCGACCTGCGCGTTCATGTTGGCGCCATCGAGATACACCTGACCGCCGTGCTGATGCACGATCTGGCACACTTCACGAATGGTTTCTTCATACACGCCGTGGGTGGATGGATAGGTCACCATGATGCACGACAGTTGCTCGCCAACCTGAGCGGCTTTCTCACGCAGATCGCCGAGATCGATGTTGCCTTGTTTATCACACGCGACCACCACCACCGCCATGCCCGCCATTTGCGCGGATGCTGGGTTGGTGCCATGCGCAGAACTTGGGATCAGGCAGACATTACGGCCGCCTTCATTGCGGCTTTCGTGGTAGCGGCGAATCGCCAGCAGACCGGCATATTCACCTTGTGCGCCGGAGTTCGGCTGCATGCAAAGTGCGTCGTAACCGGTTAATTGCACCAGCCATTGCGACAGCTGACCAATCATCTGCAAGTAGCCCGTCGCCTGCTCTGCCGGGCAGAACGGATGCAGCTCGGCAAATTCAGGCCAGGTGATTGGAATCATTTCCGCCGCAGCGTTGAGTTTCATGGTGCACGAGCCGAGCGGGATCATCGCCTGGTTCAGCGCCAGATCTTTTTTCTCCAGGCTGTGCATGTAACGCATCATCTCAGTTTCGCTGTGATGACGATTGAATACGGGATGCGTCAGGAATTCACTTTCACGCACCTGTCCAGCAGGGATCGCGCTGTTTTCCGCAGCCACTGCCGCATCCAGTGCGTCAATATCCTGCCCGTGCGCATCGCCCAGCAGAATGGCCAGTAGCGCCAGCACATCTTCACGCGTGGTGGTTTCATCCAGCGTGATACCAACGGCGTTAAGCACGTCGCTGCGCAGGTTGACGCCAAAGCTCAGTGCGCGATTCAGCACCGCGGCTTTATCGGCCACTTCTACGGTCAACGTATCGAACCAGCTGTTGTGGCGCAGTTTCAAACCACCATTTTGCAGGCCAGCCGCCAGAATGCTGGTGAGGCGATGAATGCGTGAAGCAATGCGCTTAAGGCCAACCGGGCCATGATAAACCGCGTACAGGCCCGCGATATTGGCCAGTAATACTTGTGAAGTACAGATGTTGGAGTTGGCTTTCTCACGACGGATATGTTGCTCACGGGTTTGCATCGCCATGCGCAGCGCGGTATTACCGGCGGCATCACGAGAAACACCGATGATGCGGCCAGGCATCGAGCGTTTGTGCTCGTCGCGGCTGGCGAAGAAGGCGGCGTGTGGACCGCCGTAACCCATCGGTACGCCGAAACGCTGTGCAGAACCAAACACGATGTCAGCGCCCTGCTTGCCTGGTGCTTCTAACTGCACCAGCGCCATGAAATCAGCCGCCACGCTAACCACCACTTTGCGGTTTTTCAGTTCTGCAATCAGTGAACGGTAATCATGAACTTCGCCATGCGTACCCACCTGTTGCAGCAGTACGCCAAACAGGTCGTCGTGATCCAGCATTTTGTCGGCGCTGTCGATGATCAGTTCAAAGCCAAAGGTTTCTGCGCGGGTGCGCACTACATCCAGCGTTTGCGGATGGATGTCATCGGCGATGAAGAATTTTGTCGCGTTCTTCAGCTTACTCACGCGCTTCGCCATCGCCATCGCTTCGGCGGCCGCGGTGGCTTCGTCGAGCAGTGACGCGGATGCGATATCCAATCCGGTCAGATCCAACGTCAGCGTCTGGAAGTTCAGCAACGCCTCAAGACGACCCTGCGACACTTCTGGCTGATATGGCGTATACGCGGTGTACCAGCCTGGGTTTTCCAGCATGTTACGCAGGATAACTGGCGGGGTGATCACCGCGCTGTAGCCCATACCAATCCAGGATTTATAGCGTTGGTTCTGACTGGCAATGGCTTTCAACTCGGCCAGCGCTTGTTGTTCGGTCGCGGCATCGCCAACCGCAGGCGGGCCCGGCAGTTGAATGTCGGCAGGAACAATCGATGCGATCAACGATGAGAGCGAACTGGCACCAATCGTTTCCAGCATCAAGGCCTGTTGTTCCGGCGTAGGACCGATGTGGCGCTCAATGAAAGCACCGTTGTGTTCAAGCTGGCTGAGAGTCTGAGTCATGTGCAGTAAATCCTGAGTCGGGCTGGGTGACAAAAAAGGCATTAAATCAGGCAAAAAAAGAAGGTGCCGCCACGCGCCACCTTCTTTAGCTTACCGGTTACTCGTCGATTGATGCTTTGTAGGCATCGGCGTCCAGCATGGCGTCGAGTTCAGACTCGTCGCTGGCTTTGATGCGGAACAACCAACCATCGGCATATGGCGCGCTGTTAACCAGCTCCGGTGAATCACCTAGCTGGTCATTCACCGCCACGATTTCACCGCTCAGTGGTGCGTAGATGTCGGAAGCCGCTTTTACGGATTCTGCAACCGCGCAATCATCGCCCGCAGCGAAGGTTGTGCCCACGTCTGGCAAATCGACAAACACCATATCGCCCAGCAGATCCTGTGCGTGTTCAGTGATGCCCACGGTGAAAGTGCCGTCAGCTTCTCTACGGACCCACTCGTGACTATCGCGATATTTCAATTCACTTGGCACATTGCTCATTGGCCATTTCTCCTGAAAAAATTACTGGGCGACCGGTTTACCGGCTCGAACAAAAATAGGTTTGGTCACTTTCACCGGCATTTCCCGGTTACGGATTTCGACAATGGCCTGCTCGCCAATACCTGCCGGCACGCGCGCCAATGCGATGCTGCAACCCAGCGTTGGTGAGAAGGAACCGCTGGTAATAATACCTTGCTGTGGCTGACCTTGTTCATCGGTGAAACGTACCGGTAAACCGTTACGCAGCACGCCTTTTTCGGTCATGATCAGCCCAACCAGTTTTTCGGTGCCGTGCTCACGCTGCGATTGCAAAGCATCACGACCAATGAAATCGCGATCGTTCGGTTCCCAGGTGATGGTCCAGCCCATGTTGGCCGCCAGCGGCGAAACGCCTTCATCCATCTCCTGACCGTACAAATTCATGCCCGCTTCGAGACGTAAGGTATCGCGTGCGCCGAGACCAGCGGGTATGACGCCAGCAGCCAGCAATTGCTGCCAGAAAGCAGCGGCTTCCGTTGCCGGCATGGCAATCTCATAACCGGCTTCGCCGGTGTAACCGGTGGTGGCGATGAACAGATTTTCTGCTTGCACGCCAAAGAACGGTTTCATGCCCGCAACAGCGGCACGTTGCGCATCGCTGAACAACGTCTGGGCTTTTTGCTGCGCATTCGGACCTTGCACCGCGATCAATGCCAGATCGTCACGTTCGGTCAATTCCACGCCGAACGGCTGAGCATGCTGTTTAATCCACGCCAAATCTTTCTCTCGTGTGGCAGAGTTCACCACCAGACGGAAGAAGTCTTCGCTCATAAAGTAAACAATCAAATCATCAATGACGCCAGCAGAAGCATTCAGCATGCCGGTGTACAGCGCTTTGCCTGGCTGGGTTAATTTGGCGACATCGTTCGCTAACAGATAACGCAGAAATTCGCGGGTGCGTGCACCGCGCAAATCAACAATGGTCATGTGGGAAACATCAAACATGCCGGCATCGTTACGCACCGCGTGATGCTCATCCATTTGCGAGCCGTAATGCAGCGGCATCATCCAACCATGGAAGTCCACCATGCGCGCACCGCAGGCTTGATGCTGTTCGAATAGAGGCGTTTGCTGAGTCATAACCATCCTGTGAAAACAAGTGAGTGTGACGCGCCTGCGCCGCCTTCTCAGGCTGACGCAAACGTTCTCTTTATGCTGAAGTTATCACCTAATGCGGCAATTAACCATGAGGAAAACGAGGGCGAAACACTACCACCTTTCCAGATGCCATCGAACATCACCCAGCACAATTCACTGCATTATTGTGATTAACCTCGCACAAAATACGACTAAATTACTTTGATGCAGCAAATTGAGGGAATCCACGCCACAACTTTATGAAATGGTTCGGTCTGGGCGGAGCATTAACATGAGATTAACTAATGCGAATTGATGGGTAAAATTAGAATAAATCAAATGAGGCGCGATTTGGGTGCATCGTTGCATCACAACGGTGCACCAAACAAAAACGGCGCCTGATTAGGCGCCGTTGGTAGAAGAGATTAACGTATCCAACTGGGGAGATCGTTGAGTCCCATCGCTTGTTTCAGCATTAGCGGTTTAACGCCTGGCAAGGTGTCTGCCAGCTTTAAGCCCACATCTCGCAACAGTTTTTTCGCTGGATGCGTACCGGCAAACAATTCACGGAAACCCTGCATGCCTGCCAGCATCATCGCTGCGCTGTGTTTGCGGCTGCGCTCATAACGACGTAAATAGAGGTGCTGACCAATGTCTTTGCCTTCCTGATGCAAACGGCGAATTTCACCAATCAATTCAGCCGCATCCATAAAGCCCAAATTTACGCCCTGCCCGGCCAGCGGATGAATGGTATGCGCGGCATCGCCGACTAACGCTAAGCGATGCGCGGCAAAGTTACGTGCATAGCGCGCCATCAGCGGGAAGGTTTTGCGCTCGCTTTCCACCTGACACAAGCCAAGTCGCATATCAAACGCCACCGATAATTGCTGATTAAACAACGCTTCCGGCATGGATTGCATGCGCGTTGCTTCCTGCGGTGACAGCGACCAGACAATTGAACAAAGATGCGGATCCTGCATTGGCAGGAACGCCAGAATACCGTCGCCGTGGAAAATCTGCCGCGCGATGGCATCGTGCGGCATATCGGTGCGAATGTTGGCAACCAAAGCGTGATGTTCATAATCCCAGAAGGTCAGCGGGATATCGGCTTTGTCGCGCAGCCACGAATTGGCACCGTCTGCTGCAATCAGCAAACGTGCGCTCATCATGCTGCCATCTTGCAGCGTGACAAAGGCTTCGTTATCGCCAAACGCCACATGCTGCAACTGCGCAGGGGCGAACAAGCTGATATCGCTGCATTGACTGGCACGCTGCCACAATGCGCTGTGAATCACTTCATTTTCAATGATATGGCCGAGGTGCGATAAGCCTTGTTGCTCGTCATCAAAACTGATCGAGCCGAAGCTGTCCTGATCCCACACTTCCATGCCGTGATAGGCGCTGGCGCGCAGAGCCAGAATGCTCGACCACACATCGAGCTTTTGCAGCAGACGTTCGCTGGCAGCGTTGATGGCGGAGACGCGAATCGAAGCGCTCGCCGCCAGATCAAATTGTGGCTCAGGTGCTTTTTCCAGCACGGCAACGCGCAAGCCGCTGCCTTGTAATCCGCATGCGACGGCCAAACCCACCATACCGCCACCGGCGATTGCCACATCAAAAGTTTGCATTGCTGCCCCTTAATTCATGCTTAACGCTTGACCCAGCCGAGCGTGCGCGCGGCAAGTGGGTTTCGCAGCCATGGCAGATGGTCCATTGCCACCAGCCCAAGATTTCGTCCTGCTACTAACGGCGCATATCGATTGGCAAACATGCGCACTAAACCGTCGGTGACGCCAATTGTCGCGGCGCGATCGGGCTGACGCCGCGCGGCAAAGTGCTGCAGTACCGCATAACTGCCGGGATCCTGCTGCTGACGATGCGCGCTTGCCAGCGTTTCCGCCAGCGACATCACATCACGCAGGCCAAGATTGAAGCCTTGCCCGGCAATCGGATGCAGCGTTTGTGCCGCATTGCCGACCAACGCCAGACGATGCGTCACCTGACGTTCGGCGGTTTGCAGCGCCAGCGGATAGAGTTCGCGTTGACCGGTATGCGTGAATCGCCCCAAGCGCCAGCCAAAGGCACGCTGAAGGTGTTGCAGGAAGGTCGCATCATCCCACTGTTGAATCGCGGATTGCGCGTCAATCGGATGGCACCACACCAACGACATCCGATTGCCCGACATCGGCAACAACGCCAGCGGGCCGTGTTCAGTGAAGCGTTCAAACGCACGGCCTTGATGCGGCAGTTGCATCGTGACATTGGCGATCACCGCCAACTGCTGATAATCGTCACGCTGCCAGGTGATGCCGCAAGAGGCAGCGAGCGGCGAACGTGAACCATCAGCAGCCACCAGCAATGCGCCATCGAGTTGCTCGCCGCTGTTCAGCGTGATTTGCATATTGTCTGCGCTTCGCGTCACGTTGGTTACGTGATCCGGACAGCGCAGCGTGACGCCAGGCGCCGTTTTCAGGCGCTGGAACAGGCGTTGGCCGACATCGAAAAGCTCGACCACCTGGCCCAACGCAGGCAATTGGTGATCTTCAGCCTTAAGTGAGACAAAACCGGTATGCCCGCGATCGGAAACGTGAATATCGGTGATCGGCGTGCCGCAATCCGCCAGCGAGCGCCACAGATCGATATCCGCCAGCTGCTGGCAAGTACCCGCAGCCAGCGCAATGGCGCGTCCGTCATAGCCCGGATGCGCGCGGCTGTCGGGTTGGCTGCGTTCGATTAACGTGACCGGCAATTGGCCTTGCGTCAGATGCGAAATCGCCAGTGCTAATGTCGCTCCGGTCATGCCGCCGCCAGCAATCAAAATACTCATGCGTGGCGTGCCGCCGCCATCAAGGCTTCGATTGCATCAGCATCTTTTACCACGCTGTCGGTGAGGTTTTCGTTACCCTCTTCGGTGATAACGATGTCATCTTCAATGCGGATGCCAATGCCGCGATATTGTGCCGGCAATTTGGCGTCTGGCGCGATGTACAAGCCCGGTTCGATGGTTAACACCATGCCCGGTTCCAGGATGCGATCGCGGCTTGGCGTGCCGTAATGGCCGACATCGTGCACATCCAGTCCCAGCCAGTGGCTTAATCCGTGCATGAAGAACGGGCGATGCGCCTGCTCTTCAAACAGCGTGTCGATATTGCCATCCAGAATGCCGAGATCGACCAGGCCAGTAATCATAATGCGCACCACTTCGTCGTTGACGTCATGAATGCTGATGCCCGGACGGAACATCGACAACGCTTTGTACAGCGACGCCAGCACGATGTCGTAAATCTCACGCTGCGGTTCACTGAACTTACCGTTCACCGGGAAGGTACGAGTGATATCGCCGGCGTAACCGTGGAATTCACAGCCTGCGTCGATTAACACCAGATCGCCGTCGCGCATTTCGCTTTCGTTTTCGGTGTAATGCAGGATACAGCCGTTTTCGCCTGAACCGACGATGGTGTTATACGACGGAAAACGCGCGCCGTGGCGATTGAATTCGTGGTGAATTTCGCCTTCCAGCTGATATTCAAACATGCCCGGACGACAAGCTTGCATCGCGCGCGTATGTGCCAGCGCGCTGATTTTTCCGGCACGACGCAGAATCTCAATCTCTTCGGCGCTTTTGAACAGGCGCATATCGTGCACCCAGGGACGCCAATCGGTGACGGTGTTCGGCGCGCTGAGATTTTGGCGGAAGCCGCGACGCAGTTTTTCCAGCGCGCTGAAAACCAACTGATCCGCCTCGGCGTATTCGCCCTGAGCGTGGTAAACCACATCCAGACCATTCAGCAATTGGTGCAACTGCTCGCCAATGTCATCCCACGGCAACGCGCGATCAACGCCCAGTTTTGCCGGTGCCGCATCTTGTCCCAGACGGCGGCCGAACCAGATTTCAGCGGTGAGATCGCGTACGCGGTTGAACAGCACGCTGTGATTGTGTTTGTCATCACTTTTGATCAGCACCAGCAGCGCTTGCGGTTCATTGAAACCGGTGAAGTACCAGAAATCGCTGTTTTGACGGAAGTTATATTCGGTGTCGTTGCTACGCGTCACTTCAGGTGCCGCAAAAATCAACGCCGCACTGCCCGGCTTCATGCGAGCAATCAACGTCTGACGACGCTGCTGGAAGGTATCCAAAGTAATCATGTTTGCACTCCCTGTTGAAGACGGGCGACAACGTCCCGCATTAACGCGCTTAGTGTAACGTGGGTTTTTGCACTTCAGGTGCTGTTGGCTGATGCTGACGCGTGAAGGTATCGTGGCAAAGC
Organism: Pantoea sp. CFCC18179; assembly: GCF_059412405.1. NCBI lineage: Bacteria > Pseudomonadati > Pseudomonadota > Gammaproteobacteria > Enterobacterales > Erwiniaceae > Pantoea > Pantoea sp. CFCC18179. The sequence continues at coordinate 477,304 of NZ_JBNBPM010000002.1, read as the reverse complement.
AAAGCCGCGACGCGCACGTACTCAATCACCTCTTCCAGCGATTGCTCTAGCTCTTCCTGATCTTCATCTTCGTCATAACCGAGTTGGGCGATAGTGCGCAAATCGTCAATCGCTTCACCGGTTTCACCGGTGACCTTTTCCAGTTTCGGTTGCGTAACGCCCAAACCCAGCAGGAAATGATTGACCCAACCGGCCAGCGCATCAGCGCGGTCGAATACCGTGATGTCATCATCTTCCGGCAGCATCAGCTGGAACATAAAGCCTTCGTCTTCCAGGGTGTTAGCCAGGCTTTCGTGCAGCGCTTGCAACGGTTGCGACAGACTTTGCGAAAACGCCATGCCTTCGTTGGTGAGGTCGTGCACCATGGTTTTCCAGCTGGTGTCCTGATTGCCGCCACAGAGAATTCCGGAAAGAAGTCCGTGCATTTCGGCTGGCGTCATGCCCACGCCCTGCTGTGAAAGGGCCGCGGCTAGCGCGTTGTAACTCGGCGTTGCGTTCTGTAAAGACATAAGCTTTGGTCGTCGTTGGCAGAATAAGTTCGTGTTATGCTACCACCAGGTGCCTCTGGGTTTCCAGAAAAGGGGTTGTAAGTTATAACTCGGGTATATATAGTTTCGCACCTCCCAACCCATTGACCGGTAAGGGAGATGCGATCGAAGTAATCAGTTAGGATGGTGGCATGTCTGCACAACCAGTAGATATTCAAATTTTTGGTCGTTCTTTGAGAGTGAATTGCCCGCCTGAACAGCAAGATGCGCTGAACCTGGCCGCAGAAGACCTCAATCAACGGTTGCAAGATTTAAAAGTTCGCACTAGAGTCACCAATACAGAGCAACTGGTGTTCATCGCCGCGTTAAACATCTGCCACGAGCTGGCACAAGAGAAAGGTAAGACGCGCGACTATGCAGCAAACATGGAACAACGTATCCGCATGCTGCAGCAGACCATTGAACAAGCGTTAGTTGAGCAAGGTCGCATAACTGATCGCCAGGGCCCTAATTTTGAATAACACTTCATGGTCCTCATGCTAGAGTGACGGTGAAGTAAATTTTCTCTGAGATGTTTGCAAGCGGGCCAGTCCCCTGAGCCGATATTTCATACCAACAGAATGTGACGCTCCACAATTTGTGCGCATGCTCGGTCCGTCCGAGAAGCCTAATAGTTGTGACGGCATGTTCACCTTGAACCAAGGGTTCAAGGGTTACAGCCTGCGGCGGCATCTCGGAGATCTCCATTTAGTTCTAATCTGTAATCCCCCGGTTTGCATGAAATGCTATAGTGGCTGGCAACAGCCCACTCTGCCGGGGATATCATGTCAGCACCCTCTCTTCTCGACCGTCAAGACATCCGTCAGCATGTGCGCCATTTGCGCCGCAATCTCACGTCTGAACAACAGGAACTGGCCGCCGATCAGTTGGCTGAACACGCCATCAATATCGCGACCATCGCCAACGCGCAGCACATCGCGTTGTTCTTATCGGTTGATGGTGAGATCAATACGCGCCCGCTGATAGCCAAACTGTGGCAGCAAAAAAAGCAGGTTTATTTACCCGTTCTCCATCCCTTTTCGCCAGGCAACTTACTGTTTACCCGCTACACGCCAGAAACCTCACTCACGACGAATAAACTGCGCATTCCTGAGCCACCATTAGACATTACGCAAATGGTCACGCTGGATCAGTTAGATGTGATGCTGGTGCCGCTGGTCGCGTTTGATCAGCATGGTCAGCGTTTAGGCATGGGCGGAGGATTTTATGATCGCACGCTGCAAAACTGGCAGCAGCATGGCTTTATACCGATGGGGATTGCGCATGATTGCCAGCGCGTCGCTGAACTGCCGGTCGCCGCTTGGGATGTGCCACTGCCCGCGATTCTGACGCCAGCCAAACTGTGGCAATGGTAGAAAACAAAGGGCGCCAATGGCGCCCTGAGTGATCAGTACAGCAGACGGGCGCGAATGGTGCCCGGAATCGCTTTCATTGCTTGTAGCGCTTTATCCGCTACATCCTCTTCCGCATCGATATCAATAACCACATAACCCATCACCGGCGTTGTTTGCAGGTACTGAGCGGCGATGTTGATGCCTTGCTCAGCAAAGATCTGGTTAATCGCTGTCAGCACGCCTGGGCGGTTTTCATGAATGTGCAGTAAACGGCTCGCGCTGGCGGCATGCATCGGCAGTGATACTTCCGGGAAGTTAACCGCAGACAAGGTAGAACCGTTATCAGAGTACTTCGCCAGTTTACCTGCCACTTCAATGCCGATGTTCTCCTGCGCTTCCTGCGTTGAACCACCGATGTGTGGTGTCAGGATCACGTTGTCGAACTCGCACAGCGGGGAATTAAATGGATCGCTGTTGGTGGCCGGCTCAACCGGGAAGACGTCGATAGCCGCGCCAGACAGATGCTTATTCGCCAACGCATCGCACAGCGCCGGGATATCAATCACTGTGCCACGTGCGGCGTTGATCAGCAGTGAACCTGGCTTCATCAGCGCCAACTGCTCTGCGCCGATCATATTCTGCGTTGAAGCGGTTTCTGGCACGTGCAGGCTGACCACGTCGCTCATGTTGAGCAGATCCGACAGATGACGCACTTGAGTAGCGTTACCCAACGGCAGTTTGCTTTCGATATCGTAGAAAAACACGTGCATACCGAGGCTTTCCGCCAGCACGCCCAATTGCATACCGATGTGACCATAACCTATGATGCCGAGCTTTTTGCCGCGCGCTTCGAACGAGCCATTTGCCACTTTGTTCCAGATGCCACGGTGTGCTTTGGCGTTGGCTTCAGGAATGCCGCGCAGCATCAGCAGCATTTCGCCAATCACTAACTCAGCAACGGAGCGGGTGTTCGAGAACGGTGCGTTAAATACCGGTACGCCGCGTTTCGCTGCCGCGCCGAGATCAACTTGGTTGGTACCGATACAGAAGCAACCCACCGCCACCAGTTTTTCAGCAGCAGCAAAGATCTCTTCAGTGAGTTGGGTACGGGAACGGATACCAATGAAGTGCGCATCGCGGATGGAGGATTTCAGCGACTCCGCATCCAGCGCCCCTTTGTGAAACTCGATGTTGGTGTAGCCTGCTGCACGCAGGTTTTCCAGCGCACTCTGGTGAACGCCTTCCACCAGCAGGAACTTAATCTTGTCTTTTTCCAGTGATACCTTTGCCATTTCCCGACCCTATTCAGAATTCAATGAGGACTACCATAAGGTAGCCTTCTGTCAAAATATCAAAAATTTCGAGCGCAGCAATACAAACGATTGCCTGGATGGCAGCACGCGCCCACGTTGCGGCAGCACAATGCCGTACAAAATCGTGACATCTTAAGTGGACAGAGTACGAACTCGCTGTTGATGAATCTTTTGTGACATAAGTCACCAAATTTCACCTGCGCGAGAAAAGATGTTTTGCAGATGGAAATAACCGGCGCCATATCTGCGCCGGACAGATCATTTTACGATGGTTTTCACGCCGTCAGCGGTGCCAATCAGCGCCACATCTGCGCCACGAGCGGCAAACAGACCAACCGTCACCACACCTGGCAGCGCGTTAATGGTTTTTTCCAGCTCAGAGGGATTCACAATGCTGAGATTATGCACGTCGAGAATAATGTTGCCGTTATCGGTAATGACGTTCTGGCGATACTCCGGCAAGCCACCCAGCTTCACCAATTCGCGTGCGACAAACGAGCGCGCCATCGGAATCACTTCAACCGGTAGCGGGAATTTGCCCAGCACATCGACTTCTTTCGATACATCGGCAATGCAGACGAATTTCTTTGCCACCGCAGCCACGATTTTCTCACGCGTCAGCGCTGCGCCACCGCCTTTGATCATTTGCATCTGCGGATTGATTTCATCTGCGCCATCCACGTAAACCGACAGCTCATCAATCTCGTTAAGGTCGAAAACATGAATGCCTAAAGACTTCAGTTTTTCGGTAGACGCTTCCGAACTGGAAACCGCGCCTTCAATCTGATCTTTCATGGTGCCGAGCGCATCAATGAAATGCGCGGCGGTTGAACCAGTGCCAACGCCAACAATGGTGCCGGGCTCAACGTATTTCAGCGCTGCCCAACCTACCGCTTTTTTCAGTTCATCCTGGGTCATGGTATGTTTAAAACCTGTGCGACATCGAAGTGCGCGTAGTATAAAACAAGGCGTCGCAAAAAAGCGCGGCTGTTAAACAGCTGATTGAAGTCTTTGGAAGCCAGCCCGCAAAAATGTGCCCCAGCACAATTTGACAGTTTTATGGCATAGTAATGTCCATCCTGAACGAGAGAGAAAAACAATGAAACGCCCGGATTATCGAACGCTTCAGGCGCTGGATGCGGTGATTCGCGAGCGCGGCTTTGAGCGCGCAGCGCAAAAACTGTGTATTACGCAATCTGCGGTTTCTCAGCGTATCAAACAGCTGGAAAATTTATTCGGTCAGCCGCTGCTGGTGCGTACTGTGCCGCCGCGTCCGACGGAACAGGGACAGAAGCTGCTGGCGTTGTTGCATCAGGTTGAGCTGCTGGAAGAGGAGTGGCTGGGTGATGATAACGGCGGCACCACGCCGCTGCTGCTGTCGTTGGCGGTTAACGCCGACAGTCTGGCAACCTGGCTGCTGCCAGCCTTAAAGGATGTGCTGGCCGATTCACCAGTGCGCCTGAATTTGCAGGTTGAAGATGAAACGCGCACGCAGGAACGTCTGCGTCGCGGTGAAGTGGTGGGTGCGGTGAGTATCCAGCCGCAGCCGTTGCCAAGCTGTTTGGTCGATCAATTGGGCGCGCTAGATTATCTGTTCTGCGCTTCGCCTGATTTCGCCGCACGTTACTTCCCGAATGGCGTGACACGTTCTGCATTGCTAAAAGCGCCGGCGGTGGCGTTTGACCATCTGGATGATATGCATCAGGCGTTTTTGCAGCAGAACTTTGACCTGTCGCCCGGCAGCGTGCCGTGCCACATCGTTAACTCATCAGAAGCGTTTGTGCAGTTGGCGCGGCAAGGTTCGGTGTGCTGTATGATTCCGCATTTGCAGATTGAGCGTGAACTGGCGCAAGGTGAACTGGTTGATTTAACGCCCGGACTCTATCAGCGTCGCATGCTGTACTGGCACCGTTTCGCACCAGAAAGTCGTTTGATGCGCAGTGTGACAGATGCATTGATTGCGCACGGACATCGTGTGCTGCGTCAGGATGTTTTACCTGCCTAATAATCAGGTCGCCAACGCTGGCGACCTGTTACCTTCAAAGCCTTATGGCGTATTCGGTTTGATTTCGAACACCACATCCACTTGATCGTCAAAGTGAATGCTCTGCTGCTCATAGGTTTGCTGCGCGGTGGTATCCGCGGGTGCCGCGGCGGCTTTATACATGCGCGCCATCGGCATTGGCTGGTAGTTGGCGACGTGATAACGAATGCTGTACACCGAACCCAATTTAGCATTGAAGCCTTCTGCCAGCGCATTGGCTTGCTGCGTGGCATTGGCGATCGCTACTTTGCGCGCCTGCTCTTTATAGCTGTCCGGATTCGCCACGCCCAACTCAACGGAACGAATTTCATTCAGGCCCGATTTTAACGCGCCATCCAGCAGTTCATTCAATTTATCCAGTTGGCGTAATGTCACCTGCACCTGACGTTGCGCGCGATAGCCTTTCAATACCGATTTACCCTCTTTGGTGTAATCGTATTCCGGCTGCGTGCTCAGATTGGCTGCATCAATGTCTTTTTTCTCAATGCCATTTTTTTGCAGGAAATCGAAATATTGCGCCACGCGATCGTCAGCTTGTTTTTTTGCTTCCGCTGCGTCTTTCGACGAAACACTCACCACAATTGCCAGCGTTGCGATATCCGGCTTGGCATCTACGCTTGCCTGCCCAGATGTCACCACATGCGGTCCATTCGGCAATTCACCCGCCTGAACCAAACCAGACAGAGCGCCCGTGCTCATTGCGGCGGCCAGCGCCAGTGCTTTCAGTTTCACGAAAGTCCTCCTTGAGGGATTCAATTTACAGGTCGCCACTATGGCTAAACCCAAAACACATTACCATGCGTGATGCTCTGAGTTTTGATTCCGCAAAAAGTTCGGGCAATCTGCTGTTTTAACCTCGCCGCGATCGCAAATTTTACTGAACAGATTGGCTGAAAAATTACTTAAACGTTTCTATTAAAGAAACACTTCTGGGTTCGGGAGAGTTGCATTATGACAGAACAGCCGCTTAGCCAAACCGTTGCCAGCGTGCGCGCCGGAAGGACGCGTTTTCTCATGCTTGGCCTGGTGTTTATTAACATCATTATCAACTACATGGATCGCACAAATCTGTCAGTTGCCGCAACATCAATGGCGGGAGAATTGCGCTTTACGCCGATGGAAATGGGCTTGATCTTCTCGGCTTTCGGCTGGATCTATGCTGCTTTGCAGATCCCCGGCGGATTCCTCATCGATCGGCTTGGTGCGCGCGTAGTGTACGGCGTTGGCTTGTTTGCCTGGTCATTAATTACTGCGCTACATGCGCTCGCCAACAGTTTTGGTGCGCTGTTTGGCCTACGGCTTGGCGTCGGCGCATTTGAAGCGCCGGTGATGCCATCCAATAACCGCGTGATTTCCAGCTGGTTCCCGGAGCAGGAGCGCGCCAGTGCGATTGGCATCTACTCCTCCGCGCAGTTTGTCGGTTTAGCCTGCATGACGCCGCTGCTGTTTCATGTGCAGGATGCCTTTGGCTGGCGCGGGCTATTTTTGATTACCGGTGCAGTCGGCATGGTTTGGGCGCTGGTGTGGTACGCGCTGTACCGCGAACCCAACCAGCACCAAGGCGTGTCAGAAGCTGAACTGCGCTATTTGCGCGATAACGGCGCATTGCTGGAAAGCCGCCAACATGCTCAGCAACCCAAAGCGCGCTGGCGCGATTTGGCTCAGATGTTCAGCAGCCGCAAACTGGTCGGCATTTATATCGGCCAATTCACCATCTCCGCCACATTCTGGTTCTTCCTGACCTGGTTCCCGACCTACTTAGTTGAATACCGCCATATGGGATTCATCAAAAGCGGCTATGTCGCTTCGGTGCCCTATTTTGCGGCGTTTTGTGGCGTGCTGCTGGCGGGATTTGCCTCAGATCGCATGATTAGGCGCGGCGTTTCGCCTAGCATTGCGCGCAAGTTGCCGGTGATTGTTGGCCTGTTCCTGACGCTGTTTATCCTCGGCGCCAATTACACCAATGATTCGACGCTGATTATCCTATTTATGTCGCTGGCGTTCTTCGGCAACGGTCTGGCGACCATCACTTGGGTATTTGTCACCGCGCTGGCACCGCACCATTTGATTGGCTTAGCGGGCGGCGTGTTTAACTTTACCGGTGCGTTGTCATCTATCGTGGTGCCGATTGCCATTGGCGCATTAATTGATGGCGATAACTTCGCGCCAGCATTGGCCTTTATTGCCGTGCTGGCGGCTATTGGCATCTGTAGTTATCTGTTTATTGTCGGGAAGATCGATCATGTTAGCGCGGCGTAAGCACAATCTGCGCCAGCGATTGCAGCTGTTGCAGACGCTGCGTGATATGCGCCTGATCATGCTGCCAGATTTTGGCGAAGGCCAGCGCCGCGCGATTGTTATTGATCGGTCGCGCCATGCTGATTTCACCGTCATCACGATGCCAAACCAGATGCTCCTCGGCCCGCTTGCGCGCCAGCAGCGGCGCGATTTGCTGCCACTGTTCATCGCTAAAACGTGGACGCAACACCTCATCACTTTCCGCTGCCAGCAGCGACACGCCAATCACCGATTGCCAGGCTGGCAGCATCCGGAAACCGGCCAGCGCCTGACTGGCGTTAGTGCGTTCACCAGGTTCGGAGTGCCAGATGTAGATCACCTGATCTTCCCACAGCACACCAAGCGCCACCACGATATCGCGCGGCGCGTGGATCTCCAGTTGCGGCAAGGCTTGGGCAAACAGCGACGATCCACGAATCGCCTGCGCCGCCAGCGCATGAATGCCGGGCCCCGGCAGATAACGGCGATGCTCATCCTGCGTCGTCAGCCCGATGGCCGCCATGGTCATCAACAAGCGATTCACACGCGTGCTGTTCATCCCCATCTGGCGCGCCAATTCACGACAACCCACGGCTTTATCACTAGACACCAAATATTGCAGGCAGCGAATACCGTCAATCAGGCTTTGGTTGGGTTGAGAAGACATAAATCACCTGCGGCGGGCAAAATCCAATCTTAGCCTTAGTGTTACAGGAATGAAATGATGCAAACATTCTCTTCACAAAATGCACGACACTTTCCGCAGCAACAGCTCAAAACTGATTTGGTTGTGACCGGAGGCGGATTGGCTGGCGTCTGCGCGGCCTTAGCCGCCGCACGCGATGGCCTCAAGGTGGTGCTGATCCAGGATCGTCCAGTGCTGGGCGGCAACGCCTCCAGCGAAGTGCGTTTGTGGGCCAATGGCGCCACATCGCACATGGGCAATAACAATCGCTGGGCACGTGAAGGCGGCATCATGGGCGAGATCATGGAGGAGAATCTATGGCGCAATAAAGAAGGCAATCCGGTGCTATTCGATATGGTTTTGCTGGATTTGGTGCAATCGCAGCCTGGCCTGACGTTACTGCTTAATACCGTGGTCACCGATATCGAAAAATTGGGCCGCCGCTTGCAAGCCGTGCAGGCTTTTAACGCGATCAATCAAACCGGTTATCACGTCAGCGCTCAGCAGTTCATCGATGCTAGCGGTGATGGCGTGTTGGGCTATCTGGCCGGTGCGGCGCATCGCGTAGGCGCAGAATCGATGGAAGAGTTTGGCGAGAAGATGGCGCCGGGCGAAAATTTTGGCCACAAGCTCGGCCATTCGATCTACTTCTACACCAAACGTACCTCCCAGCCAGTGCGCTTCGTGCCGCCCTCTTTTGCATTGAAAGAGATCACCGCTATTCCACGTTACAAACGTTTGACCTCCGATCTTAACGGCTGCGATTTGTGGTGGCTGGAATGGGGTGGACGGCTGGATACCGTTCACGAAAGCGAAACCATCAAATGGGAACTGTGGAAAATCGTCTGGGGCGTGTGGGATTACATCAAAAACTCCGGCGAATTTCCCGATGCCGACAACCTTACGATCGAGTGGGTTGGCCTGATTCCCGGCAAGCGCGAAAGCCGGCGTTTTCTGGGTGATACCTTGTTGTGCCAACAGGACATTATCGAACAGCGCGATCATTACGATGCGGTGGCGTACGGCGGTTGGTCGATTGATCTGCATCCGGCCGATGGCGTCTACAGCGAACATGATGGTTGTCGCCAGTTCCACAGCAAAGGCACTTACACTATTCCTTTCCGCGCGTTGTATAGCCAATCGCTGGATAATTTGCTGCTAACTGGACGATTGATCTCTGCGACGCATGTGGCTTTCGGCAGCGCCCGCGTGATGTGTACCTGTGGCGTGTTGGGTGAAGTGGTTGGGCGCGCGGCAGCACTTTGTCAGCAACAACACTTAACGCCAGCCGAGTTGGCACAACCCGATCATGTTGAGATGCTGCAACAGCAATTGCTCCTTCAGGGCGCGTTTATTCCGCGCCAGCCGCTGATTAATCCGGCGCGAGATGCGCAGATTGCCGTCAGCAGCACATTACAGCTGCGCGCTCTGCCCGCCGATGCCGGTTGGCATCAATTAAAATCACGCTGCGCGTTGTTGTTGCCGCTGAAAGCGGGCGAACGTTTACCGGCCATTACCGTACAGTTGCGCGCGACACAAACGCAGAAATTGCAGGTGTCGCTGCTGACCAGCGACAATCCCGCCAATACCTGCGGCGATCGTCACATTGCCAGTCACAGCATTAGCGTTAATCAGCAAGGGCAATATCACCTCAACTTTGCTTATCGCGCAGAAGTTGATCGCTATCTGTTTATCGCCTTCGAAGAGAATCCGGCGGTGGAGATTGCGCTCACCAGCCAACGCTTGCCGGGCATCATGATGGTGTTCAACAGCCTCAATCCGCGCGTGGCAAAACGCACGCGGCAAATTAACGATGGTGATTACGGCATCGATGAGTTTGATTTCTGGTTGCCACACCGGGCTCCACAGCAAATCCTACTGGCCTTTGCGCTCGAAACGCCGCTGCAACTGTGGCATCGCGACTATTTGCTCAACGGCAAATTACGGCCAGAACAGCACACCAATTGCTGGGTGCCGGCGAAGGATGATGCGTATCCCAATGTCAGTTGGCAATGGGCTGAATCGCAGCAGGCGCGGCAAATATCTTTGTTGTTTGATAACGACTTTGATCATGCGATGGAAACGGTGCAAATGGGCCATGCTCAGCCGGTAACGCCGCACTGCACCACGCATTATCGACTCTGGCTGGATGAAATTTTACTGGCTGAGGTGACGGAGAATCATCATTCGCTATGTCATCACGCGATACCGCAAGGCGTGAGTTTCCGTCGGATTCGGCTGGAGTTACTTGCCAGTGCGGGCGCGCTGCCCGCACTGTACGGTTTGCATCTGCATTAGAGCGCGGCGATGCCCTGGCGCGCTAACTGGATGGCGATAAACCACATTACGCCGCCCACCAGCAGATTGATGATGCGCTGCGCACGCACGGTGCGCAGACGCGGCGAAAGCCATGCTGCTAGCAGTGCTAAGCCGAAGAACCAAATGATTGAGGCGCTAACCGTGCCAAAAGCAAACCAGCGACGCGCATCTTCCGACGGCAATTGACTTCCCAAACTGCCCAGCACCACAAAGGTATCCAGATAGACGTGCGGATTGAGCCAGGTGACTGCCAGAATCGTGGCGATAATGCGCCAGCGTCCCTGCTTCAGTTCCGCATCGGAAGTCAGCGTTACATCGCCTTGCCACGCGCTACGCAGTGCGCCCCAGCCGTACCACAGCAGAAATGCCACGCCCGCCCAGGTAATCAGCATCAGCAGAATTGGCGATTGATTTAGCAGCGCGCTGCCGCCAAAAATCCCGCCGCAGATCAGTGCAATATCGCTGAGCGCGCAGAGTCCAGCGGTCATCAGATGGTAATGGCGTTTAATGCCCTGATTCATCACAAACGCATTTTGCGGGCCTAATGGCAGAATCAGCGCAGCACCAAGAGCAAGTCCTTGTAAGTAAACAGATAACACAGAATTAGTCCTGAATAACGGGGAGATGCGATGCAGTATAGTGACGCGGAGATATTAGTGGAAATTGAAAGATTTAATCAGCCATTAGCGAAAGTGATAAAAAAGGCACCCGCAGGTGCCTTTCATTATTACTCGGTGCGAGCGGGAAGTTGCTCGCTCTTAACTTGATGCAAATGCACATCCATCTGCGGATAAGGAATGCCAATGCCGTTGGCATCCAGCGTGCGTTTGAAGTTCTTCATCAGATCCCAGTAGACGTTTTGCAGGTCGCTGCTCTTGCTCCAGCAACGCACCACAAAGTTCAGCGAGGAAGCGGCCAACTCATTGAGGCCGATCTGGATGCCTAAATCTTGCAGCACGCGCTCATCCGCTTCGACCACTTCACGGAACAGCGCAATCACCTGATCAACGTCCGCATCGTAGGCCACACCGATAATAAATTCGTTACGGCGAATTGGCTCACGTGAGAAGTTGATGATATTGCCAGCGATGATTTTACCGTTTGGCACCACCACGATTTTGCCATCGGCGGTTTTCAGCGTCGTGGAGAAGATTTGCACGTTCTGTACCGTGCCCATCACGCCGCCCAGATCGACAAACTCACCGGTTTTGAACGGGCGGAAGGTCACCAGCAACACGCCCGCCGCGAGGTTGGAGAGCGAACCTTGCAGCGCCAAACCAACGGCTAAACCGGCGGCACCCAATACAGCGATCACCGAGGCGGTTTGCACGCCAACGCGTCCCAACGCGGCAATAATGGTGAAAGCGATAATGCCGTAACGCACCATGGCTGACAGGAAATCAGCTACCGTGGCATCAATATGACGCGCCTGCAGTACGCGGTTAATCGCATTTGAGATAATGCGCGCGATAAACATACCAATGATAATGGTAATGATCGCCGCCACAATATTGACCGCATAGCTCAGGATCAATTCCTGATTGCGCACCAGCCAGCCGCCAGCATTGTTAATGCCATCAACGACATTTAAGTCTTCCATTTGTTAGCCCTGTTGTTGAGTTTCCCGGGGGGAAAATGCCAAAAACTGCCAGATTGATTCCGACAACCCGATTACAAGGGTAAACAAAAATGTTTACGAGCGCCAAAAATGGTCTGAATTTGCGGGGTTTTCCAGACGCGACGCATAAAAAAAGGCCCTTTTGGGCCTTTTTTGTACTGTAAGGAAAAATTACAGCACGTCGACAGCGTTCAGCTCTTTGAAAGCCTGCTCCAGGCGAGTCACCATGGAAGCCTGCGCAGAACGCAGCCATACGCGTGGATCGTAGTATTTCTTGTTCGGGCTATCTACGCCTTTCGGGTTGCCCAACTGGCCTTGCAGATACGCTTCGTTCTCTTTATAGAACTTCAGAATACCGTCCCATGTTGCCCACTGGGTATCGGTATCGATGTTCATTTTGATTACACCGTAACCAATTGATTCTTTGATCTCTTCTGGAGATGAACCTGAACCACCGTGGAACACGAAATCCAGCGCGTTGTGCGGCAGATTGTGTTTCTTGGTCACGAATTCCTGAGAATCGCGCAGGATGGTTGGGGTCAGTTTCACGTTGCCTGGCTTGTACACGCCGTGCACGTTACCGAATGAAGCGGCGATAGTGAAACGTGGGCTGATTTTGCTCAGCTCGGTGTAAGCGTAATCAACGTCTTCTGGCTGGGTGTACAGTGCAGAAGCGTCCATGTGGCTGTTGTCCACGCCATCTTCTTCACCACCGGTGCAACCCAGTTCGATTTCCAGCGTCATATCCAGTTTCGCCATGCGCGCCAGATATTTAGAAGAGATCTCGATGTTTTCTTCCAGAGATTCTTCAGACAGGTCAATCATGTGAGAAGAGAACAGTGGTTTGCCAGTTTTAGCGAAATGCGCTTCGCCAGCATCCAGCAGACCGTCGATCCACGGCAGCAGTTTTTTGGCGCAGTGGTCGGTGTGCAGGATGACTGGCACGCCATACTGTTCAGCCATCAGATGCACATGGTGCGCACCGGCGATAGCGCCGAAGATTGCCGCGCCCTGTGGCTTATCGGTTTTGAAACCTTTACCGGCGATGAATGCAGCACCACCATTGGAGAACTGAACGATGACCGGCGCTTTCACTTTGGCCGCAGCTTCCAGTACCGCGTTGATGGAATCCGTGCCGACGCAGTTAACTGCTGGCAGAGCGAATTTGTTTTCTTTCGCTACTTGGAAGATTTTCTGAACGTCATCACCAGTGACAACGCCGGGTTTTACGAAATCAAAAATTTTAGACATGGTTGTGTCCTGTTTCGTTTATCGCTCATCCCATGATGGGACTTCGAATTATTTGCCTTTATCAGGCAAGTCTTCAGGCGACGCCGAAGCGTCGCCCCCAAAGAGTTACTGCTTGGCGCGCTCTTCCAGCATAGCAACTGCTGGCAGTTTTTTGCCTTCCACGAATTCGAGGAATGCGCCGCCGCCAGTAGAGATATAAGAGATCTTATCTTCGATACCGAACAGGTCGATAGCAGCCAGCGTATCGCCGCCGCCCGCGACTGAGAACGCTTCGCTGTCGGCAATGGCGTTAGCCACGATTTCGGTGCCTTTACGGAAGTTCGGGAATTCGAACACGCCCACTGGGCCGTTCCACAGAATGGTTTTAGCGCCTTTCAGGATCGCTGCCATGGCCTGTGCGGTTTCATCACCGAAGTCCATAATCTCTTCGTTATCCGCAACTTCGGAAACCTTTTTAACGGTTGCCGGTGCAGTTTCAGAGAATTCCGTGCCTACGCGAGAATCGGTAGGAACTGGGATGCCGTGCTCGTCACGCAACTTTTTCGCTGCTTCAACGAAGTCTGGCTCAAACAGTGATTTGCCAACGTTGTTGTCGATTGCCACGAAGGTGTTAGCGATACCGCCACCGACGATTACGGTGTCAGCGATCTTAACCAGCGACTGCAACACATCGAACTTGGTAGAAACTTTAGAACCACCCACCACAGCAACCAGCGGACGCTCTGGGTTGCTCATCACTTTACCCAGCGCTTCCAGCTCAGCTGACAACAGCGGGCCAGCACAAGCGATTGGCGCGAACTTGCCAACACCGTGGGTAGAAGCCTGCGCGCGGTGTGCGGTGCCGAATGCATCCATCACGAATACATCGCACAGTGCGGCATAATCCTTTGCCAGACCTTCTTCGTCTTTTTTCTCGCCTTTGTTAAAGCGCACGTTTTCCAGCACAACCAGTTCACCCGCATTGACTTCAACACCTTTGAGGTAATCTTTTGCCAGGGTAACGTTGGTGCCGTTCAGCTTGTCTTTCAGGTAGTTAACAACTGGCAGCAGGGAGAACTCTTCATTGTATTCACCTTCGGTCGGACGACCCAGGTGAGAGGTAACCATCACTTTCGCGCCCTGTTTCAACGCCGCTTCGATGGTTGGCAGAGAAGCACGGATACGTGCATCTGACGTCACTTTCCCTTCTTTTACTGGCACGTTGAGATCGGCACGGATCAGAACGCGTTTACCAGCAAGATCCAGATCGGTCATCTTAATTACAGACATGGTGAACCCTCTCGTTGATTCTCATAAGTTTTGCCAGACGCAGTCCGCGTCTTACCTGAAACCACTTGCGGCCATTGCTAACGTGGTGTCGATCATGCGGTTAGCAAAGCCCCATTCGTTGTCACACCAAACCAGTGTTTTGATCAGGTGATGACCGCTGACCCGCGTTTGCGTGCCATCAACAATGGCACTGTGCGGATCATGGTTAAAATCTACTGAGACTAAAGGTAATTCCGTATAGTCAACTATACCACGAAACGCCCCTTCTGACGCGTTTTGCAGCAAGGCGTTGACCTCACAAGCCTTCACCGCTTCACGCACCGAGACGCTCAAATCAATGGCTGTCACGTTAATGGTGGGCACGCGCACCGCAATGGCTTCAAAGCGATCGTTAAATTTCGGAAAAATACGAGTAATGCCCGCGGCAAGACGCGTATCTACCGGAATGATCGATTGGCTGGCGGCACGTGTGCGGCGCAGATCGCTGTGATAGGCATCGATCACCTGCTGATCGTGCATCGCCGAGTGAATCGTGGTCACAGTGCCCGATTCAATGCCAAAGGCGTCATCCAACAGCTTGATCACCGGAATAATGCAGTTGGTGGTACAGGATGCGTTGGAGACGATGCGGTCAGTTTGTTTAAGAGCTTGTTCGTTCACGCCGAACACCACAGTGGCATCCAAATCGTTGCCGCCCGGATGCGAGAACAACACTTTTTTCGCGCCTGCCTGCAAATGGGCTTCGCCATCTGCACGGCTGCCATACACACCGGTGCAATCCAGCACGATATCGACATTCAATTCACGCCACGGCAGCACATCGATTTCCGCCTGATGCAAAATGCGGATGGTGTCATCGCCGACAAACAGTTGATCGCGCTCCTGGCGCACATCAAACGCAAATCGACCGTGGCTGGTATCGTACTTCAGCAAATGCGCCATACCGGCGGCGTCGGCCAATTCGTTAATCGCCACCACCGTAATTTCAGCCCGGCGACCGGTTTCATACAGCGCACGCAGCACGTTACGCCCGATACGACCAAAACCATTTATTGCTACGCGAACGGTCATTTCTACCTTCAACAACACCCGAAAAAACGTGCCGATTAGCCTGAGCGTTTCGCGCCATTTTGTACAGGGAATTATTGCCGTTCGGAACGCGTTCGCTATGCGATTAAAATCCTAACTGAAACGGTTCAGCTAGAGTAATGCATGGGAGGAATAACAGGAATGATTGCGATCAAATCCGGTGCGGAATATTGGATCTACGTCACAAATTTTCGCTAAATGGATTATTACTTCAGGAATAATTGAACCGTTTCAGGTTATAGAAAAGGCGACCTACGCGGCCGCCTTTGTGTTGCAGAGTCGCCATTGCTGGCGACCGCAAATTACAGAATCGATTTCGCGGTTTTCACCACGTTCTCAACGGTGAAGCCAAACTCTTTGAACAGCTGATCCGCTGGAGCAGACTCACCGAAGGTGGTCATGCCGACGATCGCGCCATTCAGGCCGGTGTATTTGAACCAGTAATCGGCGATACCGGCTTCGATCGCTACGCGCGCCGCCACTGCTTTCGGCAGCACGGATTCACGATAGGCAGCATCCTGCTTATCAAACGCATCGGTCGAAGGCATAGACACCACGCGCACTTTACGGCCTTCGCCGGTCAGTTGCTCGTAAGCGGCTACAGCCAGCTCGACTTCTGAACCGGTAGCGATCAGGATCAGCTCCGGCGTGCCGTTGCTGTCTTTCAGCACGTAACCGCCGCGCGCCACGTTTGCCAGCTGCTCAGCCGTACGATCCTGCTGCGCCAGGTTCTGACGCGAGAAGATCAGCGCCGATGGGCCGTCAACACGCTCGATGGCGTATTTCCACGCCACCGCCGATTCAACCTGGTCGCACGGACGCCACAGGCTCATGTTTGGCGTTACGCGCAGGCTGGCCATCTGCTCAACCGGCTGGTGCGTCGGGCCATCTTCGCCCAGACCAATCGAGTCGTGGGTGTAAACCATCACCTGACGGATTTTCATCAGCGCAGCCATACGCGCCGCGTTACGTGCGTATTCCACGAACATCAGGAAGGTGGCGGTATACGGCAGGAAGCCGCCGTGCAGCGCGATACCGTTGGCAATCGCGGTCATACCGAATTCGCGCACGCCGTAATGAATGTAGTTACCGGCCGCATCTTCGTTGATTGGCTTAGAGCCCGACCACATGGTGAGGTTGCTTGGCGCGAGGTCAGCGGAGCCGCCCAGATATTCCGGCAGGATTTTGCCGAAGGCTTCGATGGCGTTCTGCGAGGCTTTGCGGCTGGCGATTTTCGCCGGATTGGCCTGCAACTGCTCAATGAATTTCTGCGATTCGGTGGCCCAGTTAGCGGGCAGCTCGTTGTTGACGCGACGCTTGAACTCAGCTGCCAGTTCCGGATGGGCAGCGGCGTAGGCAGCGAATTTCTTATCCCACGCGGACTCTTTCGCCTGGCCCGCTTCTTTGGCATCCCACTGCGCATAGATGTCAGACGGGATTTCAAACGGACCGTGGTTCCAGCCCAGTTGCTTGCGGGTCAACGCGATTTCATCGGCACCCAGCGGTGCGCCGTGCGAATCGTGGGTACCGGCTTTGTTTGGTGAACCGAAACCAATCACGGTTTTGCACATCAGCAGTGAAGGCTTGTCGGAAACCGCTTTGGCTTCTTCGACGGCTTTCTTAATCGCGTCGGCATCGTGACCGTCCACGCCGCGCACCACGTGCCAGCCGTAGGCTTCGAAGCGTTTTGCGGTGTCGTCGGTGAACCAGCCATCCACGTGACCGTCGATAGAGATGCCGTTGTCATCATAGAAAGCCACCAGTTTGCCCAGCTTCAGGGTACCGGCGATGGAGCAGACTTCGTGTGAGATGCCTTCCATCATGCAGCCGTCGCCCATGAACACGTAGGTGTTGTGGTCTACGATTTCATGGTCTGGACGGTTGAACTGCGCCGCCAGCGTGCGTTCAGCAATCGCAAAGCCTACCGCGTTAGCGATGCCCTGACCGAGCGGGCCGGTGGTGGTTTCGACGCCTGCGGTGTAGCCGTATTCTGGATGGCCTGGAGTTTTAGAGTGCAGCTGACGGAAGTTCTGCAGCTCGCTCATTGGCAGGTCGTAGCCAGTGAGGTGCAGCAAGCTATAAATCAGCATTGAGCCGTGACCGTTCGACAGCACGAAGCGGTCACGATCTGCCCACAGCGGGTTAGTAGGGTTATGGTTCAGGAAGTCACGCCACAGCACTTCGGCGATGTCCGCCATGCCCATTGGGGCACCCGGATGTCCCGAATTGGCTTTCTGTACTGCATCCATACTTAACGCGCGAATGGCGTTGGCAAGCTCTTTACGAGAGGGCATCTTCTACTCCAGGTCGGATTAATGCTCCGCCACGCTTAACTTATTGTAATTAATCAGTTATAAGGCGAAGCGAGAAAAAAGTCGCACATCAATGTACATGAAAATCAGGGCAAAAGTACATGCATCAAGATGCTAAATCGCGGCAACTCGGTTGCATTTCCGGGCTTGTCTGCTAGTCATTGCACAACTTGCGAGCTATAACCAAAACGTTTAAACACCTGCGTAGGTTTCAGGTGTTTGTTTTCTTTACCTTGTTACTCAAAGGATGTGGATATGAAAGTAAAAGCCACCGTGCTTGCTCTGGGAATCGCTGCGCTACTCAGCGGCTGCGAAGGAATGGATAACAATGCCCTGCTGCAATCCGGCGCGCAGGCGTATCAAGCCTATGCGCTGAGCGATTCGCAGGTGAAACAGTTGAGCGATCAATCCTGTGCACAGATGGATAAAGATAATCAGGTTGCGCCCGCCAACAGCGAATATCAGCAGCGCCTGAACAAAATCGCCGCCGCGCTGGGCGACAACATCAACGGCGTACCGGCAAACTACAAGGTCTATCTGACTAAAGACGTTAACGCGTGGGCGATGGCCAACGGCTGCATCCGCGTGTACAGCGGATTGATGGATATGATGACCGACAACGAAGTCGAAGGCGTACTGGGGCATGAAATGGGCCACGTCGCGTTGGGACACACGCGCAAAGCGATGCAGGTGGCATTCGCAACGACGGCTGCCCGCACCGCTGCGGCTTCAGTTGGAGGCGTAATTGGTTCGTTGTCGCAGTCGCAGTTGGGAGAAATGGGCGAGAAATTGGTGAACGCGCAGTTCTCGCAAACGCAAGAATCGCAGGCTGATGATTACTCGTTTGATCTGATGAAGAAACGCGGCATCGATCCTATCGGCTTAGCCACCAGTTTTGAAAAACTGGCAAAACTGGAACAAGGCCGTCAAAGCTCAATGTTTGATTCGCACCCCGATTCAGAAGCGCGCGCCCAACATATTCGCGATCGCATCGCGGCAGGAAAATAATATCACTCGATCAACTCCCTCTCCCGCATGCAGGAGAGGGAATATTTAGGTGGCTGTTATATCTGCACCCTGCTCGGTCTGCCCCTTCTCCCGCTTGCGAGAGAAGGTTGGGATGAGGGGATACGAGCACACTACCGCTTAAACAAGCCATCCACCATCGCACCCAAATCCTGAGTGTTCGACGTATCCACATGTCCTTGCGGCGACAGCTTATCAATCACCTGCGGCAACAAGGCAGCCAACGTACCGGATGCGCCATTCACATCGGTGCCCAGCTTATCCGCCAGCGACTGAAGCTGATCCTGACCAAACGCATTTTGAATCTCGCCGCTATCAATCTGTTGGTTGCTGCCGTTGCTAAGCCAGCTATTCAGCACCTGCCCTAGCCCGCCCTGCTGGAACTTTTCAAACAGCACTTCCACGCCGCCCTGTTCCTGCACCCAATTCCAGATCGCCATCAGTTGCTGTAGTTGATTGCCCTGCCCGCTTCCGCCAGCACTGCCACCACCAAGTGATCCGACTAAATCGTCCAGTAAGCCCATAATGACCTCCGCAGATTAATTGACCGCCAATAAGTGTAGCGGCAAGTGGCTAGATTAACCTTTATTCGCCGCCTGCACGTGCAGCATATCCAGCGCCAGGGTCGCCGCCGCCAGTGAGGTCAAATCGGCATGATCATAACCCGGTGCTACTTCCACCAGATCCATGCCAACGATATTCATGCCCTGCAAGCCACGAATCAGCTTGGTGGCTTTATCGCTACTCAAGCCGCCAATCACTGGCGTGCCGGTGCCCGGCGCGTGTGCTGGATCGAGGCAGTCGATATCAAAGGTCAGATACACCGGCAGATCGCCAACGGTGCGTTTCACTTCCGCCAAAATATCGTCAACGCTGCGATCGTTAACCTGCGCCGCATCCAATACGTTAAAGCCGAGGCTCTTATCAAATTCAGTACGGATACCGATCTGCACGGAATGCTGCGGATCGATCAAACCTTCTTTTGGCGCGGTGAAGAACATGGTGCCGTGATCGAACGTCGGGCCGTTGGAATAGGTATCGGTATGCGCATCAAAATGCACCAGCGCCATTTTACCGAAGTGCTTAGCGTGAGCGCGCAGCAGTGGCAGCGTCACGTAATGGTCACCACCAAAGGTCAGCATGCGTTTACCGTTAGCCAGCAGCTTCTCAGCGTGCGCCTGAAGTTTGTCAGATAGATCCTGCGAGTCACCGAAGGCATACACCAGATCACCACAATCCACCACGTTCAAACGCTGACGCAGATCGAAATCCCACGGCCAGCGGCAGCCTTCCCACGCCAGATTGGTGGAGATCTGACGAATCGCACCCGGCCCTAAACGGCTGCCCGGGCGGCCTGACGTCGCCGCATCGAAAGGTACACCGGTAATCACCCACTCCGCATCGCTGTCATAAGGCTGGAAATTAACCGGGAAACGCATGAAACCGAAGGCGTTAGAAACCAGGGAGTTGTCGTACTGATTGCCCAGGGTGTTATACATAACTTGTCCTCTTGAGATCCGTGAGTCGATTAGCCTGTTAAGGTATAGATGAAAAAAATCCCCTCCGCGTCGTTAAACCCGACGAGGAAGGGATTGATTAGGCGCGATTATCGCGGAGATTGTTGCGCCCTGCAATCGACGCTTTAATGACAAGATGGATTAGAAGTGGAAGCTAAACTGTGCCACTCCGCCAATATTACGCATACGGCCAGCGATGGCGGTTAAATCGAACTGCATCGCATCAGTCGGTGTCACGCCAAGACCTGCGGTGAAGACACGGTGATCATTACCACGCATATCAACGCGATAACCCGCTCGTACTTGCACCCATTCAGCCGCACGCAGCTCGGCTCCTGCACCAATATATTGGCGCTTATCAAGATTTTCGAAACCGCTTACCGGGCTTAAATCAACATCGGAGCTCAGGGTGATCGGCCCTTTAGTCCAGGCTGTGCCCGCTGTCACCTGCGGACGAATAACAAACGCGGTGCGGGTACCATTCACTTCCTGCGAATTGACACGATTTTGAATTAGGTTCTGCGCCGAGAGAGCGACGGTCCAATCCGGAAGTAAATCAGCATAAAAACCGGCGTCAATATTGCCGCTCAGTGTTTGACGCTGCCAGTTACCGTCTTTGAAATCTGACGAATCATAATTGTTAATGCCAACATTGTAGTTCCAGGTTTCGATGCGCTGGATTTTTGGCGTCACACCGAAGGCCACTGGCACATTCGCCACGCTAAACGGATGGGCAATGGATACGCCATAATCGGTTACCAGCGCCACCATGCCTTCTGCACGCGACGTGAGCTTATCAAGATCGTCTGGCATTGGCATGATCGAACCATTACTGACACCTTCGAGATAATCCATATCACTTTGGCTTACCAAGCCACGCGCAGTCCCTTGTCCCCAACTATTGATCGATAACGCCACTGGCAGCGTTTCATCCGGCACTGCCAGCACCATGGCAACACTTAATGATGCGTTGGCACTTTTACCGGCCACGCCAGCCATAATATCGTCCAGTTCACCCGCAGCACTTGCCGCGTTACCCGCTTTAATGGCGCTATCCAGCTTATCCCAGGCCGGCTTAACATCATCAAAGATCTCGATTAGGTGGCCTTCATCGTCGGCATGCGCGCCCAGTGCAGGCGCAATTAAACTCAATTTGCCATCAGCCGGCGTTTTAGCCAGTAAGGCCGGATTAATCAGTGGTGCCGAGCCAAATTTAGCGGCCGCCACCCCGGTGTTACCCATCGCGGCAACACGCGCATCAAAACTATTGGTAGAGGCATGAACATTAGAGAGGGATGCAACAACGCCTGCCGCAATCAGGCCGCGCATAATCAAAGTGAAATTCATTATAATTCCCAGAGGTAGGTAAGAAAAAAACATCAAATAAACGAAAAGGTATTAACAGATATCACGATTAAACTATTCAGCTTAAATCGTCATTTTAAATCACCAAAACCTTATCATTATTTATCGACTTACAATCCTCTGAAAAACAACAACTAATGAAATTCATCGCCATTATAAAAAAATATCAAAACTAAATAACATCAATGCATTATCTTTATTGACAGGAATCAAGCTGGATGAGCGAATGAATAATACGTTGATATAGTGACGATAATGGCCGCTATTCTTAATATTAAAAAAATAATCCCGGCGCACAACTGTGTACGCCGGGATTATGATTTTCGTAGGATCGCCATTCATGGTGACCGACGTTTAGCTACGCAATTAACGTTCGCGCATCGCCTCTTTGGCTTTATTAAACGGTTTGATCAGATAATCCATAACGGTTTTCTCACCGGTTTTGATATCCACCGTGGAAACCATGCCGGGACTGATCGAATAGCGCTTGCCGGCTTTATTCTGCACGTAATCATGATCGGTGCGGATAAACACGCGGTAATAGTAAATCTCCGGCTTCACCTCGTCCTGAATAGTATCGGGCGAGATGCTCTCCACCACGCCGTTAAGGCCGCCGTAAATGGCGTAGTCATAGGCCGAGATCTTCACCACCGCGCGCTGGCCGGGATGAATAAAGGCGATATCGCGCGGCGACAAGCGCGCTTCAATCAACAAGCGATCGTTCATCGGCACGATGTTCATCAACTCGCCGTTTGGTGGCACCACGCCGCCCACCGTCGAGACTTTGATGTTTTTCACGATACCGCGCATCGGCGAACGAATGGTCAGACGCGTCACGGTATCTTCACGCCCTTTCACCACTTGCGCCATGCTATCGGCTTCGGCATTGGCTTTCGCCAACTCTTCACGCGCCTGCACGTAATATTGCGAGCGCATATCGGTGAGTTTCAGCTCCAGATCCGATTTGTCACGCTGCAAACGCAGCACTTCCACGCTACTTGCCGCGCCGGTTTTTGCCAGCCGTTGGGTGATGGCTAATTCACGATTCGCCAGCGCCAGCGATTGGTTGAACTGCGCGGTGGCATCACTCAACTGCGCGCGGCGGGTTTTGTACAGCCGCGCTTCTGAGGCTTCCAGATCGGGGAATTTGTCCAGCTCCGCCGGGAACTTGAGCGGCTGATCGTTAACTTCCGCCGTAAGTCGCGCTGACGCCGCCAGCGCTGCACGATAACGTGCCGCACTTTCACCGACGTTGGATTCCGAGCGTGTGGCATCCAACCGCGCCACCACTTGCCCCGCCTGCACCTGATCGCCTTCGTGCACATACAGCTCGGTGAGAATCCCGCCTTCCAGCGATTGCAGCACCTGATCGCGCGAACTGGGGATCACTTTGCCGGTGCCGGTGGAGACTTCATCCAGCACGCCAAACCACGCCCACACCAGCGTCACCAGGATCAACGCGGTGCTGATGACGATCAGCCGCACCGCGCCGGTGTAATGCGTTTCGGATCGCAATTCGCCCAACAGATCGTCGGAAGAATCGACTTCAGCGGCGGTGACCAAACGCAATCTTGCCGGTAATTGTTTCATCATGCGTTTGCCTCCGGCTGGCTGCCATTGGCCCGCGGCGCAGGCAAGGCATTCTCTTTCGGACTATCCATCACCAGTTGCCCATCCTTCAACACCAGCACGCGATCCACTAACGCGAGGATCGCCGCGCGGTGCGTGGCGACGATCAAGGTGCGACCATTCAGCCACTGGCCGAGACGTTCGATAAACTCTTTCTCGGTGTGATCGTCGAGTGCTGCCGTCGGTTCATCCAACAGGATGATGTTGGGATCGCGCAACAGCATGCGCGCCAGCAGCAGCGATTGGCGCTGACCGCCAGACAAGCCCACGCCGCCTTCCATGATCGGGTGATCGAGGCCGAGCGGCAGACGGCGAATAAAATCAGCGCCGCCGCTCACGGTCAGCGCGCCAAAGATCGCATCGTCAGTGGCATGCGCCGCGCCCATGGTGAGATTTTCGCGCAGCGTACCGTGAAACAGGCGCGCATTTTGCGTCAGCAGCCCAACGTTGCGCCGCACATCCGCCACATCAATGTGCGGCAAACTGAGGTTATCGAGACGCAGTTCACCGCCGATCAAATCTACCCCGCCGCTTAACGCTTGCAGCAAGGTCGATTTGCCGGAGCCGTTGCGCCCCAGCACCGCAATGCGCTCGCCGGGTTTGATGGTCAGGCTTTTAATGCGCAGCGCAATGGTCAGCGAATCGGTGTAATAGCGGAACATCGCGTCAGTGAATTGGTAGTGACCAAACAGCACCGGACTGTGAATGCGCGTCTCATCTTTGCTGTTTTCCACCGGCAGATTCATCAACGCATCGAGGCTGCCTTTAGCGGCTTTCACCTGCTGCCAGCGCGCCAACACGCCACACAGCGTGGCCATCGGCGCAATCATGCGTGAAGAGAGCAGCGACGCCGCGACAATCGCACCGGTAGTGATATCACCGTTGATCACCATCGGCGCACCCACCACGATCACGCTGGCATACACCAAACCTTGCACCGTTACGCCCCAGGTAATCAGCGAATGCATGACCTTGCGCATCTCAACGCCAGACTGCGCGGTGATGCGAATGTAGCTGTTCCACTGTTGCAGGAAGCGATCTTCCGCCTGCATCAACTTGATGTCTTCTAGCCCTTGCACGCTCTCCACCAGCACCGCATTACGCAGCGTCGATTCCTTCAGGTTTTGCTGCGCCAGCTTCGACAGTTTTTTCTGGCTCAAAAAACCCGGCAGCACCATCAGCAACACGGCGATCGGCGGGATCCACGCCAACTGCGGCGCAATGATCGCCATCACCAGCATGAACAACAGGAAGAACGGCATATCGACAATCGCTGTCACCGTGGTTGAGGTGACCATTTCGCGGATCGATTCCAGCTCACGCAGCTGCGAGATGAATGTCCCGGTGGAACGTGGCACCGCGCTGCTGCGCAAACGCAACGCGTGACCAAATACCCGATCGGAGACGCGCATGTCGGCGCGTTTACCCAGCAGATCGGTAACGTGATCGCGCCCGACGCGCAGTACGTAGGTGAACACCACCGAGATGATCACGCCGATATACAGCACATACAAAGTCGGATAGGACTGCGCCGGGATCACGCGGTCGTACACCTGCATCGAGAAGATAATGCCGACCAGCGCCATCAAGTTGATCAGGAATGATCCCAGCATCACGTAACCGTACGGCCGCATATCCTGCAACACCAACCTGCGCAGCCAATCCGGCTTCACCGCCGCTAAATAGCGATCGACGCGGCTATCTTTGGCCGCGGTAACCGGGCGCAGCGCGGCGGCAAAACGGATTTCCGGCAGCAGCGTATCGAGCGCAATCGGCGCAGGTTGTTCATCACCGGCAAAGTGCACACGCACCTGATCGTCGCCATCAAACTGGGTGATCACGCCGACTTGCCCATCCGCCAGTTCCACCGCCAGCGGCAAGCGCCAACTGGTGATTTCCCATTTATTTTCTTCGTACAGCTGGAGCGATAAACCGGCCTGGCGAGCCAGATGGCGCAGTGCTTTGTCGCGCGGCTGTTTGCCCTGCCATTCGGCAGCGGCCATGATCATGCCCGGCGAACAGGGCAAGCGATAATGGGTGGCAATCAGGACGATCGCGGTGGCCCATCCGTGTAAGGGCACGTAGCCACCGGCCGCGCTGTCTGGCTGGCCTTCCGGCGTATCGGGAATTTGTAACTGCGTCATGGCTGGATCTCCACGGACTGGATCCGCTGATTATTCAAAGCAAACGCCGAGCGCATTTGCCCGGTGCTGTAGAGGCAATCAAGTTGCAGGGAACGCAACTGGCTGATGGTTTGCTGGAGGGTAAATCGGGTCTGGAACACTTCCTGCTCGGCGTTGAGCACATCCAACAGCGGACGCGTGCCGAGTTGCAGATATTGATCCTGATACAGCGACTGGGTTTTCTCGCCCAGCGTTTGCTGTCGTCCCATGATGGCTAAGCTGAGCGCCAGGCTTTGCGCTTCGTTCTGCGATTCGCTTAACTGCTGACGCGCTTTAAGGCGCGCAGAGTTCACCGCCGCATTGGCCGCATTCACCGCATTGGCGGCCGCATCACGTGCTGCGGTGATGCCGCCGCCTTGGTAAATCGGCATTTCCACTTTAACGAAGGCGGAATATTGTGTGCGATCCAGTGATTCGCTGCCGGAATAGTGATTGTTGAGATAATGCGTCACCTGCGGTTCCAGCGAGATGGTGGGCATATTCTGCGCGTTGGCGTTATCCAGTTTCGCCTGCGCCTGATTGGCTTGTGCCCACGCCGCCAGCACCGCCGGATTGAGCTTGTCATCGGCTTTCGAGACCTGACACGAACGCGTGAGATTGACCGGGAAATCATCGCTGACTTTCTTTACCAGCGGCCAGCCGAGATAGGTCGCCAGCGTGGCGCGCCAGCGATCAAGGTTGGCTTGATATTGCGTTAAGGTGGTGCGCGCACCTTCAATACGCGCATCGGTTTGCGTGGCGTCGGACAACGATGCCGCGCCCTCTTCATTACGTTGCCGTGCCAGATCGCCAATTTTACTCAGCGCGTTAAGCTGCTCGCGCGCGATCTTCACCAACTGCTGATAACCCTGCACTTCCACCAGCGCGGCGGCGGTGTCGTGCGCCACGGTATCAATGCTCACCAGCACGTTAGCCTGCTCTTGCGCCACGCCCGCTTCGGCAGAACGCACCGAACTGCTGACCTTGCCAAAGTCATACAACATCTGGGAAACCGACAGCACAAACGATGGGCTGAAACCCTTTTCGGTGTAGGCGTTGCTGTAACCGTTGTTCATGCCAGCGCTGACTTGCGGATAGTATTTGGCTTTCGCCACATCAACCTGGTTGGCCTGCTCCAGCATCTTGCCGACCGCTTGCGCAATGTCGGGATGCCACTGAATCGCCCGTTGTACTGCCTGATTGATGGTTAAGAAATCGGGAACATGCGCCAGCGCCGGTTCTGCCACTTCACCGGCGAGTGAAGGGAGTTCCTGCTGCTGCGCCAAACCCGCCGAAGTAATGCTTCCGGCTTGGGTTACCGCATCACTGGCGGCGAAAAGTTGAGAACAAGGAAAAAACGCGATGCCAGCGCAAAGGACACTGAGCTTAGAGATACGGCGAGTTGTTGCGCCTGATTGCATCAAATCCATCGATAATCCACCAGTCTTAAAAGAGAAAGGGGCACATCCCTGTGCCCTACAGCATCCCTGCGTCACATAGCGATTTAAGCCGTGTGGTTTTGGTGCGGTTGTTGCAGCAGTTCCTCCAGTGAAACGTTCACACCTTCCAGCGTAATCAATTGGGTGCTGCTGTAACCCGTTCCGGTACCATCACGGTCTATTGAGACCACCGTATTGCCATCTGAAGTATGATCCACTTTCACGAAATCATTAATATTACTTGTGGAATCATTCCAACCAATTAGCAAGTTACTGACATCAATTTTGTCGCCTTGCGCAACATTGAAGTCGGTCCAGGTATCGTGACCGTTACCGCCGGTAGCATCTGCACTCGCCAACAAGTGATACACCAACGTATCCGCACCCGCGCCACTGGTGATGGTGTCGTCATAAGCACCACTGGTTAGCGTGTCAGCCCCTGCGGTGCCTGTGATGGTTGGATGGAGATCAATGGTGAACGAGTGCGTGGTGATGGTGCCATCGGTCGCCGCCAGGGTGTAACTGAACACCTCTTTATGCGTCAGCGATTGTCCATCTACGCCCGCATTCAGTGAGTAAGTGTAGTTACCGTTGGCCGCAATACTCAGCACGCCAAAATCACCGGCAATCGAGGTATTCCCCACGCTGTGAACCGTAGTAATATCACCGTGTTCATTAGTGATGCTCAAGGTTCCGGTATGGGTACCGCTCGATGTACCGTAGATGCTGCCGCTGGCATCGTGATCCGTCGTGGCTTCAGCAAACAGACTGTTTGCCGTCAGCAACGTGGTCGCCGGGCCGTTATGCAACGTCACGGTCAAGGTGGCTGAAGTCACTACGCCATGCGAATCCGTCACGGAATAAGTGAAGGTATCGGTCGTCGGCAGTGAAGAGACCGACAGCCCGGCTTTCAGCGCATAGGTGTAGTTACCGTGCGAATCGATGGTCAAGGTACCGTAGGTGGTGTTGATCACCGTGTTGCCCGACGCCGCCACGCCCTGACCAGAAACCACGCTCACCGCCGTACCGGTTGGCACCGTACCAGCCACCGAACTGGTGTCGTTGGCCAGCAAGTTGCCGGTAACGGTGGAGGCCACGGTCACTGCCGCCAAGGTGGTATCGGTAACCGTGGTGATGGTGGTGGACGGCAACAGCGCAATCCCGCCGCTCGAACCAATCACCACTGCATAGTTACCGGCTCCCAAGCCGCTGTAGCTGATGTTGGCACCGGTTTGCGTACCAATCGACAGCAAGGTGGTGGCGAGGTAGTTGTTGGTGACGCTTTTCAGCAACCACGTGCCATCAGACTGTTGTTGATAGAGGTACATCGCATAGGTGGATACCAACGCAATGCCGCCAACCGAACCATGCAGCGTGACCGAACGGGTATCGCCTGAACCGACGTTGAAGGTATAGGCGTTACCATTGGTCAGCACGCCAACACCCAGCACGGTACCGAGGTTGACGGTGGCCAGCGCAGCGTGGGAAACGCTGGTGGTGCCGTTGTTAACCGTGGCGGTGGTGGTGCTGTAATCGACTTCGCTGGCGTCGTTGGCGGCGACGATTTTAATCGCACCAATCAACGAAGCGCTGCTCGACACGTTACCCGCGCGGTCCGTTTGGGTGACTGACAGTGAAGCACCGGTGGTTTGTGCGGTACTCAGGCTCACCGACCAGCTGCCGCCGCTGCCTACAGTTGCGGTACCCAGCGCGTTACCGCCAGAATCACGCACCGTGACGGTTGCGCCCACTTCACCGCTACCGGTCACCGTAGTACCAGTGTCGTTGATCGCCAGTGCAGTGACTGCCGCCGGTGGAACGGTATCGATATTCACCGTTACCGCAGTGTTGCCGGTGCTGACGTTACCCGCCGCATCAGTCACCGTCACGCTAAGTGGATGCGCGCCGTTAGCCAGTACCGCCGTGGTGTAACTCCATGTGCCGCCTGCGCCGACCGTCACGGAACCGAGTGCCACTGCACCATCGTAGATGGTAACAATCGCGCCGACTTCCGCCGTACCGTTCAGTACTGGCGTGGTGTCGCGGGTGTACGCGCCATTGGTCAATGTCACCGGCGTGCTGCCGCTGTCATCCCTGATGGTGAGCGTACTCGCCGCCGGCGCCACAGTATCAATGGTCAAGGTGGTTGAGGCGTTCGGGCTAACGTTGCCCGCCGCATCGGTTTGCGTCACGTTCAGCGTATGCGTGCCGTTGCTCAGCGTACCGGTGATGAAGCTCCATGTGCCGTTGCTGCCCACTGTGGTGGTACCCAGCAAGGTACTGCCGTCATACACGCTGACGCGCGCCCCCGCTTCGCCGTTACCGGTCAACAGCGGTGTGCTGTCGTTGGTGACGCCGTTATTCGGGATGGTGATCGCCGTGCTGCCGTTGTTGTTGGCTGCCACCAAACTGGTGACCGCTGTCGGTGCCACGGTATCGATAATCACCGACGCCGAAGTGGTGCCGCTGACGTTACCCGCAGTATCGGTCACGGTGACGTTGATCGGATGCGTACCCTGTGTCAGCGTGGCGGTGGTGAAGGTCCACGCGCCGTTGCTGCCCGCAATCACCGTACCCAACAAGGTGCTGCCATCGTAAATCGACACGCGACTGCCCGCTTCCGCCGTTCCGCTCAGCGTTGGCGTGTTGTCGTTAGTGGAACCGCCGCTCGGCACCACGGTGTTGGTGATGTCGTTGGTGATCACCAGCGTTGAAGCATTCGGTGCCACAGTATCCACGGTGATGGAAACCGTCGCCGAGGCAGCACTGGTGTTGCCCGCTGCATCGGTCACCGTCACGCTCAGTGGATGCGTACCGTTGCTCAAGGTCGCGGTGGTGAAGGTCCACGCGCCGGTGTTGCTGGCGGTTACCGATCCCAGCACGGTGCTGCCATCGTAGATGGTAACAATCGCGTTGGCTTCAGCCGTGCCGCTCAGGGTTGGCGTGGCGTCATCGGTGACCGCACCGTTCGCCAGTGGTCCCTGAATGCTGCCGACGTCATCGGTGATCACCAGATTGTTGACCGGATTCGGTGCCACGGTATCGACGGTGAGCGTGGTCGAGGCGTTCGGGCTAACGTTGCCCGCCGCATCGGTCGCCGTCACATTGATCGTGTGCGGACCGTTAGCCAGCGTGGTAGAGACGAAGCTCCAGGTGCCGTTGCTGCCCACCGTGGTGGTGCCCAACAGGGTGGAACCGTCATACACGCTGATTTTCGCGCCAATCTCACCCGAGCCGGTCAACAGCGGCGTGTTGTCGTTGGTGACACCATTATTCGGAATGGTGACCGCCGTACTGCCGTTGTTGTTGGCGGCCACCAGATTGGTGACTGCCGCCGGAGGCGTGGTATCGATAATCACCGACGCCGAGGTGCTGCCGCTGACGTTACCGGCCGCATCGGTCACCGTGACGCTCAATGGATGCGTGCCGGTGGTCAATACTGCGGTAGTGAAGGTCCACGCACCGTTGCTGCCCGCAATCGCGGTACCCAACAGCGTGCTGCCATCGTAGATCGACACGCGACTGCCCGCTTCCGCCACACCGCTCAGGGTTGGTGTGTTGTCGTTGGTCGCGCCACCGCTCGGCACCACCGTGTTGGTGTTGTCGTTGGTGATCACCAGCGTCGAAGCATTCGGTGCCACGGTATCCACGGTGATGGAAACGGTGGCCGACGCCGCGCTGGTGTTACCGGCGGCATCTTTCACCGTGACACTCAGTGGATGCGTGCCGTTGCTCAAGGTGGCGGTGGTGAAGCTCCACGCACCGGTACCGCTGGCAGTGACCGATCCCAACACCGTGCTGCCATCGTAGATGGTGACAATGGCGTTGGCTTCTGCGGTACCGCTCAGCGTTGGTGTGGCGTCATCGGTGACAGCGCCATTGGCCAGTGGTCCCTGAATGGTGCCGACATCATCGGTAATCACCAGATTGGCAACCGGAGCCGGAGCCACCGTATCAATGGTGAAGCTGATAGAAGCATTCGGGCTGACGTTGCCCGCCGTATCCACCGCCGTCACATTGAAGGTGTGCGCACCGTCAGCAATCGTTGGTGCGGTGAAGCTCCAACTGCCGTTGCTGCCCGCCGTGACGGAACCGATGATGCTGGTGCCATCACGGATGATCACCGTGCTACCGGCTTCTGCCGTGCCGCTCAACGCAGGCGTATTGTCATTGGTGCTGCCACCCGCGGCAATCGCCACTGGCGTACTGCCGTTGTTATTGGCTGCGGCCAGGCCAGAAACCGCCACCGGCGGCACGGTATCAATAATCACCGTGGCGGCGGTGCTGCCGCTGACGTTACCCGCCGCATCCGTTGCGGTCACGCTGATAGGGTGTGAACCCTGGCTCAGCGTGGTGGTGGTGAAGGTCCATGCGCCATTGCTGCCAGCGATCGCCGTGCCCAACAGCGTGCTGCCATCGTAGATGGAAACACGGCTGCCCGCTTCCGCCACACCACTCAGGGTTGGCGTGCTGTCGTTGGTGTAACCGCCATTCGGCACCACCGTACTGGTGTTGTCGTTGGTGATCACCAGCGTTGAGGCGTTCGGCGCGACGGTATCCACGGTGATGGAAACCGGCGTGGTCGCTGCGCTGGTGTTGCCTGCCGCATCTTTAACTGTGACGCTGAGTGGATGTGTGCCGTTGCTCAAGGTAGCGGTGGTGAATGTCCAGCTACCGTTGCCCGCTGCAACCACCGAACCAATCGCCGTTGAACCGTCGAAGATGGTGACAATCGCGCCCGCTTCTGCCGTACCACTTAATGTCGGTGTGGCATCATCCGTCACTGCCCCATTCGCCAGCGGTCCATTGCTGGTGCCGACATCGTCGGTAATCACCAGATTGGTAACCGGATTCGGTGCCACGGTATCCACGGTCAAGGTCAGTGAAGCATTTGGACTGACGTTGCCCGCCGCATCTCTGGCGGTGATGTTGAAGGTGTGCACACCATCAGCCAGCGTAGGCGTTGTGAAGCTCCACGCGCCGTTGCTGCCCGCGACCACCGAACCAATAATGCCGGTGCCATCACGGATAATGACCGTGCTGCCCGCTTCGGCGGTACCGCTCAGCGCTGGTGTGTTGTCGTTGGTGCTGCCACCAGCGGCAATCGCCACAGGCGTGCTGCCGTTGTTGTTGGCTGCGGCCAATCCGCTAACCGCTACCGGTGCCACGGTATCAATAATTACCGTAGCCGCCGTGCTGCCGCTGACATTACCGGCGGCATCCGTGACCGTCACGCTGAGTGGATGCGAACCTTGCGTTAAGGTTGTAGTGGTGAAGCTCCATGCGCCGGAACCGTTGGCAATCGCGGTGCCCAGCAGCGTGCTGCCATCATAAATCGACACGCGACCGCCCGCTTCCGCCGTACCGCTCAAGGTTGGCGTGCTGTCGTTGGTGGCACCGCCGTTTGGCACTACCGCGCTGGTGACATCGTTAGTCACCACCAGCGTGGCGTTGGCCGGAGCCACAGTATCAACGTTGACGGTGAAGTTGGTCGCGGTGCTGGTGTTACCTGCGCCATCGCGCACCGTCACACTCAGCGGATGTGAGCCTTCGCTCAATGCCGCCGTGGTGAAGGTCCACGCGCCGGTGCCATCAGCCACCACCGAGCCAAGCACGGTGCTGCCTTCCGAGATCACCACCACATTACCTGCGGTGGCCGTACCGGTCAGCGTTGGGGTGTTATCATCGGTTGACGCGCCGTTGGTTAATGGCCCCTGCGTTGCGCCGACATTGTCAGACACCACCAGGTTCGCCACCGGCGTTGGTGCGGTAGTGACAATGGTCAGCGCCAGCGACGCATTCGGGCTAACGTTGCCCGCTGCATCAGTCGCAGTGACGTTGAGGGTATGCGGACCATCGGCCAGCGTGGTGGAGGTGAAGTTCCACGCGCCGTTGCTGCCCGCGGTGACAGAACCGAGCAGCGTGCTGCCATCGTAAATCTTCACGATGCTGCCCGCTTCGGCAGTACCGCTCAGCGCTGGCGTGTTGTCGTTGGTGCTGCCACCCGCGGCAATCGGTACCGGCGTGCTGCCGTTGTTGTTGGCCGCGGCCAATCCGCTAACGGCGGTCGGTGCCACGGTATCAACAATCACCGTTGCAGTGCTGGATGCCACACTGGTATTACCGGCGGCATCTGTCACGCGCACGGTCAGTGGATGGCTGCCTTCACCCAATACGCCAGTGGTGAAGCTCCATGCGCCAGAACCGTTGGCAATCGCAGTGCCCAGCAAGGTGGTGCCGTCGTAGATGCTGACCGTACCGTTAGCTTCTGCGGTACCACTCAGCGTTGGCGTGTTGTCGTTGGTGGAACCGCCGTTCGGCACTACGGTGCTGGTAACATCGTTGGTGACCACCAAGGTCGAGGCGTTTGGCGCCACAGTATCGATGGTGAGGTTAACCGCTGCCGAACGCGCGCCGACATTGCCCGCCGCATCGGTGACCGTCACGCTCAACGCATGCCCGCCCTGGCTGAGGGTTGGCGAGGTGAAGCTCCACGCGCCGGTGCCGCTGGCGGTGGTAGAGCCGATCACGGTGTTGCCATCATAAATGGTGACAATGCCATTCGGTTCAGTGGTACCGGTCAGCTGCGGCGTGCTGTCGTTGGTGCTGCCGTTATTTGCAATCGGGATCGGCGTGCTGCCATTGTTATTGGCGGCTGCCAAATCGGTTACAGCGGCTGGCGCAACGGTATCGACGTTGATGGTGATCGCTGGCGATTGCACACCATTGTTGCCTGCCGGATCGGTCACCAGTACAGAGATTGAGTGCTGACCATCAAGCAAGGTTGGCGTAAAGGTCCACTGACCATTTGCGCCCACTGTTACACTGCCGATTTCCGTCGAGCCATCGAGAATCCTGACGATATTTCCTTCAGTGGATTGCCCGCTCAGCACTGGCGTGCTGTCTTTGGTGTTCGCGCCGTTGGTCAGATTAACCAGCGTGCTACCGCTATCATCGGTAATCTCCAACGTTGAGGTTGCTGGTGGCAGATTCGCCTCGATATTTAGCGTAAACGCCGGACTCACCGAACTGACGTTACCTGCCACATCGGTGACGGTGAAGGTAAAGCTATGCACCCCGTTGGAGAGCGCAGTGCCTGGCGTGAAGCTCCAGTTGCCGCCGGTAGCGGTAACCGTACCCAACAGCGTGCTGCCATCGTAAATCGACACTTTGCTGCCCGCTTCAGCCGAGCCACCAAAGGTCGGCGTGCTGTCATCGGTGGTTGCACCTGAAAGCAGTGGACCCGTTGTGCCCCCCACATCATCCGTTGCGGTAACACCGCTCACTGGATCGGGTGCCACGGTATCAACAATCACGGTGATAGCAGACGATGCTGGTCCAGTGGTGCCCGCGGCGTTGGTCACTGACACCGTGAAGGTGTGTGAACCTTCGCCACGCACGCTGGTTTCGTAGCGCCACACGCCGTTATCCGCCACCGTAGTGGTGCCGAGCAGCGTTGAACCGTCAAAGATATTGATGGTCGTGCCCGCGACGCCGGTTCCGCGCAACACTGGCGTGTTGTCGTTGGTTTCGCCGCCGTTCGCGACCTGTACCGCCGTGGTATTGGCGTTGTTGTAGACGCCAAAGGTCAGCACCGCAGCTGGGGTTGAGGTATCAACCGTCAGCGCTATCGAGGTGTTGGAACTGACGTTGCCCGCCGGATCGGTCACTGACACATTCAAGGTATGTGCCGCGTTCGACAAGGCGGTGGTGGTGATGCTCCACGAGCCGTCACTGCCCGCGACCACCGAACCGACTGCGGTCGTGCCGTCATACACGGTGACCAGTGCGCCAGCTTCTGCCTTGCCGCTGACCACTGGCGTGCTGTCGTTAGTGATACCACCACTTGGAATGGTCACCGGCGTGCCGTTGTTGTTTTGCAGCAACAAGTCCGTGACCGGCTGCGGCGGTGTAGCATCAACGATCACCGTAAAGCTTGAGCTAGGCGCGCTGACGTTGCCAACTTCATCGGTAACGGTCGCCGTCAGCGTATGGCTACCATCGGTTAAGGCCGGAGAGCTGAAACTCCAGGTTCCGCCGGTAATCGCCGTGGTAGAACCAATAATCGTGGTGCCATCATAGATAGTGACAATGCTGCCCGCTTCGGCGGTCCCACTCAGCAACGGCGTGTTGTCGTTGGTCAGCGCACCGTTCGGCACATTGACTGGCGTACTGCCATTGTCGTTCTGCACCACCAGCGTCGCGACTGCTGGCACGGTGGTATCGACGGTGAAGCTGATTGCCGGTGACGCTGGGCTGACGTTACCCGCCGCATCCACCACGGTGGTGGTCAAGCTGTGCGGACCGTCATCCAAGGTCGGCGACATGAAGCTCCATTGCCCGTTGCTACCCACCGAGGTGCTGCCCAGTACGGTCGCGCCATCGCGGATAAACACTGTAGCGCCCGGCTCAGCATTACCGCTGAGGAATGGCGTGTTGTCATTGGTGAAGCCGTTGTTGGCAATCGCTACCGGCGAAGTGCCTTCGTCGTTGCTGACCACAATGCTGCTGGCGGCAATCGGTGCGGTGGCATCGATGACTGCGCTGATAGTGGTTGGCGCGCTGACGTTGCCGGCGCTATCGGATGCCGTGACGCTGAAGGTGTGCGTGCCATCCGTCAAAGCAGCCGGCGGCGTGAAGCTCCAGGTACCGCCAGTGCCGACGGTGACCGATCCCAGCACACCATTCTGATCAGAGATGGTGATGATGCTGCCCGCTTGTCCTGAACCACTCAGCGTTGGCGTGTTGTCGTTGGTCAGACCGCCGTTCGGAATGTTGACCGGTGAGGCGGCATTATTGTCGTTGGTCAGCGTCAGCTCAGATGCGGCTGGCGGAGCCACGGTATCCACGGTGACAGTAATGGTGCTGCTGGGTCCGCTGGTGTTACCCGCCGCATCACGTACGGTGACGCTGAGGTTATGCGTACCGTCGGTCAGCGTTGGTGAGAAGCTCCAGCTACCAGAGGCATTGGCGGTGGTGCTGCCCAACACGTTGCTGCCATCCGAGACAATCACGATGCTGTTGGCTTCCGCCGTACCGCTCAGCAACGGCGTGCTGTCGTTGGTGGTGCCGTTATTAGCAATCGGCAGCGGCGTGCTGCCGTTGTCATTGCTCAATGCCAGGCCAGTCGCCACACCCGGCGCGACGTTATCGACATTAATGGTGGTGGTTGGCGAGTTGGCGCTGGTGTTACCGGCCAAATCGCTGACGGTGACGCTCAGGTTGTGCGCGCCCTGACCCAACGTTGGCGTAGTGAAGCTCCAGTTGCCGTCGCTGCCGGTGGTCACTGAACCGAGCAAGGTGGTGCCATCGTAAACTTTCACGATGCTGCCCGCTTCGGCCGAACCGGTCAGCTGCGGCGTGGTGTCGTTGGTCGCGCCGTTATTGGCAATCGGCACCAGCGAACTGCCTTCGTTGTTGTTGACGGTCACGCCCGCAGCCGGCGCTGGCGTCACGGTATCGACGTTGATGGTGACCGCAGGCGAATTCGGGCTGACGTTACCGGCCGGATTGGTCACGGTGATGCTCAATGGGTGACTGCCATCCAGCAAGGTGTTGGTGGTGAAGCTCCATGCACCTTGCGCGTTGGTGGTCACGCTGCCAATCGCATTGACGCCATCGTAGATGGTCACCACGCTATTCGCCGTGGCGGTACCGCTCAGCGCTGGCGTGTTGTCGTTGGTGTAGCCACCGTTCGGCACCAGCACATCGGTCTGACCGTTGTTATTGTTGACGACAAAATCAGTGGTCGGCGGCACAGCGGTGTCCACTGTTACCGAAATCACGCTGCTGGCTGGCCCGACGTTGCCCGCCGCATCGGCAGCCCGCACGCTGAGGTTGTGCGCGCCATCGGTCAATGGTTGGGTGGTGAAGTTCCATGCGCCGGTGGTGGCGTTAGCCTGCACCGAACCAATTGCCGTGGTGCCATCGTAGATGGTGACAATCGCGCCCGCCTCCGCGGTACCGCTCAGGGTTGGCGTGTTGTCATTGGTCAAGCTGCCAATGGTGGTACCGGCGTCATTTTTCGCCACCAAATCAGTGACGGCAACCGGTGCGACGGTATCAACGGTAAAGGCAATCGCCGTTGAAGCCGGGCCCACGTTGCCCGCCGGATCGGTCACCGTCGCCGTCAGGCTATGGCTGCCCTCACCCAGCGCGGTGTTTGGCGTGAAGCTCCACTTGCCATCGCTGCCGACCGTAGCGGTGCCGAGAACGGTGCTGCCGTCACGAATGGTGACGGTGCTGCCCGCTTCAGCCGTGCCACCAAAGGTTGGCGTTGAGTCGTTGGTGCTGCCGCCCGCCGCAATCGCGACCGGCGAACTGCCGTTGTTGTTGTCCAGCGTAATCGCGCTTGGTGCCACCGGCGGCGTGAGATCGACGGTGAAGTTAAGCGCCGCCGATGGTGCGCTGACGTTGCCTGCGGCATCGGTGACGGTGGTGGTCAAACTGTGCGCGCCTTCACCCAATGCCGGTGAAGTGAAGCTCCATTGACCGCTGCTGCCCACCAGCACTGAACCTAGCGTGGTGCTGCCATCCGAGATGCGCACCACGCTGCCCACTTCGGCAGTACCGCTCAATACTGGCGTGGTGTCATTGGTTGATCCACCAGCGGCAATCGGCACTGGCGTGCTGCCGCTGTCATTGCTGAGTTGCAATTCAGCCGCCGCCGTTGGTGCCTGAGTATCAACGGTGAAGGTGATCGCCGTAGAGGCTGCGCTGCTGTTGCCCGCCGCATCGGTCACGGTCGCTGTCAGGCTATGCGAGCCTTGGCTGAGTGCCGGTGTAGTGAAGCTCCATGCGCCGCCGGTGCCAACAATCGCCGTACCAAGAATGGTGCTGCCATCGCGAACCGTAACGGTGCTACCCACTTCGGCGGTGCCGCTCAATACTGGCGTGGTGTCATTGGTCGCCCCACCAGATGGGATTGGCGTTGGCGTGCTGCCTTGATCGTTATTCAACACCACATCGGCAGCCACTGGCGGCGGCGTGGTATCGACGGTGAAGGCCAGCGCTGGCGAGGTTGGACTGACGTTACCTGCCGCATCGGTCACGGTGGTGGTCAAACTGTGTGGACCGCTGCCCAACGGCGTAGCTGGCGTGAAGCTCCAGTTGCCATCGGTGCCCACCGTTACGCTGCCAAGAATGTCGCCATTATCGCGTACCGTTACCACGCTGCCCGCTTCCGCTGAACCGCTTAACACCGGCGTGGTGTCGTTGGTTCTGCCATCGGCGGCAATCGCAACTGGCGTGCCGCTGCTGTCATTGCTGAGTTGCAGTCCGCTGGCTTCTGCTGGCGCAGTGGTATCTACGGTGAAGGTGATCGGGGTTGAAGCCGCGCTGCTGTTACCTGCCGGATCGGTGACGGTGGTGGTCAGACTATGGCTGCCATCGCCCAACGCCGGATTTGGCGTAAAGGTCCAGCTGCCGCCCGCGCCGACAACGGTGCTACCGAGAATGGTGGTGCCATCACGTACCGTAACGGTGCTGCCCACTTCCGCCGTACCACTGAGGGTTGGCGTGCTGTCATTGGTCAGCCCGCCCGTGGCAATCGCCGTACCGCCATCATTGCTGAGTTGCAGATCGCCGGAGGTCGCCGGAGCCTGGGTATCCACCGTGAAATTAATCGCGGTGGACGGATCGCTGACGTTGCCGGTTGGGCTCGTCACCGTGGTGGTCAAGCTGTGCGCGCCTTCGCTCAACGCAGGCGTGTTGAAACTCCAGGTGCCACCGCTGCCTACCACGACGGTGCCGAGCACGGTGCTGCCATCAAGAATAGTGACGGTGCTGCCCGCTGCGGCGGTTCCGCTGATCACCGGAGTGGTGTCGTTGGTGGCTGAACCCGAAGCGATAGGCACCGGCGTGCTGCCGTTATCGTTGTTGAGCGCCACGTTACCTGCCGCTGGCGGCTGCGTGGTGTCGATAGTGACTGCAATTGGCGTTGATGTCGGACCGACGTTGCCCGCTGCATCGGTCACCGTGGTGGTGATCGAATGCGGACCCGCGGCCAACGGATCGTTAGGTGTGAAGCTCCAACTGCCGTTGTTGCCGACGGTCACACTGCCGAGCACGGTACTGCCGTCACGCACGATAACAATACCGCCCGCTTCCGCCGTGCCGCTCAATACTGGCGTGGTGTCGTTGGTGGTACCGCCTGCGGCAATCGGCACTGGCGTGCCGCTGCTGTCATTGCTGAGTTGCAAGCCCGCCGCCGCTGCGGGTGGCGTGATATCCACCGTGACCACGATTGGCGTGGATGGCGAACTGGTGTTACCTGCAGGGCTGGTGACGGTAGCCGTCAGGCTGTGGCTGCCTTCATTCAGTGCTGGCGTAGTGAAACTCCAGCTGCCATCGGTACCGACAGTCGCGGTGCCCAGCACGGTGCCGCCATCAGAGACGGTGACGGTACTGCCTGCGGCGGCCGTGCCGCTCAATACCGGCGTGGCATCGTTGGTGGCCGTGCCGGTAATAGGCACTGGCGTACCGCTGCTGTCATTGCTGAGCTGCACGCCGGTCGGCGCTGGCGGCGCAGTGGTATCAATGGTGAAGACGATTGGCGTACTCGCGGTGCCGGTGTTGCCCGCCGCATCCGTCACGGTGGTGGTCAAGCTATGCTGACCAGCATCCAGTGTGGGTGAAGTGAAGCTCCAGTTACCGTCATTGCCGACAGTCGCAGTGCCGAGCACGGTGTTGCCGTCAGAAACGGTAACGATGCTACCCGGCTCGGCACGTCCGCTGAGCATTGGTGTGACATCATTGGTAACGCCGCCGGTAATCGGTACCGGCGTACCGCTGCCATCATTGCTAAGCACAATGCCGGTCGCGGCATCCGGTGGCGTGGTATCGACAATCACGATCACCACCGAACTGGCTGGGCCGGTATTGCCTGCCGCATCGGTCACGGTGGTGGTGAGATTGTGCTGTCCTTCCGTCAGCGGCGTGGTTGGCGTGAAGCTCCATGTGCCGTCGCTGCCCACGGTCGCCGTACCCAAGGTTGTGGTGCCATCGGTTACCGTGACGGTGCCGCCCGGTTCGCCGGTTCCGCTCAGGGTTGGCGTAGTGTCGTTGGTGCTGCCACCGGCGGCAACTGGCGTGCCGTCCTCATTGGTGATCTGTTGGTTGCCAGCCGCCGCTGGCGGTTGAGTGTCGACCGTTACGGTGACTGGCGTTGAGGCCGGTCCGGTGTTGCCCGCTGGATCGGTAACAGTAGAAGTCAGGCTGTGATTGCCATCGCTGAGCGGTGGTGTGGTGTAAGTCCAGGTGCCGTCGCTGCCGACCGTGGTGGTACCGAGCACGGTAGTGCCATCGGAAATGGTCACCGTGCTGTTTGGTTCACCGGTACCGGTCAAGGTTGGCGTGGTGTTATTGGTGCTCGCGCCATCCGGCAGCGTACCGCCGGTGCCGTCATCAATGCCGCCGATAGTCGGTGCGGCTGGCACCACGGTATCAATGGTGACATTGATAGTCGGCGAATCGGTAGTGATGTTGGTGTCTGGATTGGTAGCGGTGGCGTGGAACGCGTAATTACCATCCGCTAACGCACTTGGGGTAAAGCTCCACTGACCATTACTGCCTGCCACGGCGCTACCGATCACGTTGGTGCCATTGTAAATAGTGATCAAATAGCCCGCGCCCGCCAGCCCGCTGAGGATTGGCGTAGTGTCGTGGGTGCTGGAGTTATCAGGCAAATTAACCAGCGTGCTGCCGCTGTCGTCGGTGACCACAATCAAGCTGTTGGTGGCTGGTACGCCCGCATCGATATTCAGGTTGAATACCGGTGACGATGGACTGACGTTGCCCGCTGCATCGGTGACGGTGGTGGTCAAGGTGTGCTGGCCGTTGGTCAGCGCGTTGTCTGGCGTGAAGGTCCAACTGCCATTGCTGCCCACCGCCGCCGATCCCAGCAGCGTTGTGCCGTCATAGACGCGCACAATTGAGCCCGCTTCCGCAGTGCCGCTCAGGGTTGGCGTGCTGTCATCGGTGGTGGTGCCGGAAACCAATGGTCCGGTGCTGCTGCCGACATTATCGCTCACCACCAGGCCGCTGATGGCGGCTGGCGCGGTGGTATCGACGCTAAAGGCAATCGCAGGCGACGCCGGACTGACGTTGCCCGCGGCATCGCTCACGGTGGTGGTCAGGCTATGATTGCCCTCACCCAACGCGGGCGTGGTGAAGCTCCATTGACCGTTGCTGCCAACCGTCACGGTGCCGAGCAGCGTGGTGCCATCGTAAACCGATACTTTGCTGCCCGCTTCCGCGCTGCCGGTCAATACTGGTGTAGGATCATTGGTCGCGCTGCCTGCGGCGATCGGTTGCGTGGTGCTGCCGGTATCATTGTTCAGCTGCAATCCACTGGCGGTATCCGGCGCGATGGTATCGACAGTGATGTTGATGGTCGCTGTGTTAGTGACGTTGCCGTTGGCATCGGTAATGGTGCCATGCAAGGCGTGCGGACCATTGGATAAACCACTTAGGCGGAAAATCCATTGCCCATTGCTGTCGGCGGTGGTGCTGCCCAGTAAAGTGCTGCCGTCATACAGGGTGATGGTGTTGCCCGCACCGGCCAAGCCAGTTAATACCGGGCTGTCGTTGTTGGTGCTGCCGCCGTCGGTCAATTGCCCAACGGTGTTGCCATCCTCATCGGTAACTTCGAGCGAACTGGTGGCTGGCGGGATATCCGCTTCCACCACCACCACAATCGGTGGGCTGGCTGGGCCAACGTTGCCGGCAGTATCGGTCGCAGTAACGGTAAAGGTGTGACTGCCGTTGCTCAGCGAGGGCGAAGTGAAACTCCATGTACCATCGGTGCCCACCGTGGTATTACCGAGCAGTGTGGTGCCGTCATAAACGCTGATCAGCGCATTCGGCTCGCCGGTGCCGCTCAGCGTTGGTGTGCGATCGTCAGTGATATCGCCAGAGGTTAATGGACCCTGGCTGGCGCCAACATCATCGCTGATGACCAAATTACCAACGGCTGCCGGTGGCACAGTATCAACCGTGAAGGCAATCGCCGGTGACGCTGGGCCGGTGTTGCCAGCGGCATCGGTCACGGTGGTGGTCAGGCTGTGATTGCCTTCGCTCAACGCTGGCGTGGTGAAACTCCAGGTGCCGCCGCTGCCCACAATCGCGGTACCCAGCACGGTGGTGCCATCCAGCACGGTAACGGTGCTGCCCGGTTCAGCGGTGCCGCTCAACGCTGGCGTGTTGTCGTTAGTGGCTGCACCCGCCGCGATCGGTGTCACGGTGGTGCCGCTGTTGTTGCTGAGTTGCAGATCGCCCGCCGCCGCTGGCGCGACCGTATCAATGGTGATATTCAGCGTGACGGTGTTGGTTGGGTTGCCGCTGGTATCGGTGGTGACCGCGTGGAAAGCGTAAGTGCCGTCCGGCAATGAGGTTGGCGTGAAGCTCCATTGTCCGTCTGCGCCCGCCGTGGCCGTGCCGATCAGCGTACTGCCATTGTAGATCTGCACGGTGGCATTGGCGCTCGCCAATCCGCTGAGAACAGGCGTGACATCGTGCGTGCTTGAGCCGTCTGACAGCACTTTCAGCGTGCTGCCGCTGTCATCGGTGACTTGCAGCGAACTGGTGGTTGGCGGTAAACCGGCTTCAACGTTGACGATAAATCCGCTGGTCGCCAGGCTGACATTGCCTGCCGCATCGGTCACCGTTACGCTCAGCGTATGTGAGCCGTTGTTCAGTGCCGGTGTGGTGAAACTCCAGGTTCCATCGCTACCAACGGTGACGCTGCCCAGCAGCGTGCTGCCGTCATACACCTTGACGATGGCATTGGCTTCGCCGTTGCCGCTCAAGGTTGGCGTGTTGTCATCGGTGGTCGAGCCCGAGGCGAGTGGGCCTTGTACCGCACCAACGTTATCACTGACCACTAAATCGCTGGCACCGAGCGGTGCCTGGGTATCGACGGTGAAAGTAATCGCTGGGCTTGCCGGACCGACGTTGCCTGCCGCATCGGTCACGGTGGTGGTGATGCTGTGGCTGCCTTCCGACAGTGTCGGTGAGGTGAAGCTCCACTGGCCGTTGCTGCCAACGGTGGCGCTGCCGAGCACGAGGTTGCCATCTCGTACGGTAACGGTGCTGCCCGGTTCTGCCGTGCCGCTCAGCACCGGCGTGGTGGTATTGGTCGCGCCGCCGGAAGCAATCGGTTGAACCGTGCCGCTGTCGTTGTCGCTGAGTTGTACTCCGCCCGCCGCAGCAGGTGCCGCCGTATCCACGGTGATGGTGATAGTTGGCGTTTGAGTAACCGTGCCAGAACCATTATCGACTGACGCGTGGAAGGCGTAGGTGCCATCTGCCAGCGCTGACGGCGTGAAGTTCCATTGGCCATCGCTGCCTGCGGTAACGCTACCCAGCACCGTGCTGCCGTTATACAGGGTGATAATCGCGCCAGCTGTCGCCAGGCCGCTCAGGGTTGGCGTGGTGTCATGCGTGCTGCCGCCATTGCTGAGTTGTACCAGCGTGGTGCCGGAATCATCAGTGATTTCCAGCGAGGTGGTGGCCGGTGGCAGACCCGCCTGCACGGTGATTTCATAAGCGGAGGATGGCGGGCTGACGTTGCCTGCAGCATCGGTCAAGGTTACGGTCAAGCTGTGGCTGCCGTTGCTCAACGCTGATGTGGTGAAACTCCATGTGCCGTTGCTGCCCACCACGGCGGTGCCGAGCAAGGTAGTGCCGTCATACACGCTGACTACTGTGCCCGCTTCGCCGCTGCCGCTTAAGGTTGGCGTGTTGTCATCGGTGGTATTCCCGTTCGGCACTGTACCGGTATTTCCGCCGGAGTTATCGCTGACTAACAGATCGGTGACCGCCGCGGGTGCCTGGGTATCGACGGTGAAAGTGATGGTGGTCGGTGTGC
This sequence comes from Pantoea sp. CFCC18179, assembly GCF_059412405.1. Taxonomy (NCBI): domain Bacteria; kingdom Pseudomonadati; phylum Pseudomonadota; class Gammaproteobacteria; order Enterobacterales; family Erwiniaceae; genus Pantoea; species Pantoea sp. CFCC18179. The sequence continues at coordinate 433,240 of NZ_JBNBPM010000002.1, read as the reverse complement.
TGCTGTTGCCCGCCGCATCGGTGGCGGTGATGCTCAGCGTGTGGCTGCCCTGGCTGAGTTCCGGACTGGTAAAGCTCCATGTGCCATTGGCACCGACTGTCACGCTGCCCAGCACGGTATCGCCATCGCGGATGGTGACGATGCTGCCGGCTTCAGCGCGGCCACTCAGCAGTGGCGTGGTGTCGTTGGTCGCGCCGCCATTGGTGATTGGCACCACGGTTGAACCGCTGTTGTTGGCCACGCTCAAGCTGCTAACGGCATCGGGCGGCACAGTATCCACGGTGAAGTTCACCGGATCAGACGCTGCGCTGGTGTTGCCCGCCGCATCGGTGGCGGTGACGGTCAGGCTATGCTGACCATCGCCAAGCGCTGGCGTGGTAAAGCTCCAGCGACCATCCGCGCCTGCGGTGACCGAACCCAGCAGCGTGCTGCCATCGTAAATACGGATAATCGCACCGGCTTCAGCGGTGCCGCTTAAGGTCGGTGTGTTGTCATCGGTAACAGCGCCCGTGGTGATCGCGCCTTGATAAGGGCCAACGTTATCGCTAACCACCAGATTGCTGACGGCGCTTGGCGGCGTGGTATCGCCACCGCCGTTATTGCCATTGTTGCCGCCGTTATTACCGCCGTTGTTGCCACCGTTATTGCCACCATTGTTGCCGCCGTCAGGATTACCCGGCGTGGCATTGCCGCCGCCACCGCCGCTGGAACCGGCAAACATCGCACCTAAACCAGCCAGTGCCGCGCCACCAATACCAAAGGCGGCGATAGTGCCGTCATTGGTGGTGTTTTCCGCTAACAAGCCTTCGGTGCTGTCGATGGAAACATACTGCATGCCTTCTGTGCCGGGATCTTCCACCCACCACATCGCACCGCGATCGTCTTGCAACACCAAATCGCTATCGCCATTGGGTGTATAAAAATTATGAATAACAACCACTTCACCAGACTTAGTGGTGACGACTAAATCATTACCATTGCGTGTGAAAGACTTAATATCAGCTTGATTAAGATGGAGCTTCACCACACTAGGAGCGGTCAAATTAACTTGATTGCCACTCAGCTCAGAAGCAACGGTTCCACCTTTAGGGGTTACTGAGATATTATTCATGTTATCGCGATCCCGCAGTTTCCATAAAAACGCCCGACATCCGCAGACACCGGCATTTACAGCGAATAATCCTTACGACTATTCACTTCTTCTCTAGATCGATTTCATACAAGCTATTGATGAAATCACGTTGAGTTCTGCTCAGCCGCCATCCTGATAACGGGTTATATTTAATCGCCGCGGGAAAAAGTGCTTTATTCTCAATCGGCCGGGCACAAATGATGTGAAACGCTTGTAACCCAGGCTTTGGCATTTTTCATTTCCCCAAGGGATAAAACTCAACCTAATACGCGTCAGGATTTCGCTAAAAAATCATCGAGATAGACGCTCTGCCATAAATAACCCTGCATACCGTAAATTGCTTTACGCGATAGCAGATCGACCTGTTGTTGATTTTCAACACCCTCAACAATCACGCCGCGGCATAATTCGTTGAGGTGGTCGAGCAGAATGTCAAAGGTGCGACCGTCGCCAAATTGCCAAAAGAATTCTTTGTCTAACTTGACGATTTCAAATATTCCGCTATCGAGCATACTGAGGTTGGAATAACCCGGACCAAAGTCGTCGAGCCATAAAGGGGCCGGCGTTACTTTCGCAACACCTTTTAAAATCAACAGATCGGCGCTATTAAACCGCGCGGTGAAGAATGCTGATATTTCCAGACGCAACAGCGTCAGTTGAGCCAGTTTTTCTTGTATTTCAGCATCTTTAAAAATGCTGGCTACGATATCTCTATCAACATTGACACTAACAATCTGGTCGAACCCTTTCTGGTAAAGCTGAATAAGTTTTTCGATCTGGTGGAGGAATAACTGCCATTTAACGTCAGCAGAAAGCTGACTGAAGAACCCAACATCCCTTTTCGGGTTACGCTTATTATTGATGTCTGCGTCGTCTGCGAGACGCGTTAACAATTCCCTGGCAATCACCTGGCCGGATAAATCGTAAACCGGCTCCAACATGAAGATTGTCTTCGGATGATTGCGCATTTCATGCTCCTTACTGCATTGACCTGACAGCCAAAACTGTCAAGATTTCTCATGTAATAAGTAAGGGAAACATTGATAAAACTTAACACCTTAACTGAAGGTTAACGTACAACTAACACTTTGAAAAATAGATTTCAGTAAAGCTTTGACCAACTTCAATTGTTTAAATCAATCAATAACGCAGGTAAATTTCTTTAAATTTCACAAAAAGATCAGATAATTCCTGGGAAAATTTAACTTAGCACCGGCCTTGACAGATTAAATATCAACGAACGCATTGAAATTTAAAGAAAATAAATTAAACAATCAAAGTTTGCGCTAGTTTTTGACTTAAAATGCCAAATCATTCATACAGAAAGCATGATTCCAAATAGAGTCAATAAATATCATTTACATTTGGTACTATTAGAATCTTAATGTTTTAATTTTAATTATACATTGCAAAGAATACATAACAGTTTGACTGGTCAATGTGCGGCAACACAAACGCTAAACTATGGATATTGCTGAAAAAAAAGAATGAGGTGGCGAGGATATATGGAAAATAATGCTGGTTATTGAAGCGGAAATTAACCTAAGCAGATTGAGGAAGCGTGGAAGAATATTTTAGGTGACTACGATCACAAATTAATTAAATGAGATCGCGAGTTGGATCTTATCTCAAATTGATTCACACCGAGCCCGACAATGCACCCGGTGTGAATAAGGGTTATGACTTATTCATCTTCAAGATAGGTATAGCCATACAGACCACTTTCGAATTCTGACAAGAACTGCGCGCGCAGCTCTTCATCAATATCGGTCTGCTGGGTTACCTGATCGCGGAACAGCGTCATCAAATCGTTAGGATTCAGCTGCACGTACTCCAGCATATCCGCCACCGTATCGCCCTCATCCGACAGCTGAACCTCCACGCTGCCATCCGGGAAGGCAAACACATCCACCGCTTCGGTATCACCGAACAGGTTATGCATGTTGCCAAGGATTTCCTGATAGGCGCCAACCATAAAGAAGCCGAGCATCGGCGGATTATCAATGTCGTATTCCGGCATCGGCATGGTGGTGGCAATGCCATCGCCATCGACGTAGTGATCGATGGTGCCATCAGAGTCACAGGTAATATCGAGCAGCACCGCGCGACGTTTCGGCATTTTGTTCAGCCCTTCCAGCGGCAACACCGGGAACAGCTGATCGATGCCCCACGCATCCGGCATTGATTGGAACAGCGAGAAGTTGACGTAAATCTTATCCGCCATGCGCTCCTGCAACTCATCAATGATCGGGCGATGCGCACGGTTGCTTGGATCAAGATGCTGCTGAATATAGTGGCAGATGCTGAGATACAGCTGCTCGGCCCACGCACGCTGACCAAGATCATAGGTGCCCGATGAGTAGCCAGTATGAATGTCGAACAGATCCATTTGGCTATCGTGCAGCCATTCACGCAGCGAACGACGCACGTTGGGTTCGTGCATCTCTTGCCAGGTATCCCACAAGCTCTGAATCGGACGCGGTGAATCCACATCCGGTGCCACCGGCGTGCTGAATTCGTTGCGCTCAACACCAATGATGTTGGAGACCAACACGGTGTGATGCGCGGTCACGGCGCGGCCAGATTCGGTGATCACGGTTGGATGTTCCAGGCCATTCTCTTCACAAGCATCGCCAATCGCCCAAATTACGTTGTTGGCGTATTCGTTCAGGCCGTAGTTAACCGAGCAATCGGATTGCGAACGCGTGCCTTCATAATCCACGCCCAAACCGCCGCCGACGTCGAAGCACTTAATGTTGACGCCGAGTTTTGCCAGCTCAACGTAGAAGCGCGCCGATTCACGTACGCCGGTAGCGATATCGCGAATGTTGGACATCTGCGAACCAAGATGGAAGTGCAGCAGTTGCAAGCTATCGAGACGACCGGCTTTGCGCATGATGTCGACCAACTGCAACACCTGCGATGCCGCCAGACCGAATTTGGACTTCTCGCCACCGCTCGATTGCCATTTGCCCGAACCCTGCGAAGCCAGACGCGCGCGGATGCCGAGGCGCGGGATCACGCTCAGGCGCTCCGCTTCTTCCAGCACCAGACGCACTTCGGTCATCTTCTCAATCACCAGATACACTTTGTGGCCGAGTTTCTCACCAATCAGCGCCAGACGAATGTATTCACGGTCTTTATAGCCGTTACACACAATCACCGAACGGGTTTTACCGGCATGCGCCAGCACCGCCATCAGCTCGGCTTTGGAACCGGCTTCAAGGCCCAACGGCTCGCCGGAGTTAACCAGAGATTCAATCACGCGCTTATGCTGGTTAACCTTGATCGGGTAAACCAAGAAGTAGTCACCTTTATAGCCGTAAGATTCACGCGCGCGTTTGAAAGCGGCGTTAATCGAACGCAGGCGATGCTGGAGAATTTGCGGGAAGCAGAACAGCGCCGGCAGACGTTGACCGTCGGCTTCGCGCTCTTTCACCAGTTTCGCTAAGTCAACGCGCACTTCCGGCTGATCCGGATCGGGACACACGCTGATGTGCCCCAGCTCGTTGACGTCGTAATAGTTATTTCCCCACCACGCAATGTTGTAGGTGCGCAGCATTCTGCTTGCTTCCTGATCGTTCATTGCTACCTCCTGCATGGAGCGGAGTACACCTTGTTCGCCAGCTGACGAACCTTTGATATTCTTCATGTCGTCAGACATCGCGAACCTCAATTTTCCGTTGAAATAAGAAACTGTTACCGAGTTTTAAGACTGTGATGCCAGCTGAAAGTTGCGTCATCCTGCTTGCTGTCCCATACACATTGCTGTGTTCTAAGTGTAAAACACCGTGCCGAAGTCGGTGAAATTAGGCCCAAAAGCCCGGGATCTTCACGGCTTAAGCAAGTGAAATGCAGTGGTAAAATTACAGGAACAAATTAGCCGGCTATCGTGTCGGTGTGATTACCGCAGCGACTAAAACTTCGAGAGAAAAGAGCTGATTTGGAATGGGAAAGGAGTGCCAGCGCGCCCGTCGAGCGCAGTGAACCGAAGAGAGAGAAAGTGTGGTTCATTACTTGTATCACCTCCAACGCTTGCGAAAAGCAGGCGAGAAACGGCTTGGGTGAAAATCAGAAAGATTCTGACGGCGCGACGCACAATGGCGTCATCCTTTATAACAGCGGCGTTTTATACCGCCAGCGAGAAAAAATTGCAAAATCTTTGTCGGCTAACTGCGGGCGCTGTCAGGAAAAATTGCCATTAACGATGTTGCTAATAATGCTGATTCGGAAAAAGCACTGGAAAAGTGCTTAATGCGTAACCTAGAATAGCCGTCCAGATGGTTTTCCATCTAAACTGATTAACATCCAGGCACTGTTAGCCTGGCGCAGCACCGACCAACTTCCTACTGCTCGTGGCTTTGCCTGAAGGGGCGTTAAGTCGGGTTCACCATTAACGCTATGCAGTCGTATTCAAACCATTTGTAAGGTAAAGAACAGAATGGCTAAACACCTATTTACTTCCGAGTCCGTATCAGAAGGACATCCTGATAAAATCGCTGACCAAATTTCCGATGCTGTGCTGGACGCCATCCTTGAACAGGATCCGAAAGCACGCGTGGCCTGCGAAACTTACGTTAAGACCGGTATGGTGCTGGTTGGCGGTGAAATCACCACCAGCGCATGGGTTGATATCGAAGAGATCACTCGTAATACCGTACGTGAAATCGGTTATGTCCATTCCGATATGGGCTTTGATGCTAACTCTTGCGCCGTATTGAGCGCGATTGGTAAACAATCTCCAGATATCAACCAAGGCGTTGACCGCAGCGATCCGCTGGAGCAAGGTGCGGGCGATCAGGGTTTGATGTTTGGTTATGCCAGCAACGAAACCGACGTGTTGATGCCTGCGCCAGTGACCTACGCGCACCGTTTGGTGCAGCGTCAGGCTGAAGTGCGTAAAAGCGGCACGCTGCCGTGGCTGCGTCCGGACGCAAAAAGCCAGATCACCTTCCAGTACGATGACGGCAAAATTGTCGGTATCGATGCGGTTGTGCTGTCAACTCAGCACGCGGAAGAAGTCTCCACTGCTGACCTGCGTGAAGCGGTAATGGAAGAGATCATCAAGCCGGTTCTGCCGACTGAGTGGATCAACGCCAACACCAAATATCACATCAACCCAACCGGCCGTTTCGTTATCGGCGGACCAATGGGCGACTGCGGTTTGACCGGACGTAAAATCATCGTTGATACCTACGGTGGCATGGCGCGTCACGGCGGCGGTGCGTTCTCAGGTAAAGATCCATCCAAAGTTGACCGTTCAGCAGCCTACGCAGCACGCTACGTGGCGAAAAACATCGTTGCAGCTGGCCTGGCCGATCGTTGCGAAATCCAGGTTTCTTACGCGATTGGCGTGGCTGAGCCAACCTCCATCATGGTGGAAACCTTTGGTACCGAGAAAGTACCAACCGAGCAACTGACCCTGCTGGTACGCGAATTCTTCGACCTGCGTCCATACGGCCTGATTCAGATGATGGATCTGCTGAAGCCGATCTACAAAGAGACTGCGGCTTACGGTCACTTTGGTCGCGAGCACTTCCCGTGGGAGCAGACTGACAAAGCGGCACAATTGCGTGAAGCAGCGGGTCTGAAATAAGTTATCCCCCAGCGGGAATGTGAAAAAGCCTGCCAGCGTGCAGGCTTTTTTGTGCCTGTTAAATGAGGTCACCATAAATGGCGACCCTACGTGTGCGGTTTGTAGGGTCGCCATTTATGGTGACCACTTATCCAACCTCTATCGGCCATGTACACATTCTCTCCCGCGTCTACACTTCAATCGCCCCATTAACAACCAAGTGTTAACGATTACATTTTGAAATCCTTTTATTATCGGCAATTTAGAGATTTTTCAGCGTAGTTATTACGGTGAAAATGCGTTATTTTCAGCGTCCTCTGATTGCCGGTATTTAGTGCGATGTCAGAAACTTAAAGGGTGCTATACCTTACTGGTTACGTAACTATTTCGGGCGGAAAATGCTGGATTGCAGGGTTTCAGCGTGTGTAACCGATTACACTGATGTGATCGCACTCACTTTTTTCCGCCGACAGGTTTCATAACATTGATAACAACAACGATGGATAAACTTTGGAGGCATCATGCCTGGTAATACTCACAAGAGCAGAACTTCAAATAAGGTCATGACCTTGTTTGTCTGCTTTTTAGCGGCTCTGGCCGGTTTGCTGTTTGGTCTGGATATCGGCGTTATCGCTGGCGCCCTGCCGTTCATCGCAAAAGATTTTAACGTCACTGCACACCAGCAAGAGTGGATCGTTAGCTCAATGATGTTTGGTGCAGCGGTCGGTGCGGTAGGTAGCGGCTGGATGTCATCGCGTCTGGGTCGTAAAAAGAGCCTGATGGCCGGTGCGATTCTGTTCGTTATCGGTTCGCTGTGGTCTGCTGGCGCAACCAGCCCGGAAATGCTGATCGCCGCGCGTGTGGTGCTCGGTTTAGCGGTGGGTGTCGCTTCTTACACCGCACCTCTGTATCTATCTGAAATCGCGCCAGAAAAAATTCGCGGCAGTATGATTTCCCTTTACCAGCTGATGATCACCATCGGTATTCTGGCGGCGTATCTGTCTGATACCGCGTTCAGCGATGCAGGCGCATGGCGCTGGATGCTGGGCATCATCACCATTCCGGCGGTGCTGCTGCTGATTGGCGTGTTCTTCCTGCCAAACAGCCCACGTTGGCTGGCGGCAAAAGGCGATTTCCGCAGTGCTGAACGGGTGTTATCACGTCTGCGTGATACCAGCGAACAAGCCAAACGCGAGCTGGATGAAATCCGCGAAAGCCTGAAGATCAAACAGTCGGGTTGGCAGTTGTTCCAGAGCAACAGCAACTTCCGCCGTGCGGTGTTCCTTGGCGTGTTGTTGCAGGTGATGCAGCAGTTCACCGGTATGAACGTCATCATGTATTACGCACCGAAAATCTTCGAAATCGCTGGCTTTGCCAACACCACGCAGCAAATGTGGGGCACGGTGATTGTCGGTCTGGTTAACGTGCTGGCGACCTTTATCGCTATCGGTCTGGTTGATCGCTGGGGCCGTAAACCGACGCTGGTGCTGGGCTTTATGGTGATGGCGATTGGTATGGGCATTCTCGGTACCATGCTGCATATCGGCATCAACTCGCCAGAAGCACAATACTTCGCGGTGGCGATGTTGCTGATGTTCATCGTTGGTTTTGCGATGTCAGCTGGCCCGCTGATTTGGGTACTGTGTTCAGAAATCCAGCCGCTGAAAGGCCGCGACTTTGGTATTACGGTTTCTACCGCCACCAACTGGATTGCTAACATGATCGTCGGTGCGACCTTCCTGACCATGTTGAACTCGCTGGGCAACGCGCCAACCTTCTGGGTTTACGCTGGTCTGAACGTGTTCTTCATTCTGCTGACGCTGGCGCTGATTCCAGAGACCAAAAACGTCTCGCTGGAGCACATCGAGCGCAATCTGATGCAGGGCAAAAAACTGCGCGATATCGGTCAGAAGTAATTCCGTTACGCGATATCAAGGGCTGCCGATGGGCGGCCCTTTTTTGTAGGGTCGCCATTTATGGTGACCAACGTGCAACGGCCTGATGTTGATTCAACCCTCGCAAACTTTTATGCTGCCCAGCATGAAAACACCTCGCCTGCCCATCGCCCTGCAACAAGCCGTTATGCGCTCGCTGCGCCATTTCTTACAGTTAGCCAACGACAAGCTGGAGCGCCGTTTTGATGAACCTAACCTGGTTTATCAACAGCGCGGCACCGCTGCGGGAACCGCGTGGCTGGAAAAATGGGAAATCCGCCTCAATCCGGTACTGCTGCTGGAGAATCAGCAAGAGTTCGTCGATGAAGTGGTGCCACATGAACTGGCGCATCTGCTGGTGTGGAAAACTTTTGGCCGCGTACCGCCGCACGGTAAAGAGTGGAAGTGGATGATGGAGAGCGTGCTTGGCGTGCCGGCGCGTCGTACACATCGCTTTGAAATCGATTCAGTGCGTAGCAACACCTTCCCCTATCGCTGCCGCTGCCAGCAACATCAACTGACTATCCGTCGCCATAATCGCGTGTTGCGCGGTGAAAGCGAGTATCGCTGTGTGCACTGCAAAGCATTGCTGCAACCCGGTGAGTTTTCAGCAACATAGTTTGTTTATCTCATTTCCCGCGCTTCGCCATTCTGTTACCCTGCCGCCCTTTTTCAGCACTAGGTTAATTTTTGGAATATGTCTCGCAAAACGCTGCTGTTACTTACCTTACTTGTTGCCCCGCTTAGTGCTTATAGCCTCAGTTTCACCAACTTTCATCAGAATAACTTTAGCCAGGCCAAAGCCTATGCAGCGCAGATCAACGCTGATGCGCCAGCCGATTTTTACTGCGGCTGCAAAATCAGCTGGCAAGGCAAAAAAGGCGTGCCGGACTTAGCCAGTTGCGGCTACAGCGTGCGCAAGAACGCCAATCGCGCGGAACGCATTGAGTGGGAACATGTGATGCCCGCGTGGGAATTCGGTCATCAGCGCCAATGCTGGCAGAACGGTGGACGCAAAAACTGCAGCAAAGATGCCGATTATCGCCGCATCGAGAGCGATCTGCACAACCTGCAACCGGCGATTGGCGAAGTGAACGGTGATCGCAATAACTTCCAGTACAGCCAATGGAACGGCGGTGAATCGCAATACGGTCAATGCGGCATGAAAGTCGATTTTAAGCAGAAACTGGCGCAGCCGCCGGAGCGCGCACGCGGTGCCATCGCTCGTACCTACTTCTATATGCGTGACCAATACCAACTGCGTCTTTCGCGTCAGCAAACCCAGCTGTTCACCGCGTGGGATAAGCAATATCCGGTCACTCAATGGGAATGCGAGCGCGATAACCGCATTGCCAAAGTGCAGGGAAATCACAATTCCTATGTACAGCAAGCTTGCCAGCGCTAAAAGCGCTACCCTACACTAACTTTTTTCGATTGGGCCGTGTCCGGTGACACGGCATAACGCTGGCAGGAACCGCATGCGTATACCTCGCATTTATCACCCCGAATCTCTCGAAGTTGACAGTGAAGTGTTTCTTGATGAAGACGCCGCTAACCACGTCGGGCGCGTACTGCGCATGACTGCCGGTCAGCAAATTGAGCTGTTTGATGGCAGTAATCTGACTTTTAGCGCCGAAATCACCCAGGCTGATAAAAAGCGTGTAAAAGTAAGAGTCCTTGCCAGTCAGGCTGATGACCGTGAATCGCCGCTGCATTTACACCTCGGTCAGGTGATGTCGCGCGGTGAAAAAATGGAATTCACTATCCAGAAATCGATCGAACTGGGCGTGAATGTGATTACGCCCTTGTTTTCTGAACGCTGCGGCGTAAAGCTGGATGCCGATCGACTGGCGAAAAAGATTCAGCAATGGCAGAAAATCGCGATTGCCGCCTGTGAACAGTGCGGCCGTAATCGTGTGCCGGAAATTCGCGAGCCGATGACATTACAAGCCTGGTGCGCCGAAGCCGATGACGGATTGAAGTTGAATTTGCATCCGCGCGCCAGCCACAGCATCAACACGCTGCCGCAGCCGGTTGAACGCCTGCGTTTGCTGATTGGGCCGGAAGGCGGTTTGACGGCGGATGAAATCGCCATGACCGCCGAACAAGGTTTCACCGATATTTTACTTGGACCACGCGTGTTGCGTACCGAAACCACCGCGCTGACCGCCATCACGGCACTTCAGGTGAGGTTTGGCGACCTCGGTTAAGCGATACTTGCGGCCGAATAGATTGCTTTCGCATGGAACGTCCCCCCTTTGAGGAGAGAAGAATGATTAAGCTTGGCATCGTTATGGACCCCATTTCGTCCATCAACATTAAAAAAGACACCAGCTTCGCCATGTTGCTGGAAGCACAGCGCCGTGGTTACGAAATTCATTACATGGAGATGAGCGATCTCTCCCTGCGCGGCGGCATAACCTATGCGCGCACGCGTCTGCTGAGCGTCGAGCAGAATTACGACAAATGGTATGAGTTCGGCAGCGAGCAAACCATTCCGCTGGCCGACCTCAACGTGGTGTTGATGCGTAAAGATCCGCCGTTCGACACCGAGTTCATCTACGCCACCTATCTGCTGGAGCGTGCGGAAGAGCAAGGCACGCTGATCGTCAACAAACCGCAGAGCCTGCGCGACTGCAACGAGAAGCTCTACACCGCATGGTTTGCTGACCTGACGCCAGATACTTTGGTAACGCGCAACAAAGAGCAACTGCGCGCCTTCTGGCAAGAGCACGGCGATGTGATCCTCAAGCCGCTGGACGGCATGGGCGGTGCGTCGATTTTCCGCGTTAAGCAAGACGATGCCAACTTCGGCGTGATCACCGAAACCCTGACCAATCACGGCCAAAATTTCTGCATGGCGCAGAACTATATTCCGGCCATTAAAGACGGTGACAAACGCGTGCTAGTGGTTGATGGCGAGCCGGTGCCGTATTGCCTGGCGCGCATCCCGCAGGGCGGTGAAACGCGTGGTAACCTGGCCGCTGGTGGCCGTGGCGAAGCGCGTCCGTTGAGCGACAGCGATTGGGAAATTGCCCGTCGCGTTGGCCCAACGTTGAAAGCTAAAGGCCTGATTTTTGTCGGCCTGGACATCATCGGTGATAAACTGACTGAAGTTAACGTAACCAGCCCAACCTGCGTACGTGAAATCGAGGCCGCGTTCCCGATATCGATCACCGGCATGCTAATGGATGCCATTGAGAAACGCCTGGGCTGATGCCGTCGGAGTGCAAGCTCCGTGAACACCTAAAACCGGCGCTGCCGCGGCTGCGCCGGTTATTTTTGGTATACGAGTGATAATGAATTTACAGCATCATTTTTTAATCGCGATGCCGTCGCTGCAGGACCCACTGTTCAAACGCTCGGTAGTGTATATCTGCGAGCACAACGAAGATGGCGCCATGGGTTTGATTGTCAATAAGCCGATGGAAAACCTGACGGTCGAAGGTATTCTTAAAAAGCTTAAAATCAGCGCATCTGAACGTGATCCTGCCATTAAACTGGACAAACCGGTGTTTGCCGGTGGCCCATTGGCGGAGGATCGTGGCTTTATCCTGCACTCCGCACAACGTATTTACTCCTCCAGCATTCGTATCTCGGATACCACGGTGATCACCACTTCGCGCGATGTGCTAGAAGCCATCGGCACCACGTCGCAGCCTGATAACGTGTTAGTGGCGTTGGGATATTGCGCGTGGGAGAAAGGTCAGCTTGAAGATGAGCTGCTGGAAAATGCCTGGCTCACCTCGCCAGCCAACACCAATATTCTGTTCCAGACGCCGATTGCTGAGCGCTGGCGTGAAGCAGCGCGCGGACTAGGCGTGGATATCCATAACATCGCCACCGATGCAGGACACGCGTGATGGCCAGCGAAACCTTATTGGGCTTTGATTTCGGCACCAAAAGCATTGGCGTCGCCGTCGGCCAGCAACTCACCGGCACCGCGCGTGCACTCACCGCGCTGAAAGCGCAGGACGGCACGCCGGACTGGAAGCTGATCGAGAAGCTGTTGAAAGAGTGGCAACCCGATTATGTGGTGGTGGGATTGCCGCTGAATATGGATGGCACCGAGCAAGAGCTGACCGCGCGTGCACGCAAATTTGCTAACCGCCTGCACGGTCGTTTTGGTGTTCGCGTCGAGTTGCAGGACGAGCGTCTCAGCACCGTAGAAGCACGCGCCGATTTGTTCGAGCGCGGCGGTTTTCGCGCGTTGCAGAAAGGCCAGGTCGATTCGCAATCCGCGGTGATTATCCTCGAAGATTGGTTCGATACGCATTAAAAACCCGGCCAGTCAGCCATATCTCACACATACCGTAGCGGCGCGGTTTATCGCGTTGTTTTGAATTTTCCCTTGGATGCAAACCGCCCATCCCAACATTGCGCAATAAATTGCGCCGCTACGGATTGTGCGACCTTCGACATAGTGATGTCGCACCAATCACTCATATCAATCCCGCCATCTGCCTCGCTTGCTCGCTCTGCGCAAAGGTCTGCATTCCCGCTTGTGCGCCGGTTTGCAGCACGCCTGGCAACTGATGCATTTTACCTTCTCGAATCAAGTTCGCCACCGCGGGCGTTGCTACCAACACTTCGAACAACCCAATGCGCCCGCCGGCTTTAGCTGGCACCAAACGCTGCGCCAGCACCGCTTTTAAACTGCCGGCTAATTGGGTGCGCACCAGATTTTTTTCCTCGGCAGGAAACACATCAACCAGCCGATCCACCGCTTGTGTCGCGCCGCGCGTATGCAAAGTTGCCAGCACCAAATGGCCGGTTTCTGCCGCCGTCAGCGCCAGACGAATGGTTTCGCTATCACGCAGTTCTCCCAACAAGATCACATCGGGATCTTCACGCAATGCCGCTTTCAGCCCGTGTTGAAACGAGGCGCAATGCGCGCCTACTTCACGCTGCTGAATCAAAGAGCATTGGCTTTGATGCACAAATTCAATCGGATCTTCCAGTGTCAAAATGTGCCGCGCCTGCTGGCGATTGAGGCTATCTACCATCGCCGCCAGCGTGGTGGATTTACCGCTGCCGGTGGCGCCAGTAATTAATATCAGCCCCTCTTCCAGTTGCAGTAAGGTATTGACCACCTCGGGCAGCTGCAACGTGGCGATATCGGGCGCACTGCTGGCAATCAGCCGTAACGCCAGCGATAGCCCCTGACGCTGCATGAACAGGTTGGCGCGCAATCGCGTACCGCTCACCAGCGTAATGGCAAAATCGACGTGACCGTTTTCATCCAACTCAGCCTGCTGCGACGCGCTGAGCCACTGCTGCATAAAGGCTTCCAACCAGCCGCCATCCAGCGCGGATTGTTGTGGAATCGGCTCCAACACGCCTTGTCGTCGCCAGTGCGGCAAATGTCCGCTGCAAAGGTGCAGATCGGCGGCGTTATGCTTTACACTAAGGCCCACAATTTCATCCAACTCCATGTAGCTTCTCCTGACTATGACTTCCATTGAGCACAACTTACAGCAAGTGCGTGAGCGTATCGCCGCTGCTGCCGCACGTTGCGGCCGCGCGCCAGAAGAAATTACCCTGCTTGCAGTCAGCAAAACTAAGCCTGCGAGCGCGATCGCAGAAGCGATCGAGGCTGGGCAACGCGCGTTCGGTGAAAATTACGTGCAAGAAGGGGTTGAAAAAGTGGCTGAACTGGCCGCACATCCTGATCTGCAATGGCACTTTATTGGCCCGCTACAATCCAACAAAAGCCGTTTGGTGGCTGAGAATTTTGCCTGGTGCCACACCGTTGACCGGCAGCGCATCGCGCAGCGCTTGAACGATCAGCGCCCCGCCACGTTGCCGCCGCTTAACGTGTTAATTCAGGTAAATATCAGTGACGAGAACAGCAAATCTGGCATCATGCTCGAGGCATTACCGGAGCTGGCGCAGCACATCGCCGCGCTGCCGCAGTTGCGTTTACGTGGGCTGATGGCGATTCCCGCGCCGGAAGCGGAATACGATCGCCAACTGGCGGTTTGTCAGCAAATGGCCGCCGCGTTTCATGCTTTGCAGCAGGATTTTCCGGACGTCGATACGCTTTCTCTGGGAATGAGCGACGATATGGATGCGGCAATCGCCGCAGGCAGCACCATGGTGCGCATTGGCACCGCCGTTTTTGGCGCGCGGGATTATGCGCGACCTTCACAACAATAATTGAGGAACCTCATGTTAACACTGACGTTTTTAGTCAAAACGCTGATCGATTTGTACGTGATGGTGTTGCTGCTGCGCATCTGGATGCAGTGGTCACGCTGTGACTTTTACAACCCGCTGGCGCAGTTTGTTGTGAAAATCACCCAACCGATTATCAAGCCGCTGCGCCGTATTATTCCCGCCATCGGCCCGATTGATACCGCCTCGCTGCTGCTGGCGTTTGTACTCACCACCATTAAATATCCGGTGCTGCTACTGATTCAGGTTGGCGTGTTCTCCGTCGACCCAACCAATCTGCTGGTCGGCTTGCTGTCGCTGGTGAAATCAGCCGGTTATCTGGTGTTCTGGGTAATCATCATTCGCTCGCTGATGAGCTGGATCAGCCAGGGTCGCGGCCCAATGGATCAGGTGCTGATCCAATTGACTGAACCGCTGATGTCGCCAATTCGCCGCATCTTGCCTGCGATGGGCGGCATTGATTTTTCTGCCATGATTGTGATTCTGGTGCTGTACGCGCTGAATTTCCTCGGCATGGACCTGTTCCCAGGTCTTTGGTATTTGCTGTAATTCGTCTATCTGGAACTGTTATGCAAAAAGTTGTTCTCGCGACCGGTAATCCGGGCAAAGTCCGCGAACTGGCCGATCTGTTAGCGGCCTTCGGGCTGGATATCGTGGCGCAAACCGAGTTAGGCGTTGAGTCGGCGGAAGAAACCGGCCTGACGTTTATTGAAAACGCCATTCTCAAAGCGCGTCATGCGGCTGAAATCACCGGCTTACCGGCGATTGCCGACGATTCGGGTTTAGCGGTTGATGCGCTCGGTGGCGCACCGGGCATTTACTCGGCGCGCTATGCTGGCGTGGATGCCAGCGATCAGCAAAATCTCGATAAATTGTTGGTAGCGTTAGAAAATGTGCCAGACGACAAACGTCAGGCGCAATTCCATTGCGTACTGGTTTACGTGCGTCACGCCGCCGATCCTACTCCGCTGGTGTTCCACGGTAGCTGGGCCGGTGAAATCACTCGCGCAGCAGCGGGAGAAGGCGGTTTTGGCTACGATCCGATCTTCTACGTCCCAGAATTAGGGAAAACGGCGGCAGAGCTGAGTAAAGACGAAAAGCGCGCCGTCTCGCACCGTGGTAAAGCATTGACGCTGCTGTTGGAAGCGATGCGCAATGCCTGAGTTTTCTGCTGAATTACCGCCGTTAAGCCTCTACATCCACATTCCGTGGTGTGTGCAGAAGTGTCCGTACTGTGATTTCAACTCTCACGCGTTAAAAGGCGAGGTGCCGCACATTGAGTATGTGCAGCACCTGCTCAACGATCTCGAACAGGACCTGCCGCTCACCGCTGGGCGCGAAGTGCGCACCATCTTTATCGGCGGTGGCACGCCAAGCCTGCTGAGCAGTAACGCAATGCAGATGTTGATGGATGGCGTGCGCGCGCGTTTACCGCTGGCGGCGGACGCGGAAATCACCATGGAAGCCAATCCAGGCACGGTGGAAGCCGAACGCTTCAGCGCTTACCAGAAAGCCGGTATTAATCGCATTTCGATTGGCGTACAAAGCTTCAGCCCGCAAAAACTTGAGCGTTTAGGCCGTATTCACGGGCCAGAAGAAGCGGTGCGCGCGGCGCAGTTGGCCGAAGGTCTAGGCCTGCGCAGCTTTAACCTCGATTTGATGCACGGCTTGCCGGATCAGTCGCTGGAGGAAGCGCTGGATGATTTGCGTAAAGCGATTGCACTCAATCCGCCGCATTTGTCGTGGTATCAGCTAACCATTGAGCCGAACACGCTGTTTGGTTCTCGTCCGCCGAAATTACCGGATGACGACGCGCTGTGGGATATTTTCGAGCAAGGCCATCACCTGTTGAGCGCCGCCGGTTATCAACAATATGAAACCTCGGCTTATGCGAAACCGGGCTATCGCTGCGAGCATAATCTCAATTATTGGCGCTTCGGTGATTATCTGGGCATTGGTTGTGGTGCACACGGCAAATTGACGCAGCCGGATGGGCGCATCGTGCGTACAGTGAAAACGCGTCATCCACGCGGCTTTATGAAAGGCAATTATCTTGATAAGCAGCACGATGTGGCTGAAAACGATAAACCGTTCGAGTTCTTTATGAACCGCTTCCGCCTGCTGGAAGCCGCGCCACGCGCTGATTTCCGTCAGTATACCGGTATGGATGAGCAAATGATTCGCCCACAAATTGATGCGGCAATTGCGGCAGGTTACGTGGTGGAAACAGCCGAACATTGGCAGATTACCGAGAAAGGTAAGCTGTTCCTCAACTCGCTGCTGGAGTTGTTCTTAAGCGAAGATGAGTGATAAAAAAGGCCGTGAAACCGGCCTTTTTTATTGAAGAAGAGAGTTAGCTTTTAACTTTCTGCATCAAGCCTTTGCGTTGTTGTTCCAGCACGGTAACGCGATTACACACTTCGTGGCCGAAGTTCTGGAAATCCTGTTCTTGATTATTCCATTCAGCCTGCACCGCTTGCTGCAAACCCCCGAGATTGCCCATGATCGCCTGCAACGGATTGCTGCCGCTCGCCGCCTGACTACTGCCCATTTCGTTAAGGCTATCCTGCATGATGCCGCCCAGCGTGCTCTGCACCAGCTTCTCGCCGTCGGCGCGCACCTGATCAATCGCCTGATGGTGGAAAGTCAAGCCATCGGGACGATGCTCAATAATGCGATTCATCTGCTGCTTAAGCTGACCATCTAGCTTGGTGAGGCGATTACGCACATTGCTGTTAGCACCAAGCTTTTCAACAATCACTTTGTCCAGCGCCACGCGGCTACGCTCCAGACGCGAGGTTGCCCCGCTATCGACCCACGGCAAATCGCGACGCAGCGAGGTTTGATAATCAATGGCTTGCTGACGCGTCGCGTTATCCATGCTGAGCTTCTGCCCATTAAACTGCACATCGCCCTGCGGCGTGATTTCGAGGTTGCCGTTGCTGCCGACCACCTGCACGCTCTGCGGTTTAATGATCACATCATCCTGCGGCTTGACGCTGCACTCGTACGCAGCCTGAGCCTGAGTTGCCGCCAGCAGCAGCGCGGCGAGAAGTGCCTTACGAACCATGAAATCTCCTGACAAGCATTAGGTATAAAAAAGGTCGCCATCAATGGCGACCCTACAACAGATTTCGTAGGGTGGCCATTATTGGCCACCAGCGCACATTAGCCGTTTAACTTAGTCCCACCAAACGTCGAAGAGTTCAGTTACCTGGATGTCCGACAACTTATGCTGCTCCAGCCACTTACGCACCAGCTCACGGTGTTCGTCGGTGCATTTGCCGGTTTCTTGCAAGCACACCAAACCTTCCCACACCAGATAGCCGCTGCCATCGTAGGCCAGGCCGTTCGGGGTGATCACTTCATTAATGAACTGATCAACAGTCGCATCAATCTGCTCTTCGCTGGTGCCTTCGGCAAAACGCCAGGCAACCGAGAAACCTAATTCCTGAAACTCATCAATATGCAGCTTTTTACGCAAACGACGGCTACGTTGTACGGCCATTATTTCACCCTCTCAAACATCAGATCCCATACGCCATGGCCTAATCGCTGCCCGCGCTGCTCAAACTTCGTTAACGGACGCGTTTCTGGACGCGGCACGTAATCGTTACTTTCCGACTGATTTTTGTATCCGTCGATGCTGCTCATCACTTCGAGCATATGCTGCGCGTATGCTTCCCAATCGGTCGCCATATGGAACACGCCGCCCAGCTTCAACTTGCGCATCACCAACTCAGCAAACGGCACCTGCACGATGCGGCGCTTATTATGGCGCGCTTTGTGCCACGGGTCCGGGAAGAACAACTGCACCATGCGCAGCGAGTTATCCGGAATCATCTTCTGTAGCACTTCAACCGCGTCGTGACACATCACGCGCAGGTTCTCAACATTGGCCTCTTTCGCCGACGCCAGACAAGCCCCGACGCCCGGCGCATGCACTTCCAGGCCGAGGAAATTCTGATGTGGATTATTTTGCGCCATGGTCACCAGCGAAGCGCCCATACCGAAACCGATCTCCAGCACCACTGGCGCATCACGGCCAAACAGCGTCACCAGATCCAACGGTTCCTGCTGGAACTCAACGCCCATCTCCGGCCACAAATTATCGAGCGCGAGCTGCTGTCCTTTCGTTAAGCGCCCCTGACGGCGCACAAAACTGCGGATACGGCGTAATGGCCGCCCGTTCTCATCAAATTCTGGGGTGATGACGTCATTGATCATGTTGAAGCCTGCTGGTTAGCCTGTTCTGGGAAACGGGCATTATGCAAAGTTAGAAAGCAGAAGCAAGCCTTTGCAATGTTCCGGTTTACACCCAGAGGTCTCTGTGCTGGAATTCCTGCCTGATTGTAGAGTAAACACGGAAAATTTCCTTCTTATGATGCAAGCGTCGACGTTCGCGCAACAAGTGCTGGATTGGTATCAACGCTTCGGCCGCAAAACCCTGCCGTGGCAGCAGGAGAAAACGCCGTACAAGGTATGGCTTTCTGAAGTGATGCTGCAACAAACGCAAGTTGCCACCGTCATTCCCTATTTTGAACGCTTTATGGCGCGCTTCCCGACAGTGGCAGATTTGGCGGCGGCCCCGCTGGATGAAGTGCTGCATCTGTGGACCGGCCTCGGTTATTACGCGCGCGCGCGCAATCTGCATAAAGCGGCAAAACAGGTGGTTGAGCAGCACGGCGGCGAGTTTCCGCGTAACTTTGATGATGTCGCGGCGCTGCCGGGCATTGGTCGTTCGACGGCTGGCGCGGTGTTGTCGTTGTCGCTTGGCCTGCACTTCCCGATTCTGGATGGCAACGTTAAACGCGTGCTGGCGCGCTGCTACGCGGTGGGCGGTTGGCCGGGTAAAAAGGACGTCGAAAAGCGCTTATGGCAGATCAGCGAAGAAGTTACGCCAGTCGCAGGCGTCAGCCAGTTTAATCAGGCGATGATGGACCTCGGCGCGTTAGTGTGTACTCGCTCGCGTCCAAAATGTGAAATCTGTCCGCTCAGCAGCGGTTGCGAGGCGTACGCCAATAATAGCTGGGCGCAATATCCCGGCAAGAAACCGAAACAGACATTGCCGGAGCGCAGCGGCTGGATGCTGATGATACAGGAAGGCGATGACGTGTGGCTGGAACAGCGTCCTCCCGTGGGATTGTGGGGCGGCTTGTTCTGCTTCCCGCAGTTTACCAGTGAGCAAGCGCTAACTGACTGGCTACACCAACGTGGCATTCACGCCAAACCGCAGCAGCTCACCGCATTTCGCCATACTTTCAGCCATTTCCACTTAGACATTGTGCCTATGTGGCTCGCATGGCCTTCTGCCGGGTCGCTGATGGATGAAGCGGGCGGTCTCTGGTATAACTTAGCGCAACCCCCGTCTGTGGGTTTGGCAGCGCCCGTTGAGCGCTTATTGCACGAATTGCGCCATCCCCAGCAGCTTATGCGTCGAACAGACGTGACCGAAGAGGAAGAGTAATGAGCCGCACCATTTTTTGTACCTATCTGCAACGCGACGCTGAAGGCCAGGACTTCCAGCTCTATCCTGGCGATCTGGGCAAGCGCATTTTCAATGAGATTTCCAAAGAAGCTTGGCAGCAGTGGATGTCCAAGCAAACCATGCTAATCAATGAAAAGAAATTGAGCATGATGAACCCGGAAGATCGCAAAGTGCTGGAGAAGGAGATGGTGAATTTCCTGTTCGAAGGCAAAGATGTGCATATTGAAGGTTACACCCCGCCAGAAAAATAACCGTTCAGGGCTTCCCTTTGAGGCCCTCTTTTTCGATTCAGGCACGCATTAACAATGAATAAAAAACTGATAGCGCTGTTGGTGATTGCACCACTTTTGGTCTCCTGCTCCGGACAAAAAAAATCGCAGTATCATGAAGAGTGGGTCAAGGACACCAACGGTTTCGATATTTTGATGGGCCAGTTCGCCCACAACATTGAAAACATTTGGGGTATCAATGAAGTTCTGATCGCCGGTCCAAAAGACTACGTTAAATACAGCGATGGCTATTACACCCGCAGTCACATCAACTTCGACAGCGGTAGCATCACTATCGAGACCATTTCCGGCACCGATCCGATGGCCAGCCTGCGCCAGGCGATCATCACCACGCTGTTAATCGGCGAAGATCCCGGCAATGTCGATCTCTACTCCGACGCCAACGATATTCAAATCAGTAAAGAGCCGCTGCTGTACGGCCAGGTGCTGGATAACACCGGACAACCGATTCGCTGGCAGGGCCGCGCCGGTAACTTTGCTGATTATCTGATTCAAAACAAACTGCAAAAACGCACGTCTGGCTTGCACGTCATCTGGTCGGTAACCATTCCGATGGTGCCAAACCACCTCGACAAACGTGCACACAAATATCTGCCGATGGTGCGTAAAGCTGCCGAGCAATATGGTGTGGATGCGTCATTGATTCTGGCGATTATGCAGATTGAATCGAGCTTCAACCCGTATGCGGTGAGCCATGCCGATGCATTGGGCTTGATGCAGGTGGTGCAGCACACTGCTGGTGTCGATGTGTTCCGCATGCAGGGCAAAGGCGGCAAACCGAGTCGTAGCTATCTGCTTGATCCTGAGAATAATATTGATGCAGGCACCGCGTATCTGTCGATTCTGCAAAGAAGTTATCTGGGCGGAATTCAGGATCCGACTTCACGGCGTTATGCGGTGATTACCGCGTATAACGGCGGTGCGGGCAGCGTGCTGCGCGTGTTCTCCAGCGATAAAGATCGCGCATTCTCGTCGATTAATGGCATGTCGCCAGCTGAGGTGTATCAGACGCTGACCACCAACCATCCGTCGGCAGAGTCGCGTCGTTATCTGTATAAAGTGAGCCAGGCGCAGCGCAGTTATCGCCGGTATTGATTAACGGTCGCCATAAATGGCGACCCTACGTCGTAGAGTGGGCATTTTTGCCCACCTTTTTGATAGCAACACCCATCTCAGACCATCATATTCGCCACTAACCGCAGCCGCCCGCTGTCATCTTCCTCGGTGTAAACCCCTTGCAGCTCTGGTGAGAAGCCCGGCAACAAATTAATCCCCTCTTCCAGTGCGAGGAAATATTGCTGCACCGCGCCGCCCCACTCTTCACCGGGTACTACGCACAGCACGCCCGGTGGATAAGGCAATGCACCTTCTGCGGCAATTCGTCCCGCGGCATCGGCAATCGGCACCAACTCCACTTCACCGCGAATATACGCCTGATGCGCATCCTGCGGATTCACCTGCACCGGTGGGAAACACTCTGCGCGGAACATCGCTTTCTGCAAATCTTTCACGTCATAGCTGACATACAGATCGTGCATCTCCTGGCACAAGCGACGCAGCGTATAACCTTTATAACGTTCGATATTCTTGCGATACACGCTCGGCAGCACTTCCGCCAGTAGCGCATCTTCACGCACATGCTGCTCAAACTGCTCCAGCATCGCCACCAAATGCGCCATTTTCTCCGGCGTTTCCGCTGGCGTCAGCAGGAACAGAATTGAGTTCAGGTCGCACTTCTCTGGCACGATGCCGTTCTCGCGCAGGTAGTTCGCCAGGATGGTGGCGGGAATACCGAAGCGGGTGTATTTGCCACTTGAAGCATCAATGCCCGGCGTGGTCAGCAACAATTTGCACGGATCAATCAGATACTGATCCTGAGCATACCCTGCAAAACCGTGCCATTTCGCGCCGGGTTCGAGGCTAAAGTAAGCCGGATCGGCAGCGATGGCTTCCGTTTCCGCCGCTTGCCACAGTTTGCCGTGCACCTTTTCCGGCAGGAATGGTTGGATCATCTCGCAACGTTCCAGAATCGCTTTGCGCGCATCAATGCCGATGGTGACGCATTCGTGCCACATGCTGCGTCCCGCTTCGCCTTTGTGCATACGCGCGTTGATATCCAGCGCGGCAAACAGCGGATAGAACGGGCTGGTTGAGGCGTGCAGCATAAACGCATTGTTCAGACGCTTGTGCGGACAGAAGCGCTTTTGCCCACGCAGGTGATTGTCTTTCTTGTGAATTTGCGACGTCTGCGAGAAGCCAGCCAACTGTTTGTGCACCGATTGGGTGACAAAAATGCCCGGATCGTTTTCGTTCAACTTCAGCGTCAGCGGCGAGCAACCGGCCATCAGTGGAATAAACTGCTCGTAACCGACCCACGCCGAATCAAACAGAATGTAGTCGCACAGATGACCAATGCGATCGACCACCTGACGCGCGTTGTACACCGTGCCATCGTAGGTGCCGAGTTGGATAATCGCCAGGCGGAACAGACGCTGATCGTGAGCGCGATGCGGCGCCACTTTCGCAACCTGCTCACGCAAATAAGCATCATCAAAACAGTGCGCATCAATGCCGCCGATAAAGCCAAACGGATTACGCGCCGCCTCGAGATAGACCGGCGTGGCACCGGCCTGTATCAGCGCGCCATGATGGTTGGATTTATGGTTGTTGCGGTCAAACAGCACCAGATCGCCGCGCGTCAGCAGCGCGTTAGTCACCACTTTATTGGCGCTGGAGGTGCCGTTCAGCACGAAATAGGTTTTGTCGGCATTAAACACTTTAGCCGCATGCTTTTGTGCATCTTTGGCTGAACCTTCATGGATCAGCAGATCGCCAAGTTTAACGTCGGCATTGCACATGTCAGAGCGGAAGATGTTTTCGCCGTAGAACTCATAGAATTGACGTCCCGCCGGATGCTTACGGAAGAATGCGCCGCCCTGATGCCCCGGACACGCGAAGGTGCTGTTCTGCATATCGACGTAACGCGTCAAGGTGTCGAAGAACGGTGGCAATAAATCCGATTCATATGCCTGCGCTGCTTCTTCCAGCGCTTCCCACTCTTGCGGTGCGCCATTGATTTCGCCGGTCACGCCCGGCAATTTCAGCACCTCTTCGTCGAACGCATTGGCGACGAAGATCGGCAAATTGAAGCCGTTTTGCCGCAATAGCGTTAGCACGCCGCTGCGCGTATCCGCCAGCGAGACGACAACCGCCGCCACATCAGTAAAATCGGTATTATCCAGCGTCACCACGTCGCGCGCGGTGTTGAGGCTCAGACTTGGGGCTACCGCTACGCTAGCAGCGATTTTCAATGGGTTCATAACACAAATCCCTGAGAGTAAGGATGAGTGGGTGCCGATGGCACAGCAATGAGGAGATTTCCTCGGCGAATACGTCAGGCGGTGGCAATCCGTAGGGCGCAATAATGTCATCTTTTTTTCGCAGGAACAACCCGCGACATAAGAATTAAAAATCACTCAATGAAATACGCAACTAATTGATAATTAATATAATTGAAATATTTAATCGCTTGGATATTTGTCTTTAATGCGGTTTTATGCAGATTATTACAAATTCCCCTCACCCCAGCCCTCTCCCACAAGTGGGAGCGGGAGAAGATCAAGCGATGTGTCAGATTGGTGTTTTACAGTGCCATTGTTTAAGCAGAATGACACGCTTGATCGGTTTGGAGAGCGTTCCTACACACCTGTTTTGGTCACCATAAATGGCGACCGCCTGCAACTCACGCACGCAGCTGAATCTGCGGCCTGCCCTTTTCTCCCTGCATCACCACATCCAATTCCGCCTGATACCAACGCGTCAACGTGCTTTCGGTCATCACATCCTGCGGTGCGCCCTGCGCCACTAATTTGCCTTGATGCAACAACAACACGCGATCTGACCACAACGAGGCCAGATTGAGATCGTGCAACACGGCACACACACTAAAGCGCCCGTTCCGCGTTAGCCGATGCAGCAAACGTAAACTGTGCTGCTGCCAGAACAGATCCAGCGCCGACGTCGGTTCATCGAGAAACAGCCAGCCGCGTGGGCCATCGTCGTGCCACAACTGCGCCAGCACGCGCGCCAGTTGCACGCGTTGCTGCTCGCCGCCAGAGAGCGATCGATAATCGCGCTGCGCCAGTTCCAGGCTGCCGGTGATGTGCATTACTTCTTCGATTACCGTTTTGGATTGCGCGGTGGGCCACGGCGCGCGACCCATCGCCACCACGTCTTGTGCCGGCAGCGGGAACGTGACGCTATTTTGCTGGCGCATCACTGCACGACGTTGCGCCAGCGGTTCACGCGGCCAGGCGTTGAGCGGACGCTCGCCAAGCCAGCATTCACCGGCTTGTGGCGTGAGAAAGCCGGTCAGCAAACGTAACAACGTGGATTTCCCGGCACCGTTTGGCCCGATTAAGCTGATCATTTCGCCGGGCGGCAAAGTGATCGAGACATCATCGATTAACGCGCGCGAACCGTGACTGAAGCACAAGCCGCGCGCCTGCATGCAATCACTCATTTATCCCCCTTTGTTGGCGCAGAATCAGCCAGAGAAACCACGGGCCGCCCAGTAAACTGGTGAGCAATCCCACCGGCATTTCCGCCGGGATCACCACGGTGCGCGCCAGCGTATCGGCCAGCAACAGCAATATCGCGCCTGCCAGCGCCGAACCCGGCAGCATCCAGCGGTGATCGCTGCCGAGGCAGAAACGCATCAGATGCGGCACCACTAAACCGACAAAACCAATAATGCCGCTCACTGAAACCGCGGTGCCGACCAGCAAGGCGCTCAGTACCAACAACTGCCGCTGCGTGCGTTTGACGTCGATGCCCATGTAATGCGCATCTTCCTCACCCAGTTGCAGCAAATTGAGACGCCGCGCGCGCAGTTGAATGGCAATCAGCGCGGGCAGAATCAACAGTGCGCACACCAGCAAACTCGGCCATTGCGCCGTACTCAAGCTGCCCATGCCCCACAACGCCAGTTGGCGCAGTTGCTGATCGTTGCTGAGCCACGACAGCACGCCAACCGCCGCGCCGCACAAGGCATTGATGGCGATGCCGACCAGCAGCAAGCGCGACAAATTACCCAGCGCCAGGCGGCTAAAGCTGAAGATCAGCAGCGTCACCAGCAAACTCCCCAGGAAGGCGGCGAGAGTTGGCAGCCACAGCGCCAGCAACGGCGGTAAACCCAGCGGGATGACGATAGCAATCGCCACCGCCAAACCCGCGCCGCTGCTGATCCCCAGCAAACCGGGATCGGCCAGCGGATTGCGAAACAATCCCTGCATCACCGCGCCAGACACCGCCAGCGCCATGCCAAGCAGCACCGCCAGCAACACGCGCGGTAAACGGATATTGATCCAGATTTGCCACGCCATATCGCTCAATGGCGCGTTTAATAATGTTCGAACGGAAAGCGGCATCGCACCGAAGTTGGCGGCCATCAGCATACAAATCACCATGCTGATGGCCATTAACAGCAGCCAGCGCATCACAACGGAATTAGTCATGCTTGGCCGCTTCAGCTGCGTGACGCAATTTAACTATTGTCTTTGGCGTATCCAGACCAAAACTCAGCAGCGCCATCTCATCCACCACCAGCAACGCGCGATGTTGACCGGCTGGCGTCAATGCTAGACCGGGCAGCGCCCACACTTTATCTTCGCCACCCAAGGTTTTTAAGCCATCTTCGCCAACCACAATCAAATCTGGCGCCGCAGCTACCACGCCTTCTTGCGAAAGCTGCTGATAATGCGGCACCGCCGCCATCGCGTTGACCAAACCGGCGCTGCGGATCGCGCCATCTGCACCGGTTTGCGTGCCCGCCGCCTGCGTACGCATGCCGCCGTGCGCCATAATAAACAGCACTTTCACCGGCAGCGCTTGCTGCGGGATCTCGGCGCGCTGTTTATTCACTTTCTCAATCAGCGCCTTGGCTTCATCTTCACGATGCAGCGCTTTGCCGATGGTGGCGATTTTCTTCGGAATAGCGTCGAGGCTGTTTTCGCCGGTGACATCCACCACTTTCACGCCAGCTTGCTCAATTTGCTGCAACACCAGCGACGGTTTCGCCAGTTCGCTACTCAGCACCAAGGTGGGTTTCAGCGCCAGAATGCCTTCGGCGTTGAGTTGGCGCATATAACCGATATCCGGCAACTTGGTGGCCTGCGCCGGATGCAGGCTGGTGCTGTCGCGCGCCACCAGATCTTGCTGCGCATCCAGCGCATAGATGATTTGCGTGACGTCGCCGCCAATCGACACCACACGCTCCGCCGCCAAGGTTGGCAGCGCCAGCGCACTAATCAGTAGCAGAAGTTTTCTCATGCCAAAGCCTCCACCTGCTCACGCCAGCGCGCCTGTTCTGGCGTGCCTTCGCTGCGTTGACCGTATAGTTGCGCGATCTGCGTGCCGTCGGCGGCAAACAGTTCCAGGCTGGTGACAAAGCCGTCGCCGCTGGGTTTGCGCGTCACCCAGCTTTCGTGGATGTGATCGGCCATTAAATGCAGCGTGAAGGTCGGATTGAAGATGTTGATCCAGTTATCCATTGGCATCAGCTTCTCAATCGCGCCGGTGAAGATCTGCGTACAGCCGCGATTACCGATAAAGATCATGATTTCGTTGCCATCCTGCTGCGCCTGATCCAGCAACTGCGCCAGCGCAGCGTTACTGACCTGACGCGCCAGATCGTCAGGCACCGCGCGAAACGCTTGCGGGCGCGAAAGGTTATGGCGCTTCAACAGACCAAAGAATTGATGCACATCGGTGATAGCACGCCATTCCGCTTCGACTTTAGCGGCATCTACCGCGCTGCTATGTTCTGGCGCATTGAACGGCTGTGGATCTAATGCATCAACCTGTTCAACCACAAACGCCGCGATCAGCGCATCCCAGGCGGCGATGTCGGTATGTTCAGTAGTGTAGATTTTCAGTACCGCATCGGCGTGGCGATCAAAAATCTGAATGCTTTGACGTTCGCCGCGCGCCGTTTGCTCGCGCAGGAAAAACGCGCTGTGCCACTGATTGGGGAACAGGCGCTGATCAAGCGCGCGCGGGTTAAGAATCAATCCGGCATGTTCGCCAAGGTGCAGGTTTTCATATTTACCCACCTGCTCATGCACCGCGTATTCATTGCGGGTGATGCTTTTGGTTTCGCCAACTGCCGCTAACGCGGCCAGCAACGCCGGGAAATCCGGCTTCAGCGCCTGCGCATCCTGACCAATGCGCGCTTCACACAGCTGCGCTTCGCCAATGCCCATTAACGCCGCGAGATCGCGCGCGTACTTTTTTGGATGTTCGCCTTTCAGCGCCAGATAGTGATCGTAACGTGGGTTCATGCGCTTGCTCCATTGAAAATGCCCTGCGTCACCGCAGGGCGAAAAGGGGTTAGAAATCGACGTTGACACCTAACTGGAAGGTGCGGCCCGGCATCACTGCCAGGTTGATGTCGTTGCGTTCCTGCTCATTGGTACTGGTCAGCGTGCGGCTGCTGGTGTAGTCCCAATATTTGCGATCGGTGATGTTGTAGATGCCGCCGCTCAGCTTGACGTTTTTCGTCGCCTGCCAATATGCGGTGGCATCCACCATGCCATAGCCCGGAACGCGCATGTATTCACTGGTGGCATCGGTGATCGCCGTTCCGGTGTTGGTGTAGCTTTCGCGGTTGGTGGCGGTGGCCTGCTTACCTTTAACGAAGGTCGCCGTTAACGCCGCACCGTAGCCGCGCGCTTTGTCATCCCACGCTAAACCGACAATCGCTTTCAACGGCGCAACGCTGTCGAGATCGATGTATTTGTCGCCAGCATAGCTCGACTTGGATTTACCCTCGTTGTAGCCCAGCGCAAAGGTGCTGCTCAGGCCATCCACTTGCGAGAACCAAGTGCCGTAGTTCACTTTGGTCGAGATCTCAGCCCCATAAATGTAGGCCTTATCGCGGTTTTCAGCCTGATAGCTGGTGTAGATGTTGCTCGGCACATTGACGAACATCTCAGGATTGGCCGAACGGCGATAACGGGTGTAAGCAATGAAGTTTTTGTATTGGTTGTAGAACACCGAAGTGTTCACCGTCACGCCTTCGGTTGCCTGGCCTTTCAAACCCCACTCGAAGTTGTTGCTGGTTTCAGTTTTCAGATCGGTGTTGCCGATTAACGCGTACTGCGCGCTACCCGCATAGCTCGATCCCAGGTTCCATGAGCCGTACAGCTGGCTGGTCGTCGGGAACTGCACGCCGCGTTTGTATTGCAGATAGGTGGTCAACGCTGGCGTGAGATCGTACTGGAAGGTCAGCGACGGCAACACTTGGGTGTCGGAGTTGGTTTTGCCGTACAGCGCCGCCACTTGCTCCTCGGTCAGCACCGCGCTGCCGGTGGTGAGATCGCCGAGATTCTCTGGCTTAGTACTTTGATACATCACGCGCACGCCGGGAATGATGGCGAAGTTGTGGCTATCAAGATCGAAATTGATCTTATCTTGCACATAACCGGCAACGGCAAACATGCGGCTGTCGGATTGCGGTTGAGTGATGACGCTGTAAGTGCTCGGCGTCGGTGCCTGGCGGAACGGACGCTCGCTATTATCGAGACGCGCATTGAAACCGGCACTCAACTCATGACGGCCCAAGGTTTTGGTGCCACGCGTGTCGAAGCCGTAAGTATCAACATTGAAATCCGAGTAAACAAAACCGTACTGGCTGGCGCTGGTCGGCAAATAAGTATTGTCGTGCGCCTGCGTTTGCTGCCAGTAAATCCGCGTGGTCAGCGTATCAATCACGTCGTTGTAGGGCGTCCACTCATCGGCCA
Source organism: Pantoea sp. CFCC18179 (assembly GCF_059412405.1). NCBI lineage: Bacteria > Pseudomonadati > Pseudomonadota > Gammaproteobacteria > Enterobacterales > Erwiniaceae > Pantoea > Pantoea sp. CFCC18179. The sequence continues at coordinate 403,843 of NZ_JBNBPM010000002.1, read as the reverse complement.
GGTTGATGCCCCAGCGCCGGGTGTCGCTCTGCTGCTGCGCTGTGCCCCAAACGGTATTGCCGCTGGTATCCCAGGTATCGTAATGACTGTGGTTAGTTTTGTGATAGTAATCAAAGGTGGCGCTCAGCTTGTGCTGATCGTTTGGCTGCCAAATGCCTGAGGTCATAAACGCATCCGAATGCCAGTTGGCCGGATAGGCATCTTTTACGCCGCTGTTGTTCTGCGTTTCCTGACCATCGCGACGGCTGTAAACAAACAGGCCGCGCAACTCATCATCCCCGGCGGCGGCAGTAATGCCGTTGTGCCAGCTACGATTTGAGGAGTCGTAATCGCTTTGGTAACCGAAGTAGGTGTTTTTTTCGCTGCTGAGGTAATCGTCGGCGGTTTTGTTGTGGAATGAGACGTTCCCACCAATCGAAGTATTGGGCTGATCAACCGCTGTCGCGCCCTTCTCAATATCAACGCTGCCGAACATGTAGGGATCGATGTAATCGCGGCCAATGCCGAAAGTGTTGTTACCGGTGCGACTAACGTAAGGACGTCCGGTGGCATCGGGGATCGGAATGCCGTCGATATCCATGCCGACGCGGTTACTTTCCAGACCACGAATGTTATAGCCAGTGTAACCTGCGCGGTCGAAACCGCTTTTCCCCGCCGATGATCCGCCGCTGGAACCGGTAGCGCTGATTAACGGCTCGTAACGCATGATTGAACCAAAATCGTTGGCACCGCGTTTTTGCAGTTCTTGTGCAGTAATGGTGGTTTTGTTGCCGGCCTGCTGTTTTGGCGCAGTGACGGTCAGCTCGGCTTCATCGCTGGCGGCAAAGCTACACGCGGCGTGAATCGCGGAAGATAAGATGGCAACTTTAAACAGACGTTGCTGAGTGAATCCCTGAAAGAGTAAAGACATGCGCGAAATACCTGGTTAATTGTTAGTATTCGCTCACTTGCTTGCTGCCGAAAATACGGGCTTTTGTTAAAAGACCGTAGAAAAATGTGGACTTATTTTATGTAATAAATGATTTCGACAGGAATGTAATGCAAGTGGTAATCATTATCAACTAGAAGTAAGCTAAGATGTATCTTGGACAGCACATTTTGTTAATTGATTGATAAGGAACCCAACAGCCATGTCACAAAAACCCGCGATTACCATCCATTACTGCACGCAATGTAACTGGCTGCTGCGCTCCGCCTGGATGGCGCAAGAACTGCTGCATACTTTTGCCGAGGATTTAAGTGCGGTCACGCTGAAGCCTGGCACCGGCGGCGTGTTCGAGATTCGTATTGATGATTTGGTGATTTGGGAACGTAAGCAGGAAGGCGGATTCCCCGATGCCGCGGCATTGAAGCAGCGCGTGCGCGATGTGTGTTGGCCAGACCGCGCGCTGGGGCATGTGGATAAGAAGAAGAGTTAACTATCACTGCGGCCAGCGAAACGGTCACCATAAATGGCGACCCTACGGGTGGAATTTGTAGGGTCGCCATTTATGGTGACCGATGGCAAACGCTAACTTTTGGCGATTTTCTCCGCCGCTTCGTGCAGCGCATTAATCACGATTTCCAGCGCCTGCTCGGAGATATCTTCCTGCGCCAAGCGGTGGTTCAGGGTGTGCTTAATCAGATGAATCGCTTGCTCAACCTGCGGAATGCTGCGGTTATTCACCAGAATCGCCAGTGAGGTTAAGCGCTCAATGATTGCGTCAACGTTGTCACGATTCTGCGCCAGCAAAGCTGCCCCGCTGCTGTTCAACGCATAGGCTTTGCGCGATGCCTGCGCATCGACCACGCGAATCGCATCCATCTCTTCAAGCAAGGTTAAATTGGGATAAATAATGCCGGGGCTGGGGGAATATTCGCCTTTGGAGAGTTCTTCAACCGATTTGATCAGCTCATAACCGTGCGCGGAGCTAATCGCCAGAAAGTGCAGCATTAACAGGCGGATATCGCTGGCATCCAACATCCGTTCGCGACGCTTTTTGCGTGCACCCGCACAGATAGCACGCTGTGCATGTTCGGAGTGAGATGGAAAATCCCGCAGCTGTTTCATTGCCTTCCTGAGCATCAATTTAGGGAGGTTGATAGTAGTCTGCCGCCTGGCAAAATTCAACACAGGCGGCAGCGCGCGGGCGATTGTCGGTTATTTCTGATGCCAGTAAGCCACCGCACGCACGAAGTCGGTATGCGCACCACGACGCTGGGTGAAATAGTCGCTCAGCAACTTCACCGCTTCCCCTTCACCAGTCAGCCAGATGAAATACTCTTCACTCGGCAGCGAGATTTTATCCAGTTGCGCAATGATTGGGCCGAGGTTCTCCGCCTGCATGGTGCCGCTCCCCAGCCAGGTAATCTTAACGTTGTCCAACTCGCCAAGATAATCGCGGCCCGTGGCTTCATCGGCATAGACTAGCAGGTGAATTTCCTGTGCCTGCATTTCGGCATAACGGCGTTTAAAAGCCGGCAGACCGGTCTCATCGCAGACGTAAATCTGGCAGGCGTAATCCACAGGTGCGACACACGAACCGCGCGGCCCGCCCATGGCTATTTGATCGCCGACTTTGGCGTCCCGCGCCCAACTGCTGGCAACGCCACCATCGTGGATATAGAAATCCAGCGTCAGTGAATCAATGCCGTTAAATTCCAGCGGCGTGTAATCACGCGCGGCGGGACGCACGCCGCCCGGCCATTCAATGCCTTCTTCGGTCATTTTCGGCAAAGCCAACGCGCTGCCTGCACTCTCCGGGAAGAACACTTTGATGTGATCATCGAACGATGGCGAATTGAAGCCCGCCAGATCGCTGCCTGTAAATACGATGCGCCAGAATTCCCCGGCGATCAGGGTTTTGCTGGCAACGGTGATATGACGAAAACGTAATTCATTACGCACGCGGCGTGGCGCGCGCTCGGATGTTGACTGTGGCAAGCGATCTCTCCCGGATGTTTATTGAAACTCATTCTCATTTAATGAGGAGAGAATAGTTATGATATATCTTCGATGCAATGCCGAAAAATGCTATTGGGTGGATGTGGGATTGGTGCGCATAGCAAAAGGTCACCATAAATGGCGACCCTACGGGTGAAATATGCACCAACGTAGGGTCGCCATTTATGGTGACCGTTTTCAAGTACGCTTAAATCTGAAATAAATTCGCGGAGAGAGATTAAGCCTGATGATTCGTGCAGATAACAAAGCTGCCATCATCTTTGTTGTGTTGAGGCAACGGATTGTCGCCGAGGATTTCATGCTGCGCGCAATGCGTCTGATGCGGATGAAGTCCGGTCGGTGGTGAGAAAGGCTCAGCCATCTGTGCACTTGCCAACGAAGAAAACGCTACAAGCGCTGTCATGAGGAACAACGGTAGAAGTCGCATAATTTTTTGTCTTTTCACTATAGCGGTCCGGAATGGACCAGAAATGCAGGTGATTATCCAGCCTGATGTACGGCGGCTGGTGAATTACGCGGCCAATCAGGTTTCAATGAAGAATTTTACGCCAATCACGGCGATGAGTTTATAAAATCGTGCGGTTTGTCACGGTTTACCGCACGAATTATGCATTACGACGCCGTGACCGGAATATAAAACGTGCCTTGCAGCAAATCTGGCGTGCTGTATTTCAAATCCAGCTTGAGCAGATCTTTGCCGGCGCGACGCGCAACGCCCAATGCCGGCAGATGGTTGTAGTAAATCTCAGCGGTAAACGCGTTGATCTCCTCCGGCGCGCCGTGCCAATCAATCTCGGCATACAAACCACTTTCACCGGTCCAGTTCTGCACATTGCGCGGCAACACGTCGGCGTTCTGACTTTCCAGCGCCTGGAACATGCTGATGTGCTGCTGATCGGCGGAATTCACGCCCGGACTGAACTGGAAACCGAGCCAGCCGCGACTGACGTGTTGACCGGCGAAGGCAATGAAATCTCGCGTATGCTGCGCCACCACATGATTGTGATGCTCAATGTATTCGCCAAAACGGCATTCCCACTCAATCACTTCGCCGCACAGTTGCAGCTCTGGCTTGTGCGCCAGACGCGCGTTCACCCATTCACGCTGGGTGGAGATGCGGCTGTGGAAATCCTTCATCAGCATATCCGGGATGCGACGATAGGCGCCCGGCGTCAGCGAGAAGTGGCTTTTAAACACACGGGTGAAATTCTGTTGGTTATCAAAACCAAAGCGCACCGCGATATCAATCAGCGGCATGCTGGTTAAGCGCAACGCCATCGCCGACATCGTAAGGCGACGCTTGCGCGTGTACGACGCCAGCGTTTGTCCGGTCATCTCTTTGAACATGCGCTGCATGTGCCACTTGGAGTAACCGGATTTCAGGGTAATCAGATCGATATTCAGTTCGTCGGTCAGATTGGCCTCGATCCAGTCCACCAGATCATTGATGTACTGTTTTTTCAGATTCAGGCTGAGCATGATTTTGCTAATCGAATGATGAGGTTGAAGGTAATGAATTTGCGTGTTTCGTCACATAAATATAACAAAAACGTATTACCAACGTAAGGAAGAGTAAAGCCAGCGAGACGGGAAAAGCATTAATTGCTTAGGTGACTAATGTTTTTTCGGCGCGCGAACGTAAAAAAGGCCGCCATGAATGGCGACCTCGGGTGAACTCAAACGTTTTTTACGATGTGGCAATTCAGTGCGAGCGCATGCCCGCAGCCGTCATCATCATACGAAACAGTGATGCCACCACACCGAGTGCCAGCACGCTTGCGCCGTAAATAATGACCAACCACATCAGCTGTTTCCACCACGGAATCTTGGTTTCAGTGTGAGTTTTCATGTTGCTGACCTCGGTTTGCATATCAATGATATCCTTCGTCGGCTTTGATTTTTCCGCGGAACACGTAGTAACTCCAGAAGGTGTAACCCAGAATCACCGGAATAATCAGTAAGCCGCCCACCAGCATAAATGCCTGGCTGCTGGCCGGAGAGGCCGCCTGCCAGATGGTGATTGACGGTGGAATGATGTTCGGCCAGATACTGATACCCAGGCCGGAGAAGCCGAGGAAAATCAGCGCCAGCGTCAGGATGAACGGCGAGTAATGCGCTTCACGTTTGATGGCACGCACAATCCCCCACGAACACAGCACCACCAGCACCGGAACCGGCAGGAACCAGAACAGGTTCGGACGCGAGAACCAGCGCTGCGCGATATCGGCGTGCGTCAGCGGCGTCCAGATGCTGATAATGCCCACCACCAGCAGCAGCGTTAAGGTCAGCGGCGTTGCCAACGCAGACATTTTACGATGCAGATCGTGCTCGGTTTTCATGATCAGCCAGGTGCAGCCCAGCAGTGCATAAGCAATCACCAAGCCCACGCCGCAGAACAGCGGGAACGGCGCTAACCAGCTCATTGCCGAACCGGCATATTCACGGCCGACCACCGGGAAACCATTCAGAATCGCACCCACCGCCACGCCCTGGCTGAAGGTCGCCAGCAGTGAACCGGCAATGAACGATTTATCCCAGAATGGACGATGTTCTTCAGTCGCTTTGAAACGGAATTCAAACGCCACGCCACGGAAAATCAGGCCAATCAACATCGCCGTCAGTGGAATCGACAACGCATCCAGCAACACGGCGTAAGCCAGCGGGAACGCGCCATACAGCGCCGCGCCGCCCAGCACCAGCCAGGTTTCGTTGCCATCCCAAACTGGCGCAACGGTGTTAACCATCATGTCGCGCTCAATCGGATCTTTGTTGAACGGCAACAGCAGGCCAATGCCGAGATCGAAGCCATCCATCACGATGTACATCAAGGTGCCAAACACGATGATGGCAAACCAGATAATTGAGAAATCGATCATCTTAGTGCTCCCCGCTCTTGTTCGCGGTATTCGCTGCCGACAACGGACGCGCTGGCGTGTGATGCTGACCCGGACCGCCGTGATCAACTTCTTTACCTTCGCCGGTCACCGGACCTTCTTTAATCAGACGCATCATGTAGAGATAACCGACGCCAAACACCGATGAATAAACCAGAATGAACGCCAGCAGGCTGATACTCATGTGCATGTCGCCATGCGCCGACACCGCATCAATGGTGCGCTGCACGCCGTAAACCACCCATGGCTGACGGCCAATTTCGGTAGTAAACCAACCCGCCAGAATCGCGATCAAGCCCGATGGGCCCATCAACAGCGTGAACCACAGGAACGGACGCGATTGATACAGGCGACCTTTGTAGCGCAGCCACAAACTCACCACGCCGAGGGTAATCATCAGCAGCCCCAGCGCCACCATCACGCGGAATGACCAAAAGATGATGGTCGAATTCGGACGATCTTCTTTCGGGAAACTCTTCAGCGCCGGAATCTGCTTATCGAGGCTGTGGGTCAGAATCAGGCTGCCCAGATAAGGAATCTCCAGCGCATATTTGGTGCGTTCCTGCTCCATATCGGGCACGCCAAACAGAATCAGCGGCGAGGCTTCACCCGGTTTGTTTTCCCAGTGACCTTCAATCGCGGCGATTTTTGCCGGTTGATGTTCAAGAGTGTTCAACCCATGCGCATCGCCAATCATCGCCTGAATCGGTGCCACAATCAGCGCCATCCACAACGCCATTGAGAACATTTTGCGAATCGCCGGATTGTCGTTGCCGCGCAGCAAATGCCATGCGCCAGAAGCACCAACAAAGAAGGCACTGGCCAGGAAAGCACCCACCGACATGTGGAACAGTCGATACGGGAATGACGGGTTAAAGATGATTTTCAGCCAATCTTCTGGCACCACAATGCCGTTCTGGATGATGTAGCCCTGCGGCGTGTGCATCCAGCTGTTAGAGGCGAGGATCCAGAACGTGGAGAAGATGGTGCCGAGCGCCACCATGCAGGTGGCAAAGAAGTGCAAGCCTGGACCAACGCGGTTCCAGCCAAACAGCATCACGCCAAGGAAACCCGCTTCGAGGAAGAAGGCGGTTAACACTTCATAGGTGAGCAGCGGGCCGGTAATACTGCCAGCAAACTGCGAGAAACCGCTCCAGTTAGTACCGAACTGGTACGCCATCACCAAACCCGATACCACGCCCATACCGAAGTTCACGGCAAACGCTTTGGACCAGAAATGGTAGAGATCGCGATAGGTCTCGTTACGGGTTTTCAGCCACATCCCTTCAAGCACCGCCAGGAAGCTGGCGAGACCGATGGTGATGGCTGGGAAGATAATATGGAAGGAAACAGTAAAGGCGAACTGAATCCTAGCCAGATGAAAGGCATCTAATCCAAACATTGCTTACCTCATTGCCACAAATTACACCGAAATTTTTACTTATATTTAACAAGCAGAGCATCGCGTTATTTCGCCATGCTTAAAGATATGTCGCACCAATGTAAAAGAAAGGCGTGCGAACCGTAAGAAACAGTGGAAGTCGGTAAAACTATAACAGTGTTTTTTGATTTCGATCATTGTTTTCCGCAGAAACTAATACTTTAAAATCACTACGTTAAGGTTAATCACCCTCATTTATTGTGACAATATTGTTATTGTTTTATGGCTATTAATACGGCGCTTATCAGGTAAGCACCTCATTTATTTATTTTTTCGTGCGCAGAATATTTAGATTATTTAGCGGTGATGGAAATGCGCTGTAAATATTTACGGACAGCGCATCATGATCAGAATTGTTAATTAAAAGATAATTAATTTAAAACGAAAAAGGTTATTTCTGCTGTTTATTGGTGAAGTAATGTTAAACATTGCGCTTTAACCCGCTGCGGCATGGCATTTGCCAGCGGCGGCAAGCTGTGCTTTTTTAGAGCGGTAATCAACCAGTTAAACAGCGAAGGAGAGGTTATGACCCGTCTTACTGCACAGGATTTCCCTCAGGAACTGCTCGAGCTTTACGATTACTACGCGCACGGCAAAATCAGCAAACGCGAGTTCATCGCGATGGCAGCGAAATTCACCGTGGCTGGCATGGCGGGTGCAACGCTGTTAAGCGCCATGAGCCCCAACTATGCGCTGGCGCAGCAGGTGGAATTTACCGATCCGGCGATCAAACCTGAATACATTAACTATCCGTCGCCACAAGGCCACGGCGAGGTGCGTGGTTATCTGGTGCGCCCAACTAATGCGCAAGGCAAAGTGCCGGCTGTGGTGGTGGTGCATGAAAACCGTGGTCTGAATCCGTATATCGAAGATGTGGCGCGCCGCGTGGCGAAAGCCGGCTATATCGCGCTGGCACCAGATGGATTGAGTTCAATGGGCGGTTATCCGGGCAATGACGACGAAGGCAAAACCATGCAGGCAAAAGTCGATCCCACCAAGTTGATGAATGATTTCTTTGCGGCGGTGGATTTTTTAATGCACCACGAAGAGGGCACCGGCAAAGTCGGCATCACCGGTTTCTGTTATGGCGGCGGCGTGGCGAATGCGGCGGCGGTGGCGTTTCCTGAACTGGCCTGCGCCGTGCCGTTTTATGGTCGTCAGCCGAAAGCAGATGATGTGCCGCGCATCAAAGCGCCACTCTTGCTGCATTACGCCGGGCTGGATAAAGGCATCAACGAAGGCTGGCCAGCTTATGAAGAGGCGTTGAAGGCCAACCATAAAGTGTACGAAGGTTATGTGTATCCCAACGTCAATCATGGTTTCCACAATGATTCGACGCCGCGCTATGACAAAGCCGCCGCCGATCTGGCGTGGGAGCGCACGTTGGGTTGGTTTGAGAAGTATTTGCGCGCGTAATACTTAGCGGTCACCATAAATGGCGACCCTACAAACCCAGATTCACCTATTGTAGGGTCGCCATTATTGGCAACCGTTGTTAATGGCTCGTTGTGGAGTCTTTCAAAATCCGATGCACATTGCTCTCCAGCCAATCGGCCAATCCGGTCACCTGCCCTTCCACTTCCTGCCCTAACGACGTCAAACGGTATTCGACGTGCGGCGGCACCACTTCATACGCAATCCGCTCGACAAAACCATCTTCTTCCATATAGCGCAGCGTCTGCGCCAACATGCGCTCACTGACGCCACCAATCTTGCGGCGCAGCTCGCTAAAGCGCAGCGTTTCTTCACGTAGCGCCAATAAAATCAGCACGCTCCAGCGACTGGTAATACGCTTAAGCACATCACGTGACGGACAATTGGGGTTGAGTAACTCACCACGCGTAAATTTTTCACTCATCTTTTCAGACATTTAACTCACCCTTTCCAAACTAACAAATCTGTAAGTACTTACTAAAAGTTAGTTTATCTCGTAGGCTGTTTTCATTCCAGCTCAAACTGTAGGAGAACATCATGATTGCGATTACCGGAGCAACTGGCCAACTGGGCCGTTTAGTGATTAACGAATTATTGAAAAAAGTACCCGTCAGCGAAATCATCGCTGCGGTGCGCTCGCCAGAGAAAGCCAGCGACCTGCAAGCGTTAGGCGTGACCTTGCGTGCTGCGGATTACAGCAAACCTGAAACCTTGAAAAGTGCTTTTGCTGGCGTGGATAAAGTGCTGCTGATCTCGTCGAGCGAAGTGGGTCAGCGTGAAGCGCAGCATCAGGCGGTGATCGATGCCGCCAAAGCGGCGGGCGTTGGCTTCATTGCTTACACCAGCTTGCTGCATGCCGATACCACGCCATTGGGTTTGGGCGTTGAGCACCGTGCCACCGAAGCTTATCTGAAAGCTTCTGGCGTGCCGTTTGCCCTGTTGCGTAATGGCTGGTACACCGAAAACTACGCGGCAAGCATTGCACCGGCGCTGGCGCATCATGCCTTTATTGGTTCGGTCGGTGAAGGACGTATCTCTTCAGCTGCGCGTGCGGATTATGCCGCCGCCGCAGCGGAAGTGATGAGCCGTGACGGCCAGGCGGGCAAAGTGTATGAACTGGCGGGCGATGATAGCTATACGTTGGCGCAATTCAGCGCCGAGATCGCTAAGCAGTCTGGTGAAGCGGTGGATTACATCAACCTGCCACAAGCCGAGTTTGCCGCCGCCCTGAAAGGGGCCGGTTTACCGGACGGGCTTTCGGAGATGCTGGCGGATTCCGATGCCGGTGCCGAGAAAGGCGGATTGTTCGATGATAGCCGCACGCTGAGCACGCTGATTGGCCGTCCAACCACGCCGTTTGCGGATGTGATTAAGGCGTCGTTGAAGTAAGGAGCTGTTTGGCCCTCACCCCAGCCCTCTCCCACAAGTGGGAGAGGGAGCAGACTGTGCAATGATGTCAGATTTTAGCTCCACCTAAACATCCCTTCTCCCGCCTGCGGGAAGAAGGTTAGGATGAGGGACAGACAACTCCGAACCCTCCCATCCACCGCCTCGTATGCCATTAATTGATCAAGCCAACTGGCCCGTTTTAAGTCAAATAATAGCGATTTTCTTAATTACAGATAATTCTGTGCCGTTATTTAAACATCCATATAAGAAGCTGCTTTCACTTCCTGAAATATAGGACGTTGTAATCGCTGATAAATCATAAAAAAGCGCGATCCATCGACATGATTTATTACGTTCATAGATATTTCGCATTGTTGTCTCGCCTGCTCAGACCTCTATAATTTGTCCTTTACGCATTCAAGATTTAACCAGGAGGCTGCTATTAATACTAACAACCAGCAACGTAACGCTTTCGAGGATCGACGCGATGATGCTGAATTGGAGTATCAATATAATCCTCACGAGTTTGTGCGCGAAGGTATGCAAGATTCGGAGCCGGAGCCCGAGCTGATCGAAGGTCTGCCTGCGCCGGATGCGCTGACGCCTGCCGATCGCTACATGGAACTGTTTGAACAAGTGCAGACGTCGCACATATTTTCTGACAGCAAAACCTTTCCGGACTGCGCGCCAAAATTCGATCCGCTGGATATATTAATCCGCTATCGTCGGCGTAAACGCGCCGCGGATTTTGATCTGGAAAAATTCGTGCATGAACATTTTTATACGCCGCAGGTGAATGAGAGTTTTTATGTTTCCAATCCGGATAAAACCTTAACGGAACATATTGATGAACTGTGGCCGGTGTTAACTAAAATGCCGCAGCAACATTTACCACATTCATCACTGCTGCCATTACCAAAACCCTATGTGGTGCCGGGCGGTCGTTTTGGTGAGACCTATTATTGGGACTCCTATTTCAGCATGCTCGGCCTGGCGGATGCGGGCCGCGATGACCTGCTGCGCCACATGGCGGATAATTTTGCCTGGCTGATTGATAATTACGGTCATGTGCCAAACGGCAACCGTACTTACTATCTCAGCCGCTCACAGCCGCCGGTGTTTGCGCTGATGGTTGAGTTGTTCGAAGAGGATGGCATTCGCGGCGCGAAACGCTATCTCGACCAGTTGATGAAAGAGTATCAATTCTGGATGGATGGCGCGGGCGAGCTGATGCCGCATCAAGCCTATCGTCATGTGGTGCGCATGCCTGACGGTTCGCTACTCAATCGTTATTGGGATGACCGCGACACGCCGCGTGATGAATCGTGGCTGGAAGATATCGAAACCGCGAAGAAATCCAGTCGTCCGGCCAACGAAGTGTACCGCGACCTGCGCGCAGGTGCGGCTTCCGGTTGGGATTACTCGTCGCGCTGGCTACGCGATCCGCAACGTCTAGCCAGCATTCGCACCACACAATTTATTCCGATCGATCTCAACGCGTTCCTCTACAAGCTGGAACTGATGATTTCGACGCTCTCGCATGCCAAAGGTGAAGAGTTAACCGCGCTGGCGTGGCAGAAAAAAGCCGATGCGCGCAAGCAGGCGATTCACCGTTATCTGTGGGACAACACCGCTGGCGTGTACCGCGATTACGACTGGCGTCGTGAGCGTTTCGGCGCCTTCACTGCGGCGGCGGTGGTGCCACTGTTCCTCGGTCTGGCCTCGCCAGAACAGGCACATTTGCAGGCAGTCGCGCTGCGTCACTTGCTGCTGACACAAGGCGGTTTGTTAACGTCGATGGTGGAAAGCGGCGAGCAGTGGGATAAGCCCAACGCATGGGCACCGCTGCAATGGATGGCGGTGGTCGGCCTGAACAATTACGGTGAAGAGACGCTAGCCAGCGAGATTGCCGTGAACTGGCTGACGACCGTGAATAATTTCTATTCGCTGCATCATAAGCTGGTCGAGAAGTACGACATCAGCGGCGAGCGTGCGCGTCCGGGTGGCGGCGGGGAATATCCGTTGCAGGATGGCTTCGGCTGGACCAACGGCGTAACGCGCCGCTTGATGACCATGTACGGACATCTGCTCGCGGATTGATGCTTCGCTCCCCTATTCATCCCCTCTCCCGCCTGCGGGAGAGGGTTAGGGTGAGGGACAACGTGCTCCCTACTTCTGTGCTCCCTACTTCTGCAAGAACGCCAGCAAATCCGCATTCAACTGATCCTGATGCGTCACCGCAAAACCGTGCGGGCCATTCTCATACACCTTCAACTCTGAACCTTTAATCATCTCGTGCACCAACTTGCCGGTGGCTTCGAACGGCACGATCTGGTCATTGCTGCCGTGAATCACCAGGGTTGGCACATCGACTTTGGCGATATCGGCACGGAAATCGGTCTCAGCAAACGCCGTCACGCAATCGATGGTGCCTTTCAGCGACGCCAGCAGCGCAATATTCAAGGTCTGCGTCATCACGCCATCAGAAATCGTTTGTCCGGCATTGGCACCATAAAACGGCGTGGCGAACTCTTTGATAAACTGCGCGCGGTCTTTACGTAAGCCATCCCTGATACCATCAAACACCGCTTGCTCCACACCTTCGGGGTGATCAGCGGTTTTACCGAAGATCGGCGTTACCGCGCCCAACAGCACCAATCCTTTCACTTTCGCCGTGCCGTAGCGGCCGATATAGCGTGACACATCGCCGCCGCCCATCGAGAAGCCCACCAGCGTGACGTCATCCAGTTGCAGATGCTCAATCAAGCCGTGAATGTCATCAGCAAAGGTATCGTAGTTGTAACCTTCCCACGGCTGATCGGAGCGACCAAAGCCGCGGCGGTCAAAGGCAATCACACGATAGCCACGTTCCGCGAGGAAATTGAGCTGGCTATCCCACATATCCGCATCCAGAGGCCAGCCGTGGCTGAACAGTACCGGTTGGCCTTTGCCCCAATCTTTGAAGTACAGGTTAACGCCGTCTTTGGTTTTGAATGTGCTCATGTTTTTGCTCCGTTAGTGAGTGATGTGGTGTCTGCAAATCAAACTACATCGAGCGACTGGAAAAACCTAAAGCAGAGATTTTGACAACTTGTTCAGGCTTTTTTGTGTAGTGAAGCTGTCAAAAAAGCCTGAACAAGTTGCCCGGTTTTTTCCGCTATCAAGCAAGCAGCGGGCTTCGTAAGGTGCACTCATCGCCTACTGACAGGAACCTGATGATGAGCCAGCACAATCCAACTCAACCGCACAACAATGCCTTTTCTCCCTTTGGTTACGGGCTGTTTGCCCTGATCTGGACCGCCTCGGTGCTCGGCAACACCGGCAGCTTTATCCGCGATGTCGCCAGCGCGTGGCTGGTCACCGGATTGTCGGACAATCCCACCGCTGTCGCACTGATGCAAACTGCCGCTACCTTGCCGGTGTTCCTGCTGGCGCTGCCGGCGGGCGTGCTGTCGGATATTGTCGATCGCCGTCGCCTGCTGATTGCGGTGCAAATTCTGATGGCCAGCGTCAGCGGCACCTTACTTTTGCTGTCGCACAATCACTGGCTTACCGTTGAATGGCTGATCGGTCTGACCTTCATCGGCGGCATTGGCGCGGCGCTGTTTGGCCCTGCCTGGCAAGCGATTGTGCCGGAACTGGTGCCGCGTCATGAGCTGAAAAACGCCGTGGCACTTAATTCGCTCGGTATCAACATTGCGCGAGCGATTGGCCCAGCAACCGGTGGCTTGCTGCTGGCAAGTTTAGGTGCGATGGCGGCATATGGTGCCGATGTGGCGAGTTATTTTTTCGTTATCGCCGCTCTGCTGTATTGGAAACGTCCGGCCAAAGCCAAAACCGAACTCAATGAGCACTTCTTTGGCGCGTTTCGTGCCGGGCTGCGCTATGTGCGCGCCAGCCATGATCTGCACCGCGTGCTGCTGCGTGCCGCGCTGTACTTCGCCTTCGCCAGTGCCATTTGGGCGCTGCTGCCGCTGGTAGCACGCAACATGTTGCAAGGCACGGCGGGTTTCTACGGCATGCTGCTTGGCGCGGTGGGTATCGGCGCGATTGCCGGTGCGCTGCTGCTGCCGCGTCTGCGCAGCAAATTAAGTCACGATGGCTTAATGCTGCTCTCGGCGCTGCTGAGTGCGCTGGTGATGCTGGCGCTGGCCTTCAGTCCACCGCAATGGCTGGCGCTGGTTTTGATGCTGGTACTCGGCGTGGGCTGGATCATTGCCCTCACCACCTTAAACGGCGTGGCGCAAGCGGTGCTGCCGGATTGGGTGCGCGGCCGTGGTTTGGCGGTTTATTTGATGGTGTTTAACGGCACGCTGGCGGGCGGCAGTTTGACGTGGGGCTTGATTGCTCAACATGCTGGATTGGCCAATACCTTGCTGATCGCCGGAGCAGGTTTGATTATCAGCGCCCTATTGCTCAAACGTCTGGTGTTGCCAGCCGGTGAAGCCGATCTGCAACCGGCGCTGCATTGGGCTGAGCCGCAGGTGGATGCTGACGTGGATGTGCGTCACGGTCCGGTACTGATTCAAATTCGCTATCGCGTGATGCCTGAAGATCGTGCTGCATTCAAACAGGCGATTCATAAGCTGGCACATGCCCGCCGCCGCGATGGCGCTTATTCATGGGGATTGATGGCGCAAACCGACGATCCTAATGCCTTGCTGGAGTGGTTTTTGGTCGAGTCGTGGCAGGAACATTTGCGTCAGCACCAGCGCGTTTCCCACGCTGATGCTGAGTTACAACAAGCGGTGCGGCAATTCCATCAGGGCGAAGAGGAACCGGTTGTCAGTCACCACATCGCCATTTGATCACGCCGGCAGATAGATTTCAGCCAAACCTGGCAGCGTGAGCAAGCGCTCGCGCCACCAGGTTGCCGCGTTACCGCAGGCACTTTCGTTCCACGCCAGGTACGCCATATCACGACGACATTCGCTATCCAGCATGCGCGCCACCAGCGCACCACTTTCCAGATGCGGCTGCGCCAGATAGCGTGGTAAATAGCCGCAGCCCAAACCATCCAGCTGCGCCTGCAATTTGGCTGGGAAATCATGCACGCTCAGGGTTTTCTGTTCATCCAGCACGCGTAAATCCATGCCCGCGCCGTGACGCGACGAATCATGCACCGTCACCGCACGGTATTGGCGGATCTGCTCGCGCAGCAGCGGTTCCGGCGCCGTGGCGAGGGGATGATTGGGTGCCACAGCAAACACATATTCCAGCCAACCCAGCGGCTGGCAGATAATCTCTTTGCGCGTGGCGGGCTCTTGCACCGCGCCAAAGACAATATCCGCTTCGCCGTAATGCAATGCTTCCCAGCAGCCGGAAAGCACATCCTGGCGGAATTGCAGTTGGGTGTGCGGATGTTCCTGATAAAACTCATCAATCAGCGGCGTCAGGATGCTAAACGGCACCGATGCATCGACGCTGATCACCAATTGGCTTTCCCAGCCGCTTTCCACGTAGCGCGCCTGTTGTTCCAGCTCATTCACCGCGCGCAACAACGTGCGTCCTTTCTCCAGCATCAGGCGGCCGGTTGGCGTGAAGGTGGCGCGATGACCGGAGCGATCAAGCAGCGTGATTTTGAGATCGCTCTCCATTTTCTGCACGGTATAGCTCAGCGCTGACGCGGTTTTAAACAGTCGTGCAGCCGCCGCCGCAAAGGTGCCGTGGCGATCCAGCGCATCTAAAATCAGCAGCGCCTCAAGGTTTAAACGCATTTATTCCCCTCCCCCAAAATTGTTTAACAACAACCCCAAAACAATCCGTTATCAATAATTGCTCTCATTTCGTATTTTTTTAACCAACGACGCAAGTGCTTTTCACCGCTACGCTTAATCGATTTGGAGAAAGATGATGACAACCGCCTCACTGATTTTTACCAACGGCAAATTTCACACCGTAGACCGCGCTAATCCGCTGGCATCCGCCGTGGCGATTAAAGATGGCAAATTCCTCGCGGTCGGCAGTGAAGCGGAAGTGATGCGCTTCGCCGATAACAACACGCAAATCATTGATGCCAAAGGCCATACCGGTATTCCCGGCCTCAACGATTCGCACTTGCACCTGATTCGCGGCGGCCTGAATTACAACCTGGAACTGCGCTGGGAAGGTGTGCCATCGCTGGCCGATGCGCTGCGTATGCTGCGTGAACAAGCGCTGCGCACGCCGTCACCGCAATGGGTGCGCGTAGTTGGCGGCTGGAGCGAATTCCAGTTCGCCGAACGCCGCATGCCGACGCTGGATGAAATCAACGCCGCCGCGCCGGATACGCCAGTGTTTATTCTGCATTTGTACGATCGTGCGCTGCTCAACCGCGCAGCACTGCGCGTGGTCGGCTACACCAAAGACACACCAAATCCGCCGGGCGGCGAGATTCAACGCGACAGCAACGGCAATCCAACCGGCATGCTGATTGCGCGCCCTAACGCCATGCTGCTGTACGCCACGCTGGCGAAAGGGCCAAAGCTGCCGCTGGAGCAACAGGTCAACTCTACGCGCCAGTTTATGCGTGAACTGAATCGACTCGGTTTGACCAGCGCCATCGACGCAGGCGGCGGTTTCCAAAACTTTCCCGATGATTACGATGTAATTTCCGAACTGCACGCCAAAAAGCAGCTAACGGTGCGCATCGCCTACAACCTGTTTACTCAAAATCCTGGCCATGAACTGCAAGATTTCGAGAAGTGGACCGACATGCTGAAACCCGGCCAGGGCACCGATTTCTTGCGTCACAACGGCGCGGGCGAAATGTTGGTGTTCTCGGCGGCGGATTTCGAAGACTTCCTCGAACCGCGCCCGGATCTGGCGCCAAGCATGGAAGATGAACTGGAACGCGTGGTGCGCCATCTGGTAGAGCATCGCTGGCCGTTCCGCCTGCACGCCACCTATAACGAATCGATCAGCCGCATGCTCGACGTGTTCGAAAAAGTGAACCGCGACATTCCGTTCAACGGCCTGCACTGGTTCTTCGATCACGCGGAAACCATCACCGAAGCCAATATTGAACGCGTTAAAGCGCTGGGCGGCGGTTTGGCGGTGCAGCATCGGATGGCGTTTCAGGGCGAATATTTTGTCGATCGCTATGGCAAAGAAGCCGCCAAACAGACGCCGCCGGTGGCGCGCATGTTGGAAGCTGGCGTGCCAGTGGGATTGGGCACTGACGCCACGCGCGTCGCCAGTTACAATCCGTGGACCGCGCTTTACTGGCTGGTTTCCGGTCGTACCGTTGGCGGCATGCAACTGTACGATGACCATGCGCGAATCGATCGCGAAACCGCGTTGATGCTGTGGACCAAAGGCAGCGCCTGGTTCTCCAGCGAGCAAAATGCCAAAGGCGAGATCAAAGTCGGTCAGTTAGCCGATTTGGTGCTGCTGTCGAAAGACTTCTTCAGCGTGCCGGAAGAGGAAATTAAAGGCATTGAATCGGTGCTGACGTTGGTCGATGGCGAAGTGGTGTATGCCGCTGGCGGCTTTAGCCCGCTGTCGCCGCCGCCAGTGCCGGTATTGCCAGAGTGGTCGCCGGTGGTAACGGTGCCGGGTCATTATCGCAGCGCACCGCCGCAGGCAAATGGTCGTGCGGCGATGATGCCGAAAGTGCACCAATGCAGCGGCCCGTGTGGCGTGCACAGCCATGCGCATGATGTCGCGCGCCAATCTTCGGTGCCGGTGTCGGATAATAATGCGTTTTGGGGGGCGTTGGGTTGCTCGTGTTTTGCGTTTTAGTGGGGTGCGAATTTCCCCTCTCCCGCACGCGGGAGAGGGGAACGATCGAGCCTATTTGCAACTATCCCGCCAAACCAAACCCTTGCTTGCCGTTCTTCTTGATCTGATACATCGCTTCATCGGCGCGCGTCAGCGCGTCATCAAAACTGTCGCGCTCACGCACCTGCGCCACGCCAATCGAGGCACCAATCTGCGCCTGGCCGTTATCAATATCAAACGGCGTCAATGCGGCATCCAGCACCGCCTGCATCAAGATGCGCATTTTGGGATAGTCGATGAGGAACGGCATCAGCAACACAAACTCATCACCACCCAAACGACCAATCACCACGTTTGGCGGCACCACCTCGGTAATACGCTGACTGAGTTGAATCAACACTTCATCGCCGCTGCGATGACCCAGCGTATCGTTGACGTGTTTGAAGTTATCGAGGTCGATAAACGCCACGCACAGTGGCTGCGCTTTCATCTTGTTGAAATGGGTTTGCAGCGCGTGGCGGTTGGTTAAGCCGGTGAGCGGATCGTGATGCGCCAGCGAGGAGAGTTGCGCTTCGTACTGCTTCTCTTTGGTCATATCGATGTGCGTGCCGGTGACCTTGAGCGGATTACCGGCTTCATCCCATTCGGTCACGCGCCCGCGATCCAGCACCCACTTGATGTTGTCATTCTTGCCCAGCATGCGATGCAGCGCTTCGTAATAAGGTGCGCGTCCTTCGATATGATCGTAAAAGGCTTTCAACACTTCGTCGGCGTCGTCAGGATGCAGCCGCTCACGCCACACCTCGAACTGTGCTTTGGTCTCCTTGGGCTGAAAACCCAGCATCGATCCCCAGCGGCGGTTGAAAATCACCAGCTTGCCGCTGGGAATATCCAACTGCCACAAACATAAACCGGTTCCATCCAGTGCCGCACTGAGCTTGTTTCGCGCGTCATGCGCTATACGCTTTAATCGCGCATTATGCTTTTTCAGGTTCTGGATCTGCTGACGCAGCGCTTCTTCTGACATGGTTGGCTGAAGAGGAGGAAATAAGCGCTATTTTGCCTGCCAGGAAGTTTCTGTAAATAAAACAAATGAAAAGCCGATTAGCAGCGGCAAATTGCACCGACTTCAGAAGTAACGTCGACACTAACCAGCAAAAACAGCGAACTAAACTTACTTAAGTACCAGCCTTTAGTAAGTTACTCATTTCTCCTCCTTCCCCTTCCAGTTGGCATTTTTAAGAAATTTCTTGGTTTTCGCTTAATGGATGGTGAACCGCGTGCCGCTATGGGATGGAACCTGGCGCGATCTATCCCTCGTCAGCAAGTTGTGCCGCCACGCGCGCGGTGCAGAACACTGGCTTGATGATTGAGAATTGATTCGTGGGCATACGCATTCTAAGCATGATTTTCCTTTTGGGCTTCTGCTGCTCGGCCTTCAGCGCCACTTCGCTGACCTTTACACCGCGCTATGGATTAGTCTCGCCTGAAGTCACGTTAAATGCAGAAAGTCAGCGTTGGTTAGCGCGTCATAACGTATTGCGTGTTGGCATTTGGAGTCACTCATTGCCGCCCTATTCTGTCGAGTTTGAGAAGAATATCTACGAAGGATTATCCGCCGACTATCTGGCGATTGTGGCAAAAACGCTGCATCGCCCGGTTGAGATCACGCAGTATCGCACGCGGATGGAATTGGTTGCGGCATTGAATCAGGGCGAGATTGATTTGATTCCCTACTATCCGCAATCCGCCAATCACGTCACTCAACTCAGGCTCAGCATTCCCTATTCACTGGCGCAAAGTGTGTTGATCAGCCGACGCAACATGAAATTTGATCGCGAGTTAAAAGACAGTAGCTATCGTCTGATGTATTACGGCGATGACGAATTGAAGGATCTGCTGCATAAACGCTATCCGCAAGCGCAACTGGCCGCAGCTTCGCCGCCATTGTGGGCTTACACCGATACCGCGTTTAGTGAAAACACCGTGTTCTGGAGCAATTCGGCCACGCAACGCTATCTTTCACAGCGCGGATTACAAAATATTATCGAGTCGCATAACACGCCGTATACCAACGATGTTGATGCGCGTTTCGCCGCACGCGCCGGCAACGAACCACTGATTGCCGCCATCAATGAAATCCTCAGTAATATTCCGCTGCGCAATGCGGTGCAAATTGCCGAAGCCTGGGGGCTGGATTATCAATCGGTGGTGAAGAATCATCCGCTTGATTTGAGTGAAGCGGAAACGCAATGGCTGGCGCAGCACCGTCATATCACCGTGAATTACGATCCTACGCATCTACCTTTTACTTTTCTGGATAGTAAACAACGCGTTGCCGGCCTCAGCGTCGAGCTGTTAAAGATGATTTCTCAACGCACCGGTATTCGCTTTAATTTCAAGCCAATGCAGGGGCTCAGCAACATGCGTGATGCGTTGGTCAATCAACGTGATTCGCTGATTGTGGTCAGCGACGCCGCCTCACAGCAAAGTGACAACATCAGTTACACCCGCTCTTATATCTATTCACCTTGGGTGGTGATGACGCGCAGCGACAGCAATTATCACAGTTTCGATGAGATGGCGGGTAAGCGCATCGGTATTTATGAGCGTTCCTATTACCGCCATGATGTGCGACAGCGCTGGCCGGAAATCGACTTTAGTGAAAATGCCGTATCCATCGATTCACTTGGCGAATTGCAGGATAAGCAAGTCGACGGCTTTATCGTGCCTTACGAGTCGGCACAGTATTTGCTCAACAATCATTTTAATGATCGCTTCAAAGTGGCTTTTGTGGCGCCCTTACCGATGTTTCGTTTGGCGATGGCCACTAACGTCGCGGATGAACACCTGATTTCCATCCTCAATAAAGCGCTGACCGATATCCCACAACCCACGATGCAATCATTGATGGAACGTTGGATCAAATACACACCGCCCGCCACCAGCACTTCATGGCAAAGCTACCGCAGCTACATGCTGCGCATTATCGCGGTGGCAATGGTTTGTTTGCTGTTCTTCCTTTGGCGCAACCATTGGCTGAAATCATCGCTGGCCAAGCAACGCCTGCTTGAAAAAGAGATGAGTGGTCAGTTGATTTACATCGAAACGTTGCTGGGAGATGTGCGTAAAGCGAAAGGGGCTGCACTGCGCGCCAGCGAGGCGAAGAGCACCTTCCTTTCGCACATGAGCCATGAAATTCGAACACCGCTCGCAGCACTGATTGGTTTGCTGGAAATTGAGCATTTTGGCCAGAGCGACGCACGCCAGCGTCAGGAGAACATCGACCTTGCATGGCAATCGTCGCGTTCGTTGCTGTCGTTAGTCGGCGATATTCTCGATCTGGCAAAAATCGAATCCGGGCATTTCAGCATTCGTTATACGCCGATGTCGCTCAGCGATGTGGTGCATGATACCGAAGCGCTGTTTCATCAAGTTGCGCAAAACAAAGGGTTGGCGCTCAAGGTGATGCTGGATATCGAACAAGATTGCGTGTTGTTTGATGCCGTTGCCCTCAAACAAATTCTGGTAAATCTGGTGAGCAATGCCATCAAGTTCACGACTCAAGGTGAGGTCGAAGTGGCGCTGTATCAGGCAGATATCAGCAAAGCCGAATACGTGCTGGAAGTATGCGACAGCGGCATGGGATTAACCGCCGAACAGCAACAAGCAATCTTTGAACCCTTTATTCAACTCGACCAAGGTAGCAATCGCGTGAGTGGCACCGGATTGGGACTGAATATTTGTCGCCGTTTAGCGGTGATGTTGGGCACCGAATTACACGTTGAAAGCGAGGTTGAAGTCGGCAGCGTGTTTATGTTGCGCTTCACTGCGCAGCCCGCTGCACTGATTGAAACGGTCACCGAACTTCCCCTTGATGACGCGGCGCACATCGCATTACGCATGCTGATTGTTGATGACAATGCCACTAACCGTTTGCTGCTGGCTCAGCAATTACGCTATGCCGGACATCACGTGTTGGTCGCTGATAGTGGTGAAGCGGCGCTGGCGCTGTGGCGCGAACACGAAATCGATCGCGTCATCACCGACTGCAATATGCCGGGCATGGATGGCTTTGCTTTCACGCGCCAATTACGCGCTGAAGAAAAACAGCTCAATCGCCGCGCGGTACCGATTTATGGCTTAACCGCGATGGCAGAAGAGCGCGTTGCCCACTTAGCGCGTAACGCGGGCATGAACGGCTGCCTCTTCAAACCGTTGGAACGCGCGCAGTTGCTGCATGTCGTCACCGGAGCACCCACCCATCCACCGCGTCAGGAGACCTTGTTAACGCTAGAAAATCTGGCCGCCAACGATCCCATTGCCTGGCATGACCTGGTCACTACCGCACAAACCCAAAATGCCCGCGATCTCGCTCATTTGCAGCAGGCAGTGCAAGAAGACGATTTCATTGGCGCACGTCACGCTGCGCATCAGCTGCTTGGCAGCGGCAAATTGCTGCGCGCTGAATCCTTACAACTGAGTTGCCTTGCCGCTGAACAAGCGGCTGAACACGAAGATGGCACGTTGCTGCGACACCAACTGCCTGCGGTGATTAACGCCGTGGCCGAACTGGAAGTCCTCTTCCAGCGCGCACTCGAAAATGAACTGATCAAAGAGGTGAAATAATGAAAGAAGAAGCGATCTGGCAGATTGCCGTGCTGGACGACCATCCACTTATTGGCAAAGCCATTCAATATCGACTGGCTCAAGAGCCTTTGCTGCAACTCGCTGGGACTTTTTCACAGCGTCAGCAACTCATGGCATTTTTACAGCGCAATCCGTTGGATGTATTGGTGCTGGATTACATGCTGGGTGATGGCGATCTTGATGGCTTGCAGATGGTAAAGCAGCTACGCATGCGTTATCCCAATTTGAGAATTTTGGTCTCCTCGTCTGTAGAGAAACCGGCGATTGTGCAATTGCTGCTGAAAGCGGGCGTGCATGGTTTTGTCGGTAAGAGCGAAGATCAGGAGGTTTTGATCAACGCCTTACATCAGGTGTGTCGTAACAAACGTTTTCTCACCGCCGATATGTTGCTGGAGATGGATAAGTTCTCGGAAAGCGATCGTGAGATGCATGAATATTTGTTGCCGCGCGAAATGGGCGATGACCTCACGCTGCTGCTGCGCGAATTAAGCCCGCGAGAGATCGAAGTGATTCGCTGTTATCTGGATGGATTGAGCATCACGCAGATTGCAGGAAAATATGCGCGCAGCCGTAAAACCATCAGCGGTCAGAAACAGACCGCGTTGCGCAAACTGGGTTTACGATCCGATCTCGAATTATTCAAATACAAAGAGTATTTCAGCGGATTGGTGCAACATCATTAAGCGGTCAGCCGCGCGGATAAAGTGTGATCTGTGACGCGGATCAAGCCTTATTCGATTGTTCGATCTGTCATCATGTTTACTAGAATGGTAGTTTGTCAGTTATCACAGACACGATGACGGTGGATGACATTATGCAACTGACAATGCGTTGGTTTGGTCCAAAAGAAGATAAAGTTTCGCTGGAATATATTCGCCAGGTGCCGGGCGTACGCGGCGTGGTGGGCGCGTTGTATGACGTGCCGGTAGGTGAAACCTGGCCGGTAGATAAGATCAATGCGCTGGTTGAACAAGTGCATGCCGCTGGGCTGACGGTGGAAGTGATTGAAAGCGTCAACATTCACGACGATATCAAAATTGGCCTGCCGAGCCGCGATCGCTACATCGAAAACTATAAGCAAAGCATCCGTAATCTGGCGACGGTCGGTGTAAAAGTGATTTGCTACAACTTTATGCCGGTGTTCGACTGGATGAAGACCGACATGAATTATGTGCTGCCAGACGGCTCGCTGACCATGGCGTTCGAGAAGAAAGGCATTGATAAAAGCCTCGACGACGTGGTGCAGGAAGTGTTGGGCAATTCCAATGGCTTCGCGCTGCCAGGTTGGGAACCGGAACGTCTGGCAAAAGTGCAGGATCTGTTTGCCCAATATAAAGATGTCGATGACGCTAAACTTCGGGAAAACCTCGCCTATTTCCTCAAAGCGGTGATCCCGACGTGTGAAGAAGTCGGTGTGAAAATGGCGATCCATCCGGATGATCCACCGTATTCGATCTTTGGCCTGCCGCGCGTGGTGAAAAATCGCGACGATCTCGACTGGATCTGCAACGTGGTGGATTCCGAAGCCAACGGTATCACGTTGTGCACCGGATCGATTGCGGAAGATCCGGCGAATGATGTGTACGGCATTTTGGCGGAATTCTCGCGCCGCAAACGCATTCCATTTGCCCATGTGCGTAACATCAAAATCATTCAGGACAAAGATTTCTACGAGTGCGCGCATCCCACCGAATACGGTTCGCTGGATATGTATAAAGTGCTGCAATCGATGTACGACAACGGCTTCGACGGTTACATCCGCTCGGATCATGGCCGCTTTATCTGGGGCGAAACCGGCCGTCCAGGTTATGGCTTGTATGACCGCGCGCTCGGCACCACCTATCTGCTGGGATTGTGGGAAGCGCTGGGTAAACGCTAGTTCGGCGCGCTTTTCCCCTCACCCTAGCTTTCTCCCTCTCCCGCCTGCGGAGAGGGTTGGGGTGAGGGAAAGCCCGCACCATCCCCACCAAATACAAAGCACGACATAGCAAACCTCACCTCACGCTTTGCGGTTAAATATATACAGTTAAACTGTATATATTGGCGAGGTATCAGCATGTCAGAACAAAACAAAGCGGCAGTGCGCCGTTTCAATCAGCAGGTGATCGCCCAAGGCGATCGTCAAGCCTTCGATCAACTGGTCGCAGAGAATTTCGTTAATCACTCCGCTCCGCCCAACGGCGCAAACGATCGCAAAGCGTTGTGGCACACCTTTGATCAGATCCTGCGCCCGGCACTTTCCGATCTTCAGGTTGAGATCCATCAGCAGATTGCAGAAGGCGATTGGGTCACCACGCGCAAAACCATTACTGGCGTGCACAGTGGCGTGCTGATGGGCATCGCGCCCACCGGTTCAGCGGTCAAAATTGAAGTGATGGATATGGTGCGAATTGAGAATGGGCAATATGTGGAACATTGGGGCATCAATACGCTGGCGGCGGTAGTTAGCCAGCTGCGCAGCATCAGTTAAAGCAGCTTGCGCAGCGCGGCGATGCCTTTTTGCAAGTCGTCGCGCGCCTGCTCATCCAACGCCTCATCAATGCGCTGCGCCAGCCACGTCGCGCGCTGTTGCCGCGCGGCAGCCAGTTGCTCGCGCGCCTGATCGCTTAACACAATCACCTGCGCGCGCGCATCCTGTGCGCTTTTTTGCCGCAGCACCAATCCTTGCAACTCCAGCTCGTTGATCACCAAACGCATACTTTGATGCTTCACACCGCGCAACCGCGCCAGATCGGCAATCGAAAGCGCTTGATGACTATCCAGCAAATCCAGCGTTTCATACTGCGACGTGCGCACCGTTGCAGTAGCGATACGTACATTACGCACCAGTGCGCTGATGATCTGGCGCAGCGCTTCTGCCTGCTGCTGAGTGTCTTTATGAGAGGTCAAAGTGGCGGCTCCGGCACAAATAAAGCGCCCAGTATAATCGGGTCGCCATTTTTGGCGACCTCAGCTTTACGTCCGCACGCGCAATCGCGCTTCGATCTTGTCGGCAATCTTGGTGACCACATACGCAATCACCATGTAGAACACCACCGCGATCAGGAAGGCTTCGAGATAGTAGAAATTCAGCGCCGCGGTCAATTGCGCCTGAGCGAATATATCCACCACTTCGATGGCAAACGCCAGCGACAGCGCTTTCATGATCACCATAAAGGCGTTCGCTAGATCGGGAATCGCCGCCACAATAATCTGCGGGAACATCACACGGCGGAACAGCTGACCGCCGCTGTAACCCAGCGACAACGCGGCATCCGATTGTCCGCTATCAAACGAGTTGAGCGCACCCTTCCACACTTCCGCCTGAAACGCCGCCACGCAGGCACTTAGGGCCACAATGATAATCACCCAGTTCGGCAGCGAGTGGGCGTTCACTTCCACACCCAACAGCGTGGCAACGAAATGCAGCGCCGGTGGCAAACCGTAATAGGCGAGGAAAATCACCACCACCATTGGCACGCCTTTGAAGGCGATCTTGTAAGCGATCACCAACTGGCGCAGCACAGGAATACGGCGATGTTCGATAAAAGCAAACAGCCCGCCAAGCAGCGTGGAACAGACAAACACCGTCACCGCCATCAACAGCGTAACCGGCACCGCATCGAGAATGCTCCAGAAGTCCGGTAGCAAAACCTCAAGATCAAACATGGTTGCTCTCCCTTATCAGACGCTGGTGAACTTGACGCGTGCAGCGCTTTTCGAGCTGTACTTAGCGTGACGTTGTTCGAAATAACGGATAATCAGCCAGGCCACGCCGCACAGCAGCGAATAGAGCACCGCCAGCACCAGATAGGTACCGAACTGATATTGGTTGTAGTCGCGTTCCATGATCAGATGCGCGGTCGCCATCACATCCGCCGCACCGATGTACATCACCAACGCCACGTTATGAATCAGATAGATAATCGCGTTGCCGTAACCAGGCAGCGCAAAATGCAGCGCCTGCGGGCCAACAATGCGTTTCATCTTTTGCCAGAAGCTGTAACCCATGCTGTCGGCCGCATCATGCTGACCACGCTCAACCGCCAGAAACGCCGGACGCATCACTTCCGACAAATAGCCGCCGTGATACAGGCTCAAACCAATCATCGCCGCCACGTTGGCAGTGAAAAAGTCGGCGTAGCCAAGATGGTCGGTGATCAGCGGCAAGCCATAAAACGCCACGAACAGCTGCAACACCACTGGCACGCTGCGCGCGTATGAAACATATAAATCAACTAATGAGCTGATAAGCGCGATGCGACGAACGCGCAACGCGGTGGCGATCAGCGCCAGGAAGAACCCGACGATCATCGCGACAAACATTATGCCAAGCGTCAACGGCAGCGCCGACAGCAGCTCGGGTATCATTGAAGTCAGATTCACGGTGAAACACTCCTGCTAAAAAAGAGCCGATGCATGCGTCGTAGGGGCGGCCTTTGGCCCGCCCGTTTCAACGCATCATCGAGCACGGTGAATCGCTTACTTCATATACTTGGTCACGTCTTCGCCGAACCACTTCTGCGCCAGCTTATCCAGCGTGCCGTCGGCTTTCAGCTGTTGCAGCGTTTTGGCGATATCATCGTTCAGCGCCTGGTTCTCGGCAGAACGGTGGATCAGCACGTAGGTGTTGTTCACCGCCACTGGCTCGCTGGCTTTGATCTTCAGTTTCTGCTCGTCGATCACCGTCTGCTCACCGAGGTTCGAAGGCAGGATCAGCGCATCATATTTGCCGCTCTGCACTTCTTTCAGACGATCCGGATAAGGCACGCCAGCGCTCGACGCTTTGATCTCCACTTTGTCGTTTGGATTGTCTTGCTGCCATTGCGTGACGAATTTGTACACGCCGCCGCCCGCAGTCACAGGCACGATGTTTTTGCCGACCAGATCTTTCATGCCGTTGATGTTGCTATCGCTGCGGCTGTAGATCTTCATCAGGCTGGCACCGATTGGCGCATCCGGGATCAGGAACTGTTTGCTACGCGCCGGCGCTTTGTAATAGCCGCCGCTCGCCATGTCATATTTGCCGGTTGCCAGGCCGGTTTCTTGCGCGATATCGGCTGCGCCTTCCATCACGAATTTGTACTGCGGCAGTTTGGCGTTGATGGCTTTCAGCACATCCGGCTCGTAGCCCTGCGGCTCGTGACCAATCGCGCCCCACGACAGCGGCTTAGATTCCGCAGCGGTGGCGATTTTGATGGTGCGCACCGCGTCAGCGAAGCTGCTAGTGCTGATCAAGGCCAGTGCGATGATGCCAGGCGCGGCCAGGCGACGTAATGAGGTTTTGATTGCAGGCATGTCTTTGATTCCTTTAATTATTAGAATACGCGTTCTGAATTGAGGAACTGAGCAAGGCGCGGCAGGGTTGGATTATCAAACATCTCAGTCGGGCTGCCCTGCGCGGCCACCACGCCCTGATCCATAAACACGATGCGATTCGAAATGCTTTTGGCGAACTGCATCTCATGCGTCACCAGCAGCGAGGTAATGCCGGATGACGCCACGTCTTTAATCACTTTCAGCACTTCGCCCACCAACTCGGGATCGAGCGATGAAGTCGGTTCATCAAACAGCATCACATCAGGACGCACCGCCAGCGCGCGGGCGATGCCGGTACGCTGCAACTGGCCGCCAGAAAGCTGCGACGGATAGTGATCGAGCTTGGCGCCTAATCCCACGCGATCCAGCTCCTGCACGGCGATGTCGCGCGCTTGCTGCTTGCTTTTGCGTTGAATGACGATCAGCGGGTCCATGACGTTTTCCAGCACCGTCATGTTTTTGAACACGTTAAATTGCTGGAACACCATCGCGGTGCGCAGACGGATCGCCTGGATCGCCGCTTTATCTGGCGACTGGTAATCCATGCGGATCTGATCGAGCTGGATGGTGCCCGATGCCGGTTTCGCCAGATAGTTAATGCAGCGCAACAACGTGGTCTTACCGGTGCCGCTTGGCCCGATGATCGACACCACATCGCCGCGTTTTACCGACAAATCGACGCCTTTCAAGATCGGCGTGCTGCCGTATGAGAGCTTAATATCGTTGAGTTCTAACATGCATCAGCCCTTATTTGTTCAGGTCAGCATGGCCAAGCACATGCATCAAACGGTTGGCCCAGCCAAAAATGGCGATGGCGTGGATCAGGTCGATAATCTCCTGATCGTTCATGCCGACCGCGCGCAGTGCCGCCATATCATCAGCATTCGCTTCCGACGGCGTCACCGATAAACGGCGGGCGAAACGGTAGATCGCCGCATCGCGCTCACTCAATACATCGGCACGATCAAAATAAATTGCACTCACCACCGCGTCGCTTTCCGCCAGCTGCGCGTGGCGGCGCGCATGCACCACCGCGCAATATTTGCAGCCGTTGACGATCGATGCGCCCAGCGCGCCGAGTTCACGATCCGCGCGATCCAATCCACCTTCGACATACATGATGGCGTTGAACAGCACGGTGCGCGCTACGTAGCTATCGGGATCGTGTGCCAGCGTGCGCACATATTCGGAGATCTTCTTATTGGATGGCGTCACTTTCATCGCATCAAGCTGCGCGGGCGTAGCATCAGCCACTTCGACCGGCGCGATATACGGATGCCAATGCAACGGCTTGAGATTAACCGACGGAATCATGCAGACCTCAACAAACGTAATCCGGCCGCAACGCGCGTCTGGAAGTTAACAAAAGCGATCAGTTCAGACAGCGCCACAATTTGCGGATTGCTCAAACCGGCCTGCTCCAGCAAGCGAATGTGTTGCTCGGTGGCGTTCATCGGCTGCTGGGTGACCAGATCGGCGTGGCGTGCAATCGTCGCCAGCGGCTCCGCCAGATCAGTGGCACCTGCCGCTAACGACAAAAGCGCATCGGATGGCTGCTGCTGCTCAAGCTGCACCTGATAATCGGCTTGCAGCGCGGCATCGTTATTCAACATCGCCATACGCTGCGCCAGCGCCAGACGCAGATCGGCGGCTAACCCCTGCTCGTCGTTCGGCGTCAATACCGATTGGCGGCACTGCTCCGCCCCATCAACAAATTCCGGGCGCAGGCGGCGCGTGGCGTACAGCGCATCGTCGGCGGTTAATCCGGCTGCGCGATCAATTGCGTCACTCACTGCGCATTCTCCTGGTTAAGTAACGGTGTGGAATCCACCCATTCATCGCCCTGCAATTCAGGGGTGTCAAAAGCTTGTAGGTTGGCGTAATGCTGCTCGACGTCTTCGGCAAACAGCGAAGCGGTGATGCCGCGCACCAGCCGATCGGCACCGGCGCTGACCGCCGGAATATCGCCGGACACTTTGCCGTGCGTCAGCATCGCCGCATCGTTAAAGCAGTGAATGTGCGCCAACTGCGGGCATGCGCCTGGCGTCAGTTCGCGGAATTCAAAGGAGGGGCCGAGATCCGGCGCTTCCAGCAAGCTTTGTCGTGGCGCGCCCATTTCAGGTTGATAGCGTCCATCGCGCCAGCTGCGAATATGCGGCGCGATGGCGGCGAACTCTGGGCGTCCGTGGAAATCGTTGCTAAAGCCGGTGGCGGCAATCAAAAAGTCATAGCGCAGCGCGCCTTGCGTGGTTTCGATCAGTAAGCCGTTGACTTGCTGCTTCACCGCGTTGATACCGCAGTCGAGCAAGAAACGCGCGTTATCGTGACGTGACACGCGCAGCGTTGAGGAGCGCGGCGGCGGCGTTTGCGTGGTGGCGGTGTAATCGACAAACGCCCATTTCCACGCATCCGGTAATTGATGCATGCCGTGCACCACGCCCTGGCTGCCAATGCCGGTCATCTTGTTGATGCGCGGCATCTGTTTGCGGCGAATCAGCAAATCGACTGCGCCTGCGCCGTTTTCCAGCGCGGTGGCAGCGTTATCCATCGAAGATGCGCCGGCACCAATCACCGCAATGCGTTTGCCTTTTAAAGCAGTGAAATCAATCTCGTCAGCAGAGTGCGCCCAGAATTGGCGGTCGATCCCTTGCAGGAAATCCGGCACGGCGAAACCGCCAAGGCCAGAACGTCCGGTCGCCAGCACCAAACGGCGGGTGTAAACGCGGCCTGTTTCTGCACCGCTGAGATCCAGCGCAATCAAATCGCCATCGAAGGCAATATTGCTAACACGCACGTTGTTGTGCACCGGCAGGTTCAGTACCTTGCGATACCAAATCAGATAATCCATCCACTGCGCTTTGGGAATTTTATCCAGCTCAAGCCAGGCTTCTTTGCCCCACTGCGCAGTAAACCACGCGCGGAAAGTGAGTTGCGCCATGCCAAGCGCCGGGCCGTGTAACGTTTTCGGCGAGCGCAGGGTTTCCATGCGCGCGAACGTCACCCACGGACCTTCTAAACCGGCGGGCGCGGCATCGTAGGCCACGGCATTACTGATGCCGGTAAACTGCAATTTCGCCAGCGCCGCTAATCCGCACATGCCCGCACCAATCACCACCACATCGCGTACGGCGGCGCCATTATGCGTGCGTTCAGGCACCCAGGATTTGGCGGGCAGTTCCAGATATTCCAGATCTTGCTGTAACTGCGCTTCCAGTGCAGCAAGGCCTTCGGCGGCATAAGTCATAGACGTTTTCCCAGAATGAAGCGGCAGCCAATCGCCGCTAAAGCGCGTAAATCACTATGCATTGCCATTATCCTGATAACACATAGTTAATGGGTAATAATCATTAAATCGCATAGTAATAACTAAGGATTCGCATATTCCTCTTGCCCTAAATCGGAGTCAAGATTTGCGCTCAGCTTTTGACCAATGGATTTCTTATATCTTATGCCGAAAATGTTATAAGCGGGTTCTGAGTGGTTTACCGGTCACCATAAATGGCGACCCTACAAAACCTCGCCGTATTCGTAGGGTCGCCATTTATGGTGACTTTTTTGAAAAAAAGCTGAACATTAATCCTGATTTATCAACCGCATAATACGTGGATGTTCACTGGCAGGCAGGCGTTCAAAACCCGGTAACAGATCAGCCGCCGCGTTGGCTAACGCCTCCACCAGCGCCTGCGCAGCGCTGGAAATTTGCCGACCTTGCGGCGTGATGACGCCGAAATAGTAAGGAATATCTTCTTCCAGTGGACGAATCGCCACACCCGCCAGCGGCATGCCCCACGCGGTGACCGGTTCTAAGATTGCCACGCCCAATCCGGCACGCACGCAGCCAAGAATATTGGCGGAAGAGTTGGTTTCAATAGTCTCCAGCAGCGGCGCTTTGACCTTTTTCAGCGCCTTTTCATAGCGTCCACGCAGACGTTGCGGGCTCCACGGCGCAATCAAACGACGCCCCGCCAAATTGCTTAACGACAACTGCGACTGCGCGGCGAGTTCATCATTTTCTGGCAGCGCCACCACGCATTGCGATTGCCCGATCCAGTGTAATTCCACCGCGTGGTGCTCCAGCGGCAAACTGCATAAACCGAGATCGGCTTCGGCAGTGATCACCGCATGCGCGGTCTGCACCGCCGATTCGCTGATGATCTGCACTTTGTTCTGCAAGTTGAGCGCAGCCAGTGCCTGCGGCAATAAACCGGCAGCCAGCGCAGGCGTAGCGGCGATGCTCAACGGACGATGCTGTTGATGGGCGATCTCCTGCGCGCGCAGGCGAATTTGTTGCAAGGAGAGCAAGGCTTTCTGCACATATTGATGCAGTTGCAACGCTTCTTCGGAAGGATGGATGCGCGGCCCGTTGCGGATAAACAGCGGATAACCTAACGATTGTTCCAATTCCTGGATCAGGCGCGACACCGCTGGCTGCGAGCGATTCAGCGCCTTCGCCGCCGCCGTCACACTACCAGCAGAGATCACCGCCGAGAAGGCTTCAAGCTGACGTAAATCCAGATCGTTGATAATAGTCATCGCGCGATTTTTCCCTAACTCATTGATCATCCGCGCAATCACGCGGGAAAGTTTTCATCATAGAGAGAGTGGCGGGAATTAGCCACTGGATGGATGGTGGATGGTGTGCGTTGTCCCTCACCCTAGCCTTCTCCCATAAATGGAAGAGGGAACTGCCCGCTGCGGGGTGGAATTTTATCCCACCTAATATCCCCTCTCCCGCGTGCGGAAAAGGGTTAGGGTGAGGGCCAGCGATCACAATTTCTCCGTCAATTCACCCTGATGCTCATGCAACAACCGCAGCATCTCCAGCAGAAAACTGTCCTGATTACCCTGTTGCCAGGCGATGCTCAGCGGCAAACCTTTTAGTTGCTCCGGCAAATCCAGCGCAATATAACTGACGCTGTCGCTGTTCATAGTGCGGTACGAAGCGGGCACCACCGCTAATCCCAATCCGGCGGAAACCAGGCTCAGAATGGTTTGCTTCTCTTCGGCAAACTGGGCGATATGCGGCGTGAATCCTGACAACTTGAACAGGTTGATGGTGAGATCGTGGCTATGTGGACGCGTGCGGCGATCGGGAATAATCATCGCTTCCTGCTGAAAATCATCCACCGTTACCCTAGTGCGTCCGGCTAATCGATGATGCAACGGTACCGCCAGCACGCAGCTTTCGCGGGTAATAAAACGCACCGCTATTGCAGCATCAATACTTTGCGGCTCGCGGATAAATATCATATCCAGCCAACCCGATTTTAATTTCGGAATCAAATTAATGGTTTTATCTTCAATAATATGAATATCACTGTGTGGATGCAGCGGTACAAATAAGTTTAATAGTGCCGGAACTAATCCGCGTGCAGCGCTATCAATTGCGCCAATACGTAAAGTACGCCGTTCATCTTTTAATCCCACTTTAAATCGCTGCGCCAGTGCATCAAATTGATCGATGAGTTTCCCGGCCTCATCAAAGAATATCGCCCCTTCAGCGGTTAATGAAACATTGCGCGTTGAGCGATTTAATAAACGCACGCCGACATCGTCTTCCAATAAGCGAATGAAGCGGGAAAGTGACGCAGGCATCATTTCCAGCTTTTGTGCCGCGCGGCCAAAATGGAGTTCTTTGCCCACCGCCACAAAGCAACGCAATTGATTTATATCCACATTCCCCTCACCCGCCGATTATGCAAATAGTTTATATAATCCACATCTAATGATAAGCCAAAACAAAACGGCATACTGAACTCGATTACAAAAAAATAACACCACCCTACATAATCTGGAGCACTTTAATATGAACTCTCACCTCGAAAAAAGGGTGATGCGTAAAGTGACATTACGCATTGTGCCCTTCATCATGCTGCTCTACTTCATCGCTTTTCTCGATCGCGTCAATATTGGTTTTGCCGCGTTAACCATGAATCAGGATTTAGGTTTCTCGCCAACGGTATTTGGTTTTGGCGCGGGCATCTTTTTCCTCGGCTATTTTCTGTTTGAAGTCCCGTCGAATTTAATTCTGCATAAAGTCGGCGCGCGTATTTGGATCGCCCGCGTGATGATTACCTGGGGATTAGTCTCCGGCTGCATGGCGTTTGTGCAGGGCACCACCAGTTTCTACGTGCTGCGCTTCCTGCTCGGCGTGGCGGAAGCCGGCTTCTTCCCTGGCATCATTCTCTATCTCAGTTACTGGTTCCCGGCGGCGAAACGCGCGCAGGTCACCGCCATTTTCATGGCTGCCGCCCCACTCTCCACCGCACTGGGTTCACCGATCTCCGCCGCGCTACTGGAGATGCACGGCATGCTCGGCTACGCCGGTTGGCAGTGGATGTTTGTGTTGGAAGCAATTCCGGCGCTGCTGTTCGGCATTGTGGTGCTGTTTTTCCTCACCGATCGCCCAGCTAAAGCCAAGTGGCTGACTGATGAAGAACGCGCGTGGCTGGAAAACACCATGAAGGCCGAAGAACAAGCGCGCGCGGCCAATCAAAGCCACAGCAGCGCCTGGCGTGGTTTGGCGGACAAACGCGTACTGGCGCTGGCGCTGGTGTATTTCGGCACCTCCGCCGGTTTGTACACGCTCGGCATCTGGTCGCCACAAATCATCCGCAGCTTCGGCGCATCGTCGATGGAGATTGGTTTCCTCAATGCCTTCCCGGCAGTGATTGGCGTGATCGGCATGATCCTGTGGGCACGCCATTCGGATCGCACTAAAGAGCGCAGCTGGCACGTGATTGGCGCCTGTTTGTTGGCGGCGGCTGGACTGATTTATGCCGGTAACGTCAGCACACTTTTCGCGGTAATTATCGCCCTGACGTTGGTCACCGTCGGCATCAGCGCCTCTAAACCGCCGTTGTGGAGCATGCCAACGCTGTTCCTCAGTGGCCCGGCCGCGGCAGCAGGCATCGCCACCATTAACTCGATTGGCAATCTTGGCGGCTTCGTCGGCCCGATGATGATCGGCGTGATCCGCCAGCAAACCGGCAGCTACACGTGGGGACTCTATTTTGTCGCCGGGCTGTTGGCGCTCTCCGCCATCGTGGTTCTGATTCTTTCTGCCAGCGGCAATAAGCCGCAACCCGCAGAACTTCCTCATCCTCATACACATTGATCTAACTGGAGAAACACTATGCGTAACTACAATATTGCCGCAATTCCTGCAGATGGTATTGGCCCGGAAGTGATCTCGGCGGGCGTCGAAGTGCTGCATGCGCTGACGCGTCACGATCCGCAGCTCAAATTCAACGTGCAGACCTTTGATTGGGGTTCGGATTACTACAAACAGCACGGTGTGATGATGCCGGAAGATGGCCTGCAAACGCTGAAGAAGTTTGATGCCATCTACTTCGGCGCAGTCGGTGCGCCCGATGTGCCGGATCACATCACGTTGTGGGGATTACGCCTGCCGATTTGCCAGGGCTTTGATCAGTACGCCAACGTGCGTCCGACCAAAATCCTGCCGGGCGTGACGTCGCCGCTGCGTAATCGTGGTCCCGGCGATCTCGATTGGGTGATTGTGCGAGAAAACTCGGAGGGCGAATATTCGGGCAACGGCGGCCGTGCGCACCGCGGTTTGCCGGAAGAAGTCGGCACCGAAGTCGCCATCTTCACCCGCGTCGGCGTGACGCGCATTATGCGTTATGCCTTCAAACTGGCGCAGTCGCGCCCGCGCAAACTGCTGACCGTGGTGACCAAGTCTAACGCGCAGCGTCACGGCATGGTGATGTGGGATGAAATCGCCGCCGAAGTGGCGCAAGAGTTCCCGGATGTGCAATGGGATAAAATGTTAGTGGATGCGATGACGCACCGCATGACGCTGCATCCGCAAAGCCTCGACACCATTGTCGCCACCAACCTGCACGCCGATATTTTGTCGGATCTGGCGGGCGCTTTGGCGGGCAGCTTGGGCGTTGCGCCAACGGCAAATATCGATCCCGATCGCCGCTTCCCGTCGATGTTTGAACCGATTCACGGCTCAGCGTTTGATATCACCGGCAAAGGCATCGCCAACCCGATCGCCACTTTCTGGACGGCGGTGCAAA
The DNA here is from genome assembly GCF_059412405.1 of Pantoea sp. CFCC18179. Lineage (NCBI taxonomy): Bacteria > Pseudomonadati > Pseudomonadota > Gammaproteobacteria > Enterobacterales > Erwiniaceae > Pantoea > Pantoea sp. CFCC18179. Next base: position 368,044 of record NZ_JBNBPM010000002.1, on the reverse strand, counting down.
TGCTGGAACATCTCGGCGAGCGTGATGCGGCGGCGCTGATTATGCAGGCGATTGAGTTTGTCTGCGCGAAAGGTATCTTGACGCCAGATGTCGGCGGCACGGCGAATACGGCGCAAGTGACGAAGGCGGTGGTAGAGTTTATTACTGCCAAAGCCAAGGTGGCTGAAGCGGTATAATTTACCCCGCAGCAGGTCACCATAAATGGCGACCCTACGTTGGATCATCACGGCTTGTGTGGGGTCGCCATTTATGGGGACCTCAACATTTTGCTAAACATTTCAATTTGCACCCTTGCCGCTTTTAATTAACAGTCATGGCATCCCTTTTTTCACAGGCTCCCGCATGACGCACGCAGTTAAGCAAGCAGGTTCGCATACCAATCACACCTTGGTTTTAGCTCTATTAGTCGCCGTTACCTTCTTTATGGAAAACCTCGATGCCACGGTCATCACCACCGCGATTCCGCAAATGGCACGCGATTTCGCCGCTAGCCCGGTAGCGTTAAACATCGGCGTCAGCGCCTATTTACTGGCTGTGGCGATATTTATTCCGATGAGCGGTTGGCTGGCCGAGCGCTTCGGTGCGCGCACTATCTTTGCCAGCGCCATTTTGATTTTCACCTTCGCGTCGATTCTGTGTGGCTTCAGCGACACGCTGGCGATGTTTACGCTCAGTCGTATTTTGCAAGGGATTGGCGGCGCGATGATGGTGCCGGTCGGACGCATGGTGGTGCTGCGTGCCACCGAGAAAAAAGACATGGTGAAAACCATCGCCTTTATTACCTGGCCGGGACTGATTGCGCCGGTGCTGGGGCCGCCGCTCGGCGGGTTGATTGTCACTTACGGGCATTGGTCGTGGATTTTCTGGCTCAACATCCCGCTCGGCATTATCGCGTTAGTCGCTACCGCGTATTTAGTGCCGCAGTTTAAAGCTGAGCAAATGCGCCCCTTCGATATTAAAGGTTTTGCCTTCACCGCGACTGCCTGTACGGCGTTAATTATCGCGTTGGAAGCATTGGGACAAATGCATCTGAATCTCGGCGTTCCGTTATTACTGCTCGGCGTATTGTGCTGCTGGCTGGCGTATCGTCACAGCTTTATTCACCCACAACCGCTGTTGCCGTTCAGCGCGCTGAAAATTGCTACCTTCCGCAATGCGGTGATTGGCGGCTCCTTCTTTCGCGCCTCAATTAACGCGGTGCCGTTTTTATTGCCGCTGCTGTTTCAACTGGGATTTGGCTGGAGCGCGGCGCAAGCCGGTGCGATGGTGTTGTGGGTGTTTGCGGGCAATCTGGCGATGAAACCCGCCACCACCTGGTTGATGAAACGCTGGGGTTTTCGTCAGGTATTGATGGTAAATGGCGTAATCAGTTTGGTGGCGATGCTCGGCTGTTTGCTGCTCAATCCGGCGCTGGGTTATTTCTCCATCGCTGCGATTCTGTTTATTGGCGGCCTGTCGCGCTCGCTGCAATTCAGCTGCTACAACAGCCTCGGATTCGCCGATGTGCCGCAAAGTAAAATGAGCGATGCGTCGGTGGTGTTTAGCATCTTCTTCCAGTTCAGCATGAGCGCTGGCATCGCGCTGGCGGCGCTGTTCCTGCGTGGTTCGATGTGGTGGCATGAACACGCGACGATTGCCCAGAGCGATATTCATGTCGCGTTTGCCGGTGTCGCGCTGTTGGTACTGATGTCGCTATTCGATGTGTGGCGATTGGAGAAAAACGCCGGTGCGCAGGTGTTGGTGAAATAGGCAAGCTCGCCAACAATGCGCTTTCGGTCACCGTAAACGGCGACCCTACAAGGGATTGGCGCGGTTTTTGTAGGGTCGCCATTTATGGTGACCACGACTTACAACGCCGCCTCCAACCGCTCCAACGCGAACAAAATGCCGTAGCTGCGCGCGCTTTTTGTCTCCGGTAGCGGCAACCAAATATCGGCCTGGCTGGCGAGATCCAGCGCTTGCGGGCACAGCGCGATCACTGCGGTTTTCTGAATATGCGCATGATGTACCGCACTGAGCACCGTGCTGCTCACCGCATCAGGCGCGAGAATCAGCAACAAATCATCCGGCTGCAAACGGCTTAAGGTCATGCGCAGCAGGTTATCGTCCTGAATCCATGCGATAGCTAATCCGGCGCTGTTCAGGCGCTGCTGCACCTCCGTCGCCAGCGGCGTTTGTTGTCCGGCACCGCCAATCAACAACACGCTGCGCGCTTTACGCAACGCCGTTGCCGCGCGTTCCCAGGTGGCGGTTTCGGCCTGCGACCATTGCTGGGTTAACGCCTGATGAATCACTTCCAGCGGCGCAATCACATTCGTCGAGCGTTGCTGCGGCGCAGATGAGGCGCGCGCTAACCGCATACGCAAATCGCGAATATCCTCGCAACCCACCGATCGCGCAAAACGGGTGATAGTGGCGGCGCTGACTTCGGCGCGCCCGGCCAACTGTTCGATGGTGGCAGACGCGGCAAACGCGCTGTCGCCAAGAATTGTCTCAGCTACGCGTTTTTCCTGCTGGCTTAGCGAAGCTTGTCGCTGGCGAATCACATCGAGAAAGGCCACTTCCTGCTGCTGACCGGCCTTGCGTACCTGATGCAAAAAATCATCCAGATCGCGACAGCCCGCCGATGCTGCGAAACGGCGCAGCACTTCCTGACTGACGCCCGCCTGCGCGGCAAGGCTTTCCATGGTGGCCTGCGCATTGCTGTGCAGGTTGGCCAGAATAAATCGCGCCAGCTTCGATTCCTGCGCATCCGCGCGCTCCGATTGCTGCTGTAATTGCCAGACAATATCCATCAGATCATCACATCCTCAGTAGCGAAAGCACATCATGCATGAAAATCTTTTTCACGGTGAATTTTTTTTCGACGTTTTGTGCGCCATTTCCACGTTTAAACGACAATGTTAATGAAAAATTACAGTACGGATCACAGCCATGAAAAATATTTTCACGCACAAAACCAACACAACATAATGATTTTAATCAATTAAATAATCATTCATCAGAAAATCCTCTGCCGCGAGGGTATTTACAGCATCTCCGAGACAGGTCTTAAATGCCCCTGTCAAATCACAGGAGAAAAGTTATGCGCATCGTACTTTGCTGTGCCGCCGGAATGTCAACCAGCATGCTGGTGAGCAAAATGCAGAGCGCCGCTCAAGGGCGCGGCTTGGCCGTTGAGATCAAAGCGGTGCCGGTGGCGGAATTCGAACGTATTCTGCCAGACGCCGATGTGGTGCTGCTCGGCCCACAAGTGCAGTTTGAAGCCGCTCGTCTCACCGCCATTGCCGCTCCGCAGGGCAAATCTGTTGCCGTCATTGACATGATGGATTACGGCATGATGCGTGGCGAACAGGTGCTGGATAAAGCCCTGGCGCTACACGCTTCCTAAACACCCGTTTCACCCAATCTAGCTGACATGACACGGCCTTGTGCTGTGGGGGATTCTGCATGCCTGAAGACGTGGTTATCGAGTTTGAAGAGGAAATTATGCTGCTGCTGGTGCAGGCCGGTGCGGCACGCAGTGCAGCGATCAATGCGCTGCGCTTAGCGCGTAACGGTGATTTCACAGAAGCGCAGCGTGAGCTGGCGGCAGCGAATAGCAGCATCAGCGCCGCACATCAGCAGCAAACCGCCTTGATCGGCCTGGATGAAGGCAGCGGCAAACTGCCGGTAACCCTGATTTTGGTGCATGCCCAGGATCATTTGATGAACGCCATGCTGATTCAGGATCTGGCGGGCGAAATCATTGAACTTTATCGCCGCACGGCGGCAGGAGAAACTCATGCTTAAGATAGCGATTATCGGCGGTGGCAGCAGCTATTCGCCCGAATTGGTTGAAGGCATCATCAACCGCTACGCGCAACTGCCGGTCACGGAATTGGCGTTGGTGGATGTGGAGCAAGGACGCGAAAAGGTGAAGATCATCGCCGATCTCACGCGCCGCATGCTCGATCAGAACGGGCTGGAACAAGTGAAGGTCAGCGTGCATTTCGAACTGGATGACGCAATTCGCGGTGCGACCTATGTGTTAACGCAATTGCGCGTCGGTCAGTTGGCGGCTCGCGCCGCCGATGAGCGTTTGGGCTTGAAGTACGCACGACTCGGCCAGGAAACCACTGGCGTTGGCGGCTTTGCCAAAGCGCTGCGCACCATTCCGGTGATGCTAAACGTCGCGCGTAAAGTGGAAGCGTTGGCGCCAGATGCTTTTATCATCAACTTCACCAATCCAGCCGGTATCGTCACCGAAGCGGTGTCGCGCTATAGCAAAGCGAAAATTATCGGCCTGTGTAATGTGCCGGTGAATATGCATCATATGATTGCTGGCATGCTCAACGCGCCGTGGGACGATGTGCAATTGCGCTTTGCCGGGCTGAATCATCTGGTGTGGGTGCATCAGGTGACGTGTCGCGGCGAAGATGTCACCGAACAGGTGATTGAGCAGTTGTGCGACGGCCAATCGCTGACCATGAACAACATCAAAGATATGCCGTGGTCGCCGCAATTCCTGCGCGCGCTCAAGGCGATTCCGTGCCCGTATCACCGTTATTACTGGCAAACGCCGCAGATGCTGGCCGAAGAGCAAGAGAAAGCACAAAACGGCCACGAAGACACGCGCGCCGAGCAGGTGATGAAAGTCGAAGCCGAGTTGTTTGCGTTGTATGCCGATCCGCATCTGGCACATAAACCAGAGCAGTTGAGCTTCCGTGGCGGTGCCTATTACTCCGAAGTGGCGGTCGAGTTAATCAGCGCCATCCACAATAACAGTGGCAAAAATCTGGTGGTGAACTGCCGCAACAACGGCGCGATTCATGGCTTGCCAGATGATGCCGTGGTTGAAGTGAATTGCCTGGTCGATGCCCAGGGCGCGCATCCGCTGATGTTTGGCGAATTACCGCCGCTGATGAACGGCTTAACCCAGCAGATCAAAGCGTTCGAACGTCTGACCATCGAAGCGGCGGTGCACGGCGATCGCCAGCAAGCGTTGCTGGCGCTGTTGGGAAATCCGTTGGTCGGTGATGTGGCCAGCGCCGAAGCGTTGCTGGAAGAAGTGCTTACGCTCAATCAGCCGTGGCTGCCGCAGTTCGCCACGCCATAATTTGTTGCGCCATTGAGCCTGAGGAGGCCCTATGTCCAACCGTACTTTTATCGAACGTTATGTGTTACCCGTCGCGCTGAAAATCGCCGGTCAAAAGCATGTGCTGTCGGTGCGTGACGGCATCATACTCAACATGCCGTTTATGCTGATTGGCAGTTTCTTCCTGATCTTTGCCTATCTGCCGATTCCGGCGTGGGGCCATTTGATGGCGGATCTGTTTGGCGATACATGGCGCAACAAGTTGCTGTATCCGGTGCGCGCCACCTACGACATCATGGCGCTGATCTCCAGTTTCGGTATCGCCTATCGTCTGGCGGAGAAGTACCGCACGCTCGATCCACTCACCAGCGGCGCGATGGCGTTGGTGGCGTTTGTGATGACCATTCCACAGCAGACACTGTTTGCGCCAGTGGAAGGCGCGCCGACGCAACTGGTCACCGGCGTGTTGCCGATTTCGCTGATTGGCAGCCAGGGATTGTTCGTGGCGATTGTGATTGCGCTGATGTCGACCGAGATTTATCGCTTCGTGCATAACCGCAATCTGGTGATCAAAATGCCAGAAGGCGTGCCGCCTGCGGTGGCGAAATCCTTCCTCGCGCTGGTGCCGGGCTTCTGCGTGCTGGCGGTGGTGCTGGTGTTGCGTTTGGCAGTGGAAGCCTCGCCGTTTGGCGATATCAATAACCTGATTGCGACGGTAATTGGTTTGCCGATGCATCATGTGGGCGGCACCTTGCCGGGCATGATTTTCTCGGTGTTGCTGATTGGCATTTTATGGACGCTGGGCTTGCACGGCGATGCGATTGTGCTGGTGTTTATCCAGCCGGTGTGGCTATCGAACATGAGCGAAAACCTTGAAGCGTTCCAGCATAACCTGCCGATCCCACACATCTTCACTCAGCAGTTTTATGATTTGTGGATTGCGCCCGGCGGCACTGGCGCGCTACTCGGTTTGGTGATCTTTATGCTGATACGCTCGCGCAGTCGCCAGATGAAACAGCTGGGTAAGATCGCCGCGCCCGCCGCACTGTTTAACATCAGTGAACCGTTGGTGTTCGGCATTCCACTGGTAATGAACCCCTATCTGTTCTTACCGTTTATCCTCACGCCGGTGGTGCTGGTGATTGTTTCATGGGCAGCGATGTCCACCGGTTTGGTCGCGCTTCCAGCCGGGATCGCGTTGCCGTTTACCACACCGATTTTCGTCAGCGGTTATCTGGCGACCGGCGGACACATTTCCGGCACCGTGCTGCAAGTGGTGAACCTGACGATTTCGCTGGTGATCTACTATCCGTTCTTCCGCATCTGGGATCGTTTGAAGTTCCGCGAGGAGCAACAGAGTGAACAACAGGCGCAAGCGGTGGCAGCGGATGCAGTAACTTCCTGACAAACATATGCTTCGTAGGGTGCGCATTTTTGCGCACCTGGTCACCATAAATGGCGACCCTACGTGTCAGGTGCGATTTTGAAAGGTCGCCATTGATGGTGGACGAAATGCAAACGCGCAGCATTCTTCCACTTTCCGCAATAATGACTTCGCAAACCCAGCTATTCTGCCGCGGATTGCGCTGTGCGAACCTTGCGTTATCGCCCGGGATCATCCCGGGCACAACCTGAGGAATCGCTCATGAAGCTCTACCATTTCCCGCTTTCAGGCCATGCACACCGCGCTCGTCTGTTCCTGTCATTGCTTGATGTGCCGCATGAAATCGTCGATGTCGATCTCAAAGCGGGTGAACATCTGACACCAGAATTCCTCGCCATGAACCCGTTTGGTCAAGTGCCGGTGCTGGAAGATGATGGCCAATTTATTGCCGATTCCAACGCCATTCTGGTTTATCTGGCGAAGAAAACCGGGCGCAGCGAATGGCTGCCAGAAGATGCCCTTGGCGCGGCACAAGTGCAGCGCTGGCTGTCGGTGGCGGCAGGCGATCTGGCGTTTGGCCCGGCGGCGGCGCGTTTGATTACCGTGTTTGGTCGCCCTTTCAATCCCGAAGAGGTGATCACCCGTGCGCATCTGGTGTTAACGCGCATCGAAAATCACCTCAAAGACCGTGAATGGCTGGTTGGCGATCGCCCCACTATCGCCGACATCGCCCAATACAGCTACATCGTTGGCGCGCCGGAAGGCAATGTGAACTTGTCAGGTTATCCGGCGGTGAATGGCTTGCTGCGCCGCATCGAAGCGCTGCCAGGTTTTGTGGCTTTCCCCCAAACCGCTGCCGGCCTGCGCAGCATCGCGTGAGTGACGATCATGGGTGAGAAACGTCAGGTTTGGCATCAGGGCGAAATCGCGCTGCAACAACAAGCGGGCGTGGCGGAACGTATGGCGGAAGTCGGCCAGCGTGTGGTGCGCGATCACATGCCCGATCAGCATCGCGATTTCTACGCGCAGTTGCCGTTTATTGTTGCCGGCAGCGTGGATGCGCACGGCGATGCCTGGGCAACGCTGCTGGAGGGCCAGCCTGGCTTTATCTTCTCTCCCAACGCCAGCACGCTGGACATCGCGGCGCGTCCTGACCCCAGCGATCCGGCCGCCGCAGGCATGCAGGATGGTGCGCCGATTGGCTTGCTCGGCATTGAACTGCATACGCGTCGCCGCAACCGCATGAACGGCGTGCTACAGGCGATTGGCGGTGGCTTTCGTGTGCAGGTCGAGCAGAGTTTTGGCAACTGTCCGCGCTACATCCAGCTGCGCGACTTCCGTTTCGCACGCGATCCAGCAGAACCTTATCGCGGTGAAGTGGAAAACCTCGCCGCTTTGGATGACGCCGCACGCGCCACGATTTCCAACGCTGATGCGTTTTACGTCGCCACTTATGCCGCGCAGAGCGTAGATGCATCGCATCGCGGCGGCAAACCAGGTTTTGTGCGCGTGGCGGAAGATGGCCTGCTGACCATTCCCGATTTCAACGGCAATCTGTTTTTCAACACGCTCGGCAATATCTATCAAAATGGCAAAGCGGGTTTACTGTTTGTCGATTATGCCAACGGCGACACGCTGCAAATCAGCGGCGATGCCGAGGTGATTTTCGATTCGCCGGAGATCGCTGCTTTTCAAGGGGCCGAACGTTTATGGACTTTCCGCCCGCGCCGAATTGTGCGCCGCCGTGCCGCCCTCGCCTTGCGCTGGCAAACCCAATCTGATGGCGCTGCGCCCAGCGCGTTAATGACCGGCGATTGGCAAGCCGCTGCCGAGCGTTTACGCGCCAGCGAACTGGCGACTCGCTGGCGTCCATTCCGCGTCACTAAGGTGGTGGATGAGAGCGTCACTATTCGCTCGTTTCATTTATTGCCGGATGATGGCGCCGGATTGTTACCGCATCTGGCGGGACAACATCTGCCGATTCGCGTGCAGCTTCCCGGCAGCGATAAAACACAGATACGCACTTATACGCTCTCGGCCGCACCGTCGGACGGTTTTTATCGCATCAGCGTCAAGCGCGACGGCGTGGTATCGAGTTTTCTGCATCAACACCTCGCGGTTGGCGATACGCTGGAAGTGCGTGCGCCTGGCGGTGATTTCACCATCGATGCCAATCAAATGCGTCCGGCGGTGTTGCTGGCGGCGGGTGTTGGCATCACGCCGATGTTAGCGATGCTGCGGCATCTGGTTTATGAAGGGCAACGCAAGCAGCGGATGCGACCGGTGTTCCTGTTCCAATCGGCGCGCAGCAAAGCCGAGCGCCCGTTTGTACGTGAACTCGATCAGCTATTGGCGGCGGCGCAAGGTGCGGTCAATCTGGTGCGCGTGCTAAGCCAAACCAGCGATGCTGAAGAGGGATTTGATTACGATTTTGCCGGACGCATTGATACGGCGCTGCTCACGCAGGTGCTGCCGTTTAACGATTACGATTTCTATTTGTGCGGCCCGCCGACCTTTACCCAAGCGCTGTACGATGGTTTGCGCGCGTTGAATATTGCGGATAATCGTATCCATGCTGAAGCGTTTGGCCCTTCGTCGTTGCAGCGCACTCCTGATAGCGCTGTAGCTGAAACACCCTTGCCGCCGGTCGCCACGCAAGCGGTGCCGGTAAAGTTTATGAACTCATTAAAAGAAGCGCGCTGGACGCCGGGATCGGGTTCATTGTTGGATTTGGCCGAAGCGCGGGGACTCAGCCCGGTATTTAGCTGTCGCGCTGGATACTGCGGCAGTTGCAAAACCAAACTGCTGCGCGGCGCGGTGACCTATCAAACGCAGCCAAGCGCCCAAGTGGCGGAGGATGAAGTGCTGATTTGCTGCGCGATGCCTGCGCAGCAAGAAGACGATGCCGAAGGCATTCAGTTAGAGATTTAAAGCAGAGTTTGGGCACGAGAATTTAGCGGTCACCATAAATGGCGACCCTACGGGCAAGTTTTTGGCTACGTCATTTATGGTGACCATATTAACGATTTTTGTAGGGTCGCCATTTATGGTGACCAATAATTACACCTATTTTAAATCCTGGTGTTATTTACACTCATATCAAAAACTTCATCCGCAGAATCAATGGTGCTTTGCCGATGTGCCACAATCACACGGGTCATATTCATGGCGGCAATCGCCTGATTGATTCTTGCTTCATTGATCGCATCAAGATGGCTGGTGGATTCATCCATAAATAAAATTTTGGGACGCCGATATAATGCGCGGGCAATCATTAAACGCTGTTTCTGTCCGCCAGAAATAGAGCCACCGAGTTCGCCAAGATAGGTCGAATATTGCATCGGTAGCGCCATAATATCATCGTGGATGCAGGCTAATTCAGCACACTTCACCAGCCACTCTCTATCAAGTTGTGACGAGAATGCGCTGATATTTTCCTCAATGGTTCCAGAGAGTAATTTGTCATCCTGTAATACGCAGGCAACATTCTCCCGGTAATTTTTCAATCCGAATCGCTGTAACTCAATGCCGTTCAAGGTGATCTTCCCACTGCTGGGTAATATTAAACCGCATAGCACTTTAAGTAAGGTCTTTTTTCCACAACCGGATGCACCGACAATCGCCACGCTTTTCCCTGCGGGAATGATGATAGAGAGTTGCTCAAATACCGCCGGAGTGAAATCATCATAACGAAAAGAGAGATTTTCAGCACGAATATTGAAACTGACGTCGCTATTTTTGGCTGGCAACATTGTCGCAGTGACTTCGGTTGGCGTAAGCAAAATATCTGACACTCGCTCCCTATGCAGACTTATCATTTTAAGTTCAAGCAGCATATTAATGATGTTGCTGGTGCGCGCTGAAAACTCGCTGCGATAGAAAGTAAAAGCCAGTAACATACCTAATGAAAGTTCGCCGTTCATTACCCCATGCGTACCGATCCATAGAATCAAAACATTATCTAAAGATCCAATCAATGTGTAAGCTGCACTATAAATCAAGCCAAACTTCGCATTCTTTATGCCAATATTCAGCTCACTGATATTCAAGTTAAACCATCGACCCGCACGTTGCTCGTGCATATTCATGCTTTTGACCGTGGCAATCCCATATAAGGTCTCCATGAAGTGGGAATGCTGCGTGGCACTTTTAATGATCTGTTCTTCAGCAATTCGTCGATAATAATCAAACGTCAGAATGCGCATCACGACATAAATTAAGGAAAAAGAGAACACCAACAAAAACAGCAACGGTGAATAAGCCACCATCAATAATCAATGCAGCTTTTAGACCCGTAATACTACCAAACAATTGCCGTATTTTTATTTTTTCGACTGGCACCTCGGATTGTTTAAAGCGTGTTCCGGGCCACAATTGTAAAGCGACGCCAGTAAAATGCTCAGAGAATTTGTTCGCTGATAACACCATGCGCCCTAGAGCAGGGTCATTAATCACAAAGCGATTTTTCGATACTTTTATCAGCACCACAAAATGGGTTAAATCCCAATGCAGAATACAGGGAAGCCGGAGTTGAGAGATTTCTGCCATTTCAATGGAAACCGGATGGGTATCAAACTGGTAATGCTGTGCGATCTGATTGATATTGACGAGATTTAGCCCGTGCGAAGAAATCGCATGCTGGTTTCTCAAGTGAACCAGATCCATCGCAAAACCATAATGATTAAACACCATCAGCAGCGCAGCCAGTCCGCATTCGGCACTTTCCGTTTGTAAAATAACCGGTGGCGTTTTCTTCCAGCATAGATTTAATCTCTCTTGCTGCTCGCTCATACCGCTGGCCCGGAAACACTCTCTTTGACGTCATATAAGGGCGAGAGAATCCATTGCCAAAGAGGACGTTGCTCAAGATAAAGTGTCACGTTGGCGGTGAGTCCATTCGATAAGGGAATTATTCTACCGTTATAAATAATGCCATCGCTTTTCATTGAGCACGCAACTTTGAAATAATTACCGCCAGAGCGAATCAACTCTTCTCTTGGCGCACTTCTGTAGTGACTCATTTCCTTAATCGAAGCGGGCACCCGTGAGATCTCTCTGATCTTCCCGCTAAATTGACCAAATTTTTGCCATGCAAAGGCGTCATAACGGATACTAACGGGAGCATCCTCGAGCAAATAAGGCATATTTTTGTCTGGCACCCACAGAATTAATTGATACTCATTTTCTGCATGAGGCAGCATTTGGGCGAGATCGTCATTAAAGGTCACATATTGGCCAATACCGATATTAAGACTCTCGATCTTGCCAGCGTAAGGCGCCACAACATAGACATCGGTCTCAGCCTCGACCGCGGCAAGTTGACGGTCTAGATCTTGCAGTTTTAATTGGTATTCCAATATTTGATTCTGAAACTCAATCTTCTTAGAGGCAATATCTGCTTCTATATTAATAATTTGCACACGCTCCTGAACGTGCTGATTATTAATTCCATTCCAGATATTTTGCTGTTGAAAGTAGTTATTAAGTTGGTAGATATACTGATCTTTGGTGATCAATCCCTGCTGCTGATAATTTCTATAGTTATTCAAGGTTACTTCGTAGGCGTGTAAACCCTTTATTGATTTTTTGAGTAGTTCCTCGGATGATGCATTTAACGCCAGATATTTATCGCGTTGCTCAACAAGATTGTGTTCCGTTTTTGCTTGATGAGTCTTTAAGCCCAATACAATATCTTTTATGGTTTCAATTTGGTGTTTAATCGCGGTAATACTACGTTCGCCGATTATTCCCGAACTGATGCTTTTCCCGGTATTGATGCGATACAATTTTTGTCCCGCAGCCACGGTACTGGCTACAGTGACGTAAACATCTGAGATATAGCCTTGATATTGCGACGAAATAGTAATAGGCCTTAGCGTTGAGACAACTTCTCCTGCTACGGAATTTCTTTTGGTATAACTCGCAAAAGTAAGAAACAGCAGTAATGCGATCACCACGAATAGCGTTGCGCTTACTACCGCAGTTTTATTCAGAAAAGTCACCTCAAGTACCACGCCCAGGTAGCGCCCCCGTTTTTTTTCGATCACTTCCTGCCGGAAAAAGCTAGCCATTGCTTTACAAATTCTCAGAAAGATAAAAGCTTCCCAATCAATATCGAGAAGCTTGCATGGTTAATTACTGTTAAACCAATCGTAAAAGCGAAACAGCCCGGAATAAAAAGCGTAAGCACCGATGAGCATTAACATCCACGATATAACCCCCAATATCCCTTGCGTATTCATTGGGCTACAAGGACCGGAGATACTAGAAAGAGGAAATATAGTAAAAATCCAAAGTGTATTAACGATCAGACCACGGGCGCTGGTACCCAGACTGAATTTTTTCATCGTTGATCTCTTTTACCAGGTACACTGGCCGCCGATATTATTTGATCCGCTATTATTGCCACCATTACCGCCGTATGGGCTATTGTTGCAAGACAAACCGCCGCTCACTCCACCTACAACAGCGCCAACCGCCACCGCACCCATTCCAGCTGGCCCCAAGGCTATGGCGCCGATAGTGCCGATAATTGCCCCCATGCCAACCTGATTGCCGCAGGTGCTAGGTGCGCCACCAGTGCGACCACCATTTGAATCGCTATTAACTTTTCCGCCGGTAGATTTATCGGAGAAATTCCCTGCACCAGAGACCATTGCCATTTCCTGCACATTCAACGTTTTCATATAAACTTCTTTTAGATGCCTGTTAATGTGGCAGAAATAAAATAATGCTTACCAAAGATAATGTAAATAAAGATATAACTGAAACCTACCATTAATAAATCGACCGAAAAACCTTCCAATAAAAAAGAAACAAATTAAAAATATCAACACAATTCAACAAGTAGCGACCTTTATTATTAGATGAACATCTAAATTGAAACTGTATTTAATCGCCATTTTTAAGGCGTGAATATATTTTTAAAATCATTCAGCCTTGTGATAAGCATCAAAAAACTTCAATTTAATTTTGGCTGTTAAGAAATTCAGAGGAACACTATCCCCGCATCTTTCTTGCGGGGATAGCTCAATTCAAATATGCGAAATTTACTTCACCACTTCCAGCGTCGGCGTTGGGTATTTGCCATCAATCGCCGCCTGATCCGGGCCGTAAAGACGCATGATGATATAGGCATCTTTCTCCGGAATTGGCAGCCAGTTCGGGTTATTGGCATCACCTTTGGCGCTCAAATCGATGGTGTACATGCTATCAGCACCAGGTTTCAGCGTGCGGTCGCCACGGCTGTGGCGGTTAATCGCGTTGTGCGCCATCAACATGTTGTCGAGACCATAAACCGTGAACGACCAGAACTGAGTAACGTTTGGCGCTTTAAAGTGAAGGCGATATTTTTTGCCATTGGAACCGTTAATGCTCTGGCCATCTGAACCTTTGATGATTTGCAGATAAACCGACTCTTCCGGCGGCAAGCCCCATTGGCCGATTAAGGTGCCTTCCGCGAACAGATCGCGTTTCTGATTTTGCAATTCTTCACGCGTTCCCAATAAACCTTTGGAAACCGTCATGGTTGGCTGAAGTTGTTTCAAGTGCGCCATGCCCAACTCTTCGCCTTTTTTAGCGGCGGCGAGTTGTTCGGCGGTGAAATCGGTTTTGCAGGGTTCAATGCCAACCGCTTTGTATTGGTCGATCCATTTCTTATCCACCGTGCCCATATCGCCCTGACACAGCACGAAATTCACCCGTTGAAGCCAATTGGTTTTTTCCAGATCTGGCCAGTTATGCACCGTGGCTTTCGGACCGGGTTCGCCCAGATAAGCCGAGAGCGTACGGATATTCCAGTCATCCATATAGCCCAGCGCTTTTTTGGTGTCTTCCGGGCTAGTCGCCATGATGCGCCCCATCAGCTTGACGATATCGGAATCAACACGTATCACTTCGGTCACACTGGGCGGCACTTCACCTTTCCATGAACGAGAGGCAAACATGAAGTGCCCGCCTGTGGTGCCGCGCGTGCGCGAGCCAATCATTGACGTGGTGTAATGCCCCATATCCATGGTGTGCAGGATCCAATAACGTCCTTTATCCATATCCGGCACGCTGACAATCACGGGTTCCGCGCTAACATCCAGCCAGCCTTGCAGGTGCAGCGTGTCGTTATTGATGGTGGGATGATCGGTGTAGGTATCGTCTGCCAGATGACGGATATTCTGGAAGCGGTTCATTGGTGTATCGGTTTTCACCGCCGTTTCATAAAAGAATTTGTAGGCTTCATCCATCGAATAACCGTAGATGTAAGCATCTTCGGCGGTTTTATCGCTAATTTGCGCCATCGCCGGCAGTGCAACGGTGGTGAGCAGCATTGCAATCAAGGTTCTTTTCATTTTCGACTCCGGTTTATCAGGCGCGCACAACATCAGCAAGTTTGAAGGTTTTGTTGTTGAGCTCATCGGTTGGGCCATATAAGCGCATCGCCGGTAACGGTCGCTTGCCGCTGGTGGGGATCCAGTTATTTTCCAGGCCAACCGGTGCCTGCGGGCCGATGTAAATCGTCACGCTGCCATCGGCGTTCTTCTTCATTTTGTCGAGGTCGTAAGAGGAAAGCGTGGTGCGATCCAGCGAATTGTAGATGAATGACATGGTGTCGCGGTTGTAGACGGTTAGCGCCCAGAACTGTTTCACCGGCATCTGCGCCGGCACGGTCAGGCGATACATCAACCCGGCTTGCAGTAATTGCCCGTCGCTGTCGGCTATCGCCATCAGATATTGCGTGGCGGGCGACGCACTCAGCTGCTTAGGCATGTAGGTACACCAGAAGTACTCTGCGGCGCGATTAATCAGATCGATTTTGTCCTCATACACAAAGGTAAAACGCTTGTTTTCATCCGTCTGCAATAGCGAGGCGTAATGACGATCCGGCCAGAACAGTTTTTCGCGCGGAAAATTGTCGAACCAATGTTGCAGGTAAAACCACGCATCAATCGCCGCCTGACGCATCGCTTTGCGCGTGGTGTCATCCGGTTTAAACGGCTTGCCGCGCTCGATGCCCAGCGACATCAGCATCCCCATCATCACCTTATCCTGCTCTTGCGCCGGTTCAACGCTGGCGACCGCATGCATATCCTCAAAGTGGCGTTCGTCATAAAACGGCAGCGTGGGGTAAACCTGATTGCTGGGATCGACAAAGCGTTGGGTTGGCGGATTAGCGGCTTCGCTGAGGTAATACATGCGCAGCTTTTTCGAGTATTGGTAGGCATCCTGCGCCGATTTACCCACGGCAGGCACCGAACGAAAAGCGAAGGCGATGCGGTAATTGGGGGAAGCGACATGCAAATAGCCTTGCGGGATCTCTTCTTTATAACCGGGCGGCGTGAGCAGAAATTTTCCGCCCTGCCCTTTATCCATGCCCGATGGCCCAACATCGGCGATGGTGAACTGCCAGGCATCAACGATCTGCCCATAAAGACTGCCATCCGCACTCGCTGCGGGTACTTCCAGCACCACTGGACCACGCTGCAAATCGGTAAATGCAGAGATGTACGGCGTGGTGCTGTTGGCAGTAATCGCTTCGAGTTTGGGCGTGGCGGTGTGGGAATAGGCAATGATGTCGTTGTCTTTCATGCCGAGATTGTTGAACGCGGCGCGGCGGAAGCTGTAAATCGCCACCGCTGGCATATTCCACAATACTGCCTCAAACGCGCGCTGATACTTAATCTGATAGTCGAAATCCACAATCGAACAGGTGGCGCCTGCTGGCGGAAATCCGCCCTGCGTTTCACCTTTATCGCCTGCGCCGTGATGCAGCGGGATTTTTTCTACCACCTTCGCTTGTCTGGCAGCAGCGTGTTTCATCACCGCAAACCCCGCGGCGCTGCCAAGCACCAGTTTATAGAAACCGCGTCTTGATATAGCCATGATTGCCTCCTGAACGGATTTAAAAAGGGGTAATGCTTCTTGCCTATTGTTTTGGGTTTGGCGTTTTCGGTATGACAAAACTGAAATGTATTGAACGGCATACGCGTCTTATCCAGAAGCTGAAATTCATGGATAAAACGGCTATATAACGGCTGGAACTTATTGAGAATACTGCCCTTTTGGCATGCAATTTCAGTGTAGTTTGAGTTAGTAAAAAGGTGAGGAATTGATTTGCACTGAGCAATTTCGAAAAAAATCGCTAAGCACGTCAAATGGATATGAAATCAATAAAGTTGAGGGTGTTAACAAGAAGGGCAACAAATTAACGTTGCCCTAAACCATTCCTAATTGCTGCTCACTTTCACGGCAGGCGGCGTCCAGGTTTTATTTAACACCGCTTCTTTTGGCCAGTAGGTTCGAATGGTCATTTCGAAATCACTGTCTGGCGCAGGTAGCCAATTACCGGCTTTATCATCGCCAGGGCTGCTTTTCTGAATATAAATGGTTAACGATCCATCATCGTTGTATTTCATTCCCTTCAGATTCTTGGTGCCGACCGAGTAGCGTCCCGACTCGTTTTTGGCGAAGAAATGCTGGGGATCATACATCGTCAACGACCAGAAACCATTGACCGGCGGCGTTTGTCCTTTCGGGAAAGTCAGCGTGTAGTTGTGCGTCCCATTCAACCGTTTGCCGTCAGCATCGACTTCCACAAAGAAGTAGCGTGTCTCTTCGGGCTGATTAACATACATATTCGATTTCGCGGTTGCGGTGCGGGTTAAATAGTCATATCCCCATCGCGCGCCGTTAGATGGCGTGTTCCAGCCATTGGGTAACACCTGACCATTGGTTTTGAAATCAAACATCGGCTTAATGACCTGCTCTTCCATTTCCACAGCGGCGTCATCTATCGCCTTTTTAATCGCGGGATCGGCTTTTGCGGCAGCCAGCATGGCGTTGATGGCGCTATATCGGGCTTCTTCTCCCGGTAACGGCGGGACTTTCGCTAACACTTCTGGCAGTTCATCGAAGAAGGTGGTTGGCTCTACCCATTTAATTTCACTTGAACCTGACAAATCTGCCGGGAACGTCGGCGAGTCTTTCCACACCACAGTTTTCTTTTTGCCGTCGTACTTACTCAGCGGATAAATCACCACCTGATTGAGCACGGCCTGCAATGCGTTTTGGTCTGCGGCATCGTCATTAACAAAGACACGCGGTCCCATGCCGACAAATTCCGTTGGAGAGTGGATCACTTTGGTAATGCCTGCCGGGATTTTGCCTTTCCAATGCGGGCCAACCACTAGGTAATTGCCCGGCTTGGTGCCATATTGCTTGCCCAGTTTGGAGAATTCATCGGTGCGCGCATCATAAAGCGCATAGACCCAGAAACGATCGCCAAAATCAGGCACTTGCAGCACCACCGGATCGTCATCCACCGCGCCAAAACCAAATCCATACACCACATCCTGATTGGGATGCGCGACCCAACGTTGCATCGGTGAGATGTAGCTGTGCAGCATAGAAACATAGCCAACCGGCGCGACGGGCAGGATACCGCCATTCAGTCCTGGCTCAGGTGCCTTGGCAAAAGAAGCCCGACGATTAAAGGAGTTAACCATCGGCCACGCCCAAAGATATGCATCTTTGGCGATCACCACCGCGGCGTTTTTGGTAATAACCGTTCCTGCAGGAAAGGGAGTAGTGGCAGGATGCGCTGCCTTCTCAGCAGGCGCAGCCCAGGACACAGCGTTACCGGCTAAAGCCAGTGCGATAGCCGCACTAAGTAAGATCTTTTTATTCATTTCAGATTGCCTCGAACAAGTAGTAAGCACCGGAATGGCCGAACAAAATTCGGTTGGAGCTGAACTACAGTACAGACAACGTTCGATTCTTCTGCAAATGCGGTCAAAGCGTTATTGAGGGGAAAAATTAGCAAGCCCCTGACAAACACATTCACAATAACGAATATGTTATTGACTTAGCCTTTTTCTGATCAGACACTCTCTTTTTTAACTCACCGGAGTCAGCATGTCACAACTCACCCCACTGCTGCTGTTTAAAAACCTCTCGGACGAAACGCGCCTAACCCTGGTTTTGCTATTGAAAGAGAAAGGAGAATTGTGC
The DNA here is from genome assembly GCF_059412405.1 of Pantoea sp. CFCC18179. Taxonomy (NCBI): domain Bacteria; kingdom Pseudomonadati; phylum Pseudomonadota; class Gammaproteobacteria; order Enterobacterales; family Erwiniaceae; genus Pantoea; species Pantoea sp. CFCC18179. The sequence goes on along the minus strand of NZ_JBNBPM010000002.1, from coordinate 349,583 downwards.
GTGTGTGAACTCACTCAGGTACTCAAACTTCCTCAACCTAAGATTTCCCGCCACTTAGCCATGCTGCGTTCCAGCGGATTGTTAATTGACCGCCGCGACGGCAAATGGATTCACTATCGCCTGTCTCCTCACATGCCCGCTTGGGCGGCTTCCGTCATTGAGCAGGCGTGGCTGAGTCAGCGCGACGAAATTCGTGACCTGGCCGATCATTCTCAACTGGACCATGCCACGACTAACGGCAGAGCTGTCTGCCTGTAAAAAAAATTTAGCCAAACACATTCGTTTATACGAATGTGTTTGATGTCTACATAATTAAACACGGAGGCAGCATGCTGCTGGCAGGCGCAATTTTTATCCTCACCCTGATCTTCGTTATCTGGCAGCCGCGCGGGCTCAGTATTGGTTGGAGCGCGGTAGCCGGCGCCGCGCTGGCGCTGATGACGGGGGTGGTACATATCGGCGATATTCCCGTGGTCTGGCAGATAGTCTGGAACGCCACGGCTACGTTCATTGCGGTGATCATCATCAGCCTGCTGCTGGATGAATCGGGATTTTTTGAGTGGGCGGCATTGCACGTTGCACGCTGGGGTGGCGGCAGCGGGAAACTGCTGTTCACCTATATCGTGCTGATGGGCGCGGCGGTGGCGGCGCTGTTTGCGAATGATGGTGCGGCGCTGATTCTGACACCGATCGTGATTGCCATGCTGCTGGCGCTCGGATTTAGCCGTGGTGCGACGCTGGCATTCGTGATGGCCGCGGGTTTCATTGCTGATACGTCAAGCCTGCCGCTTATCGTGTCCAATCTGGTCAATATCGTTTCGGCGGACTTTTTCCATCTGGGATTCAGTGATTACGCTGCGGTTATGGTGCCGGTCAACATGGCTTCGGTGCTGGCAACACTGTTTATGCTGCAGCTGTTTTTCCGTAAGGAAATCCCGGCGAATTATGACGAGGCAAAGCTCAAAGCGCCTCGCGACGCCATACGTGATATCAGGACTTTCCGCACCGGATGGGCGGTGCTCATTTTACTGCTGGCTGGTTTTTTTGCGCTGGAACCGCTCGGCGTACCAGTCAGCCTTGTCGCAGCTGTCGGCGCACTGATCCTCTGGCTGGTCGCGCGGCACGGCCATGTGATTGATACGCACAAGGTATTGCGCAATGCGCCCTGGCAGATCGTGGTGTTTTCACTGGGCATGTATCTGGTGGTCTACGGGCTGCGTAATGCCGGACTAACGGAGTATCTCACCACGCTGCTCAACAATTTCTCCGCTTCGGGTGTTTGGGGCGCAGCGATGGGAACCGGCTATCTCACCGCACTGCTCTCATCAATAATGAACAATATGCCAACGGTGCTGATCGGCGCACTTTCCATTGATGCCAGCTCGGCACAAGGTGTTGTGCGTGAAGCGATGATTTACGCCAACATTATCGGCTGCGATCTCGGTCCAAAAATCACGCCGATTGGCAGCCTGGCAACGCTGCTGTGGCTGCATGTCCTTGCACAGAAAAACATCCGTATCAGCTGGGGTTACTATTTTCGGGTCGGCATCGTCATGACGTTGCCAGTGCTGACCGTAACGCTCGCCGCGCTCGCACTGCGTCTGTCAATCTAACGATAATCCGGGGCGGCGCATGCAGCCCCATGACACGAGGTTTTACCATGTCTGACATCACCATTTACCACAATCCCGCCTGCGGCACTTCGCGTAATACGCTGGCGCTGATCCGTAACAGCGGCGCGGAGCCGACCGTTATTCATTACCTCGAAACTCCGCCGACGCGCAAAACGCTTGAGGCGCTGATTGAAGCGATGGGAACAGGCGTGCGGGCGCTGCTGCGAAAAAATACGGAACCGTATGAACAGCTGGGCCTCGCCAGCGACAGCTTCTCAGACGAGCAGCTGCTGGACGCCATGCTGGCTCACCCGATTCTGATTAATCGCCCGATAGTGGTGACGCCGCTGGGTACGAAGCTTTGCCGCCCTTCAGAAGTGGTTCTGAACATCCTGCCAGACCCGCAGCAGGGCCCGTTCACCAAGGAAGATGGCGAAGTGGTAATTGGTGCAGACGGTAAACGCGTCAGCCAATAATAAGGCAGAAAAGAACTCTTATACTCGCACTTAACTAATGAACGCTATTACAAACCCAACTCAGAAAGGCCGGGATGATCGTCTGGACGACGCCCGAGCGGCCAATGAAATTTACGCTCAGATTCTTTAATTTGCAGATCATTGATACTGGCGAATCGACGGGTCATTAAACCATCCGCTCCAAATTCCCAATTTTCATTGCCATAGGAGCGGAACCAGTTTCCTGAATCATCATGCCATTCATAGGCGTAACGAACCGCGATGCGATTGTCATTAAACGCCCAGAGTTCTTTAATCAGGCGATAATCTAATTCTTTATTCCACTTGCGCGAGAGAAAGTCTCGGCACTCTTCGCGATTAGTGACAAATTCGGCGCGATTACGCCATTGCGTATCTTCGGAATAAGCAAGAGAAACGCGTTCTGCATCGCGACTGTTCCAGCCATCTTCCGCCAACCTTACTTTTTCAATAGCGGTTTCACGGGTAAACGGCGGCAGCGGTGGACGCGTTGGGTTATTGGCAGACATAATGAAGCCTCAGGTTATTAAAAGCGTTATTCAGGACAAGCCTGATCCAATAATGAAATCGCAATTACTTTGGCATTTTCAGCAGCCTCACTGTCGCCCATCACTTTGGCAACGGTAATAGCGCCATCAATAAGAATTAATAACTGATTCGCCAATATTGACGGCTGTGAGCATTGCGCCTGTTCACACAGCATTAGTACGTAATCTTTTAACTTCTGTTTATGAATGCGGGCAATTTCCCGAATCGGATCGGCTGGATTGCCTATTTCTCCTGCCGTATTAATAAAAGCGCAACCGCGAAACTCCGGCGATTTAAACCATTCCGTCAGCACGCTGAACATCTCAATAATACGTCCTCGCGGATGCTCATTTTTCTCCGTTTCATCAATGAACCACGCCATCCAGCGAACGTCGCGCGCATTCAGCACGGCGGCGGCAATAGCCTCTTTATCAGCAAAATGATGATAAATACTCTTCCGCGCCACGCCAGAGGTTTCAACCAACAGCGCCATGCTGGTGGCATGAATACCCTCTTCATAAATTAGCTTTTCAGCGCTGGTAAGGATTTTGTCTCGTGTCGAGCTGGTGTTTGTTTTCATAGCAACAAGGTAGAACGATCGTTCTACTTGTGTCAATCGAATATTTATCGATGTCACGCGGTTTAAAAAATACGTGGAAGCACTTGGCGGCAAGCTAAGTTTGAACGTTGAGCTTCCTGGCGGAGATGTACGGATGATTGAGATTTAGAACAGGGAAAGATGGCGGTAGATGGTTGGAAGCTTTTCACCCCCCACAAAAGCAAAAACCCAGCCATAAAGGCTGGGTTTTCAGAATGTTGGTGCCCGGACGCGGAATCGAACCACGGACACGGGGATTTTCAATCCCCTTGCACAGACTTTAGGGTTGATTCTGGGCGGGAAAATTCAGCTTCGATTAGCTTAAAAACATCGTGATTTAGATGTACCTCCGAATAACTTTCGGATGTGCATGATGAAAATACTTCCCGTAATTTCCACTAAAGGTGGAGAAGGCAAATCTACGCAAGCCGCAAACCTCTGTGGCTTCCTCGCTGATGCAGGTTTGAAGACGCTTTTAATCGATGGCGACTTTGGCCAGCCCACCGCCAGCAGCATTTATCAACTCACCTATGAAGCGCCGTGCGGCATATACGAACTGCTGATGCAGTCGGTAGATCTCGGCGATGCCAGCAACATAATCTCCAACAGCTTTATTCCTAATCTCGACGTCATCATCTCCAACGACCCGCAAGCCCACTTACTGACTGCCATGCTACACGCGCCGGATGGCCGGTTGCGCATGCGCAACGTTCTGCAGCATCCGCTGTTCCATGAGTACGACGTGATCATTATTGATTCACAGGGAGCGCGTTCGGTGATGTTGGAACTCATTGCACTCGCTGCCACTGACACAACCATCGGGATAGTGAAGCCTGTGTTGCCCGACATCCGCGAATTTCTGCGCGGTGCTATCGCGATGTTCGAACAGCTGCGCTCACTCTCCTCCTACGGCATAGCGCTTCCGGCAGTACGCATTCTGGTGAATTGCATGGATTACACCTTACTGGCAAAAACCACGTTGGGCCAACTGGAGACGATTGTCAGCGAGGGGAAATATAGTCCCTATGCCGACGAGATTTCCGTGTCGATGCTAAACACCCAAATCTACGATCTCGACATCTATAAAGCAGGCCACTTTGCTGGTGAACCTGCGCACCGGCTTGAAACGCAGACACGGCGCAAAAGTGATTCGGCACTGCAAACTATGCATAACCTGGCGTGTGAATTGTTTCCTGAATGGCGCGGTCAGTTTGATGCGCTTCTTTCACGTTTTGTGAAGGAGGTAAATCATGACTAAGTCCAGCAACTACCCAATCGATGTGCCCCATTCCATTGATGCTGAGCAGGCGGTGCTGGGCGCGCTAATGCTTGATAACGATCGCTGGGATGATGTGGTTACGCTGATTCAACGTGAAGATTTTTTCTCTGGACCGCATCGCTCTATTTTCAAAGGCATCTACGAGCTGGCCAGAGGCAATAACCCATTTGACCTGATCACCCTCAGCGAGTTACTGGAACGTCACAACATCATTGATCAGTGCGGTGGGTTTGCTTACCTAGCCGAGTTAAGCAAGAACACACCGAGTGCCGCTAACATATTGGCTTACGCGCGGATAATTGCCGAAAAGAGCCAGCTGCGTCAGCTATATGTGCTTGGCAACCAACTTACGCGCGACGTGCAGCTTCCCAACGCCACCGCCAACAACATCACCGAAGTTGCCGAAAGCCAGCTGTTCAACCTTGCCGAAAAAGGCCACGCGCGCCAGCATCAGGAAATCACGGTTCTCGATGGCATGTCGCAGTTGCTTACTCGGTTAGAAGAGACGACCGGCGGCAATGGAATCACCGGCACGCCGTCGGGTTTTCGCGAGCTCGACCAGATGACCTGTGGCTTGCAGGCGGGCGATTTAATTCTGCTGGCCGCGCGTCCCTCTATGGGCAAAACGGCGCTGGCATTAGCGATGTGCGAATCGGCGCTGGATGCGCTGGAGAGCAATTTAGTTTTCTGCTTCAGCCTGGAAATGCCCGCCGAGCAGTTGATGATGCGGCTGGTTGCAATGCTGGGCCAGGTTGAGCTGAATTTGCTGCGCAGCGGCCAGCTCGATGATGAATGCTGGGCCAGAATCAGCATGGCGATGGAGCGCGTTACAGCATGGAAAGATCGGCTGATTATCGATGAAAACAGCGACCAGACTCCAGCGCTATTGCGTGCCCGCGCGCGGCGTTACATCCGTAAATACGGGCAACCGAGCCTAATTCTGGTCGATTACCTGCAGCTGATGCGTGCGCCTGAGCAGGAAAACCGTACGCAGGAAATTTCAGAGATCTCGCGCTGCCTGAAGGCGCTGGCCAAAGAGCTGAAATGTCCGCTGGTCGCGTTATCCCAGCTAAATCGTCAGGTTGAATCGCGCCCCAACAAGCGGCCAAACAACGGCGATCTGCGTGATTCCGGTGCGCTGGAACAGGACGCCGACCTGATTCTCTTCATCTATCGTGATGAAGTTTATAACGAGAACTCCACCGAAAAAGGCATCGCCGAAATCATCATCGGCAAGCAACGCCAGGGCCCTATCGGCACCGTCAAAACCGCCTATGATGGCCGCTACACGCGCTTTTCGAATGCTGAAAACAACTCCTATCACTTCGGTTATGGGAGGGCTCAGGCATGACAGCGATGGCAAAACAGCGCACTAGCGATCTGACAGATGCGCTTTTAAAACGCGGTCGTCAGGCTGAAGCAACTTTAACTGTGGCAACGCCAGATGCGCCTGGCAGCGAAATGCCAATGGTGCTGACGCTGGACCAGCTACGCCCCAATCCAGATAATCCACGAACCAGCCGCAATCCCCGTTTCGACGATATTAAGGCGTCGATTCGCGCGCGCGGCCTCGATACCGTGCCGAAAGTCACGCTCGATCCCGACAATCCCGGCTCTTACATTTTCAGTGACGGCGGCAACACGCGTTACCAGGCGCTGAGTGAGCTGTGGGCAGAGACGCATAGCGAACATTTCTACCGCGTGCATTGCCTGTTCAAACCGTGGCCTGGTCGCATCAAATGCGTGATTGGCCATCTGGCTGAAAACGAGCTGCGCGGCGAGCTGAGCTTTATCGAGAAAGCGATCGGCATCCGCAACGCCCGCCAAATCATTGAAGATGAATCGGGCAAAGCGGTTTCCCTGCGCGAGCTGGCCACGGCGCTAACCGAGCAAGGCTATCCGGTTAGTTACTCCAGTCTGAGCCGGATGGACAGCTGCGTCCGTCATCTCTATCCACATTTACCGGCGCTGCTGGAATCCGGTCTTGGCCGCCCGCAGATCAACGCCTTGTTGGTGCTTCGCAGCGATGCCGAGAAATTATGGAATCACTACGCGGCTGAAGCCAAACCGGAAGTGACGTTTGAAAACGTGATGACCAAAGTGTGCCCGCATTTCAATTCGCCGGAGAGCTGGTCGTTAGAGATGTTCCGCGACGAGTTTATAGGCGAACTGGTCATCGCGTTGCCGCATCCATCGCTGAACTATGACCGCTGGCTGATTGAGCTTGATCCCAGTGAGCAAAACCGTCGCCAGCTGTTTGGCGAACCTGAACCGGTTGCGCCGCAGCTGCAGCAGAAGAACCAGCAGCCTGAACCGGAAACAGCACCGCGCGCGCCTTCGCCGGTTCGCAAGCCAACGCCACCACCAACCACACCAGGTGTTGCCACTGGCAACACTTCCGAACCGAATTCCACTGTTGCCACTGGCAACACCTCCGAGCCGGATTCTACTGTTGCCACTGGCAACACATCTGGCGCGGTTTCTACTGTTGCCAGTGGCAACACTCAATCAGCTGCACCGGATTTCTGGTCTATCCCCACTCTGCAGGATGACGCCGATCACCTGCGCAATATCGCCTTTCGCCTTGCCTTTGAGCTGGCCGATTCGGATAGCGATGGCGAAGCCGTCATACCGGATAACAGTGCTGACTCGGCGGGCTATCGCATTGATGAAGAGCTCAGCGCCTCGCCGATTTCATGCCTGCTTTCCTCACTGGCAGGCGGCGCATGCGATGAGGACTTACCGGACCTGATGCGCGAGCTGCTGATTGGCAGCAGCGATGCCGAACCGCGCTTTGATGATGCCTTGACCCAAACCTTCATGAAGTTAATCCGCTCGTTGCGGCGGCTGCGTGAGCTGCAGCGCCAGAGCTGAGCGGCATGTTTAGTCGATTGAGATTACTGAAAACCGGAGATCACGATGATGAGTAACAGCTTGTCTCAGGCCACCAACGGCCTGCTTACCCAGTTAGTGATGGAACTCAAGTCAGGCTACATCCGCCGCTGCGAAGCGCTGGGTTTGATGCCAGAGGAAATGCAGATGCTTCATGGCCTCACCATTGAAGATCTGCACTACCTGATGAACAGCCCGGTGTCGGTGCTGACCTTCCGCATTCACCACGAAAACCTGTCGCTGATGTTGCAGCAGGCACGACGCGAGCAAAGACGCCTGCAGCGCATCGATCGCGCGCTGGCGCTCAACGGCTCTATCGAGTTGATGCAGCACTACTTCGGCCTTTCCACGGTGGAAGTCGCCGCGCGCCGCCGCATGGCAGGTATTGAGGTGCGTAAGGGGCGTGGCGTGGTACTTAACGATGAAGACAATGCCGAGATCTGGCGCAAGTGGCAGAAAGCCAGCATTGACGATCCTGACAGCGCCGATGGCCTCGACGTGATGATGCTATGCGCTGAGCAGATGGATTTGTCACTGACCGCTATCTGGCACGCCGTACATGGCTGGCACAGCAACAAAAAGCCAGAGCCCGCAGCAATGCGGAAGATGGCATGAGCCAACGCAACCAGACGCTGACTGATGGACTTGTCGCGCCGGTCAACGTGCCAGAGCCTTACCGCCGCAAAGCGGTAAGGCAACTGACGCTGTTCCGGTGTGGCAAGAACAACTTCACGCGCATCAAAGCGAATGGCGCGGACTATCTCAAAATCGACATTGGCCTGTTCTGGCGGCTACTGAGTAAAAACAGCGGCAAAGACTGGGAACTGATGACGCATGAGAGATACAGCAAGGCGATCTGGAAATAGCGAGTGTTGTCACTCTGTATCCCACGCGGGGTGCAGCAATAACAGCATTCACCCGATGGCACGTAGCGATCGGTGGCAAAAGGAAATGACATGAATCTCCCCTCTGACAGCTTAATCGCTTTCACGATGGAAAAAATGCAGGCGCGCCTGGCGGAAAAATCCAGTGACGATGGCGTCTCGCAGTTGCGCAGCGGTTTGCTGTATCTCGGCAATGTACAGGATGCGTACCCGCGTCAGCTGCTGCTTGATACGCGGCTCTCACCGCTCGATAAAATGGCGTGGATGATGATCAGGCTGTACGCACAGCAGAATCACGGCGCAGTATTTCCCAGCTATGACGAGCTGCAGCTGCAGCTTGCTTCCCCGCACAAAGGCAAGGCGTCGCGTGAGACGGTCAGCCGCGTATTGCTGATGTTACGACTCACTGGCTGGCTCAGCCTGTGCAAGCGCGTTCGCGACGATCAGGGACGCGTACGCGGCAATATCTATGCGCAACACGACGAACCGCTAACCTGCTGTGACGCCGAAATCATGGACCCGGCATGGCTCGATACCGTCGCTGAAGCATGCCGCAGCAGCAATAAAACCATCAAGCAAACCGCATTGCAGGTGCTGGATGAAATCAAAAATGACCCGCAGATGCGTCACTGTAAAAGTCATATCAGTCAGATAGAAAACCGCCTGGGCAAGCCACAAACGCCGCAGGAAATGGCCATAACCAGGAAGCTCTCTTCCCCGGATTCGGTTTCCGAACCGGGTATAAAAACGCCGAGTTCGGAAGCCGAACCCAGCATACCGGCGCATTCAAATTCACTGAGTTCGGTTTCCGAACCCTCGCTGATACCAAGGCTTCGGCCCGGAGTTCGGAATCCGAACGGTAACGTACGTTGTTTTACACAAGGTGTGAAAAAAAACACGTATACACCGGCTGTGCCAACATCGGAAATCATCCCCGAACGCCACCGGCAGCGCTTCAGCCAGAAAGATATTGCCATGCTGGAGCAGCGACTGGCTGCTTTGCCCGCTGAACAGTCACAGCAACTGCTTCACCAACTTGGCCATAATCTCGATGCCGGTTCAATCCAGAACCCAACCGGCTGGCTACTGACGATCATCAAAAAAGCGAGAACCGGTCAGTTCACCCACGTTGCTAATTCGCCGTATGTCACTGCACCGGCCAAACAGGCACATCCTGAACCAACGACGAGATCTGCTAGCTCCGCTGCTGACATTGCCGGGATTGTGCAATCGATAAGGCAGCGGCTGAACAGCTAGCGAGCCAGATAACTGGCATTTGTGTGAATGGTTTTACGATAGATGTTGCCTCAACGCTCCTGAAAACTGGCGAAGCATCATCAACTATATGGAGTGGGAAATGGCTGAAGAAAAGAACGAAACCGATACGGCCAAAGCAGGCGCGTTACGCTCCTCTTTGACCATTGAACTGCACTCGCATTATGCGATTCGACTATGGGAAGGCCGCAAACGCCAACCTGATGACCTGCGTGAACGCGGCAGACCACAAATACTCAGCATGCCGCGTGTGATTCAGCGCGCCGGTTTGATGAGCCGTGACGCTGAAGGCGACAATCCTTTTGCAGATATGGCGCTGTTGAAGCTGGAAAACGCGCTGGATTTGGCGACCACAGAGATACAGAAGTTAGTGGATGAGCTGGAGGCGACGCTCAAAGCTATCCCCGCTCGGATCTCATTGACGGATGTGTCCTCGGTGTCGCCGCTCAATATTGGCGTGTTCAGTCGCACGCCGCTGGGTTATCGCTGCGTATGGCTGCTGGTTGGCTACGATCAACTGGCGATGAAGGTGTTTCAGGCATCCCATTACGGCCTGATCAGCGGCAAAGAGCGCGATGAAATGCTCAGTAATGGCGGCCATCTGGTGCGCAAAGTGTATGGCGTCGCGCAGCATTACCGTTCGTTCGCCGTAACGCGCGCCGACCTAGAGCAGAAGACGGCGATTGCCAGCGAAGCCGTCAAGTTGCTGGGCGACGTTGATCTGGAGGTGATGACGGGAAAAGTGCTCTCAACTTTTTCACCTAAGAAGTATTAAATTCATTATGCATTCAAAGTTAAAAATTGTTATTGATAGGATTGCATGATTTATTAACCATTTCAAAAAAATGCCACACCAGATAATACTGATGTGGCCATTGAAATTAACTCAATAAATCATCAATCCTTCTTTTCTGTATATCATTTATATCTTTGGCTTTTTTTAACTCCAAAAGCCATCTTTTATCGGTTGACCTGTAAGATAAATCCCCATCACTTTCCAGTCGATGGATTATATCTCCGATTTCATTGTTACTAAGCCAATCAATTCTTTTTTCAAATATACTCCAAGTTGCCCAACACTTTCCTATCTCTGAAGGAGATGACCAACGTAGAATGCCGATAATATGGTCTAATTTTTCATTATAAGGTTTACTATCTTTTACAGGATGCAACTTCAATATATTTTCAAATGGTATAGCAGCATAATTGAAATCCCATACCCCACTAGTCTTTGTACACATTTTTAAAACAGCGTCATAAAATGCTAGTCTTGTATGCTCGTCAGGATATCCATGCTCATTAATAATTGTTATTATAATCCCTACAAGTGAATCAAGCTCCCTATATGGAATTATATTGTCGGGTGACAACAACTTCCCATCAAAATTCATGTAAAGTATCGGGTTGTTCATTATTTCAACAATGGCTTTAATTAAAGCATCGCTCGACTCTTTCTTTTTGAATTGCGCTTTCAGATCTTCAGCAGGGTATTTTTTTCCTTTAACCACAGTACCCATAATTACTTTTAATTTATCAATGATACTCTCATGCTCGAGTTCAAACCGACTTGGTGTATCTTTGAATTTTTTATACTCCTCTGCTAAATCATGCAGAAAATCCTCGATTGAGGATTTAATCAGATGTATATTTTTTGTTTTAAATAAATACTTGGTTTCGTTGAATACTTCATCCTCAACTTCAGAGTGAATAACCATAAATGCAGGGGGGCTGTTATCACCTAAATGAGCTAGCGCCTCTTCATATAAAAATCCAATATTTGGATCTGATAAACTATATCCAATAAAAATTGGAGACATTTCTGAAAATAGCGTATAAATCTTTCTATTTAAATATGTATCTTCACGTTGGAACGAAAAATATTGGCTTTGAGATACCACAATAGATTCAGGCTTCCCCATGTCACCATGAATTTTGAAGATATTCCTCCCTTTAGTAGAAACTTTAGGAAATGGATCCTTCCTTATTATTTTATTGGGAATATAGTCAAAGATCTCCTCAAGCACAGAGTCCCAATTAGTCGTTACAATCACATTTGGAGTAAATAACTTAAATCTTTTAAGCCACTTTGGCTCTTTATAGGTAGTACGTAAATCTGAAATAGATTGAGCAATCAATGAATTAAAATGATACTCATCTAGCCCTGATTCACTTCTTGAATATGAGAGAAGTAATTCTGCAGCACGTAGCGGTTGAGTAGTATTTAATTTGAATGGGTATTTAATTTTTTTTCCAACTTCATCTAAAACACTTCCCCATGACGGATAGCCAAAGTTATATGAAAACCCAGAACCTATCCATAAGAAATAACTTTTAGAGAAAATAGATGAAAGTAAACTCTTTTTTTTATCAGCTGGTAATTGTTCTAAACAACTCATGCCGTACAATCCTTAATTAAAATTATTGAAACCTAAAGCATAGCCATGTGCTTTAAATTAATTAAATCAACCACCTAGATTAGGTTTGGGAGTCGTAAGAAGTAGTTTGTAATGGTAGCTTTATAAAGACAACCATAACGTACATTTAGCACAATGGATTGTCCACTGTCAGTTTCATTTTTAAAGCAAGATTATTTCATTGTTTTTTGAAAACTTTAAACCCTGTTTCCTATCTGATAATGTTAACAGGCTTCGATGTAGCACCCCGTGACTGCGGGATGGTTGGATGTCTTTTACGGGGACAGAAAATCATCAGTCCGGCAGGCAAATCACCGCACATCCGATTTGGTCTGTAAGGCGCACGCCCTCCGTGAAAACCGCGCCGGAGCTTCAACTCCCGGAGTAACGAATACACCACCGGTCTGCGTGCAGGCCCTGAGCGCTGGCAATTGCTGGCGCTTTTTTATTTTCATCTCCGCAAAACTACTTTATCGCTGACGTCCGCTTTTAGCGGCAGGACACTGGAACGGCATTATTGTTGTTGTCTCAACAACCAGCCAATGTTTCAGCAGCCTGAGAGAAACGCTTACGCGGTTGCCATCTAAAACTTCATGACCTGAGAGAAGTGCTGCTTTTGCAGTGGTCGATCCGCTCAACCTCTTAATGCGGATATCACCTGTGAGATGAGGTTCTTTGTACTGACCAGCCAGCGCGGCATAGCTATCCGCGCTTCCTGACGGAAAGCATTTATCCGTCAGGGATGAATGTTTCTCCGTCACTATTTCCCACTCCTGGAGTAAACATCATGACTGCTACCACTACCAATAACGCTGCAAACAACGCCAATACGACATCTACCAAAGCTGAATACTTCAATCTCAACATCAAGGGCCTGGGTTATCTGAGCAACATTCGCAGAATTGAAACCCTCACTGGCAGTTTCCTCTGCGTAGTGATTAATGCGCTGAGCGGCCCCACTGACAACCCTACCTATGTGCGCTTTGATGCCACAGTCGCCGGTAAGGAAGCAACGGATCTTATAAGCCGTTGCCAGAAAGCCGTTGATGAGGACCAGAAAGTGCTGCTTGGGTTTACTCTCAGTAACCTAACGTCTGACATTTTCACGCTCAACAAAGGTGATCATGCAGGCGAACAGCGGGTTAGCCTGAAAGCCAGATTGATTAAGGTCGATTGGATCAAGATTGGTCAGGTGATGGTTTATAAAGCGGAGAAATCAGAATCATCCCCGCCCAAAGTTGATAACGACCAAAAGACCTATGCTAAGAACTCTTTCTAAACTAAAGCCCCTTTGGGGCTTTTTCTAGGCATCACCATAATTAATGTCGTCAATAAGACCAACAGGCAAATCATTTTCTTTTTTAGAGCTATAATGAGCAACTGTGATTGTCTTAAGCCTTTCCGATAAAGAGTCCGGCACATCATTGTCAACGACAATAATTTGACATGGACACTTTTTCTTCTCTGCATAATTGCATATTTCGATTAAGGAGTTATAAATATTTTCATATTTTTCCGGATCTGACACCCCCTCTTGTACATCATCTCTTAAATCCGTATGCTCGACATATTTATCCTTGAGGTTTTTCCCCAAATATTTACCAATTGTATCAAGCAAAAGAAATCTTGGATGATTCACCTCGTTATCAACTGAACTTTTCAATATGGATGACATGTGGCCAATTGTAATGATGGTTCTTAAACCACCAGAGGTAATATTAAAGTACTCCCTACCTCTAACAATTGGAGAGAAATGTTTATTGTTTATTCCTATTTCCTTTCTATTTTTTATTTTGACATTTGTTAGAAACCCCATTAATTCATCAGCTAAGTATGATAAGACACCATCAATGCTAGGGGCTTTCTCTCTTAACAACTCAAGTTTGTCAGTAATGGTGGAAATATTATCAGATATTGTATTTTGCTTTGATAAAAGATCTTGTTGATGATTTCTAACCCTTAGACTTGCAACTAAACTTTCTCTTTTTTTACTAACTGAAGTCATTTCTTTCAATAAGGAGTCACGTTGAGTTAGGTAAGGAGTAACAAACCCAGCTGTTTCCGTATCAATCATTTCACTTACTTTTAGCAAATCCACCTCAAGTTTAGCCTTAGCTATCAAAAGCTCTTTTTGCTCACCGGATAACGAATAAATGAGTTCCTCTAAGGATTTCTCCCTTTTTATGAGAGACATTAACTCTTCATCCAGAGCTTCAGATTTAGACTTAACATAACCGCCATCGGTTGACTCAAGAATAATTAAATTATCACAAACTGGACAATTACATTTAACATTTTTTAATAAACCTATTTTTTTATTGGCTAAATGTATGGCTTTAATCTTTTCAATGTCATTAGAGTAGTCATTACGCAAACGCAAATACTGCTCTCTCTTTCGCTCAAGATCATCAATGGACTTTAAAGTGACTTTTAGCTTTAAATTAAATTCAGAATGATAAGTCTTTAGTTCTTTATAATTATCAGAATTTGCCAACATATTGGCATTTATTGAATCCAATTCATGTCTTATGGATTCATGTAAAACATCACATTCCTCTATTGCATCATCTAATGAAGGAATACTTTCGTACCCTGTTTCCCTTAAGAACTCAGAGACATTTTCATATTTCTTCTTTAATGACTGAAGCTCTGATCTTTTTGCGGAAAGCAGCATTTCAACATCAGAAATGTCAGTATCGAGAACATTATACATATATTTGAAAACTTCTTTAGTATACGTATATTTTGCCCAATCACCTAAGCCAAGTAAGTTTTTACTGCCCATGTCATCTTGATTTACGTAGGCGAATTTCATAATATTTCTAAAACTTAACCTTCGAAACTGACTGTTAGCCTGTGTTGGCGAAACCTTGAGGTTTAGTCTAGGGAAATCAAGAGCGTCCATTAGGAAGTCAGAAAAAATCCCATCTGGAGCAGAACTAGCTGAGAAGTTAGGTGAATATTTTCTTGATATAAAGCTTTCACGCTTTTCAAAACCACATTGATAAACCTCAATATAATCTAATGGTTTAAATATATCTCGGACAATAGTGTATGGAGTATCATTAATAATAACTTCAAGGGCTGCATACGAAACAGAGGATATCATTTCGTCAGCGAGTTCTATTTTACTTGATCCAAGTAGATAGTTGATGAATTCGAGTATGCTGGATTTACCTGTATCAGAGTCACCATGAATAATATTCAATCCATTTTCGAATTTAACCTCGTAATTTTTTCTAATACCAACAAGGATTAATCTTTCAATTCTCAAATATGATTTCATTTTGACACCTTGAAAACTTCATTTAAAAGTGAGTTTAACTTCCCAGATGTAAGTGATTTTATTTTATCTATGTTTTTCGCTAGTTTATTTATTTTCAAGAAGAATTCGCCATCTAACTCTTGATAAATTCCCTCTCCGTATTCAGTCAATGAAAAAAATGATACACCGTCAACTTTTGAAACATTCAACATTCCAAGCAAGGCTAATTTTTTTAGCAAAGACTTTACCTTCATAGAATCAAAAAGCATATCAACATTTAATGATAAGCTTTTCATTGTAAATGTCTCTTCCATAGCAATAGGAGCTGATTTTTTTCCTGTCAAGAGTAGGATGTCTTCTAGCTTTGATGGATTCTTTATTAAATACATAAATATTTGTATTTTATTTTTATCCAGCAAAAAAACGCCATTTTTATTTTTACTTAGCGTAGATAGAATGATAATTAAAATAGCTATATTAAGATTCACCTCTTCATCTAGAGGAATAAATGGCAATGCGTTCATTTTTCTTCCTTAAGAACTCCAAGTGAATCAATAGATGTGTCTGGAGACCATATTATGTCTTTATCAAGTTTGTTCGCTAATTGATGAAGCATTCCCTTTTTATGAACGCTGTCTAGCGTTTCCAACAAAGAAATCAACTTGCCTCTATCTTCATCCTCAATTCTTTTATTGACCGAAGCTAATAAATGGTTTGCTGAACTCTGGTTAGCTATGGAATTATGGTATTGTGTTTGATAGATTTCTCTTATTTTTCGGTACAAGCCACTTAAAATTTCACGATCACGATCGCTTGTGAAAACGTTTCTTGCCAGTTCCGCATTGTAATAATATTCTTTCGCATGATTAGCAATATCACTGTGTACATCTGCCAATATCATTTTTAGTACAAAAAATTCCTTATCGTACTGTTTTTCATCTTTGAACTCATTTTCCGATAATAACAGGCTCGATTTCTTATTAATATCTAAGGCAAATCTTTTAACTAAAAGATAAACATTTGCATCCCTATCTTGAGGTTTGCAAATTGATATATGATCTTCTTGAACTGCTATCGATTCTTTAGCTGATACTTGAACAGGAATGGCACTTTGTTTAACAACATAAGTATCATAGCTTCCATATAAGTATTTTGTTTCAGGTAGCTTCACTAAAGCCGCCCAGCGGCGATTCAATAAGTCTGTTTCTTTACTAAAAACACTTAAATCTCCGAGTTGCACATTAGATGAAATCATACTGCCCCATGAGGCTACTTCAGCTCCCGAATGAGGAACTGCGAGAGATACGAAACCCGAAATGTTTGGCTTAATATCTCTTTCAATCATTTTTAGAATACATGACTTAGCTATTAAACCGCCCATACTATGCGCAACAAATATGACGTTGTGATATTGAGATAAGTTTATTTGACACTCAGCAACCAATAACTCAGATAACTCGTCTACAGGAAGGTTTATTTCTTTTTTTGTGATTGATTTAAACATCCTTGCAAAAAGGTTCCGGGCTTTCCCATAGGTATTTGTGAAGTTTGTAAAATACTCACAACAAGCTATGTCAAATGAATTCCCCAAATCTTCATCTTCCGCAAGCAAATTAGGGAAAGAAATCACATCATTATAATTCCATGTACTACTTCCACCTTTCAATCCATGTATGAATACTATCGCGTTCTTTGCGTTATCTTTTTTTATCCATTCAATCATTTTAATTAATTCCCTTTTTAGAGTGAAGTTTGTTTTAGTGGGTTTCTCACCATTTTCTAATCTTATGGAAAAGTAATCAATTGAAATTTTTTTACACTTATGCAAAAGAGGCAAATTATAATAAAATCAACAATATATGCCAAAGCCCCTAATGCAAGCCCAATGATAACCATGCTGGAAACTTAACATTTACGTGCTGTTTTAGTGCTTTTAATGAATATTACTTTGAACGTCGCTTTAATTTTTTAGTTAAGATTTTGATTATTGATAACGATTTAAACTTTCTAGTTAGATAATCCAATGGTGTTTTTTTTACCAAAGGAGAATTTATGAAGCACAATAGTGAAAACCAAAAAAACAAGAAGTACATGTACAATTTTATTTTCACGTTTCTCACTTTGTTGATAATACCTAAGACCTCTTTTTCCAATGAAATAACTAGCCAGTTAAACTCCAGTGTAAAATTAACAAACCCTGAAGAAATCGGTACTGAACATAGCTCTACATTGGATTTGAGTAAAGTTGAACTCGGAAGACTTGAGTATTTGAAGAGAGGATTGCGAGGTATTCAATCACCCAATTTAGATCCGATTAGTGTTTTAGGAATTGAAGCCCGCAACGACGCCGAGCGCCGCCATTACGCAGAACTGTGGGTAAAACAGGAGTACGAGCGCACCGAAAAAGAGCTCAAATTCCAGCGCGAAGTTGATGCGGCCTGGAAGCGCTTAATGCCCAACATGCTACCGGTCAACACGGGTAACGCAGCAGGCATCGCACATGACTCAGGCGGTCGCTTAGCGCTGTTCGTGCGCGAAGCAGATTGCCAGCGTTGCGATGCCCGACTCTCCGCCGTTCTCGCCGATAAACGTCCCGTTGATATCTATCTTGTCGATAGTGAAGGCAGTGATCAGAAACTCCGTAACTGGGCGCAGCAGCACCGCATTCCCGCCGAGCTAGTCCGCGAGCGCCGTATCACCCTGAACCACGACGCAGGCCGCTGGATGCGCTATGGCAATGGCATCATGCCGGTTCTTCTCCAGCAGGGGGAAAGTGGATGGCATATCGCAGCATTCTAACCGCTGCTTTGTTGTTGAGTGCCGCCAGTTCTGTGGCGTCAACCAGCATGCAAAGCGTGCCACTGGGTTATCAGAAAGTCGCGCTGCAGCATGGCGTTCCTGCTGAATCACTTTACTCACTGGCGCTGGCTGAATCATCGCGTAAGCTGCCACACGGCACGCGCCCTTGGCCCTGGACAATCAACGTCGCGGGTAAAGGCTACCGTTATGAAAGCCGACAAGCGGCCTGGCAGGCGCTGCAGCAGTTTATGAAAAGCCATCCGCTAAAGAGAATCGATGTCGGTATCGCGCAGGTCAATCTCGGCTGGAATGGCCATCGCTTCAGCTCAACGTGGGATGCGTTTGATCCTTATATCAACCTGAACGCAGCGGCGCGCATTCTTCGCGAGTGCTGGGAACGCAGCCCCGGCAGTTGGTTAAAAGCGGCTGGCTGCTATCACCATCCGGCTGGCGGCAAACCGGCTGCGCGCTATCGGCAAATTGTCAGCGAAAAGTTGGCCTCCCTCTCGCCTGCTCAACCTCGTCCAATCACAACACAGGCACCCGCCAATATCGCGAGTAACAAAATACCTTCAACCGAAATCATCTGGACAGAACCCCGGAGGCAGCAATGAACAAATTGATGCTGGCTGGCGCGATCGTCGCGTTGCCATTTCTCTCGCATGCAGAACTCAACGTTATCGCAGATCTCGGCGGTCAATCGGCAGCGCCGTTCTATGAAGGAATTAACGCTGAGCCTCAGCCGCAACAGCCATCAATCCAACCTGATTACAGTGAAGGTTCAGTGTTGCCAGTGGCAACACCTGAACTCACTCCCGGCATCATTGAGCCGCGCGCGCTGAAACTGCCAGGAATTGGTGCCCTGTTTCTGGTAGGCGATGATGCTCAATCGCAAGAATGGCTATCGCGAAACGCTGAACTGCTCAGCCATCGTGGTGCGGTTGGGATGGTGGTAAACGTAAGCAGCTCGGCATCCTTGCAGCAGCTGCGCCAGATTGCGCCCGCTCTGCAGCTCGCACCGGTATCAGGTAGCGATTTGGCGCGCCGCCTAAAGTTGGAACATTACCCGGTGCTGATCACCGAGCATGCTCTGAGCCAGCAGGTTTCAGCTCAGTGATGGGATTCGCCGGATTGCATGGAATGCCCCATGCAGCGCTGATGCTCCTTCCACTGTTCTTCATCCTTTCTATGGCCCTGCTGCGTGCTTACTGGTGCTGGCACAATCTGCATCACTCGGCACTCAACAGGTCTGAATCCTGCCAAAAGTGAGTCACTGCTATGAGCGATCGCTATGTTATTGAAGCGCTACTACGTCCTGCAGTTGAGTTCAACACCACGCTGGTAGCCGCCACCGCCAGCTATGTTTGCGTTGCAGCGCCCTGGGCTGTCGCGCTGTCGCCATCGGTTAGTTATGTCACCGCGACCGGCTTTGCGGTACTGGCCGCCGTTCGTGCCCGCCAGGGATTCCAGGTGATCAGATATCGCAGAAACCTCCGCCGCTTGCCGCGCTATGTCATGACCAGTCGCCAGGTGCCAGTAAGTAATCACCGGCTGTTCCTGGGGAAAGGTTTTCTGTGGCAGCAAAAACACACTCAGCGCCTGCTCGATACGCGGCGGCCAGAAGTAGAAAAGTATGTTCAATCAGCGAAGCTCTATCAGTACGCGCGCAGGCTTGAACGCGCGAGCGAGCATTCTATGCCCTGGCTGTCATCAATAATTTCAGCCGATACGCCACTGAACCCAGTTCGCCCGCTTCCACCGGTTGGAGGTAATCCGGCGCTGCATGGCATCGAACCGAATGAGCGTGCTGTATCGATGGATCTCCAAGATCGCGTTGGGCATACGTTAGTGGTTGGCACCACGCGCGTTGGCAAAACGCGCCTGGAAGAGTTGCTGGTTACGCAGGATATTCGGCGCGGCAATATCACCATCGTCTTCGATCCCAAAGGCGATGCCGATTTGCTAAAACGCATGTGGGCAGAAGCGCACCGCGCCGGTCGTCAGGATGACTTCCACGTTTTCCATCTTGGCTGGCCAGAAATCTCAGCGCGTTATAACGCGGTTGGTCGCTTCGGGCGTGTGTCGGAAGTGGCTTCGCGCATCGCTGGTCAATTAGGCGCTGAAGGCAACAGCGCCGCGTTTCGCGAGTTCGCCTGGCGATTCGTCAACATCGTGACGCGCGCGCTGGTTGCGCTTGGCCAACGCCCCGACTACTCGCTGATCCTTCGATACGTCACCAACATTGGCGAGCTCTATCAACGCTATGTGGAACATCTGGTTGATAAACATCTACCGGAGCTGCGCAGCAAAATCGAGAATGGCAGCAATGTGCTGAAGGAGAAAGATCTGCCGCGTAATATGCAGGGGCAATCAAACGCCACGCGCATCTGGGCAATGGAGCTGGCGCTGAGTTCTGAAGCTGGTAAAAAGCTTTATGATCCCATCCTTGAAGGGTTGCGCTCTGCAGTACGTTATGACCGAACCTACTTTGATAAAATCGTCGCGTCATTACTGCCGCTGCTGGAAAAACTCACCACCGGCAAAACGGCGGCGCTGCTCTCACCTGACTATGAAGACCTTGATGATCCACGCCCAATTTTCGACTGGCAACAGGTGATTCGCCAGCGCGGCATCGTTTATGTCGGTCTGGATGCGCTCTCTGACAGTGAAGTAGGCGCAGCCGTTGGCAACAGCATGTTCGCTGATTTGGTAAGTATCGCGGGGCATATTTATAAGCATGGCATCAATGACGGCTTGCCGGAAAATGGCGACCGCAAGCTGCCGATCAGCCTGCACTGCGACGAGTTCAATGAATTGATGGGCGATGAGTTCATTCCGCTGATTAACAAAGGCGGCGGCGCGGGCATTGAGGTGACGGCGTACACCCAAACGATTTCTGACATCGAGGCGCGCATTGGCAGTAGCGCAAAAGCCGCGCAGGTTACGGGCAACTTCAACACGCTTATTATGCTGCGCGTGCGTGAGAACCGCACAGCCGAACTGCTCACCAGCCAGCTGCCTGAAGTGGATGTGTATTCCAAGACGCTGGTTTCTGGTTACACCGATATCACCAACCAGGAGCAAGGCACCGATTTCACCTCCAACACTCAGGACCGCGTGAGCATGGTGAAAACGCCGATGCTCACTCCGGCTGACATCATCAACCTGCCCAAAGGTCAGGCGTTCGCCCTGCTGGAAGGCGGCCAGCTGTGGAAGATTCGTATGCCGCTGCCAGCTGCTGATAAAACCGATTTGATGCCGGAAAGCTTGCAGAAGATCGCTGCTGAGATGCGCCGCAATTACCGCACCAGTGAAGCGTGGTGGTCTGGTGCTGCTGGAGTAGAACCGCCGGGAGGTGAATGATGCCGCCACCAAACTCTTCAGCATCGCCAGCACGCGTTCAGCAGCCTAAAGAGCATGGCTTTCTGTTTAATCTGTTATGGGGATGGCCGTGGAAGCTGGTCGGCATGCTGCTGGCTTCGCTGTTTTTCAGCTTGGTAATGGAGTACATCGGCATTGCGTTCTTCTGGCCGGAACAAGGCGCGGCACATAGCCAGCAGGTGATGCAGATCGAGAGCGACTATCTCTCTACTGAGTTCACGCGCAGCCTGCTGCTGTCACAGCCCACGTTAACGGTCACTGCCTGGGTAACACAGGTTTATCAGTGGCTGGTTGTCGATAGCGGCCTGCAGGGATGGATTGCCCAGCAAAATCAGGCAATGGAAAGCGGCGGGAATGTAGTCGCTTCCGGTTTGAGTGCCGGTAGCCGCTGGCTGGCATCGGCACTGCGGGAGTATTTACTGGCAACAGTTTATGTCGCGGTGGTGACGCTGATTCGTGTGACGATTTTGGTGCTATCGATACCGCTGTTTCTGATGGTAGTGCTGGTCGCGATGGTTGATGGTCTGGGACGGCGAGATCTGCGGCGCTATGGTGCGGCATATGAATCCAGCTTTGTTTATCACCACGCCAAACGCTTCATAAAACCTGCGTTCTATGTGCCCTGCATGGTGTATCTCTCGTGGCCATCGGCGGTGTACCCAAATCTGCTGTTGCTGCCTGCAGCGCTGATGCTGGGAATGGCACTGGCGGTGCTTACGGCATCGTTCAAGAAATATATATGAGCACCTCCCGTATGCCGGACAGTGGTGATGATGACAGTTAGGCGATTGCAGTTATATATCCGGCCTTGTTGCATCAGCTTGGGCTGATGCGGGCCCTAATGAATTCCGCTGGCGCACGCCTCATTACCTCTGCGAACCCGGAGTTCGATACTTTTTTCAGGTATAGTGCGCCACGGTCCGACCTGTCTGTCATTACGTACGACTACCCGCGCAATCGCAGGAGACTTATCAAGCAAGAGCTCTTGAACCGCTACACCGTGTCCGGCGGCGTTCTAGTATAGGGCGTCTTGTGAGCCAGAACCGCCCAGATGGTTCTGGCCATTTTGTTGGCCAGCGCGACGGATGCCACGTTCACAGGGCGCCTCCTGAGCAGACCTGTTACCCACGATCCCGGCTCATTCGCATTCTGGATAACGCTGTGCGCGCCGTTGATCAGCAGCTTGCGCAGGTATTTATCACCGCGCTTGCTGATGCCCTTCAGGATAACTTTGCCGCCCGTGCCGGTTTGTCGTGGGACCAGCCCTATCCACGCAGCGAACTCCCGACCGGAACGAAACGCACCGGCACTTCCCATGGCGGCAATGGCCGCCGTGGCGGTCAGGAAACCAACCCCGGGAATGGCGCTGATGGCCCTGACGCCCGGATCGTCTCTGCTGAGCGATTTGATCCGTCGCTCAAGTTCAGCGATCCTCTGCTCAAGATGTTCAATTTCTGCCAGCTGCTCACGCAGCGTCTCAATCAGTTCGCCAGGCAGACGCACTTCCAGACGTGCCAGAATATCAGGCATGCTGCTGAAAAGGCTCGCTCTTCCCTTACGCATAATTTCGCCATACTCAGCCAGCAACCCGTGCAGCTCATTGACCTGCATCTGCCTGGACTTGACGAGGAGAAACCGCACCCGGTGAAGGGCCAGCATCGCCTGCTGGGCCTCCGTTTTGATCGCCACGGCTTTACCCGGCTGCTGAACGGCGCGCCAGATGGCTTCAGCGTCCGCCATATCATTTTTGTTTCGTATGTTGAACGCTTTCACATAGGCTCCGGGCATCAGCTTGACCTGGTGACCAGAAGGCTCAGCTGACGCGCCCAGTGATGCGCGCCGCCGCTGGCCTCCATACCGACCAGGCAGGATTCCCGGTTCTGAAAGAAGCTCAGAAACGAGGCGCGTTTAACCGCCTTATTGATCACTTCTCCGGTTTCAGTATCCACATAGTGAAGCTTAATAACGTTTTTGGCGATGTCAGCACCTACGACCATGCGTTTCATGCCCAGCGACTCATTAGCGAAAGGTTAGAGAAATTATGGATGCGTAAAGTTGAGAAGATTGCGACACAGGCTACAAGGCAGGAAGGTATCCTTAGCTGTTAAAGAAAAGAACAATGAGCAGTCCTAAAAAAGTTTTAAATGACCTGTGTCGAGGCCTTATCGCCATTGAAGAGTAACTGAATGGCTGCTTTGAGCGAAAAGCGGACGCAATGAGTCTCAGGTCACTCATGAAACTTCAAACTTATCTTTGTGTAATGTTGCCCACTCGTGGAAAGTTAAGGTGCTTATGCCCACTCTGTTGGCCATTTCGGGTAAAGCCGGATAACCGACTTCAGACTGCCATTCCTGGGAGTTTATCACGCCAGGTCGGAACCCCATTTCAAGCATGGCCTGAGATTCTGCATATTCATATTTCACAGAAAGTCCCGTTATCTGCTCCAGTTCTGCAGCTATCTCAACTGGCGTAGCCAGAGTGTCTGCCAGCTCAAGTTCACATCCATTCATGACCTCGGGATTTTCTAAGGAAAAGCGCACTGCGTATCCCAAGGTTTCTGAGGATATCCAGGCTATTCTTACGTCTGGTGGCACACGGGAAATCAGGCGGCCTGAATCAAGGCCGACAAACATTCCCGCTGCTTTAGGAGGAAGTAAGTTCTCCATAAACAGTGCAGGCTTCAGGATTGTGTACCTTTCAAATCCGGCCTTTCTGACCTGATCCTGAACCGCCATTTTGTCATTCCAGTAGTTGGCGGACCATTTATCCGATTTAAACCAGTCAGCATTTGCATGCTGACCCGCTCCTGAAACGGTAGTCTGAATAAAGTGTCTTACCCCACTTTTTTTCGCCGATTCGATCAGAGATTTAGATTGCATGACCTCTGCATGTTGGCCTGAAGGGTCAGTCAGTTGTAGTGAAAACACTGCTTCTACACCTTGTAGGGCTCGATCCAGTGATGGCTGGTCTTCAAAGCTGCCCTCAGCTAGTTTAACCCCCATATCACGGAGTAATTTAGCCTTACTGCTGACTGCATCAGTGGTAAGAGCACGCACATGATAACCGCCGGAGATAAGGTTTTTAACCACACCGGCACCCTGCATGCCTGTGGCCCCTGTAACAAGTACAATACGGGAATGATTGTCAGACATAGTTCCTCACTTGCTTAATCGAATTTAAAATCATAAAGTGGAGGAAATGATCCACTTTGTCAAATGTAATGATTTAACTAGAGGCCAGTTATGAGACGAGATGCAGCCGAGCGTCGGGAAAAACTCCTTGATGCTGCAGAGATTGAATTTTCGCTCCGCGGGATCAGTACACCGCTTGAATCGGTTGCTGAGCGCGCCGGAGTAGGGCCGGGAACGTTTTATCGAAATTTTCCAGACAGACAGGCTTTGTTAAATGCATTACTGGACAGATCGCTTACGAGAATGGAGTTCAGAGAGAATGAGACTGATAGCGTTTATTCAACCTGCGAACTGCTCGAACATATTGCACAGAATCTTGTAACAAGCCCCGTTCTCTCTGAATACTGGCGCTCTACTGGGAGAGATTCTAATGCGGCAAATCTCGCGCGTGAGCGTTTTGTCAGCACAGCAGAAAGGTGTCTTGCTGAAGGGTTAAAAAAAGAGAATCTTCGTCATGACCTGATAGCTGAAGATTTCCCACTCATATCTTCGATGCTTGGGGCAATACTGTGTGGAAGGGATTTAAAAGAGCGTGAAAAAATAAAAGAACGTGTTTTGTCACTTCTCTATAATGGTCTTCTCAGCAGAGACTAATGAGCGGATTTTTCGGGTTGCACTAAGTTTGTGAGTATCTTCCTCCGAACGTCCGCTTATGGCACACTGCTGCCGTTCAGATCGGACTTCGTCATGAGATGCGAGCTATACGCCAATTTTAGTTGGCAATGGTCAAGTATTTTGCAAACGGTCGCCAAGTAAAATGCAAATGGAAGTCAAGTCAGGTGCAATTACGCACACATAGTGCAGGTCAAATCTTTGCCCTTAAATGACGGCTGGGTCGGATTACGATAAAAAGCCCTGCGAAAAATGCTCGCAGGGCTTGTCAGAAGCGATCCAGCGTTAATGCCGCTGAGTGAGGGCATTACTACTTATGGCGTGAATAGTTCGGTATTAATGCACCTTAAAAAATGGTGCAATTAATGGCGAGTTCCACCCGGAAAGTTGCAGAAGCAATTGGTCATCTTGTGATGTTGTATCAGACGCCACAAAAGTGCCAGTGTAAATACCGTCAGCAACAGCGGTAAAGTTCAGTGATGACTGTGCAAATCTTGCCTTAAGTGTATTATTTCTACTATCTGTGGAGTTTATGAACGCCAACTGAGTGGTATGAACAGTACCAGTGACTGCCTTGCCTCTTATGTCTTTAAGCGTAACAGTTACTGAGATGACATCCCCTGCAGAATAAGACGCTTTGTCAATGCTCAGCGTGGACTGACTCATATTGTGTAGTGGTTTAGTGAATTTGGCCGCCTGAACATAGGGGCTAAGTCAGCCTGAAGATATCTGGCCAGCTTGCGTAAGGCAGGGGATAAATGCCAACCTAGTTATCTTCTTAACTTACTGATATTCAACATAAATAACAATTGTATGTACTGGAGGCTGCCAGCTGCTCCGCCGTTAAGCCCCCAATAACATGTTTTGATGGTAATCAGATCGAGTTCAGGATTCGTAGTGCTTCACGATTAAAAGCCGGTAAATCCTCAGGAGTGCGGCTGGTGACAAGTTTATCGTCATCAACCACAACTTCCTGATCATAAAAATTAGCTCCTGCATTGCGTAGATCAATGGCTATTGCTTTAACAGAAGTCATTTTACGACCGCGCACAGCGTTGGCGCTGATTAACAACTGAGGACCATGGCATATAGCAAAAACAGGTTTACCGCTGGCGACAAATTCATGAGTGAATTTCACAAACCGGTCGTCACCGCGCAGCGAATCAGGTGAATGTCCCCCTGGCAACAGCAGCGCATCGAATTCAGCAGCGCTAACTTGCCCAATGTCCCTGTCGATGACGACTTCAGCCTTGCCTTGCTTGCCCTTAATTATCTTACCCGCCTGCATCTCAATGGTCACTACCTCATGGCCTGCACTGGCGTATGCTTCTGCGGGAGAGGTAAACTCTGAATCTTCAAACTCGTCGGTAATTAATACAGCTATTTTCTTGCCCATATTTTCCTCTGAAGCTGGCTAAGGATAATTAAACTCATCAACATTTAATTCTGGACCCAGATTATAAATATGCAAGCCAGGCGGCAGAATGGTGATTTCATATTCCTTCCAAATTTGGTATGTAACAGGCGGGTGTTCATCGCATTATTTTTATTCCATTAAATATTTGTCCCCGTGAAGACAGAATTTCGCCTTGGGTAAAAAATCTATCAAATTGTGCCAGGCTTAAGCAGAACAAATCACACAGGAAACGGGTATGAATAAATTTTTATTGGTAGCATTCATGCTGTCGCTTGGCTTTGCATCATATGCTGAACAGGGCGGATTTGAATCCGGTAAAACTCCGCCGCCACAGCAAAAAGAAGACGCAGGCTACAAAGGTTCAGAAGATACAGGTGAAACGCCAGTGACTCTCATTAAAGACTTTCGTCAGGGCGGCTATGTCACCCTTGAGGGGAATATTGTTAAGAAAATCAGCAGTGATGTTTACGAGTTCCGGGACAGCTCTGGAGTGGTAAATATTCACGCACCTGCTGCGGCATTCAGAGGTAAAACCTACAGCGCTGAAGACAAAATCCGCGTCAGCGGTAAGGTATTTGGTAAAGGGGATACAGCGCATCTGGAAGCATCCCGCATTGATGAGCCGTGAATTATAACACCTTTATCCATTAACAATTAGGGTAAAGGTGTTTGCCAGAATATCGGCGTTAAAATCTAAATATGTTTGAATTGTCTCTCTGATTTTTCTAATTGAAGCATGACGAATCAGTTTGATATTGACTTTACCCCCCCCCCTGAATCTAAGCATTCAGATTATTAGTCCCAAAACATTATCTGGTTACTTCATCGCGTTATTACCACTCAATTCACCTCATTTATGGTGAGCTGGGCTTACTTAACTTTCAGCAAGCCCCCGAAATTTTGGTTCAGGTTACGGTTATGATCAGCTGGAATCAAAATGTCGATATCATAGCAAGCGGATGTCAGGCGCGAACCCGACGCTTCGAAGGATGGGTGTTGACTCCCCACAAGCCGGCAAGCGAACTGACAATCGCACCTGCCAGTAAACCGATGAATGACCAGAGCGCGATTTTAGCGCCTGCACGCGCTGCCGCATCAGCCTTCTCTTTAGCCTGCTTCTTAAATTCAGCATATTGGGCCTTGGCCTCGTTAAGCTTGTTCTCAAGTTGTTCCATGCGTCCGTTGACTTCCTTAACGGCCTGATCACGTGCCTGAATGAAGTTATCAACTGCTTTATCTGCTTCCTCAGGGGTCAGCTGTGTGTTATCTGCCAGCGCTTTTTTAACCTCGTTTCTGTCTACGCCTTTATTTACGGTATCCACACGCGATTTAAGCTTGTTGCTCAGGTCACCCAATATTGCATCGCTATTGCCGGGGTTTATGGCCAGATCTTTAACTGCTGATGCAAGATCGTCACCTGCCGCTTTGAGCTGCGACTGCAAATAGTCGGGCTGAAGCTCTTTAATATTACTTTTTCGCAGTGCATCGAGAACCTGCTTGTCTGTCTGTTGGTCCGACAGCTGCGTGTCAAGGCCCAGCTTATCAGCAATATTTTTGCCCATATCTACCGTCATTCCAGCGGCTTTACCGGCCGCGCTTCCCAGTCCGCTAACAGCAGAACCCGCAGCAGAGGCTGCCGCACCGACGGCGTTACCAGCCATGTGCAGGATGCCCCCCGCCGCAGCGAAACCCAGCACAGATGCCACGAGCAAAGCGGTGGCCCATGAAAGAAAGCCATGTAATGTTCCATCAACGCCCGCCAGCCTGCCTGCTACAAAACCGCCGCAGGCGAGACTCAGCACGATCGAAACGACTGACCAGATAAGGACGGCTTTGTCGGCTCCGTTAATAACATCTTCAGACTGAGGTGAGAGCATAGACAGGCCAAGGCTTGTTCCAAGAGTCGTCAGCAGCAAAGATATCGACATCACCGTTACCACACCTGCAATGATGCTGCCCCACGAAACGCGTTTGTTTAACTCTGTATCATTCGTAAGTTCCATCGTCTTCTCCATAAACAATACATGACAGAACGGCTGTCACCGGGCATAGATTGAGCGTAGTAAAAGTTTTCATGATTGTTTGCGGGCTGACCGGAGCTTTTCTGAATGCACCCGCCAATTAACCGGCAGATCGTTCATTGCCGGGCTGTATATGCATTACGGTTTATTGAATCTCGCAACGTAAGGGGTAATTCCAGCATCCTGGAGAGGATGAAACGTAAAGAGGAATGCAGCAAATCAACGCTATCAGTGCAAATGTCTGAAGACTGCGTTTGCCAGGTGTTGAACGTGATTACAGAAGGTTAATCCGCTGCAAATAGCTCTGTGACGGGGATACGAAAAGCGTTGCTGGCAATAAATAGACTGCTCACAAAATTATTTCCCGGGCGAGTATCGGGAAAGAAATTATGCGCTAAATTTATTGTTGCACATGTTAACCATGGGGTAATGGCATTAACAATGCAGCGCAAGAGATGTTACGCGCCTGAAGTGAGAAACCGGCCCCGTTGTAATTCATTACGCAGAAATCACCAATAAAAAAGGAGAGGTAATTCATCAAATGTCACAGATAACATCCGGCGAAACAGACGTTACTTATCATCTCCTGGATACAGGTGCCACGCATTCGGCTGAGGCGGCTCTTGTTTACTCTGCTGCAGATCAACTGGCCAGCGAGGGCAGGACTGTTACCAATAGCGCTATCATCTTATTCCTCATTGCGGAGATTGAAAGCACGTTTGATCCAGTTCAGGTTGATGCGTTGATTAGCGCATTAAAACTGGTCGTGCACGTTACCCCTGGTGAAGAAGAACGCTGGGCATTTTTCAACTGGTAAATTGCTGCTGCAGAAACTCAGCGTTCAATACGTTCAGGCGCCATGCAGTCGTACCACCCTGCCCTGCTGGATAAATTACATGGTGTTCAGCGAGCAGTATCCTCAGTGGATTACAGGCAAAATGAGTAGTTCACCCGGCCGCCTTAATTGCAAAACTTATGCTGAAGGAATCAGGCGCCGCAAGATCATTACATAAAAAATATTTCACCCATCATTTCCGGGTAATACGTCGAAAAAACATTCACTCAATTTATAATGGATGCTTTATATTACAATATTTAATGTGTCGGAATTAATGCATTTCGCGCATCCGGAATTTGCATTCACTAATATACAATATTGATTAATAAAAAAGGCCCCAGAGGGGCCTGAAATGTTACAGGGTAGAATCAATTACTCAAATGAGGGGAGAGCAACAGTAACGGGTACCTTGTTACCAGTTGTATTTATTGTGATCTTCCCACTCTTTTAATTCTTTTTCAGCCTGGTCTTTACCGTAACCATAACGCTCCTGAATCCGGCCAACGAGTTGCTCTCGTTTACCTTCGACCACATCCATATCATCATCTGTCAGCTGGCCCCATTTTTCCTGGACTTTACCTTTAAACTGTTTCCAGTTTCCACTAATACGGTCTTCGTTCATGATTTCCTCCGTTAGTCATGATTCATTAAAAAGTGTAGTAGACAGTTACTTAACGTCAACCTGTTCGCCAGTGAATGAAGGCTTTTATTGAATTACATCACAAAGACGTACTGTACAGACAGAATAAGATAATACAGCCCATATCACTAGATGTTTGATTCCGGCTGTTCCTGGAGTGATTTAATCCTGACAATCAATAATATCATATTTGAATAACGTCTTAATTAAGGTTAGCTACGCCAGATGGAGAATCTGACGTAGCCGCAGGCAATTTGTGCTAACCCTAAACAATGTTCAGACATACATTATTCTTCGCTATCAGAGAGGGCAATCTGATGGTGCCGTCTGGCGGGAAGGTGCTCTTGCCAGCACCCTTGTTATGAAGCATCCAGGTCGCATCGGATGCTTCTCTGATGCTGAGCGGGCGGAAATCATTGAGCCAGTCTAAAGCCTGATGGATGACTTTAATACGTGCAGACGTATTGTCTCCGGAAAGCATGGTGTTAAGTTCATTAAGAAGTGTATCAACAGAAATCTCTTTATTGTGTGAGGCGAGATTGACAGCTGCTTCTCCAAGAATTGTAGTCACGGTCATGTCCTCGCTAATATTCACTTCAGTACCTCCGTCATTGAATCATATTGAACACGCTTTAATTGTAGAACATTACTCCGTGCCAATTTAAACTCTAATTACGGGCGTTAATCTGAATTTATCATTTTCCTGAAACGCAGATTAAAATCTTAACCTCAACTTACTGAATTCATGGTTTTTATTTTCATTTATTTTATGTTCACCTTATGCTTATCTGGATTTTTGATTGCTGCTTCATTTTCTATGGGTTTTACAGGTAACATGCTCAGTTAATATACTGATTAGGTGTGTGGTTATGATTTTTCTCATCTCCATTAAACTGTGTGAGACGCAAAGGATTGAAGTTGATATTTGTTTATTTTCTTTTCTACTTTTCATCTTATATTTCATCGGAATTCATAATGCGTGGTTTTAATTAATGCTAGTCTATTTAATGAAATATATCCACCTCATGCGGGCATCAGTAAATAACCGAAGCGCAATGAAGACGATTCAGAATTATCATGGCAGGCGCAGGTTTATTAATTTAATTCCCGCTGCTATGGTAACGGAGGACAATCTGAACAGTACGGACCGTATAATGCTGACAACAATAATTTACCGCAGTCACCTTTGTGACGACATCCCCGTAAAAGTTCTGCCGGCCATGGTAGAAAAAGCCAGCAGCCTGAATACGCGCCACAACGTTACAGGCATACTGCTTTTCAACGGCACACATTTTTTCCAGATCCTGGAAGGCCCGGAGGAAGGCGTACTTGAGATTTACGCGCGCATCTGCCAGGACAGCCGGCACCACAACGTAGTTGAACTCATGCGTGATTATTCTCCTGCCCGCCGCTTTGGCAACGCAGGTATGGAGCTTTTCGATCTGCGTGAGCATAACCAGTCCACCGTGCTGCAGGCGGTGCTCGATCGCGGCACCTCATTATTCAGGCTGACCTACAACGATCGGGGGCTCCAGTTTCTGCGGACGTTTGTCGAAGCGCGCGAAAAGGAGAATTACTTCGAAGTTCTGCCGCCTGAATACTGGGATTTTATCCCGGACGATGCAGGATTGCTCTCCTCTGCCGGTGACATCCAGTTTCGCCCCGTTGTTGACCCTCTGGGGCGCAAAGTCACCGCGATTGAAGCGATTCCCGACAGCCGTGATGAAGATACCTGCAGTGATACGCGTCATGAGCGGAACCTGAATGCCGTCAGGCGTGCCCTGCTCAGCGCCGGCCAAAACGCCCCGGACGGTATGACGCTTTACATCAGCATTTTGCCGATGACGCTGGTTATCGTTCCGGACGCAATCGCCCGGGTCACCGCCAGCATTCGCGAAGCGGGCCTCTATCCTCAGCAGGTGATCCTCGGGGTGAGCGAAACGGAAGTGATTTCACAACTCGACGCGTTTTCCCAGGCGGTGAAGCAGCTCAAACAGGTCGGCATCAGCCTGTCGATTGATAACTTCGGGGATGGCGCTGCCGGATTATCGCTGCTGGCGCATGTGCAGCCGGATCGGGTAAGGATTGATGCCGGAATTGTGCGTAACATCCATCAGAGCGGCCCCAAGCAGGCTGTGGTTCAGGCTGTTATCCGCTGTTGCTCAGCACTTGAAATCAATCTGATAGCAGCCGGTATTGAGCGTCCTGAAGAATGGATGTGGCTGGAAGCCGCTGGCGTAATTGATTTTCAGGGAAGCCTGTTTACGCCGGATGCCGCACGGGTTGCCTGGCCTGAAACGCGCGAAGCGGGTTAATCATCCTGCCATGTGAATGAAAGCTTACCGGTGCAATTAACCTGACCGGAGCTCCCTCCGACAGAACAGCGCTGCCGGAGGGAAATGTACAGCCTGTCAGGCAGGCTGCGAGGGCTGAGAGGCCGGGGTGGTTTTAATGTAGGCGAACACACTGCTGACGCTTTTATCATTCCGGCGCTTACGTTTTCCGCGATTAGCTTTTTCCAGCCAGGCGTTGAAGGCTGCGGTCATTTCTGCGGCCTGCAGTGCATCCGGCGTGCGGAAAATCAGTAAACGACTCAGGGTCTGGCTGGTGCTGTCGATGGCATAAATTTCATTGTCATCCTGCCGCTTAACGTTCTCAATTGCTGTAAAATCCATGTCAGGCCAGCTTTCCAGCTTCTGGATAAATTCACAAAGTTGCATATCAGTTTTTCAATCCTGGATGTTATTTTTCTCTGGTCCGTCCAGATTAGTATCAGGCGACAAATTTGCAAATTGCCCGCAGAAAAAAGACAAAAATATTACAGCCGGAGGACTGAATGGCGGATTCACGCGCCATTATGACGCTGGCCACGTGCCCGTAAGGAGTAGAGCATGCTAAGCGAAGATCAGCTTCGGAGTATCGCGGATAAACAGGAAGCATCAGCATCTGAAATTGCGCTGATGGCGCAGGAGATCCTGCGGTATCGTCAGGCGCTTGCAGAGCCCTGGGCTATCGTGGAGCCTCTGGGCGTTCAATACGTTGAAGACGGTAACGCTGCAATGATCTGGCCAGCGCGCTATCGCGAACGCCATGATATCTCGTTATACCGTCTGGATATCACTGAGGCTTAGCAATCCGTTATTTAAAGGTGTCTGATTCGGAAAGCATAGTGAGCAGAGTCGCGTGAAATTTTTTTCATCCGTTGCGGCAAACCTGATGCTGGCGGCTATGATTAAGATGATTTCTATTCCCGATGCAAGCTGGTATTTCCACTCCCCGCGTAAGCGGGGCTTTTTTCATTCGGCGGAAAATTTATGCATGGGCGCCGGTATCCCTCAGATCCAGACATTATGATATTATTCCGCACAGAATATGCATGCGGACAGATAAAATGAAAAATGACTTTGATGAAAAAATGACGGAAATCATCATTGGTGAAGCCATAACCGCGCTTCTGGACGCCAGTGCGGCAGTCAGCTGGTCCGCCTTACTGGAAAAGCTTCATTCCGCGCTCGATGCCGAAACGGATGAGCACCGGATCCGTGCAGGCCTGCGCGCCATTGATGAAGTCAGGAAGGAAATGATGCTGAACACGCAGGGTGTCAGGGATGCCGGCGCAGCAACTGAACGGAGTAAAATGCACTGAATTTTTATCTCACCTCTACAGACGGTCTCCCCGGTATACCCCAGACAACAAACTGCCACGCTGAGTACACAGAGCGGAGGTCAAGTGAACGATGACGTCACCCTTGATGAACTTTACGCCGTTATAGGAATTGTCGTCGCACGCCTGCTCCGGCCCGATCAGCACCTGACACTCAGTGAAATCACAACCGCTCTTCACCAACTCGGTGAATCGTCCGCCAGTGGTGACATGCGTCGGGTCTGTGAGCATGCTATCCGGATGCTGGTTAAGCAGATGCACTGAGGCATGAAGCGCCTGCCACTCATCAGCGTTCCGGGAGCCAGTAAATCCAGCCTGCGTAATGGCCCTGACCGGTAAAACGTCTTTCAGACGTTTTGGCGACGCTCAGCACAATTCTCCTAAAAATGAGATATAACGAACGGGAACGGGGCGGAAACACGATAGCAGGATGGGGGTCTCTGGCGAGCCGCAGTTCTTCGCAGAATTCGCTCGATCTTGCGTTAAATCTACCAATGAACCCGGGACTTGCGTGTGATGGGGCGTTAAACGCGGTCAAGGCATTCCGCGGGCTACCTAGAGCATTCAGAAACTAGGGATTATTGTCGTTATCACTGTCTGAGGACTGGCTGCTATGCGTCTGAAAACTCCCGGCGTCAGCGGTATTCCAATTATCTGTACAGCGGGCATCCAGTTCCGTAATAACTTGCTGCATAGCCGCAATGCGTGCAGGGTCCCGCTCGTCAGAGACTGCTGCACTGAGCTGGTTAACCAGCGCTTCTGCGCTGATCACATTGTTACGGCTGATGAGCGCCACTGCGGCCTCACCAAGTACGGCGTCAGCCAGGGTCAGGGGTTTGGAAGTCTGCATAAGTCTGCGTTAAAGTAATAATCAACGATGACTGGGAAGCGTTGCCGGCTGACGTTACTTGATAGCTTCAGCGATCAAACAGCAGGCTGATAAGCGCGTGATAATGACGCTGTTCTTCCAGGCTTGCCGCCACTTCCAGACGTTTTAAAAGTCGGGAGCATATCGCCTTACGGTTAAGATTTATACCCGCGCGAAGGATTTCGACAACAATCTGACCCAGCGTCTCCTGCTGTGTCGGTGCTGAAGCCTTGCTGAAATAGTGTGCGATGTCGCTTGCCGTGTCGGGAAACTTCGAAGCATTCTGGCGCATGATAAGTCTCTCACTTTACTTATTCATTGGATGCGTTTCGGGTATAAATTTAGACACCCCGCTTAAACTTGTACAGTGATTTTGCTTTTGTACAGGTTTTTATTTTTTGCAAAAAGTGCTGCTGGCGCTAATTATCAGCCATGTGTGATTCAGAGATAAATGGGTTATACGTCAGAGGTACATCGTTACGCCTGCACGTCAGTGCTTACTCTGGCCAGTGAAAGATAACCGCAAATCAAACGATGCCGGCAACATCCCGCGTTGAAAATTTACAGTAAACTGGCCGTCATCTGAGAGGTGCAGGCGGCATGCCAGCTTGGGTAACGCCGCCTGATTCAGATGTGAAGTTTACTCCTCCTTGCCAGAACTTCGGCGACTAACCAGCCCTCCCTTTCGGCCCGCCTCAACGGCCCGCTGCCGGTCATTTCTGAAATTACCACCGCTGACTTTCCCGCCCTTCCTGCCCGCTTCGGAAGCCCGGATGGGGTCTGCGGCAAAATTTCCGCTTCCTCCCCGCTTTGATTCAGTCATCCTATTCTCCTTAACGTATGGTCTATGCAGCCGCTGCTGTTCGTGCGTCGAATCACAAGCCTCCTGCAGGATCTGATGCTGCAGGTACTGCGGAGCTAAATGCTCCATGAGAGTATAATCGCGAAAAGGAACAGTTGAATTTATGGTCCGATACGGCAAGCTTTGCTGGCGAGACGGCGTGTAACATTCACCCGCGTGAGTTGTTTCTGCAGGCATGCCGTTTCGCAACGCAGTTCACTCCGGTTTCATCGGGAATTGGTGGCTCAGATGAATCATTGCTGTACTCCCGGATGCACTTGGTTTACTTTGCGCTGGCCCTCACCCTACTTTAATCCCAGGTCTTCAATGCGACAGGACGAAACTCCCCCCAGGCACGACGCCGGGATGAACGGCTATTTCAGCCGCGTAACGCACCCATATCAGATTGAAATGCTGGGCAGGATCACCGTTGAGATATTGCGGCAGGATCGTCGTCTGACGCGCACCTCGGTGTGCCTGAAACTTATAGGTCGTCTGGACGCCACCGATGACGAAGAGGAGGCCGGACATTTGCGGTCCCTGCTCGGGATGCTTTTTGGTCGCTGAATGTCTGCATACCTGCACGGTTCATCAAACGCAGAACGCCAGTTAATCGGCAGGCAGAAGAGACTGATATGTCGCTGCGCTATCGCCCGTTTTTGCAACGGCTACGAATATACCCGCACTGACGGTTAGCCTGGAATCGCTGCAGAACTGCCCGAAACAGCTTGAAGACTGTCTCTGGATTGGTGCTTGCTGTGATCGTTATCCAATACCGGGCCCGGCCGAACTTTTCCGCATTGCCCTGGCAACTTTCGGCGGCATATACGTTCGGATTTTGGCACGCTGACGCGCATGCCTTATCACCTCAATCCACCGGTAGTCGAGCGTGGTAGAGGCGTAGTTATTCAGTGCGTCGAGCAGCGCGGTCCATGCGTTTTTTTTCTGCTGCCAGTCACGTCCAGCAGAGCTTCCGACCTCGTTAACGATAAGGTTCACCTTTCTTTTGACGTCTTTCAGGCAGGCACCTGACTGATGGGCCGCCGCCAGCTTACAGATTTCCCTGACGCTCCGGTTGATGTCAGTTTCATTCATGACGTATTACCCCTGAAATCAAATTAATTTATGGCGTGTTATCGCATTTATTTTGTTGTACGACCCTGAAGCATCTGCTGCAGGTGTCATTCACTGACTGTTGTCTTATTGTGACGAAAAAAATATAGCCAGCGTTATCAGGCTGGTCCAGGAGGGGTAAGAAACCAGCAGCTCCCGACAGCAACGCTGAATTTCAGACATTACGATTAGTTCCCGCATCTGACTCCGCTGCCGGCGGCGTCAGAACTGGTTTCACCATGCTGGAAATAGGGCTGCGTCCTGCATTAAGCTGAGTGGTAAAGAAAATGCCCGTCATCCTGAACTGTACAGATTATTGACTTAAGCTGGGCAGCGACAGAATTATCTTCCAGATAATTTTTGTTTCTTATCATGCGGTTACATTTAACCGTAAACTCATCCTATTCTGAAAGTTAAATAACTGTACAATTTGAGTGAGTTTGTATAACTTTACCTTCTAACAGCCTGATTAAATTATGAACAATGGAGGTATTTGTGCAGCAGAACGTTCCAACGCCTGGGTCGGCGAGCGATATCGCCGCTTATTTTAATCGTGCCACTCAGCCTTCTCAGCAGGAAACCCTCGGCAGTATTGTGGTCGAAATCCTGCGCTCCGGGCGTAACCTTAATCGCAAGGCGATCTGCACTAAGCTGCTTTCACGCCTTGAGCTGGCCTCAACTTCAGAAGAAGAGCACCACTATCATCAGCTGATAGCCCTGCTCTTTGGCCGGGAGTGAACGTCAGCTATGTGAGCCCGTAACCGGGCCGAGAGTTATATGAATAAAATCGATGATGAAAAGCTCTGCGATATTCTCATCGGCGAGGCCGTAATTGAATTGCTGAGCGATAAAGCCAGAATTTCGCGTCGTGCGCTCCTTACGAAACTTCAGGCTATGCTGGAAGGTGAAAAGGATGAATTGCGCAGACGCGCCACAAAGCTCGCTATCAGGGAAGTAAGGTCTGAAATGAATTCAGACGACGCCCTCAGGGGCGGAGACAGGGACAACGTGGTCAGCTTCATGAGAAATGAACGTAGTGATGATGACCAGACAAGACACTGACCCCGGATTACGGACACAGGCTTGCGCGCTCAACAGCAGCACTCCGCAAAGCCTATTAAGGAAACATCATGCAGCAGAACACGAGTGAATCAGATCTACAGTCCTACCTGCAAAGCACTGGCGATTTATACGCGCAGGAGAAGGAAGTCATCGGCATTATCGTTAAAGCGGTACTGGCTGACAGAGGTAAGGTGACGAACAAGGCGATCATTATGTATCTCATTGCCGAGCTGGAATCCACTACGGACGCTGAACAGCTTGACGTGTTACGTAACTGCCTTGAAATTGTCGTAGGCCGCACGCCGGATGACGAAGGCTGATTGACTGCCCCTGCGACGCATCAGTGATGCAGGGGCTAATTCCAGATCCCTGCACTACCCCTTGCTCACCGGCTCTCCGGTCTGCGTGCTGACGTGATGCGCTTGCGCAGCATCTGAATCAAATCCCCCCTGAGCTGCAAACACAGAGCAAATTGCAGCCAGAGCCAGCGTCAACGGCACATAAAATTTCATCGTCGTTTCCTGCATCGTTATTCAGAACATACACTTATCCTGGCACAGACATGCATCTGCGCTTAAGGATGAATCTGAATACGTGAAAATAATCTAGTGCTGCATGCGGATCAACACACTCAACGCCTCACGGCATTTTGCGCGAGTGGATTCGCAGGCGGATTCAAGGCTGAGGGCATGCAGAGCGGCAATAATATCGTGCAGGCTGAAGGGCTCCCCTGCAGGCAGGAGCTGTCTCACGACATGCCCGATCAGGGCATGGATATCTTCGGCTGGGCCGGTTTGATCGTAACTCAATTGCGCTCCGCTTATTGTATATATATACAGTGTAACACCGGAACAATCTAGTTTTAAAGTAATATAGTTACTGATGGGAGCAATCAAAGATAGGTTATTCAAATGGGCTTAGTTCAAGCACGAAATAAATAACATTGTGTGAATTCATTTGAGGGAAATGATATTGCATGGAACGTAGTAGCGATATACCTAAGCCGTTTCAGGTGCCTTTTGATGAAGTTGCCATTTTAGATTGTTCAATCAAAGTTGCATCAACATAACATCCGTTAATCTGTATTCAAGACGTAATTACGCTGAAAAAAGGCGCAGAACCTTTTCAGTGCAAAAAAATGAAGTCGTGCTCTGCAAAAAATATCAACGCTGTCAGTCAGCCACTCATCGCAGTGCCATTAAGGCCGGCAACGCATCATCTGGCATGTACCCTTTCCGCTTTCTGCAATTACCGGAAACCCGGCGTCAGGGGGAACTGACGGTCCGGAACACAACATAGGGTGTCCTATCACCATGAGCACCCCATTATCCAGGCGCAAACGGATCCTCTGAGGATCCGCACTCCCCGTCCCCCGCCTGCTGTTTTGTTCTGCTTTATGGTATATAGCCAGAAGTCGGAAAATCACGCGGGATCCCTCCGCGGATTATTGCGGTGGCCCGCGCCCGTCAGATGGGCGAAAATGGGAAGATTAAGACCTGGCGTCGCTGTGTGAACTCTGAGGAAGTTGCAGGGGTTAATTCCCGCCAGATTTCACGTAGCTTCATCAAAGGAGACAGCGCTTTTATGTCACGACCGTCCTTATACGGCCAGCCCGACCTGCTGCCCTCGCAGCGGGACTACGGCCGCGCGCTTGCGCTGCGGACTATGGCTTCGGCTTACACTGAGCTGCCCCGCTACCTGCTGGCACCGAAGTGTGCGGCCTGCTGTACCACTAAGCGGACGAGGTAACGGTCCGCTATGAGCGATCAGCGGACATTGCAAACAGTAATTTTGTGTGAATTATAGGGAGCAGGTCACATAAGACTATGTCTTACTGATGATGTGCCCGGTTTAAACGTGGTCTATTTCAGGAGGCTATTACACAAGGATGCAGAGTTTTTGATGTGTAGGTGTGCTTTATGTTTTAACTGAAGCATCCTCTTTTAAGTTTAAAGATTTGAGCTGAGATTAGATTATTTTCATATTGAAAGAGCTGGGGAAATCCAGCTCTAAGGTTGTTATTAAAGTGAAATTTTATTGTCTGACAAAGAATTTATCTCAGC
Organism: Pantoea sp. CFCC18179; assembly: GCF_059412405.1. NCBI lineage: Bacteria > Pseudomonadati > Pseudomonadota > Gammaproteobacteria > Enterobacterales > Erwiniaceae > Pantoea > Pantoea sp. CFCC18179. The sequence goes on along the minus strand of NZ_JBNBPM010000002.1, from coordinate 309,831 downwards.
CTTTGTATCCCCATCATTTTCATTTAATGGGCCATTGATCGTATGACCTTTAGTCTCTCTAACAAACCAAAGTAAAACAAAAGCCACTATAGCTGCGCCAATTGAAAATGCCGCGATTCCAAGTGCAACGGTGATGTTGATATTGTGAATCGTGCTCAGCACAATAAATGGAGCTATCCCTCCACCTACAACACCCACGTTATAGAGGAATCCAACACCCGTGGCACGCACTTCTGTCGGAAGACTCTCCGTCAGGATGGTTCCCCAGATACCGGATGAACCGACAAGGAAGAAACCAGCAAAGAATGCACAGAACATTGCTAAAGGAATAATGGCCACTACGTTCACCAGGAGCGTAACGAACAGGACGCCGACGCCGATCATCAGTCCAAGGCCTAATCGACGACCAAATCGTTCTGCTATAAATCCGGATGCAAAGAAGCCTATAACCTGTCCCAGCGCAGAAGACATGGTCAGCATAGTCACATGTGCTGGGTCGAAATGCAGCCCTTTCAGGTAAGTAGGAAATAGTCCCTGGAATGGCCATGACCCAAAGCACAGCACCAGCATCAAAATCGCTAGATAACCAACCCGACGAGGATGATCTCTGAATAACTTTATCGCTGGATTATCGCGCAAAGAGGTTTTTGCCTGACCTTGCGCAGCTCGGTTCCGTTTCCATACTTCCGATTCGGGTACACAAAAAATAATGAATGCGCCGAGAACAATCGCCGGGACAAGTCCTACGAAAAACATGCCGCGCCAGCCAAACTCTGGATACACAAAGCTGTAGGCCAGTGCTGCACCGATTGCACCAATTCCCCAGCCGGTGTCCAGGATGCCGATGCCGATTGCGCGGTATTTTTCAGGCCATGATTCAGCGACCATAGTTGCACTCAGAGAGAATCCAGGGGCCATACCAAAGCCAAGCAGCAATCTGAAGACCAGGAGCGACGCAAAACTCCAGGATACGCCAGTCAATACTGCACCGGCTGTGAACCAGGCAAGAGTGATCAGGATAGGGATTTTTCGGCCTACTCGATCGCTCCAGCTCCCAAATGCCAGTCCGCCAATCCAGCGGACGGCGTAGGTTACAAATAACAGTAACGAGCTGGTCTCAAGACTGATATCAAATTCTTTTGCGATGTCGTTCAGAACAAACGTTATGGCCAAAAAGTCGACAGCATCAAAAACCCAAACCCCCCAAGCGGCAATAAGAACTTTCCATTGCGGCCAGGTAATATCACGATACCAGGGCAGGGATGGTTTTGATGAGGTTGCTGATTTTTGCATATAAACCTCTTAATTATAGTAGGACTGCAGGTAAGTATTTATGACTTCTGTTTTACTGTATTTTGGTGTTTTTAATATGTAATGAGATTATTTCCTGAATATTCTTGTCGGCCTTGAAACCCAACAGTAATCCTTTTTCTGTTGTAAAGTTTCCAGGCCATGAATTCACGATTTTTTGGATGTTTTTGTCTGCTTTCAACGTTACTAGCGACGCGGTTTCCTTATTGGACATCGTTTCCAGTGCATCAAGCATTTCAGCAACGGTTACGGTTAATCCAGGCATGTTGATGATTCGATTATTGCCTAGCTCATCACTGTTAAGTGAAAGGCCGTGGATCAGGTTTGCAACGGCTGTTTCAGGCGCCATGATCCACAGTGGAGTATCGGTCTCTACCGGGCAAACTGACTCAATTCCACTCAGTGGTTCGCGGATAATGCCGCTTGCAAAGCTGGAGGCTGCTTTATTTGGTTTACCCGGTCTTACCACAATGGTAGGCATGACGAGACTTCGACCGTTGATGAAGCCTCGGCGGCTATAGTCATTCACCAGCAGGTCAACGATGGATTTCTGCGTACCATACGAGCTTTGTGGACGGTTGATCCACTGGTCTGAGACTGATTCTGGAAGGCTTCCACCAAAAGTTGCGACGGAGCTGGTTGTCAAAAACAGGGGACAGGTACCAAGATGGCGCAGCCTCTCCAGTATATTTAAAGAAGCAAGCAGGTTTGTGCGCAAACCGAGGTCAAAATCTTCTTCAGCCTGGCTTGAAACTACAGCAGCGAGATGGATCACTACGTCGACATTGCTATCCAGTATCGTTTCCAGTGTTGCCGCAGCGGAAATATCACCAGCAACTGGCTTTACGCGGACATCATTAAAATTAGAAGGTTCGATCATATCGAACGCTATGATTTCACTGACCGTTTCTTCTTTCCCGTTCAAAATTAACGGATCATTGTTAGCTAATAACGCTTTAATAAGTTTACTACCAAGGAAGCCCGCAGCTCCTGTTACAACAATTTTCATTTTCCGCTCGCTCTCTTTTAATTAAAGAATTCCATCAAAGCTTTCATCTGACCGCTGTGCATATCCACGCCGTCTACCCATTTACAACCGCACGCTTTGGCGTGTGCGATTAACGCAGTTCCGTGAGCGCGAATGATCACGTCACCAATTAATACATCCGGTGCCAGCATGCCGAGGGTTTCCGGCATCGCGCTGGAGTCATTCATACCTACAGGTGAGGCGTTAATGATCATCTCTGCATCTTGCCAATGGCGCTCATTAGCAATGAAACGAGTATCTGGACAGTGCTGGCCGAGCTGGGACGCTATCTCTTTAGCCTTGTTGTGGTCAGGATCAACAAAGTTGATTTCAATCGCGCCTGCGTCAGCCAGAGAAACAGCTATAGCCATTCCGGCACCACCAGCGCCGTAAATTCTTATCCGTTTGCCAGCTACAGACATGGATTTCTGATGGAGTGCATTCATGAATCCAACACCATCAAACATGTCTGCTGACCAGCTCCCATCAGGCTCACGTCTGAGTGCATTTGTTGCTCCAGTCCGCAAGCTACCAGGCAGCAGGGCATCAGCAAATTCCATCATGCTGATTTTATGAGGGATAGTGACAAAGAACCCGGCAACATTGTCAGCAGCTTTTAAGCTGAAGATGGTCTCCTTCAGATTCTCAGGTTTCACATTGAGCGCAACGACAACGCTATCAATATTCGCTTCTGCCAGCATGTCATTAAAAAATGTCGGAGTTTTCACCTGAGCTACAGGATGTCCGAGCATGAAATACACTCGGGTACGACCAGAGATGACGTTACTCATCGTTTCGCTCCAATTTCTCTACCCAGGCTTGTAAGCGTGGGGAGCGGAAGAGCTGCGGACGACTGTCAATTTCTTCTTTTAGATTCATTCTGGATGGAGAGAAAATGCGAGCATCCATTTGACGAATATTTTTCGCAACAGCCGGGCGGAAATCCATATGTGCGAAGATGTCACGTTCGATGTCTATACCAGGCGCGACCTCAGTCAGCTCCAGTCCACTGTCTGTTAAGCGGAACACTGCGCGTTCTGTGACAAATAAAACGCTCTGCTTTCTCTCGCGCGCCATTTTTGCACTGAAGCAAACCTGTTCTAACTTGTTGACGAATTTCTTGTGCTTACCTTCTTGTCTGATTTCAGTTTTTCCATCTGGCCACTGTACATCCAAGCCCCCGGCGGTAAGTGTGCCGTTGAATACCATGGTTCGGGCGTTCTGGCTGATATTAATGAACCCGCCTACGCCAACAATCACATCACCAAACCGGCTTATATTGACATTGCCTTCTGCATCGACCTCAGCAAACGACAGGAATGCTACGTCTAGTCCACCGCCATCATAAAAATCAAACTGATAAGGTTGATCGATCATGGCCATAACGTTCTGTCCGCCACCCGAATCTCGCCCGGTAATAGGCGCGCCGCCAATCATGCCCTGTTCATTTGTCAGGATGACTGAGTCAAGCAAATCTTCTTCTGCAGCTACAGATGCGAGACCTGTTGATATACCTGCACCAAGGTTGCACACAGCATTAGAATAGAGTTCCATTGCTGCACGACGTACTACAACTTTACGTGGGGTGAATGGGAGAGGAGGGATATGATCGAGTGGAACCCTCAGCTCACCTGAGTAGCATGGGTTGTAAAACGTGGCATAGGTTTGCGGCTGATCGGGAACGACCACGACGAAATCGACAAGGATACCAGGAATTTTGACCTGTTTAGCGGGTAAGGTACCGCGCTTAGCCATGCGTTTAACCTGAACGATGACCGTACCACCTGCACGGCGGGTAGCCTGTGCCATGGCCAGCATCTCGCCAAGCACGGCCTCCTCTTCCATCGTGACATTTCCATCCTCATCAGCTGTCGTGCCGCGAAGAAATGCGACATTTACCGGAAGAGGGCGGAAAAATAACCACTCTTCACCATCAATCTCTTTAAGCTCGACAAATTTTTCTGGCGTAGATGGCGATTGTCTGCCTCCCTGTTGCCGGGGATCGACAAAAGTATTAAGACCGGTTTTAGTCAACAGTCCCGGACGCCCTCCCGCCATATCACGCATCAATTGCGATAACACGCCCTGCGGAAACGTCCACGAATGAATTTTATCTTCAGCGGCCATCTCCATCAGTGATGGTGAATCAATCAGAGCACTGGTAATCGATCGCGCTGTCAACCCTTCTTTGGCCAGATGATCTGCGCCGAGTGAAATACGGTCTCCGACACCGACAATGCTGATTGCCGTGAGATTCTTTGGCTCCTGATGGTCATCGAAATGCTTGCCTAATGCAGAAAGCAAGGCTTCGGGAACGGCATGACCGCCTCCCGATCCGCTTATCAGCACTGCGTCATTATCTTCAATCAGCGTGGCTGCCTGAGCTGCAGTAATCACTTGCATAGACTTTTCTCCTGAACCTGGTGACTAAAAAAATTTCGTTAGAACAGTATTACGCTACAATGTAAGCGCATGTCAAAATGTGATGTGATTATTTTACAAACTGTGATTCAGATCATAAAATTAACGATAATTTAACGAAATTTAATTGTAATCACATGAATAATAACGATTTATAAAAAATGCAGTGTTGGGGGTTGTGAATGAATTGTGTTTGATCCTAAAATGTAAGCGCTTATCATTTATGAGGAAGACGAGATGGGGATCACAGGCGTAGAGGTTGGACAGAGTTATAAGTTTGCTAAAACCGTAGGTGAAGCTGACGTAGTTTTATTTGCCGGACTGACGGGGGACTTCAGCGATACGCACATCAATGAGCAATACATGCAGGAAACCTCCAGCATCGGTACTCGTATTGCCCATGGCGCTCTGATCATTGGTTATATCTCCACCGCATCAACAATCAGCATCGCTCACATTATTCATCGTGACGACATTACCGAATTCCCCGTCACTCTCGGTTACGACGGTATTCGATTCCTGAAGCCAGTGCTGTTAGGGGATACAGTCACAGTTACCTACACCGTTGAAACTATTGATGAAGAAAAACGACGTAGCATCGCTGACGTGAAGGTTATTAACCAACATGGTGAACTGGTAGCGGTGGCCAAGCACATCATGAAGTGGTCAGGCAAACTTTCTAATCGTGCCTAAGCGGATGCTGCTGTCAGCGGTTTAATGTTATGTTTTACACCGGAAAATATCCTGATCAGGAAGTGTATGGATGACAGATAAAACCGGTGTTAAGGCAAGTGCCGATGTAAGAGCCAGCCGCACAGTGGTGCGTTCGGGCACGGTAACTCTTGAAGATGTAGCGCACAAAGCTGGAGTGTCTACAGCAAGCGTATCGAGAATGATGCGTGACCCCGTTTCAGTCTCGCAAAAAATGCGGGACAAAATTGATGCCGCTATCAATGAACTTGGATGGGTTCCTCACGCTGCTGCTCGTGCGCTTGCAACCAACAAAACGCGAACTATAGGCGCCGTTTTTCCGACACTGGATAACGAGCACTTTTCAAAGGCTACGCAGGTAATACAGGAAGAGCTTGAGCTTCTCGATTACACGCTGCTACTGGCATGTTCGCAGTATGACCCGGATCGTGAGCTTCGCCAGACACGGAAGATGCTCGAACGAGGGGTCGATGCCCTCATCCTTGTGGGAGATGAGCACCACCCGGCGTTGTATCCGCTGATCCGTCAGCGGAACATTCCGTTTGTCAGCACATTTACCTGGCGTGAAGGCAGTGAGCCCTACTGCATTGGTTCTGATAACCAACGGGCATTTTATGACGCAACGCGCTACCTGATTAAGTTAGGGCACCGGCGCTTCGGCATGCTGGGACAAACATCAGAGCATAACGACCGAGCCGCCGCTCGCTTGCGTGGAGTGAAATTTGCTCTGGAAGAAGAGGGACTGGCAATTCGTCCCGCCCACTATCTTGAAGGATTCTGGAGCGTAGCGGAAGGACGAAAGCTATTCCGGCAATTGATGGCTGTGGAGCCCAGACCAACAGCGGTTATTTGCGGAAACGGTTCTTTTGCAATGGGTGCATTGCTAGAAGCTTTATCAATGGGCATCCGGGTGCCTGATGAAATCACACTATTTGGTTTTGATGACTTTGAATTAATGAAAGAGCTGCCGGTACCCCTCAGCACTATTCATATTCCAAGTGAAGAAATTGGCCGTAAGGCTACGCAATATCTGATGGCCCAACTAGGGGAGATTCAGCTTGATGTCGACTGGTCTGTGCACTCGCGCTGTGAGGCGGAGTTCATCATCCGGGAGTCGTCAGGCAATCCCCGCGAAGACGTTTAGTCATAGCATCAGGGCATCAGGTTTTCATCTCATTCAGTTAGATAAGGTAAAAACATGAAATTTAATGACGGTGTACTTGTTGCCAACCTGATGCCATTCAACCAGGACTTGTCGATCAACTGGGAAGCTCTGGCCAAACACACAAATAAATTGCAGGCCATTGACGGAATTCGCGGATTTGTAGTCAATGCCTATGCGGGTGAAGGCCCTACACTGACGCTTGAAGAACGTGTGCGGGCAGTGTCCCTTCACCGCGAACTGGCGAGGCCGGACCACGCTATTCTTGCTTGTGTGCTCGATATGTCCACCGAAGGCGCCATTGCGCAGGCAAAAGCCTATAAAAAGGCTGGAGCAGATGCCCTGCTGGTTTGCCCGCCAGTGGTATCTGGCTGGAAGGCCTCAGACAGCCCTCACGTCGCCGTTGAATACCACAAAGCGATTGCCGCTGCCGTGGACTTGCCGATTTTCCTGTTCCAGTTGTCAATCGGGGATTCTGTAGCCTACTCACACGACTTGTTAATGACGCTTGTTAAAGAAGTGAAGAGTATTGTTGGCGTAAAAATGGCGCAGGCAAATGACGCCGTGCGCTACGATATGGATTATCTCGGTTTGCAAAAGATTGGTCGGCCGATCGTGGCGCTGCCTTCGGTTGCCAGCAGCATGTTCCATAATCTGACTACCGGGGGTGAAGGTATTCTAACCGGACTTGCCACCTTCGCACCTCATGAGATGATTGAATTATGGCAGTCGATTAAAACTGGCAATTATGAACGCGCGCGAGAAATTCATCTGCAGTTGGCAGAATTGAACCATCTGATCTACGGTCATCCGTATGTTGATTTACATACGCGCTATAAAGAAGTGGCTTACCAGGCTGGTGTGATCCCAACACCTTATCTCCGTGGACCACAGGTCAGGGTTACTGAAGAAGAACGTGAGCAATTACAGGCAGCCTTGAATAGAGCTAAGATTAAACCACTTTGATAGTAAAACACTTATTTAACCGTTGACATGGTTATGGGACGGAAAAGCCATTCGTCCCTTATTTATTACGAGCTTTATTAAGCGTTATCAGACTCAGTTCTAAAAAGTACCAGACCTCCTACGCGATGGTTGATTCGCTGCAATGCTGACTTCCGCTTTTGGCACAAAGCAGTCGTTCAGATGTAAGGCTTTACGCCAACTAATTAGGCAGATTTAGTTGGCGATGGTCAAGTAATCTGCAAACGGTCGCCAAGTAAAATGCAAATGGGTAGTCAAGTTCGATGCAATTACGCAGTTCAGACTCGATTGAAAAGATGTGTATGTTCACTGAACAATTTATCCATCAAGCCGAAAATATCCCTCTGCAGAGAGGAAAGAACATATGGCATCCGACAATACCAAACGTCAGTTACCCCGCGAGCCTGCGGGCGGCGTAAGCAGTGACGGAAAAAACACGCGTAATGATAAAAGAAATGCCGACTGGAGCGCCGAAATGGAGCGCGAGCTGCAGGAACTCGCGAAAAAATGGCCGGGTTCATGGCAGTAAAAAACCCGCCATCTTTTCTTCGCGGGCAACAAGCTTTTACGTTCAGAGTTAACGAATCTTATGCCAGGACCAGCAGGAACTGGTAAGCCTTCATTCTGGAATGAAACGTACCCGACGCAAGTTTGTAACGCTCCCTTTTAGCATAAAAGCTTTTGGAGATTAGCGATTGTCCGGATGACAATACTCAGTACAAAGTTGACCAATACTAGTCACTCATTATAAATAACTGCTGCATCAGGGAATTACAAAATCACTTCATCCTGTTCCAGAAAGGCCATAGCTTCAATAATGGATGACCAGCCAACTTCACGGGTCAGTGGATAGTTATAAATCTTCATGCCGTTGAGTAGGAAAACGTCACAGGTCTTCGTTCCGGTATCAATGCGGAGCTCTCGTATCAGGCTGCGGGCAACGAGTTGACATGTTTTTCGGTCCTCTATGTCAAGCACGTTCAGCTTACTGGCTACCCGTAAATTCCTTTCTTGCCTCACTTCAGCCATATCCCATTCCAGAGCTCTAATTTCTGCCGAAAGAGCCCGGGCGCGTTCGCTGAGTTCTGCAACATCCGGAGCGCATTCAATTGCCGTGATCACTTTCTGAAGTCTGGCTGAAAGATCAAGATGGCGGGCAGTATTATAACGGTCTGCATCCGCCTGGCTTTGACGCATATCCATACCGGCTGCGCCGTTAACCAGCCCGTTAATCAAACAGCGATCAGTGACGTCTCTTCTTAGAGCAGGATACGCACAGCGCCCCTGACGGCGCATTGAGCCATAGTAGCCATACCCTTTGACGGAAATGCCAGTCAGGATCATTGCATGCCCGCAATGCTTGCAACGCATCAGGCCGCGGAAGATATTAATCAGAAAAGGATTGAAGTTGCTGTCTTTACGGCTTTCCGGCACGTAATACATCAGCTGTGCACGTTCGAATTCTTCCGCGCTGATAATTGGAGGATAGTAGCCGGAAACCTCATCCACTCCGGAAACCGTTATCCTGTGAGAGGGCACCAGATAACCAATAACCGCTTTTTTCCGTATCAGCCGTTCTATTGAGGAAGAGTTCCAACCGGAAACCTTTCCTTTTAGATTTCTGACTCCCTTCTCATTGAGTGCCCGACTAATTCTTACAAAAGACATTCCCTCAAGTCGCATGCGAAAAATGGAGCGTATAACATCCGCTCTTTCCTCCAGAACATCGAAACCATTGCGAGCTGCATTCACCTTAAGCCAGTATGGACATTTCGCCGTCATAATCTTTCCGGTTTCAGCTGCATCCCTTCGCTTATCAGCCCAGACCGCGCAAAGGCGCCTGGACTTAATCTCACTTTCTTCATTTGCTCGCTGCGCAATCAGGACGGCTTTAATTATGGCATAGGGATCGTCAAGCGATTCCCGTGTGTAATGTGTCCCGTCACTCAGTGTAACGACTTCCACTCCTGCTTTCAGTATCGTGCGCAGGCGCTCGTTTGCATCGCCAATTTTTTCTCGTGAAAGTCTGTCAAGGCTTTCAATCAGAAGCACACTTCCGCTGCTAATCAGGCCTTTCTCAACAGCATCCATGAACACTGAAAAAGCACCCCTGAGTACATTCTGACCCCGCCAGGCGCTAAGGCCCATGTCTTCATAGGTGACGGGGTCGAGAAAGTAGTCGGGGTGCTGAAACATCCACTCATCGATTAACTTTTTCTGGCGACGGAGTGAATCTCCCTGAACCTGCTGAAGCGAAGAAAACCTGAGATAGGCGATTGCTCTGTTCATTTTGCTTTCCGCATGTAGCGACCTGTAAATTATAGGTGGGTTAAGCAAACAGAGTTCTTAATCGTGACGGGGCGAAAAACACTCAATATAATCATTAAGTTATTGATTAGGATGAGTGTCCCGCTTCCAATGGGCAGGTATATCATGATGTCTGCCATGCCTACTTTTGTTACTGGTGGGACTGGCACCTAGGGTAAAGGTTTCGCTGCTTCTGGTGGTGGGAGGTGCTCATACTATTATCTCTAAGCTGGACGACAGCGTGCAAAGCTCGACTTTGTGCGCTGTCGTCAGCAGGCAAGCCGCAGGTGCGGCGCGGCAGAAGACATATCAAATTTGCTCTGTGGGTACATAATTACTACCTTTCTGTGTTTTATGTCCTTTCTCAGAGATAAAATACAGATGCTTTCTAGCCCTAGAAGCGATTACATATAGCAATCTTCTGGCAATGTAATTTTGATGATCATCGCTACAGCCGATTATATCTCCCCAATGAGGTACTTTGCCCTTCAATAAACCAGTGCAAATAACAACATCATACTCATCCCCTTTTGTTGAATGATTTGTAGTTATCTTCACTCCCGCAGGGCTTGAAAAGAACCTTGGTAAATCAGACGATGTATAAGTGAATGAATACTTTTTAATCCGCTCTTCGGTTGAGGTAATTAGACTATTTTTATTATTTTCCCCTAATGAATTTAACAATTCAATACTGCTTTGCCTACAAAAAGAATCGATTAAACTTTCAATCCAATCACATATACTATCTTCTTGAATTGAGATTGAGTTAATGTTTTTCAGTATTTTATTAGGAAGGAGAGTGGGTGTTACTCCATAAATCTCCTGAAGATTTTCAGATAGCCTTAAAGAAATATGCCCTCTGAAAGAGTATGATTCTGGGCTTGGAGGCGTCAGATATAACTTAATCAAGTCCAACCAAATGTTGTCCTGATTTTTAGGTATGGGAGATATCAAAAAACCATTAATTTTGAACTTTGTATCTAATATGTCTATTTCTTTTGATAAGCTATGAACGTCGTACCAACTTGAGCATAGTATAACTATTTCTCTTTCACTTATTCCTTGCTGCATATGGATATGAACAATATCGGAAACATACCTTGCCAATTGATTTAACTCTATATTTTTTTCAAGGTGAATAACTGAAGGGAAGTTTGCCAATTTTGATAGAGAATTTATCTTGTAACCAGAGTCTTGGTACTTGGAGTAAAAATCTACGATTCTTTGACTGCTTCGGAAACAGCCGGTGAGTTTCAACTCAGTAAGCGTTGGAAATCCGAAAAATGATTGTAGTTCTTTTTTGTTTTTAACCTCAGCACCAAGACCAGTATAGATGGCTTGCTCAATATCACCGATAAATGTGAATGTCGTTTTTTTTGAAGAGCTTATCATCCTAACTATTTCATATTGTATGCTATTAGTATCCTGATATTCATCAATTAGCATGTGATAAATTAAACCACCTAAGCGAATCGCTATTTCTTTATTCTCCATTAAGAGTTTATTACTAATATTTAAAATCAAATCAAAATCTATTGATTTGATCTCCCTCAAATAGGAGTGATACGCCATGACAATTTTATATTCAATGGTTCCTAATTCATAAATCGGTTGATAGTTAGCATTAAGACCAGTTACTACTGGGTTTTTCTCCTTGTAGTTAAATTTCTTTTTAATCTCATCTACAATTAACTCCCTCTCGTACTCGTCAACTATAACAAATCCCTTGCAAAGCCTTTTTATTTTATTCTGGTTAGGTTTAATGATCCATTTCAAACAAAATGAGTGTATTGTTCCTACCCATAGTGAATTACTGGAAATGCCAAACTCACCCAATCTCTGTATGATTGTATCTGCTGCAATATTTGTATAGGTTATAGCCACGACAAGTCTTTTTCCAAAACCCAAATGTATCTTGTTATCAATAAGATAAAATAGTTTTGAAACTAAAGCCTTGGTTTTACCAGAGCCTGGGCATGCTGTTAGCAGCAAATTATCAGTAAACTCGACTGCCTTGATTTGTTCTTTTGTTAGATTCTTGTATGGCATCATGCCTCCCAAAATTTAATGAATGAGTCATGATACCATTCTTTATATGCCTGGACTTTTTCTGCAAAATCTTCCCTTGAGTTAACATCGTTTCTGTATTCTTCAGGGAAAGATTCAAGATTAAACTCCATCATTTTCTTATATATTTCATCTAGGTTTCTTTCCGATAAAGAGAACTTTATGGCTTTGATAATATAATCCGGGATCATATTACTACAGTCAATGTAACTTAGCATTTTTGTAGCGCACCAACCCTTCCCAATTTTATTTGCAAGACTTAGAACTCTTTTATATCTGATAGCATGATTGGCATCTTTAATTTCTGCAATAGCTTTTTCAATTGTTGCCCCTTGCACATACTCTTTATTTATCACGCCTTCAAATATATCAAAGTTGTCATCATATGAAACCAGTTCAGTTTCAAAAGTATTTTGAGAATAAAAAACGCTTACGTACTCGTTATCCTCTATATAACTATCTAATGCTTTTTTCCTAGCCGCACCACTTTCCTCAGCATTGATTAGATCTTTTATATAGCTAGCAGAAAAATTAACATCTACATTTTTAACAAAAGCTGCATCAAGATCTGTTAAAATTGCGCAATATCTCCTGATTCTGTTATTGTGAAATAAATCAGCTATATGTGTAAAGACAGTGCCATCCATCTTTATTAATGTGATTCCCATTTCATCCAGACTCAAACCAAGTATTTTTTTTACCATACCTGGAATTAGTATCAATTCTGCATCCCCTTCAACAAGTATCACACTCTTTGCAAAGAGTATGTCACTTCTTATAGCATCGAGATAACGCTCAATTGAAATTCTCTTTTCTTCTGGTATTCCGTTGGTGGGATGAAAGACATCTGTTTTACCTTCATGTCTGGAAAGTATGTTCATTGACGAAATCTTCGATACTGAACTTATTTGTGTCGAATGGGTTGTAATGAAGACTTGAGTGTTTTTAAAGTTAAAGTTATTGAATAGTGTTTTTTGAATATGGTTATGGATATGTGCTTCTGGTTCCTCTATAAGTAAAAAGTGAGTTATATGCTCCTCGCTATCGCGTGTTAGCTCATATTCATATAGCTTTAAAGCCAAGTATATTAAATTCGCGCCACCTAAGCTAAGATCTTCAATCCTACCTGTACCATTATAATTATGCGAATCTTCAACAATTAAACCTAATGATTGAACAAGCTCTGTAAAATCTTCAGGGAGTTGAGATGATATTTTTATTTTAGGAGAATATGTTGAGCCCACCGTGTTCAATAATGAACTTGATATTTTTTCGCTGAGCGTCTGAATTTGCGGTATGTTCGTTATTTTTTCATTAATTTTAACCACATCTTCTACTACTTTTTTTTCATCGTCGATTTCTTTACTTTTTAGTGTTAGTAATCGATATAAGGGGTTTGTCTTATAATACTTTAGATCAGCCACAACATTTCTTAGGGCTTTGACGTATGTGCACGCAATTTCATTGGTGATTGAGAATAAATTGGGTTTTTTATTTCCTAAAATCTCACTATCTTCTTCATTAGGATCGGGAAACTTATAATCAGAAAAATCGCCTGCTAATGAGTCATAAACTTTCTTATCGGTAAAGTCCGCCTTGGTTCGAACAAATGATATAGCCTCATACGTTTCCCTAGATATTTCATTTGATTTTTGGTAACTAATGACGTCAATTTCCCGCTGAAATAAATTGTCCGACTTACAGGTTAATGAGTAAAGTTCTTGTCTATATTTATGCTTTGGTCTGTATATGAAAGTATAAAACCCATCTGAAGCAAGTTTTCTTTTGCCCTCATTGTTGATAATGTAATTGGCTAAAACTTGAGAGTCTTCGCTTTTGCTAAGACCATCAAAATGAATTGTAATGATGATCCAGTGACCAAAAGGTTCACCTATACCTCTGTAAAAGTCATCCTTATCAAGAAATTTCGAATTAGATGGCAGGGAATCGTCTAATAATAACCTCATGGCCTGAAAAACATTTGTTTTACCAGAGGCGTTCTCACCGATGATTGAATTAACCTCATCCTTTATAAAATTGAACTTTGCTCTTTCGAAGTTTTTATAATTTACAAGAGATAAGCTTTTTATATACATAGGTAAATCCTTTTGATTAATTCATTGGATGGTTATTTATTTAATATTTGTTACTTATGCCGAACTCTGTTTTTTTAGAAAAAACGGAAGAGGTGAACATATGAATATCAGAACCACTCCTAAGTATCAACGAGTTATGTTTGTTGTTTCTGTACTGGTAATGTTTCAGCCATACAATGCTAATGCTTCAGAGTTTGACGAGCTCGCCACAACCCAGCGCCTGCTCGATCAAGTCCAGCTCTCCCTCGACCGCGCCCGAACCGTCGCCGCGCAGTCTGACCCCAATAACCGCCGCCGTTACCTGTTCGATTATAAAAAAGCCAATGAAGACCTCAACACCATGCGTGCTGGCATCGACCGCTACACGCAACCTTCGCGTGCGCAGCCAATTGATTACGGCAAGGTCAGCGGCGATTACACGCGAGGCCGTCCGCTATGGCGATGACTGCCGCGCAGATCAACGCGTTTAAAACGGCATCCGGCAACATTGATATTAGCGTTCTGTATCTGGTGTCCGTTGGGCTACTACTGTGCGTGCTGTTTCTCTGGGCAGCTTGGGCGGCGGTAGATGTCTGGCATGGCTGGGCAAACACCAAAGTCAGGGATGCCGCGCTTGCCCGATTTGTTATCCGTTCTGTGGCTTTACTGATCGTCTGCATCTGGATGTTCGCCAGTTAACGCAGACATTTTCGAAGTGCTTTTACCCGTCGAAGAGGAATGTTCCATGAAATCAAAGTTAGTTCACTTGTCTCGCTTCAAAGACCGTCAGGCCATGCGTCTGGGTTCCGGGTTGATTCTGGCCTGGTTGTCCTGCAAACCGGCACTGGCCGATCTGCCATCCGTTGAAGCACCGGAATCCAGCGGTGGCACCGGCCTGATGGGCCAGATCAAAGGTTATGCGCAGGACTTCATTGTGTTTGCGGGTTTGCTGGTCTGCGCCGTGGCATTTATCAACGTCGCAACCAGCGCGGTGCATACGTTCGTTGAAGTGCGTAACGAGCGCGCTACCTGGACCAAGTTTGGCTCCATCGTCGCAACCGGCGTCGTGCTGCTGGTCGCGACTATCTGGCTGCTCGGTCAGTCTGCCGAAATCATTCTGTAAGGGGATAAGCGTGCAGACCATCCGTTTCCTGCCCGATCGACTGAATGCCGAACCTGTCGTGTTTCGCGGTTTCACCACGCCGGAATTGGGGCTGGCGGCATTAATTGGATTAGCGGTTGGCGGCGTGGTGTGTCTGCCGTTTTTTCCACTGGTTGGCTGGGTCATCATCCCGACCGGGATGCTGCTCATGCCGCTGCTACTCATAGCGTTTGGCGGGCGCTGGATGGCCCGCCTTAAACGCGGCAAGCCAGAAAACTACATCTGGCAGCGGCTGGAGGAGAAAAAACGCCGGATGGGCTATGGCGATCGTTCTCTCATCATCAGCTCACACAGCTGGACTCTGCGCCGTACACCGAAGGGAGCCGGAAAATGAGCCAGTTCCGCAATGCTATTCAACGCAGCGATCAGCACATCAAATCGCTGCGCATCGCCTGCGCTTTCCTCATTCTATTGGTGCTGATCACGTCATCTGGCTGGATGCTCGCGCCACGCAGCATGACCATTCATAACCCGCCAGACTTGCGCACCGGCAGCACACGTCCCTGGTGGGAAGTGCCGCCGTCATCGGTTTACGCCTTTGCTTTCTATATCTTCCAGCAGCTCAACGCTTGGCCGAAAAACGGTGAGATCGACTATCCCGCCAAGATTCGGGCGCTGTCGCCTTACCTGACGCCGGGCTGCAAAGACTTTCTGGAACGAGATGCCACCGAGCGCACCAACCGCAATGAGCTTATTGACCGTGTACGCGTGGTGTATGAAATCCCCGAGCGCGGCTACAGCACCAAAAGCGTCACAGTGCGCGACCGTGACAACTGGGTTGCGCAGCTGGATTTGGTGGCTGACGAGTATTTCCACACCGAGCCGGTGAAGCGCGCGATGGTGCGTTATCCGATGAAAGTTACCCGTTGGAATGGCGATCCCGAAACCAATCAGTTTGGCCTGGCGCTGGATTGCTACGACAGCGTTCCGCAACGACTCGGAGCCGCACCACCAGAACCTAAGCCTGAGCATAAGGGGATGTTTTGATGAATACGCTCACCAGATTGCATGTTGCCTGCAGGCTGATGTTCGCGGTGTTGCCAGTGGCAACACTTACGCCGAATCCGGTTCAGGCAGTTGAATTGATGAAATGGGAGCGTATCCCGTTGCAGGTCACGCTCAAGGTTGGCCAGGAGCGCGTGGTATTCGTCGATAAAAATGTGCGCGTCGGTATCGCGCCAGCGCTGAAGGGCAAGCTGCGCGTGCAAAGCACTGGCGGCGCGGTGTACCTGAAAGCGAACGAAGCATTTTCCCAGACACGCGTTCAACTGCAGGATGTGGAGAACGGCGAGATCATCATGCTCGATGTCACAGCTGGCGCGAAAGGTTCAGCCGAGCCGGTAAAGCTGGTTTATGAAGGTAGTGATAGCGAAGCCTCTGTTAATCCAGAGCAAGCCAACACAGCCAAAGAAGAGAAGAAAGTCAGCTACTCCGCGCCGCTGCCAGTGCTGCTCACGCGTTACGCATCGCAGCGATTGTATGCCCCGCTGCGCACGGTTGAGCCGGTTCCCGGCGTGCGTTCGCTGCCGCTGCAATTACCCAGCCGCATTACCACGCTCTATCCCGCTGAACCTTTAGATATCCAGCCCATCGCCGCTTGGGCGGTGCAAAGTCAGAACGTAGTAGCGTTTCATGTGCGTAACATGACCAGCCGCAGAATCATTCTCGATCCTCGCTCTCTACAGGGCAAGTTTGTCTCCGCCACTTTCCAGCATCGTTTTCTTGGCTTAGTCGGCACGCCTGAAGACACCACCATGCTTTACCTGGTAATGGATTTGCGCCCCGAAAACGCATTGATTCCTGAGGCGAAGGTGAGCCGCAAAGCGCGAGGTAAACAGCATGCAGATTAAATCTAACACGCTGGTCAAAGTGCTGGTGCCAGTTTTCCTGCTCGCGGGCGTCGCGGTGGGCATGAAAAGCTGCAGCATCAAAAACGAGACCGAGAAAACCAGCGCCACGCCAGAAAAGCCCAAAGCGCTGGCCGATCTGACGCCTGCCGAACTTAAGGCGCTGGGCGTCGAAGGTGATACGCCAGAAGATACGCTGCGTACGCTGGTTGGCACGCTCAAAACCATTCGCGGCAAGCAGGAAACACTCGACCGCCAGAATCTCGACCTGGTGAAAGAAAATGAGCGTTTGCGTACACGTAACCAGAACGTTGCCGGTCAGGTTAACGAAGCGGTTTCGAACTATCAGAAAATTGCCGAAGACCGTCGCCAGCAGTTGCAGCAGGAACAGCAATCCCTGACCAGTAAAGTGCAGGAACTGAGCAACCAGCTGGCCAAACGCATGGCATCTGATAAGCAGGATCAGAACAACAGCGATATTCCCCTAGGGCTCGGACTGGAAGATGTTGCCAGTGGCAACACTAATGATGGCGTGATGTGGGTTTCACCCAGCGACCAGCGCAGCAGCGGCGCTGATGCTGGTACGACTAACGGTGACAGCAAATCAGTCATGGGTGCTTTTCCAACATCGTTCCTCGACGATAACGCGCTCAGTAAGAGCAAAAGCAACTACGAGCAAAAGGTAAAAGGCTACTCCAACAGCCAGAAAGAGGAGGAAAGCACCGAGCCGGTTTACACTCTGCCGGAAAACTCCACGCTGATTGGCAGCAAAGGCATGACCGCGCTGTTGGGCCGTGTGCCGATTAATGGCACCGTTACCGATCCTTACCCATTCAAAGTGCTGATTGGCCGCGACAATCTGACGGCCAACGGCATCGATTTACCCGATGTTGAAGGCGCGATTGTTTCCGGCACAGCATCTGGCGACTGGACGCTCTCCTGCGTGCGCGGCCAGGTGAACTCTATCACCTTCGTCTTCAGTGATGGCCGGGTGCGCACGCTGCCGCGCCCGGATAACAACGGCAAGAGCAACGGCCAGGATGGTGGCAAAAAGCAGGATGGCGGAATTGGCTGGATTTCGGATGAAGCCGGAATTCCCTGCATCAGCGGCACACGTAAATCCAACGCATCAACTTATCTGCCAACGCTCTTCACGCTTTCCGGCGCAGCCGCTGCCGGTGAAGCGCTAAACGAAAATCAGCGTACCGGGCAAACCAACGCTTACGGCGGTGTGACTTCGACGCTAACCGGCGATGCCGGACAGGCGGCGATGGGCAAAGCGATTGCCGGTGGCGTCGGCGATGTTTCCGAATGGGTGAAACAGCGCTATGGCCAGACGTTCGACGCAGTGTATGTGCCGCCCGGAGCGAATCTCGCCGTTCACATCACGCAGCAGCTGGCGATCGATTACGAAGATAAAGGCCGCAAGGTGCGTTACGACTTCAGTGTGCCGGGTAATGCCGCGCGTATTGGACTGGATTAAGGGGATTGCGCATGTACAGAGCATTAATGCCGGTCGCGTTCGCCGCGCTGGTTTCGGTTATTTCAGGCTGCAGTACGTCAAAAGATGAAATGCTGCCAGCGGGCGACAGCAACATGCTGGAGCTGTGGCAAGGCAAAGGTGCGAGCGGTTCGGCTCAGCGCGGTGCGCAGGGGCGTGAAGCGCTGCGCCGACCGCTGAGTGAAACGGAAGATCAGCGTGCTGACAAACTCGACCATTCATACAGCCGCACGCAGGAAAGCGAGATCACGCAGCAGTTCCCGCGCCTGCCAAATCCCGACATGGTGATGTACGTGTTTCCGCATCTTGCCGGTGGCAACTCGCCGGTTCCCGGCTACAGCACGGTGTTTCCGTTTTACAGTCAGGTGCAGTACGCCTTGCCGGGTGAGCGCACGGAGGATCTGTAATGATGTTTTCCCTGTTTAAAAAGCCCACCCCGGAAGACAGCAGCATCCCCGAAAGCAGCCAGCCGCAACCACTGCCGCGCCCTGGCAAAATGACGGTGCAGGATGAAGCGGCGCTGTATCACGCTAAACCTTCCATCATTGATTACCTGCCGTGGGCCGAATATTTGCCGGAAGATAAATGTCTGTTGCTCGATGATGGCGTTTCGGTTGGCGCGGTTTATACCATCACGCCGATTTCGTCCGAGGGACGCACCGCCGCGCGCCTGGAGGAGATCCGCGATCAGGTGGAAGATGCGCTGCAGGACAGCCTGGAAGAAGACGATATATCCCCTTGGGTGGTGCAGTTCTTTTGCCAGGATGAAGACGATCCATCGCCCTATCTGAACACGGTCAAAGAGTACGTAAAACCCTGGGCGCGCGGCACGGAATTTACCAACGCCTGGCTGGGTGAAACCGAACGCCATTTGCGGGACATCGCCATTCCAACAGGTTTGTTCCGCGACACGCTGGTCACTGGCCAGCCATGGCGCGGGCAGCAGCGCCGCACGCGCATGGTGATTTATCGCTGGGTGCCGGGTGCCAGCAAAGGTGTGAAAGATGTTCACGCGCTGCCGCCCGTCACCATGCTGAATCAGGTTTGCGACCGGCTGGCGGCATCGCTTGGAGCGTCTGGCGTTGCCTGCAAGCGTCAGACCGGCGCACAAATTCATGAATGGCTGCTGCGTCTGTTCAATCCCGATCCGCAGCACGGCCTGAGCAAAGAAGCGTTTTACGCCGCCGCGAAACATCATGATGCCGAAGCGGGCGAGCTGCCGATGACCAACGATTTTGCCGAAACGCTGTGGTACACGCCGCCGCGTTCCGACAACGAAAACGGCGTGTGGTGGTTCGATGACAAACCGCATCGCGCGATCGCCATTGAGCGTCTGCGCCGCCCGCCTGAACCTGGCATGCTGACAGGTGAAATGGCGCGCGGTGAGCATATTAATGCGCTGATGGATTTGCTGCCCGAGGGCACGGTGGTTTCATTGACCATCGTTTCCCAGCCGCAGGACGTGCTGGAAAACGACTTCATTAAGCTGGCCAAAAACGCCGTAGGTGAAAACACCGAATCCGGGCGCGTGCGTGAGGATGTGCGCGAAGTGAAAGAGTATCTAGGCCGTCGCCACAAGCTGTATCGCGGCGCGCTGACATTCATGCTGCGCGGCAACGATCTGGCCGATCTCAACCGACGCCAGCAAAATATGTCGGCGGTGCTGCTGACATCTGGCCTGCAGCCGGTGCGACCTGAATACAACGTTTCGCCGCTGAATACCTGGCTGCGCGCGCTGCCGATGTGCTTCAACCCGCAGAAAGATCGCCGCCACTGGTATACGCGCCTGACGTGGGTGCAGCACTTGGCCGGTTTGCTGCCGGTGACTGGCCGCGCCACCGGCAGCGGTCATCCCGGCTTCAGCTTCTTCAATCGCGGCGGTGAACCGCTGACATTCGACCCGATGAATAAGCAGGACCGCACGCAGAACGCCCATATGCTGCTGTTCGGACCAACCGGCGCGGGCAAGTCGGCCACGCTGTGCGCGACGCTTTCCCAGCTAATGGCCATTCACCGCCCGCGTCTGTTTATTGCCGAAGCCGGTAACTCGTTTGGTCTGTATGCCGACTATTGCGAAAGCCTTGGCCTGACGGTGAATAAAATAGGCATCCGTCCCGGCTGCGGCGTCAGCCTGGCGCTGTTTGCCGACGCGCATCAGTTGCTAGACCTCAAACCGGAGCAGTTGCAGCTTAACGAAGCCGACATCCCGGACGCCGATGAAGATGATGGCGATGAACAGCGCGACATCCTCGGCGAGATGGAAATCGCCGCGCGCATGATGATTACCGGTGGCGAAAAGCGCGAAGAGGAACGTTTAACGCGCTCTGACCGTGGCCTGATCCGTGAGGCCATTATGATGGCGGCACAGACCAGCTACGACGAATCGCGCCAGATGATTGCTGAAGATCTGCAGGCTGCACTGTTTGCCATCGCACGCGATAACAGCGTGGACAGCAGCGGCCAGCCATTGTTGACCGAGCGCCGTCGCGCACGCGCTGATGAAATGGCTGGAGCTATGTCGATGTTTACCAGCGGCTTCGAAGGCGAGCTGTTCAACCGCCCCGGTACGCCGTGGCCAGAAGCCGATGTCACGCTTATCGACTTGGGTACGCTGGCGCGCGAAAACTACGGTGCACAAATGGCGCTGGCGATGGTTTCCCTGGTGAACACCATCAACAACATCGCCGAGCGCGACCAGTATCTCGACCGCGAAATCGTCTTCGCCATTGATGAAGCGCACATTACTACTACCAATCCGCTGCTGTCGCCATACATGACCAAAGTGGTCAAGATGTGGCGTAAGCTCGGTGCCTGGCTGTGGATGGCGACGCAAAACCTGGCGGATTACCCGGACATCGCCGAGAAGATGCTGAACATGGCCGAATGGTGGCTGTGCCTAACAATGCCGCCTGATGAAGTGGAGCAAATCGCACGCTTTAAGAAGCTGAGCGATGAGCAAAAATCGGTACTGCTTTCTGCGAGTAAGCTGCCGCGCTGCTATACCGAAGGCGTGGTGCTTTCGAAGAAAACCGAAGCACTGTTCCGCGCTGTGCCGCCCAGCCTCTACCTTGCTCTTGGCATGACCGAGAAAGAAGAAAAAGCCGAACGCCGCAAGTTGATGAAAGAGCACAACTGTAGCGAGCTTGAAGCTGCAGTGATCGTTGCTCGCCAGCTTGATGCAGCGCGTGGCCTCAAGTCTGCCGCCGTTTAATCAGGGAGCCGTATGTTAAAACTAAAATATCCCGTACCCCGCATTACCACAGCGATTTCCCGGCATGCTGCGCGCACGCTGTTTACTCTGATGCCGCAGGGTGAACCTGAAATCCTGGTGAGCGACCTGACATTACTGGACAGGCTATGCGATGAGATTCGTACGCGCGTTAATCCACCCGTGCAGATCACCAGCCATCCGCAGCGCGTTGGCAGTCATTCATGCCTTGCGCTGCACTTCAAAGGCAAGCTGTGCAGCTCGATTGACCTGCTGATTACAGTGAATAGTCATCTGAGTTGGCCAACGGAAGATGACTATCATCATCCGCGCTGGTACATGACCGTGGTGGATGCAGCGGACCTGCTTTACCTGGAACTTTATCTGGCGCACAAACTTGCAGCTAAGCACACAAAATGACGCACAAATCAGACCTCACTTAATTGTGTACTGGTCCTGAAATTAGCATAGTGTGCCCGTCTCCAGTCCAAAGGTTACATCTTTCCCAAGGTAAGTTGTTCTGCACCCCTTTGGGCTGGGGATTTATTTAATTCCGCAATCCAGCACAGAGTTGTTTACTGTGTTGCTCAGTTTTCCAGCGCAACGTAATGGCTTCACTCACTTTGTGGAGTAAGTCTGATGAGAGCGCTGCTTCCGCTTGTACTGATGCTTTCGGCATCGCCTACCTTTGCTGCGATTACCGTTTTTACCACTGCGAATCATCCTGCCATCAATGCGGATGCCAATACTCGCGTTGTTTTTCTCGATGCACCAGACAGGCAACAGAATGCGATGTTTGGCCAATTCAGCAGTGATCCTGCTCGCGCGGCTCAGGAGGCGAAAAGCGGCCTACAGCAAATGAATGTCAAGCAACAGCATCAGATAGTTGAAGCCTGGCGAGGCGTAATCGCTGCATGGAAGCTGGGCATCGAGAAATATCCCGCCGTGGTGTTTGATGACGTTGATGTGGTGTATGGCACCACTGATGTTGAACTTGCCAGCAACATTCGCACGCAAGGTGGCCATCAATGACGCGCGCGAAACTGGCTGGCGCTGCGTTGCTTTTTTCTGCAATGCAGCCAGCAACTGAAGCGGCGATCACCAGCGCCCAGATTATCGCGAGTGCGGTTTCTCCTTCATGCATCAGTTGGCGCGTCAGTGGGATTTGCTACTGGCTGTTCTGCACACCGTTTGGCTGCAAGGTGCGCACTTCAGTGAAAGTGACGCACTTCATACCTGAAGCCGTAGTGTCGGCCTATGCCCAACGGGGCGCGAATCCTTGGAGAGAAATGGCGTTCGTCAGCCAGACGGCTGGCGGGCTGGAAAATGGCATGTACGGCGTGCCAGCCGGTGGCGGCAATGAGGAGCTAAAAGCACCGGGTAAACGCAAAACCAATCTGCACTTCAAATATGCCGATGCGATTGGCCATCCAGCGACTTCGCTGATTGGCGGCAGCATATCGGGCTATTCCTGCAAAAGCGCCGCAACACCGTTGAACCCTTATTTCCTCAGCACGCTCGATACGCTGGCCTGGCGCAGCGGCATACCGGAATCGCTTTACCCGGAAGCACTGGTGCCAGGTATGCGTGAGATCGGCAGCCAGGCAACGGCCAATATGTGGAGCAACGTTTATCCGCGATCGGGCTTCGTCACGCAGACCGATGACGACAAAGCGGCGGCAGTAGTGGCGCAACGTGTGGCCGACATCATCACCCGCACTGGCCAGCCGCACGTTTATCAAACCCTCAAAGGCAATCCTTCCCCTGGATACTGGCCGCCAGGTCCGGTTGAAGAAAATACCGGATTCAAAAACCACAAATGGCAGCGGCTATCGCCGCAACTCAGCGAAACCTGCGCCGTGTTCCCGGATGGCAATTTCACGCCAGCCGTTGATGGTAATGAAGCCTTCGCACTCTGGCAGCCATACAGCTGCTGTCAGCGACGCGGCCAGACCTTCCTCTACAGCACCGACTTTGGAGGTGAATCATGATCCCTCGTTTTTTATCCGCCGCGTCTGCATTGTTGATTGCTATCAGCGCACAGGCGTTTGATGTTTCACTGCCGCAGGTGCAGGACAGCAGCATGGGTTACGGCAAAAGCGCCAGCGGCGCAGTGTCCGACAAGCTGTTTTATACCCTTGGTGGTGGTTCGGTGATTTCACAGCCCGCCACGCGCAGCAGCATGCAGAAGCTGGGACTGGACGTTGGCTGGAGCTCGGATCTGCAATGTGGCAACTTCGATCTGAAAACTACCGTGGGCAACCAGCTCAACGGTATGACCAACGGCTTCAAAAATCTGATGGGTGATGTGGTTCAGGGCGCAACCGGCGCGGTGGCTAGCTTGCCCGCGATGGTGATCCAACGCGCCAATCCTGGCCTGTATGAAATGCTGACCAATGGCGTGCTGCAGGCAAATGTGGCCTTCGACAAGGCGCAGCTTAACTGCCAGAACATGGCCAAACGCATGGTGGATTTCTCGGACTCTAGCAAATGGACGCAGCAAGCCGCGATGGATGAGTACAAGAAGCTGGTGAACAGCGGCGACGCAGACGCGATACGCGTAAACGATGCCGGTGAAAAAGTTACTGGCGAGTCAGGCAGCAATTGGGTGGGTGGCGAAAAACGTGGCGGTCGTGGTCAGCGCGCGATTCGCCCGACTCATGACCTGTCTGCCGCTGGCTACAACATGATGAATAATCTGCCGGTCAACAGCACCGGCAGCGTCAGCGGTGACAGCTGCACGGGTGGTAGCTGCGGTAAGTTCTCCAGCTCAGAAGAAGCCGCAGCAGCGGTGGTTAAAGTGCTCGGCGATCGCTCGATTCGCACCTGTAAAGATGCCTCGCAATGTACCGATGGCGATATCGATCAGCAACCTGGCGCCAGCGTGGCTGGAACCGGATTTTCACCGATGCTGGAAGAAGCCACGCGCATCAACGGTGAGCAACTGGTGAAGCTGGTTAATGGCGCGGAGAAACCTAACGCCGAGAATCTGGCGAAACTGCGCACCGGCAGCCTGGCGATCACCAGCGGCGTGATCAAAGCGCTGCAGCGTGACCCGGACAATGCGGCGCTGGTTGGCCGCCTGGCGGGTGAACTGGCGATGGCTGACACGGTTGAAACCGCGCTGCTGATGCGTCGCATGATTGTGACCGGCCAGTCGGAACCAAATGCCGCAGCCATGCCTGAAGCGCTACAGGAAGGCGATCGTCGCGTCGAATCGCTCGATCGGGAAATCAATGCGCTCAAGAATGAGATGGAACTGAAGCGCGAACTGGCGCGTAACTCCGTGCTGACCATCATCGACCGCGAGAACAATCGCGCCACAACGAACCCGCAGCGCCAGTCGCATGAGAACACCGATTCGCGCTTCAATCAGCTTTCCGCACCATCCGGGGAGGAGTGAGATGCGTAAATTTTTGAAGGTTTTCGCATGGCTGTTAACGCTCACCGCAATAGTCTGCATCGCTCTGGCTTTGTTCTGGTCTGCCAGTAAATCACCTGAAGCACTAACGCATCTCATGCAATGGTTTGATAAAACCTGGTTAGCATGGCTGATATGGCGGCTGGTGATTTATGCAGTGACCGCTTACTTCGCTTATCAATGCTGGCAATTGAAGAAATCAGATCCCACTTGGCGTCGCATGATTCTTCGCATATGCAGCATTGGCACGCTCTATATCGTCGTTATGGAATGGGCGCTGTACTCCACAACAGGAGGCCACTGATGAGCACGAACAGCTATCTGGAGTTCTTTCTTACCCTGCTGGGTTGGATCATCAATAACGGCATCTGGGGTCTTCTGATATCCACTGGCCTGTTTGCCGTGCCGCTGATATTCAAAGTGGTTGGGATCTGGCTCAAGGTGCGCGAGGAAGGTGATGACGAGGGCAACAAAGGTAAGCTGTCACTGCCACGCATCGAGAACGCGCTCTATAGCGCGTTTTTCGTCATGCTGGTTTGCTGCCTGCCAATCATTAATGTCAGCCTCGACAGCATTCAATACGATGAATCCCGCTCCAAGAGCTGCGGCACCTGGACGCCAAAAGCGCCGGATGAAAGCGGGTATTCAACGATCATTAGCAGCATGGATGGGCAAACGGCTGCAGCGCCAATTTGGTGGGTGCTTATGCACAAACTATCCAAAGGCATAACTCAGGCAGCTGTGGCCACAATTCCCTGCCGCCCGGATTTGCGTCAACTGCGCTTTGAAGTGCAGCACACTCGCATCAGCAATCCGGCGCTCGCCGCCGAGCTACAGGATTTCACCAACGATTGTTACGCGCTGGCGCTCTACCTCTGGAAGCAGCAGGATCAGGGGCAAACCAAAGAAGAAGATGCACTACGCGATGTTGAATGGCTGGGCAGCAACACATTTTTGAACGGCAGCGGTTATTACGACCAGCTGCAATCCAAGACGCCACGCGCATCATTCCCGTGGAACGAAAGCCGCGACAGCGGCAGACCGGACACCGGTCGCGGCGGTTATCCAACCTGCCGCGAATGGTGGTCCAGCGCCGATACCGGGCTTGAGGCGCGAGTGGTCGATCAGGCTTCAACCGGTATGTGGCTGCGCATGTCCGCCGCATTGAAAATGATGGGCAAGGACAACGCCGAATATAAAGAGAGCATTGTTCGCCGCCTGGTCAGCCCCGAAAGTTTGACTGTTTCGCAGAATGGCCACACCTATGCCGGTTATGGCGGCAATGCCGATTTCACACTGGATAACTCCGCCAGCCGAATTGGCGGTATTGCGGGAATGTCATTAGGTAGTCTGGCGGCGTTTCCAGCATTTGATGCGATGCGCCAGGCATTACCGATGGTGCAGGCATTATTGCTAATGGCGATATACGTGATGCTGCCATTGATATTGGCGTTTGGGAGTTATGAGTTCAAAACCGTTATTACTGTCAGCTTTGTGGTGTTTGCGCTTAATTTCCTGACGTTCTGGTGGGAACTGGCGCGCTGGCTCGACAGTTGGTTAATGGAAGCGCTTTATAGTTCTGATACGCATAGTCGCTGGAATGCGGCTGGATTCCAGAATAGTTCTGACGATTTGATTATGAACTTTGTTATGGGCGCGATGTTTATTTTCTTACCCATGCTGTGGGTGACTGCGTTTTCATGGGCTGGAATTAGAGTTGGCGGTTTGGCCGATGCAATGAGTTCAGGTGTGAAATCAACTCAGTCTGCTGCTGGAAAAGTCGGAGAAAAAATCGGTGGTAGAATAGGATGAAATGAAAGGCGCAACGGATGCGCCGAATTAACCCTTGGATAAATTAAAGCGACAAACGCAACGAAATAATTAACTCTGCATTAATAGGTTAATCTCAATCATCATCTCTCACGCCACCTGAATAATATCCATATCCTTCTGGCCCATCACGATAACCATCCCCTCGTGACTCATCGTCATCTTCAAAAACGGTGCTATTGTGATCCGCAACATGGCTTTCGGTATTACCATAAATTAAAGAACCGAGAACAATTGTAGCGACAATAAATATAATCCCTGAAAGATAGTAAAAAAGGAAAAGTGCAACCGCCAAGATTATACAAGCGAGGAGAGCTTTACTGCTTGTCGAAGCAGGGATTTTATTCTTAATCGTTTTAAGTTTACCTCTGAAATGCCAATTTTGATTGCGCACTATTGCCTCAATTCCAGAATGTATATCCTAAAGTCTAATCCCAATACCTGATGATGCAACCTATATCGCCTGTTGACCGTCAAATGCAATGTTGCTAGTTTGGGCCTGTTGCCATAGTTGTTTACGCAACCAACAAAGCCCTCATGACCTGAAAGGGGCACCTTAGCGGCGGTCATCAGCGAAAGTTTCAGCAGCCTGTGAGAAACGCCATTTGGCGGCTGCATCCGGGATAACCGGCAAAGCTACTCAACCTTTGCAAGTAGCGGGCAAAAGCAACGCCCAAGGTTTCCACCACTTCACTACGGTTCAATCAACTTCATCTCATCGATACCAGCTACTGCGCACGGCCAGTTTGCGTGACCGTTTCCGCCATTTGGAACATTTGGCGACGAACGGACCTCGCACATACAGGCAGAAGCTGCGCGCGTCACTTGCGTTGGCGCGCAGCAACAACCAAGTGACGCGCGTAGCGCGTATACGTCAACACCACGTAATACGGCCTTCTGCGACGACGCTTACCGTCTGACCAACACGTAGTCCGTTATTACAACCATCAACTAACCCAACATTCCATAAACGTTGGCAACTTATCTGAGGAGGAAATCAACGCGATATCAAGGCGACGTCAGCGAACCTGACGGACGGAGGCGTCCTGAGAAATCAGGAACCGGCATTAGCCGCGATCAGCTCTGAGAGCTGTGGGGACCTCGCAACAACTCAACATTTCGCCGCCCCGATGCACAGATATCCGCTGAGACGCAGGAAGCGCAACCTGAAACCGTGCCGTCGGGGTAGAGATGTTTTTTGGAGGATGTATGTCGCGAGGAAACAAGCAGTTC
The DNA here is from genome assembly GCF_059412405.1 of Pantoea sp. CFCC18179. Taxonomy (NCBI): domain Bacteria; kingdom Pseudomonadati; phylum Pseudomonadota; class Gammaproteobacteria; order Enterobacterales; family Erwiniaceae; genus Pantoea; species Pantoea sp. CFCC18179. The sequence goes on along the minus strand of NZ_JBNBPM010000002.1, from coordinate 281,564 downwards.
AGCAAACAGCTGGTGACTTTGGCCAGACAATCTGGCGGCAGTTTCAAAACCGTTGCCGATCGTTCGCGTATAGCCGCACGGCTGGCTGAGCAGATGCTGAAACTCAACATCCAGATCAGGGACGTGAACCATATTAAGACGCATCACATCGAGAATTATGTCAGCAGCCGGCTGGCAGATAATATTTCAAAACGCACGCTGCAAAACGAGATGGCGGCGCTGCGCGCGATCTTGGCCACTGCAGGCAGGACAAAACTGGCTGATCCCAAGCATGAGAAATTGAGTAACGATGCACTCAACCTGTCTGGTGCCAGTCGAGCCGGATCAAAGACGGCGATTACGGACGAACGCTTTCACGAGGCGCTCGCCCTTGCACGAAATAAAGACGAAGGCGTTGCGTTGGCGATGGAGATTGCGCGTTATCTCGGATTGAGAACTGAGGAAGCGGTGCAGTCGGCAAAATCACTTAAGACGTGGCAGCAAGCGCTAGCGCGTGGGGATGAACGGTTGCGCGTAGTGTTCGGTACCAAAGGTGGCAGGCCGAGAGATACAACGGTCGTTAGGCGTGAAGAACTGGTGCGAAGCTTGAACGCAGCGGTGGCTTACTCGTCAGAACATGGCGGCAAGTTGGTTGATAAAGCTGGGCTGAGAAGTGCGATCGATCGTTACCGAAATGTGGCTAAGTATGCAGGGCTTTCAGGGAAAGAAGCACCGCATAGCTTGAGATATGCATATTCGCGAGAGGCTACAGAGTGGCATATGAAAAATGGCCTCAGCAGGAAAGAAGCTGAGGCGATGGTTTCAATGGATTTGGGGCATGGAGATATGAGGGGGGCATATATTTCTAAAATTTATAATATATGACGTTTAAAAAAATGTCCTCGAAAACCAATTCCTTTTGTATCGAGAACTGATTTCTGATTCTAAAATGGCATTGTACTTGTTTGAAAGGGTTAAATAGCTTTGATTTTTTTCCTTTTCGAGAGTCGCTATGAATGAGAAGAATTCAATTAACGGCTGAACTTTTGATGTAATCAACTCATCTGTATACTTATCATTTTCATTATTTCTCTTATCACCCGCATCGCCAGCTATGAAGTATGAATTAATCACCTGGATTAAATTAATATCCTTTATAGACTCATTTAATTTTCTTTTTGCTTCAAATCCTTTTGTATCAATTCCTTCCAAAATGATTTTTCTATCGTCATCAATGCCTTTGAATTTCTCCAGGGTTCCTGTTACAAGCGCCACATTTATATAGGTTTGACGTAGTTCATCACGACATTTCGATAATGAATTCCTATGTTCATCAGCATTGCCAGAGAAATCCTCTGCATTTTTCAAAAGACCCACCAAATATTCTTTATACTCATCTGTTAATCTAGGTGACTGGCCCTTCAGCATTAACTTATACTGATTCATCATCACCACATAGTTACCTGCCATTGAGTTGTAATCTTTAGCTAGAGAATCTCCAATCTCAATACATTCTCTTTGTTTACCAACCAAGGGAGAATAGTAATCCTTCATGATATCGCCACGAAAGTTTAATTCATTTTTGTATGACTCAAGCATCATCCCAAAAATAAGCGTACCTAAGCACAAAGGAATGATTGTCGTTAGGAGTGTTTTCCAAATGGAATCGTTAATAGATGTGCTCATTGCTGTCCCAATTTATATTAAAAAAACTCACAATCCTTGAATAACTATTAATTGTATACCAAAATGTCCCTATACTCTGAAGCTTCACGGACCTGAAAGAAGCGCCAACTGGCGGTCCCTATACCCGTACACCTTTAGAGCGGGTGCCATCTTAGATGGTCAAGGTTCTCTCATCACCTCGCCTTACGGCACGCATTACCCACCCTAACGGGGATTTATTCCCGTTAGCGGATAAATCCCCTTTGTCACATCTGGAGGATTTACCTATGGGCTACTGCCATTGCTTCACCCAACTGAAATCAGTTCCTGACGATCAGTGGTTACTGTTCACCGTACAGCTATCAAACGTGTTTTTGATAATACAAAACCGGCATGTTCCCGGCTATAAGCAACCGTTGGTGCTTTGCACAAGCGATGGACGTTATCCACTTCTGCAGCCCGCTGATCTGATAGTACAAAGCGGTATTCGACAACCCGCTATCTCTTTTAACGGCGAAGAGAAGGAAGATCTTGAGTATGAAAGTTTCTACCTTGGCCAACATTCGTCCGGCAGTGAATTCTGTAAGACATCGTTCAACTGGTCTCCAGACCGGCCCTATGACTTCATGGTGAAAGCCACGCTACTACTGGCACATCGATTCTGCATCGGCTGCTATGACATCTCATCGGATGGCACGCTTGCAGAATGGCTTGATGTCCAGGAGTGGCTAACGAAGCACTTAGGTGGCCAATGGCCAATACCTGAAGCAATCCTGAACAACCCCGAGTAATCACCCTCAATTTCAACCTGCCCAGTGGCGTATCACTTCGCCATTATGGGAAGGGATACGCCACGTAAGGAGTATCCCATGCCGACCAAACGCAAATCCCGTAAGTCACAAACCAATCAAATTGATCTCTACCAACAAGTCACCGACAAAATCATCGCGTCGATCGAGCGAGGAGTTTTACCCTGGCGTAAACCGTGGCGAGACAGCAAGCGATCCGCTGGATCACCGATACCATCCAATGCATCGACCGGTAGGCACTACAACGGCGTCAACATAATGCTGTTGTGGCTGTCAGCTGAGGAGCAAGGGTTTAATTCCAATCGCTGGCTGACGTGGAAGCAGGCACAAGCTGCCGGTGGCAACGTTCGTAAAGGCGAGAAAGCGACTATGGCGGTGTTCTTTAAACCTTTTGAAGTTGAATCCACCGATAAATCTGGCCAACCGCGCATTGATGCTCAAGGTGAAACGTTGATGGAGCAACGCATCATGCTGCGCAGCATAATGCTGTTCAATACTGAGCAATGCGATGAGCTACCGGAGAGATTCAGCAGCGCTCCAACTGAAATTCTGGATGAAGAATCCGAGGATTCGGTGAGCGTGCCAATCTTCAATGACATTGTGACTGTTGCAGGTGAATCTGGCGTTCGCGTCTCATATTCCGAGCAGAACCGGGCCTATTACCATTCACTGAAGGATCAAATCGTCCTGCCGCTACGTAAGCAGTTTTTTACCGCAGCAGACTTTTACTCAACCTTGCTGCACGAACTGGTGCATGCAACCGGCCATCACAACCGACTTGATCGGGAAGGCATAACATCGACATCGCGCAAATTTGGCGATCCGGTTTATGCGTTTGAGGAGCTGATTGCTGAGCTGGGAAGCGCATTCCTGTGTGCTCACTTAGGTGTGTACGGTGAAGTGCAGCACGACAGCTATATCGATCACTGGCTGAAGATACTGAAGTCAGACAAAAAGGCGTTGTTCCGCGCAAGCCGCATGGCACGCGAAGCATCTGAATACCTTTTGAAGCCGCTTAATGAAGAGGTTGAAGAAGACGCCGCCTGAAACCAAAACCATCTCCTCGGAGATGGTTTCTTTTTAGCGGGCAATTTAATCGCATTTTCCAAAAATGATTTTAGGCTGTGATTAATTGCCGCCTGGAACGATAGTGCCCCCGATCCGGAGGTGAATCATGTTCCCAAAATTACAATACAAATTAAGACGCAGCACTATTCAGCCTTCATTACTGACTAAACGCGAAGGCTACTTCACACCGCAAAATTACCCAACGCTGCTAGGCACGCCAGTGCGGCAGATGCAGGTAAAGAAAATCTGGCAGAGCTCTTTGCTATCCCGCTCTCTCTTCGACTCCTTTTGCCTGGAGCCGCTGCAGGAGCTGGCTGAACGCTTCCAAAATCTGCCCACGGGACGTTTACCGGAATGGCGTAATAGCGGCGGTTTACTTGACCTAACGCTTCAAAATATCGTGGTAATGATGCAACTGGCTAAAGGCATGATTCTGCCAGCCAACGCGCTGCCAGAGGACCAATCTGCACAGAGCAGCCACTGGAATTGCCTGGTGTTTTGGCTAGCGCTTTATTGGTATGTCCCGGAATTGTTGAACATTGAGGGCGAACTGGATGATGGCCAAAGCTGGAATCCGCTATCAATTGCGCCGCAACAACCGTTTCGCTTCCAGCTGAATCACGTTGATCATGGTTTAGACGCTGCGGGAGTAACACGTCTCGCATTTGCTGTTGCCATGCTGCCTAAAGAAGCGATCCGTTGGCTAGAATCTCAGCCCGCTGCGAGAAATTGCTTTTATTTAGAGTTAGCTGGATTCGAATCGCCGGAAAAACAGATCCACGATTTAATTAACAGAGTTTCAGATCGGCTCAGCCGCAAGCCATCAAATTTAGCGGAAAATACTCACGTCGATGATGAGGAATTACATCTTCGTGCGGTGGACGTTAAAACGCACAATAACGCGCCACGATCCGAGCTCGATGATGTTTACGAACAATACTTTAATCAAGGTAATGTGACGTCACAGGCTGGAGCCAGTTTTGATCTGGAGGAACAATTTAAGATACGTCACCGGGAATGGAGTATTGGTTCTGATTTAGATGAAAATCAAACCCAAAAAATAGGAATAAATTCAGACGGCGATCACCAAGTGATTGATTTCATGACCTACGGATCTTCCGAAAGTGATCAAATAAACGTCAGAAATACTTATCAACCGCCAAAACCTGATCAAGAATCGGCCCCTGTAGCACCTGAGACAAGCTCACAAATTTCTAAGAAACAGATCGGCGAGGCCTTTTGGTACTGGCTGAGTGAGGGTCTCGAAAATGGAACGATAGCATGCAATGAAGCAGATTCACGCGTGCAACTGGTCGCAGGTTTTGTTTTCTTGCTGGTACCGGGAATTTTTTATCGTTATCTGAAGCATACCGGTCAGTCTGCAGACGAACGTGAAAACGTTCAGGCAGGGTTTGAAAGACTCAACCGACATCGGCGTAACAACGGCAAGCGGTTTACGTTTGCCACTCTCTACAACAGTGCCGACCGTAACGGCCCTTATAAACGTGTGAAAGGCTATCTGGTCAAATCCACAGTGCTGTTTCAGGCCAATCATGTGCCTGATGATAGCCAGTTTTTAGTGGTTCCCTGACGCTTTTCAGGAAGGTGTAAGGAGGAGAGTTGCTGCCTTGGGAGCAGCGGTTATTTTGCTGATTAAAGGAAATGTTATGAGTCAGGTAAGCGATACTAGCTGGGAATTTTTGCTCGACGAATACTTCTTTGTGAAAGTGCTTCGCCCGGATACGGAATGGAGCTATCGCAAAGTCGTTAATGTTTTCCGTAAATATTACGGTGAGGAAAAGAAGCCAGGCGACATCAGTCGCCGCGACGTTCAACAATGGCGTCGTCATGTGATTAATGTAGAAAAGTCATCGGCCAACACCTGGAATAACAAAGTAGCCCATATGCGCGCGCTGCTTAATTTTGCCATTAAAGCCGACCTCGTGAATCAGGTTGAAAACCCTTTCAACGACGTTTCAATGCGCGCCGATAACAAGCGAAAAAAGACGTTATCTCGCCAGCAATTAACCCGCGTTTATTTATTAATGCAGCAGTACGCTGACATGGACCAGAAGATTACGACCATCGAAATGAAGCGTTGTGCTTTGTATCCGGCATGGTACTGGATAACGGTGCTAGATACGCTTCGCTATACCGGTATGCGGGTGAATCAGTTAATGCATTTACGGCTTAAGGACGTCAATCTGGAGGAGAACTGGATCGAACTGCGCCTCGATGGCAGTAAAACTCACAGAGAGTGGCGAGTACCCATTGTTGGGCCATTAAAAGTACAGTTAGAAGCGTTGTTATCTAAAGCTATCGAAAATGATTCGAATTCGAGTGATGCACTTTTTGATGTTAATCGCTATGTCTGCAGCGCGGAAGACCGTCAAAAATTATCTGAGATTCCGCCAATACAACCTATAAAATCTTTCTTTAGGCGATTATCAAAAGAATGCGGTTTTGCAGTGTCGCCACACCGCTTCAGGCATACCCTCGCATCTGAATTAATGAAGTCACCAGATAGAAATTTACAGATGGTAAGAGGATTATTGGGGCATCGAAGCTTAACGACAACGATGGAATATATCGATATCAATCTGGATATAACCGGAAGAACGTTGGAAAAAGAGCTGGGTTTACATACTGACCAAAAGAACATCAGGGATTATGTTTCTACATAGATAGGTTATTGTGCATAGTCCGCCTGGGTATTTGTTCCCGGCGGACTATATTTCTGATTAATTAGTCAGAGATTGCCTGGCAGCTAAATTATCACGTTCTTTTTTAGCTGACGCTGATTTCAACTTGATGTATTTAATTGATATCACGACTACTGTCGTCAGTAGTGCTCCACAACCCATTGCCAGGAAGGCCAATACTGGTTTGTTCATCGCTCCCAGTAAAGCCACAACCGGGCCACCATGCGCAACCTGGTTGGTGATGCCAAACAGGAAAGCCATCACCGCAGCCAGCATGCTTCCCACGATATTTGCCGGAATCACGCTAAGTGGATCACGTGCTGCAAACGGTATAGCGCCTTCTGAAATGCCCATCAATCCCATTGCCAGTGACGCTTTGCCCGCTTCGGTTTCTTCTGGCGTAAAGATGCCAAGCTTACGTGCAATGAATGTAGCCAATCCCATGCCAAGCGGAGCCACTGGAATCGCGCAAGCAATTGCACCCATATATTCGCTATGGCCAGAACCCAACATCCCAAGGCAAAACAGGAATGCCACTTTATTAAATGGCCCACCCATATCAAATCCGGCCATGCCGCCAATCACGATACCCAGCAATACCAGGCTTCCGCCACTCAAAGAGACGAGCATGTTATTCATACTGTGCATCATGCCGGAAATTGGGGCTCCGATGACAAAGATGAACAGTGCCGAAATGAACAGAGTACCCAACAATGGAGCAATCAAAATTGGAACCAGAGGTTGCAATATCTTGTGCCAGTTGCGGGTTGCCAGCCATTTAACAACGTATCCAACCAATAGACCGGCGATGATAGCGCCGATAAAACCCGTACCGGCAGCGGCGCCATAAAAACTTCCGGTGTTTGCTATCCATCCACCAATGAATCCCGGAGCAAGTGCCGGACGTTCACCAATTGCAAAGGCTATGTATGCAGCCAGTACTGGAATCATCAACTGGAACGCGACCGAACCGACGCTAAGCACCGACTGCCATATGCTGCCATCCGGTATTTTCATGCCTTCTGGCGTTGGCACGCCGCCAATCGTCAGTGACAGCGCGATCATCAATCCACCCGTAACCACGAATGGAATCATATGAGATACGCCGTTCATGAGGTAGCGATACAGGTTTTTACCGGCGCTTTCAGAGTGGGTTGAGGCGGACTGCGATTTTTGCTGATCGCTGCTTTTTGCCAGCAATGGTGCCGAAAGCCCATTTGTAATGACATCACGACCTGATTTAATCGGCGCTTTGACGTTCGTGATATAGGTGCGCTTACCGGCAAATCTTTCCAGCTCAACCTGCTTATCGCTGCAAACTAAAATAGCGTCAGCATCCTGAATTTCCTGTGCGGTCGGGCTGTTTTTCACGCCGATTGAGCCATTGGTCTCAACTTTGATGCGATAGCCCATCTCTCTGGCGGCTTTTTCTAATGACTCCGCAGCAAGGTAAGTATGTGCAATACCAGCCGGACAACCCGTAACACCGATCAGAAAGCCTTTTTGCTCCGTCGCCGACGTTGGTTGTTCTTCGCGCTCTTCTGTCAGCAATTTAATAACTTCATTAGCGTTTGGAGCTTTGAGCAAGCGCTGAGTGAAGCCATCTTCAATAAATCGCGAAGATAGGCTGGCAAGTACTTCAATATGGTGATCGCCGCCAGACGCTGGCGAAGCAATCATGAAAATGAAGCGGCTGAGTTCTCCATCTTCGGAACCGTAATCAATGCCATCACGGCTAATACCGATAGCAAAAGCAGGTTTGATGACCGCCGCGCTTTTTGCATGTGGAATGGCAATGCCATCGTCAAAGCCGGTGTTGCCCTCCGATTCGCGGCTCAAAACGTCCTGGAGGAATTGTTTTTCGTCACTGATTCTTCCCGCACGAAAAAGCAGTTGAGCCATTTCATGGAAAAGGTCGGCTTTATTTTTTGACTGAAGATTCAGGCAGATAACATCTTCAGTGAGTAATGTTTTTATCATTTTGCTGCCTCTGTTTGGCCGTAGGGTACAGATTGAATTAGCGCAGAGAGCGACTCCAGTTAATGGTGTCTTCGTAGCTTTCTGCATTGAATGCCAGGGAACCCATCACAACGGTGTCAGCTCCGCTTTCGCGCAGCATGGGAACGGTATGAGTGCGAATTGCGCCGTCGGCGGCAAGGATGATGCGTTTTTGTGCTGAATAACGATTAATAAGTTGGCGGGCTTCGACCAGGCGCTCGCAGGCTTCTGGTGCCAAATCCTGTCCTTTCACGCCCATACGTGTACCCAGCAATGTGATGATGCTCAGGCGATCAATCCACTGCTCTACTGCAGATACCGGAGTGTACAGCTGGAGCACGACGCCTGCGGCACAGCCGTGAGATTCGATTCGGCTGATAGCGGCATCGACGTTCTTATTCTCTGCATGAATGGAGATCAGGTCGGCACCTGCTTCAGCGAACTGGTCGATTTGCTCATCGAGAATACTGTCGGCCATCATTAGATGGACATGAAGTGGACGTTGGGTTAGTGGGCGTAATTGCGCCACAACATCCGGGAAAAACAGCATATAAGGTGAGAAATGGCCGTCAGCTGTATCGATGTGATAGATGTCAGCCAGTTCATCAACGCGAGCCACTTCAGTGCCCAGATTCATAAGGTCTGCGGACCACAGTGAAAGCTCAGTCAGTAGTCTGTTTGAAGGTAATGTGGCTGGATCAAAACGGCGTACCGGAGAAGTCATGATTATTTTCCTGTTTATATTTGGCAGTAAAAAACAAAATCCTGACATTCATCATGGCGGCCAGAGCGGCAAGTAAAAACCTGGTGAGATCCGTGAAATTAGCTTCCGGTATTACATAAAACGGGAAAGTAACTTGAAAATGATCACGGTTTAGTTACATAACTGCTATTAAAAGCGGCAAATGGAGTGAAAACCGGAAATTATGGCAACACTGGAACAACACTTTCTCAGAATCTATATGCTGTTTGGCGGAAAGCAGGAAACGTCGCTGCAGTTAGAAGAAGTTGCGAAAGCGGTCAACAGTAGCGAGCGCAACGCACGTATTCTCCTCAATAAGATGAGCACCAGTGGCTGGGTAATCTGGGAGCCCGCCAGAGGGAGAGGTAAACGTTCGGTTCTCAAGTTTCTGGTGACACCACAGCAGGTGGAGCAGGACAATTTTGCTGAGATGATCGAACATAATCATTTCGTCAAAAGTGGCAAAAAAGCCGCTGGCCAGCAGCAGAAAATCAGAGATTTGGTACGGGAGAATTTTGGTACGTTCATTACTAACGATGGCGTGAATATCAAAATTCCGTATTACCGTCCTGTTGATGAGCTCAAACCGGTTGTTCCCCAGAGACGAACTGAGCGCCACCTGATTCGCCAGTGCTTCAGTGGGTTGACTCGCTTCGATCCCTTCCAGAAACAGGCTGTGCCAGATCTTGCCCACTACTGGCTGAATAATGAAATTAAGGACGAGTGGCAGTTCTTTCTGAGAAAAGGGCTTCATTTTTCAGATGGCAGTTTACTTACTGCCGAGCACATTCGTCGCTGTATTGATAATGCGCGTCAGTCACCGGCCTTTCGCGATCTCTTCCGCGATATCGAGCAAATCACTGTGCAGGGCGAGCTAAGAATTACGTTTACGCTTATCCGCCCGGATCGCCATTTTGCTGAGTTGATGTCCACCATACCGGCAAAAATATTCCGCACACATGAAGGCAAAATTTTGTGTTCAGGACCGTTCTATATCGCCGAGCACACCTCTTCACTGCTGTGTATGCGTAAGAATCGGTACTTCCACTACGCATCACCCATGATCGATGAAGTCAATATCTATCCCTTTGATACGCAAGATATGAACATGGGTTTCATATCGCTATTGCGAACATATCAGTCCGAAGCGATCAACAAGCCGCGCGAGCGTAAGTTAGACCAGGGTGCCAGCTATCTTCTGGTTGATCGCGCAGGTCACTGTGCTGATTTTCACTGGCGTAGCTTTCTCAATGATGTGCTGCAGAGCGTTGAAATCCTCAGACTCAGTGAGCTGAAAAGGGATTACGCTTCGTCTCTGTCTTTCTCGGCAGGAATGCTGCCGGACTGGAACCATCGAACGATTGACTATGGCGTTTCCAATCCGGCATTTGGTAATAATCAGCCATTGACGCTGGCAACGTTCAGCCAGCCTGAGCTGGTTCATCTTGCTAAGGGCATTAGCCGTCTTTTACAGTCGCATGGCATCAGCTGCGAGATTCAGGAAGTCTCTTTTCTGGAATTTATGTCGGGTAAACTGAGCGGAATTGATATCTGGCTGACTAATTTCATGGTCGATTTTGAAGATGTTGCATCATTCAAAAACTGGCTGACAGGCGATAACTGTCTCAGACGTTTACCAAAGGAACAAATCGAAATGCTGACCGCCATATTGAACAATGCTGGCGGCCAGGATTACACAACCTTCCGTGAAGTGGTCGCCAAACACTTCATGCATCTGACGCGTGAACGCTGGTTACTACCTCTATTCCATCACTGGCTGGATTATGAATCCGATTCAGCGTTTACGTGGCGGGATTTGAACACTATCGGATGGCCCGACTTCAGCCAGGTCTGGATTGAATAGCGTGAATCGTCGATGAATCAGGTGAATGTCATACCACAATAACATTCACCTGGTTTCTCAGCTTATCAAGCGTGTGAGCATCGACGTCACCATCGGTGATCAGATGATCAATCATGCTCCAGTCGCAGAACTTAAACAGGCTGGTAATCGACATCTTGGAGCTGTCGCTAACTACGACTCGGGTACGAGCAGCACGGATCATGGCCGTTTTTACTTCTGCTTCATCGTACGACGCCGTGCATGGACCTGATGAACCGGCAAAGCCATCGGTTCCAAGGAACACGATGTCTGCGTTGATGCTGCTCAGAATGTCCATCCCCCACATACCCACCGACGCCATACTGGTAGATCGGAATTTCCCACCAATTAGGTAGATCTCATTATCGCTTCCCGCAACCGCCTGCACGTTCGTGACGGCATTGGTAAAAATATGCAATCCCTTCTTCAGATAGAGCAGTCGGGCCAGACTGTAAACCGTACTCCCGGTATCCAGTAAAACCATACCGCGTTCTGGAATTAACTCGGCTGCAGCCTGGGCGATGCGATTCTTGATTTCAGTATTTTCGTGGCTTTTACGTTCCATAGAACGTTCGATTTCAAGAAAGGTACTAGCCGGTACTGCGCTACCGTGACTTTTACGCACGATGCCTTTTTCTTCCAGCGAGAGCAGATCCTTGCGAATGGTTTCGGTTGATACGCCGAGCCTTTCGGAGAGAACGCCAACACGCAAACTCCCTTCTGATATCAGCATCTCCGCCAATTTGTGACGGCGTTTCTCGGTTGCATTTCCACTCATGGCGCGACGGGCCTCCTTTCAAAATATTGGGACACACTAGCTGAGGCTTTGCGATTTTTCAATTTTTCCCAAATTTCGCAATTTTTTCAATTTCACTTACCGCTCCCAAAGAACCGCTGAATCTCTGGGTATATGGCCGATAAATTAGATTTTGTGATCCAGGTCGTATAACCATCACTTTGGATTGACAGCCTCAATCGCAAGTAATAGCTTGCGTATCAGTTGCGATATAGGTTCAAGATATGCGGTTTTAGTTGCCAAGTGGCTTCAAATCGCAAACAACCCAAGGAATCCAAATGAAACTTCAATTGGCTTTAGATGACATCACCCTCGACGATGCCCTGACTTTGCTGGAGAAAGTTCACAGCTATGTGGACATCGTGGAAATCGGTACGCCTTTCATCATTCAGGATGGAATGGTGCCAGTACGCGAAATTAAAAAGCGCTGGCCACATTTGCAGGTACTTGCTGACACCAAAATCATGGACGCAGGTGAATACGAAGCACGCCTGGCATTTGATGCCGGTGCCGATGCCATCACGGTATTAGGTGTGACCGATATTCTTACCGTGAAAGGTTGCCTCGAAGCCGCTGCTCCTTATGACGGCATGGTGGTTATCGACATGATCTGTGTCCCAGACCTAGAAGAGAAAGTTCGCCAGTTGGAAGACGCAGGCGTCACCGCACTGGCAGTGCATACCGGCGTAGACCAACAGGCTGCCGGACGTACGCCGCTGGATGATCTTATAGCGATGCGTAACTGCAGCAAACAGTCAGTGATTTTCGTTGCTGGCGGTATCACGCTCTCAACTCTCGATGTGTACCAGGAAAACGGTGCTGATGTTGCCATTATCGGCAGCGGCATTTCTCGCGCCGCGGATCCGGTTAATGAAGCCCGCCTTATCTCTGAAAAACTCCGTTCAGCACGTTAATCAAAAGAGAATATCGACATGAAAAGCAGTGAATACAGCGTTCAAGTAATTGAAGAACTCAGCAAAACACTGGGCCAGATTGACGATCAGAGCGCTGAAGCCCTGACGGAAAAGCTGTTAGGCGCTGGAAAGATTTTAGTTGCAGGTGCGGGTCGTTCTGGTTTTGCAGCCAAAGCTTTTGCCATGCGTCTGATGCACATGGGCTTTGATGCCTACGTCGTGGGTGAAACCGTGACGCCAAACCTTGAGCCGGGCGATGTGCTATTGATTGGCTCAGGCTCTGGTGAAACCGGCAGCCTGGTTTCCATGGCAACTAAAGCTAAAGCACTCGGCGGCACCCTTGCGCTGGTTACTATTTTCCCAGAATCCACCATTGGCAAGCTGGCTGATATCAGTGTGCGTATTCCGGCTCCAACACCTAAAGCCGCCAGCGACAATGGACTGACTTCAATTCAGCCAATGGGATCGCTGTTTGAACAGAGTCTGTTCCTGTTCCTGGACGTGGTGATCCTCAAGCTGATGGAAGTAAAAAGCAAAGATTCCGGCACTATGTTCAAACGTCACGCCAACCTTGAATAAGCGAAAACCTGTCTAAACAGGTTGCTTTAAACCTGCAGCGCCCCTTTATGGGGCGTATGCCCTACACAACGTTACTGCCTCGAGAACCCAACTATGAATACAACAGGGAAAAGAGAACGGATTCAGGCCATGGGCGGATTTTTATCCGGCATGGTGTTACCCAACATCGGCGCGTTTATCGCGTGGGGATTAATCACCGCACTGTTTATACCAACTGGCTGGATTCCAAATGCCCAACTGGCAGAGCTGGTTGGCCCAATGATCCGCTTCCTGCTTCCCCTGCTGATTGGATATACCGGCGGTAAAGCGGTAGGTGGCGAGCGCGGAGGCGTGATTGGTGCGATCGCCACCATGGGCGTTATCGTCGGTGCCGATATTCCTATGTTCCTCGGCGCGATGGTGATGGGCCCGCTATCTGGCTACATCATTAAGCGATTCGACCGTTTCGTCGATGGCCGTATTCCATCCGGCTTCGAAATGCTGGTTAATAACTTCTCTATCGGCATTATTGGCATGTTGCTGGCGCTGATCTCTTACAAAGGCGTTGGCCCGGTAGTCTATGAAGTAAACCATCTGTTGATGTCCGGCATTCAGTACATGGTTAAAGCTGGTTATTTACCGCTGCTGTCGATTGTTAACGAACCGGCGAAAGTGTTGTTCCTTAATAATGCCATTGAACAAGGGATCTATGCACCGCTCGGCCTGCAGGATTCACTTGCCAATGGTGGAAAATCGATCTTCTTCATGCTGGAAACCAGTCCGGGGCCGGGATTGGGGCTGCTGCTCGCATTCTGGTTATTTGGTAAAGGTGCCAGTAAGCAGTCAGCGCCAACCGCTGTGATTATTCACTTCCTCGGTGGTATTCACGAAATTTACTTCCCGTATGTGCTGATGAAACCACTCATGATCATCCCAATGATCCTGGGCGGCATGGCCGGTGTAGTGACCTTTATGTTCTTCAACGCCGGACTGGTCGCATTCCCGTCACCGGGTAGCATCTTCTCTTATCTGGCGATGACTCCGCGCGGTGGTTTTACTGCCACCATTGCTGGGGTTGTATCTGGTACGGTCGTGTCATTTGTGATTAGCGCTTTCATCCTGAAACTGAGTCGCAATGAGAGCCAGGATTTCGAAGAATCACAAAAACGTACCCAGGATATGAAGAAGAAGGGTAAAGGCCAGCTACCTCAAGCTGCATCAGCAGCCTATACCGCACCTAGTGATATTCCAGCCGAACGTCTCAAAGCTGTAACCCGAATTGTCGTCGCCTGTGATGCGGGGATGGGTTCAAGCGCAATGGGCGCTGGCATGCTGCGCAAAAAGGTCAAAGAAGCCGGTTTGACCCATATTTCGGTGACCAATAGTGCAGTAAATAACCTGACTGGAAATGAAGATCTGGTGATTACTCACCGGGATCTGACGCACAACGCGCTGAACCGCTCGCCGTCAGCGCTGCATATATCGCTGACCAATTTCTTAAACGGCGAACTGTATCAGGCGCTGACCGCTCGACTGTCAGGCAACTCGGAGAAACCCTCTGTTGCCGCCCCAGCCCAAGCTGATGTGGTCAATGAAGGGGAAATTTTCCGACTGACTGAGAGCAATGTCTATTTAGGTCTGAAGGCCGACAACAAAGAACAGGCCATTCGTTTTGCCGGATCAATGTTGGTATCGAACGGCTTCGTTACGGCGGAATACGTGGATGCGATGATCGAACGTGAAGCGCTCTCATCAACCTACTTGGGTGAATCGATTGCGGTGCCTCATGGCACGATTGCCGCCAAAGATCGTGTGCTAAAGACCGGCGTAGTTTTCTGCCAGTTCCCGGATGGTGTGCAATTCGGCGAGGAAGAGGATGACCGAGCGCGGCTGGTCATTGGTATCGCGGCTCGTAATGACGAACACCTGTTTGTCATCAGCAGCCTGACCAATGCGCTCGACGATGAAAAGCTGATCGAAAAGCTGGCCACTACTCGCAACGTTAATGATGTCCTGGATATTTTATCGGGCGACAAGGCCGCCTGACAGTTAATTAGGGCGCAGCAATGCGCCCTCTCACGGAGTCAAAATATGAAAGCGCTACATTTTGGTGCCGGTAACATTGGCAGGGGATTTATCGGGCTTAATTTGGCCAAATCAGGCTACGCAGTTACGTTTGTCGATGTAAGTCAGGTGCTGATTGATGAGTTGAACGCCCGCAATGGCTATCTGGTCGATTTTGTAGGCGCAACCCCGTTTTCAGAAGTTGTTAACGGCGTCAGTGCGTTGAATATTAATGATGTTGCCAGTGTGACGCAGGCTTTCTGTGACGCGGATATTGTCACTACGGCGATAGGCCCGCATATTCTTCCGCACATTGCGCCAGTGATCGCCACAGGGCTGCAAGCACGTCTTGAACAATCTGGCTCGCCCGTCAACATCATCGCTTGTGAAAATATGACCGGCGGAAGCAGCGCGCTGAAAACATACGTTTTCAGCCACATTCCAGAATCGCAGCACGACAAAATTAATAGCATCGCCGGATTTCCTGATGCCGCTGTTGACCGCATTGTTCCTATTCAGAAAAACGAAGATATCCTGACGGTGAAGACTGAAATTTATCAGGAATGGGACATTGATCTTCGTGGCTGCATTGGTGAGCCGCCAGAGCTCGACGGTGCTCATTGGGTAGAGGATTTAACGCCATACATTGAGCGTAAACTCTACACCATCAATACCAGCCACACCGCTATTGCATGGCTGGGTGCGTATTACGGCTTCCGTACTATCGGTGAATCACTGGCCAATGAACGTGTGCGCCTGACTATCAATGCCGTGCTGGATGAATCCGCCGCATTCCTGTTGGACCGCCATGATTTCAGTGAAAGCGCGCATCGAGATTACATTCACACCACTCTGGAACGCTTCAAAAACCCTGAGATTGTTGATGGTGTGCGTCGTGTTGGCCGTTCGCCAGGACGAAAATTAAGAGCAGATGAGCGCATCATTTACCCTGCGTCGCAAGCGATGAAACTAGGTGTTGTGCCGCACGGCTTGGCAACCGCTGCCGCTGCTGCCTTGTTGTATGAGGACATCGATGATGAAGAGTCGATGCAGATCCGCCGCAACATCATTTCTGACGGTGTAGAACAGGTGGTAACGCAGTTAACAGGCCTGCAGGCCGGAGAGCCGCTCTATCAACTGATCCTGCAAAAATACATGCTACTCTCTGGGAAGAACCGTTCGTAACTCCTTACCGACATACAAAAGAGTGAATGTAATGAAAAGAATTGCGATAGATATGGATGAGGTAATTGCTGACTTTAACAGCAAGATGATCCCCAGTTTTAACACCCGATTTAATGCGCAAATCAGCCTTGCCGACCTGGATGGTTTGACTATCCAGCAACTTCGTCCGGATATTAAAGACCAGATCGAAGAGATGATTGGTGAAGTCGATTTCTTTGCCAATCTGGACGTGATGCCAGATAGCCAGCGGGTAATAAAAAAACTGGCCGAAACTCATGAAATATTTATCACTACGGCAGCGATGGAGTTTCCCCGTTCTTTCAATGCAAAATTTGAATGGATGGAGCAGAATTTCCCCTTCATCAGCCCAATGAACATCGTCTTTTGTGGCAATAAAAGCATTCTAAAAGCCGATTACCTTATTGATGACAACGCGCGCCATTTTCAGCATTTTTGTGGTGAAGGCATTTTGTTCTCTGCACCACACAACCGCAATATTACGGGTTATCGCCGGGTTAATAACTGGCTTGAAATTGAAGCGTTGTTTTCAGATTTAACCTGACAAACACACTCTTTTCTTCGATGCGGTGAAATCGGAAATATTCATTAACCGCATCGAAATTTACTCATTGAAATACATCAGATTGACGCCTTCGGGCCCGGTCAGTGGTTGCCTGCGCCTGATGCTCCAAATCTGCAAAATGTATTTCCGGTTTTAGTGCTGATTCAGACGTTATTTTTGTGATGTAAAGCAGTAGCCAACAGTGCATTTAGTTAAAAGCGGAAAAAAATAAACCATTTCGTTTCTGTTTTCCGATTTTTGGGCGGCGAGATAATACGGTCTCCCGCCTGTGATGATGATTTCAAGGTCACCCGCACGAACGCCATCCAGGCTCCGGTCCTACAGCAAATGGTTTAAGGAAATGGAAATGACAACTGATAAAAAAGTCCTTCGCGTTGGTGTTCTAGGTTGTGGCCCTATTTCTCAGGCTGCCCATTTTGAGTCCTGCACCAAAGCGGATAATGCAGAACTTTATGCCATCTGCGACAGCGCAGATGATTTGCGTGACCGTATGGCCGCGATGTGGGCTCCTCGCGTGGCATACGCTGATTATCAACAGATGCTGGATGATGAAAATGTTGATGCAGTGATTATCGCAACGGCAGATGCTTTCCATGTACCTCTTTCTCTCATGGCTCTGCGTGCAGGGAAGCATGTGCTATGTGAAAAGCCATTAGGCATCAGTGTTGAAGAAGCCGAAGAGATTGCTCAGGTTGCACGGTCAAGCGGTCGCGTATTCCAGGTCGCGCACATGAAGCGCTTTGACGGCGGTATCCAGGCAGCCAGAGATTTCATCCAGGGTGAAATGGGCGCACTTGTGGCCTACAAAGGTTGGTATGGCGATAACAGTCACCGCTATACCGTGACCAATGCAGTTCAACCCAAAATCATTGGTAGCGCAGCAAAACGCAAACCCTCGGTTGATCCCAAAGCTGATTTACAGCAGTACTACATGCTGGCTCATGGCAGCCATCTGATTGATACCGCTTCATTCCTCGGTGGTGAAATAACCGACGTAGAAGCACGCTTTATCAAACGGGGTGGCGTGCATTGCTGGTTCATGGATATCGCATTTGCTAACGGCGCGCTGGGCCATCTGGATCTGAGCGTTGGCGTCCGCATGGACTGGCATGAAGGGTTCCAGATTTACGGCGAGAACGGTAGCGTACTGGGCAAGACATACAACCCATGGCTGTTCAAATCCAGTGACGTTGATATTTTCCATGAAGAGAGCGCAACCTGGAGCCGCCCACTGGCTGCCGATGGCCACTTCTATCGCCGTCAGGTTGAGGCATTTGCTGAAACCATCCTCAACAACGGTGTGATCACTGGCACCAGTGTTGATGACGGTCTGTACATCGTTAAAGCGATGGCTGCGGTTCAGGAGTCAGTGCGTACCGGTAAATCAGTGCGCATTGCTGACGCGAAAGGGGCTATCTGATGGATAAGGGTATTTTTTCAAAAACATTCTCGACCGAAAACGTAGACGCTAACTTTGCACTGATTAAGTCTCTTGGTTATCAGGCGACACAATTTAACTTTGCCAGCGCAGGTCTATCTGCGCTGCCGGAAAACGTACCAGACTCCGCCATTCGCGATATCGCCGCTGCGGTTGAAAAACACGGTATTCGTATTGAAGCAATTTCGGCCACTTTCAATATTACACATCCGGACTCTGCAGTAATTGAGCATGGTTTAGTCTGCCTTGATAGCATTTGTGCTGCAGCAGCCAAACTTAACTGCCCGCTCGCAACGCTTTGCACCGGAACGCTTGATGCCGAAGATCAGTGGCGTTTTCATCCAGAAAATAACACGCCAGAAGCCTGGCAGACGCTCACCGAAACGATGACGCGCGCACTGGAAATCGCCGCCAGGCATGACGTCTGCCTGGGTATCGAACCTGAGCTGGCCAACGTTATTAACTCAGCAGAGAAGGCTCGCCGCTTAATTGACCAACTTGGCAATCCGCGCCTGAAGGTCATTTTTGATCCTGCAAACTTATTCGAAGTCGCCACTCTTGATGAGCAACGTCAGATTGTTTCTGATGCGATTAAATTGGTCGGTGCAGATATCGCCATTGCGCACGCCAAGGACCGCAATCAGGACGGGACTTTTGCAACTGCCGGTCGTGGCGTTCTCGATTATGCATGGTACCTGAGCGAGTTGGCTAAAACCGGTTTTGACGGCTGCATCGTCACACACGGACTGGCAGCAGATGAAGCTGAAGCGGTATCGCAGATGCTGGATCAATATCTGGTCCGGGAGGAAGACTGAAATGCTCCACAGTTTTAACCATCAAGGATTAAAGCTGAGCTATTACGACAGCGGTGGTGACGGTCCTGTGCTGATTTTTCAGCACGGGTTGACGGGTGACCATCAACAAACCCGGCAATCTTTTCGGTCGGATGATTACAGGCTAATTACCCTCGAATGTCGTGGCCATGGTCTTTCAGATGTGGGCAACTCAGAGCAGCTTGGCATCATAACTTTTGCCGACGATTTATTGGCATTGCTGGACCACCTAAAGATTGAACGTGCTTTTTTTGCGGGCATTTCAATGGGTGCAGCGGTTACTGCACGCTTTACTGCATTGCACCCGGAGAGAGTGAAATCGTTAACGCTGGTTCGCCCAGCCTGGTCAGATAGCGCAGCCCCGACAAATTTGATGATATTCAGTATCGCGGCAGATTTTCTTGCGCTGTACGGCGATCAGCAAGGCCGAGAGCGGTTTGTAAATTCCGATGCGTTTAAAGCGTTACAGCTTGAATCTGAAGATAACGCGCAGTCGCTGGAAAAACTGTTTGTTCATCCACAACCGCATCTGCCCGCGTTGCTGAGAAACATCGTTACCTGCGATCCTGGATGGTGTGCAGCAGACATCAACAACGCTCACATACGGATTAAGGTGATTGGTACCTCGCTGGATCACATCCATCCACTGTCGATGGCTGGAAAAGTCGCCTCTAGCTTAGGCCTCAAGGGATTTGTCGATATTTTCCCTAAAACTCTCGATAAGGAAAAGCATCTTTCCGAATTGACGAGCGAAATTATCGCCAACGTAAAATAAGTTGAATATAACTGACCAGTAATTGCTATCGATTACTGGTCGCTTTTACTGACTTTAATTCACATGAATAGAGTCGGTGCGTCTCATTACGGGAAAATTAACAATCATGACTGCTTTAACTTCTTTGAAGAAATATACGACGGTAGTAGCGGACAGCGGTGATATAGAGGCTATCAGATCTTTTCTGCCTGAAGATGCCACAACCAACCCGTCACTAATTCTTCAGGCATCTGAACTGGAACAGTATGCCCCGCTAATTCGTGATGCCGTTGCGTATGCACGCAAGCATGAGAATGAATTTGCGGATCAAATCAAAGCAGCCAGCGAAAAATTAACAGTTAATATCGGTTGTGAGATTCTTAAATATATTCCAGGTAGAATCTCTACCGAAGTCGATGCACGTTATTCTTTTAATACGGATGCCTGCATTAAAAGCGCAAAACAGCTCATTGCGCTGTATCAGGAAGCTGGGATAGAAAAATCTCGTGTGCTAATCAAGATTGCGGCAACGTGGGAAGGTATTCGTGCTGCTGAAGCGCTTGAGAAAGAAAGCATTAACTGCAATCTGACACTTATTTTCTCGTTTGCACAGGCCCGCGCCTGTGCCGAAGCTGGTGTATGGCTGATCTCACCATTTGTCGGACGCATCTACGACTGGTATCAAAAGAAATCCCCACAAGACACTTACCACGTATGTGACGACCGTGGCGTCGCATCTGTTCGCCAAATCTATGATTATTATAAGCTTCATGGCTATCAGACTATTGTCATGGGAGCCAGCTTCCGACGCACTGAGCAGATCATTGCGCTTGCTGGATGTGATCGCCTGACAATTGCTCCAAAACTCCTGAAAGCCCTAGAGAGTAGCGGTTCAACCGTCGTTCGCCATCTCTCGCCTCCGTCAAATGTCATAAAAGCGCCCGCAGCTCTGACTGAAGATGCTTTCCGTTGGCTCCATAACGAAGATGCGATGGCAGTGGAAAAACTGGCTGAAGGCATCCGCCTCTTTGCAGCTGACCAGAACAAACTTGAATCAATGCTCTCTCAATTACTGGAAGGGGAATAAGCAATGCAACGTAAAACTCTGGCCAACGCCATTCGCGCGTTAAGTATGGATGCAGTACAGAAAGCCAATTCGGGACATCCGGGTGCCCCAATGGGCATGGCGGACATCGCCGAAGTGCTGTGGCGTGACTTCCTGAACCATAACCCTACTAACCCGCTGTGGGCAGATCGTGACCGCTTCGTGCTGTCGAACGGTCACGGCTCAATGCTGATTTATAGCCTGCTGCACCTCACTGGCTACGACCTGCCGATGAGCGAGCTGCAGAACTTCCGTCAGCTGCACTCTAAAACTCCAGGCCATCCAGAATACGGCTACACCGCAGGCGTCGAAACCACCACCGGCCCGCTGGGTCAGGGCATAGCTAACGCGGTAGGTTTTGCTATTGCTGAACGCACGCTGGCGGCGCAGTTCAACCGCCCAGGCCATGACATCGTAGACCACAACACCTACGTGTTCATGGGCGACGGCTGCATGATGGAAGGCATCTCACACGAAGTCTGCTCCATCGCCGGTACCCTGAAGCTGGGCAAACTGGTTGCTTTCTATGATGACAACGGCATTTCTATCGACGGTCACGTGGATGGCTGGTTCACCGACGACACCGCAAAACGCTTTGAAGCCTACGACTGGCACGTGGTGCGCGGCGTGGACGGTCACGATGCCGACGCGATTAAGAAAGCCGTCGAAGAAGCCAAAGCGGTTTCCGACAAGCCTTCACTGCTGATGTGCAAAACCGTGATTGGTTTCGGTTCACCTAACAAAGCTGGCACGCACGATTCGCACGGCGCACCGCTGGGTGCCGATGAAATCGCCCTGACCCGTAAACAACTGGGCTGGAACCACGGTCCGTTTGAAATCCCGTCTGACATCTATGCGCAGTGGGATGCCAAAGAAGCGGGCCAGGCGAAAGAGTCCGCGTGGGATAAGAAATTCGCTGCCTACGCCGCTGCCCATCCGGAACTGGCAGCTGAGTTCAAGCGTCGCGTCAACAACGAGCTGCCCGCTAACTGGGCAACTGAATCACAGAAATTCATTGAGCAGTTGCAGGCCAATCCGGCGAAAATCGCCAGCCGCAAAGCCTCGCAGAACGCCATCGAAGCCTTCGGTAAAATCCTGCCGGAATATCTGGGCGGCTCCGCTGACCTGGCGCCAAGCAACCTCACCATGTGGTCGGGTTCTAAGCCGATCAACGAAGATGCGGCCGGTAATTACATTCATTACGGCGTGCGCGAATTCGGCATGACCGCGATTGCCAACGGTATTGCGCTGCACGGCGGTTTCCTGCCGTACACCGCCACCTTCCTGATGTTCGTGGAATATGCGCGTAACGCGGCGCGTATGGCTGCGCTGATGAAAATCCGTCAGGTAATGGTTTACACCCACGACTCGATTGGTCTGGGCGAAGATGGTCCGACGCACCAGCCGGTTGAGCAGATGGCCAGCCTGCGCGTGACGCCAAACATGAGCCTGTGGCGTCCGTGCGACCAGGTTGAATCGGCGGTAGCGTGGAAATACGCCATCGAGCGCGTTGATGGCCCATCGGCGCTGATCTTCTCGCGTCAGAACCTGGCGCAGCAGGATCGTACGGCTGAGCAGCTGGCAAACGTGGCGCGCGGCGGTTACGTGCTGAAAGACAGCAACGGCACGCCGGAGTTGATCCTGATCGCCACCGGTTCAGAAGTGGAACTGGCAGTGGGTGCGTACGAGCAGCTGACGGCGGAAGGTCGCAAGGTGCGGGTGGTGTCTATGCCATCGACCGATGCGTTTGATAAGCAGGATGCGGCCTATCGTGAATCCGTGCTGCCGAAAGCCGTTGCTGCGCGCGTGGCGATTGAAGCGGGTATCGCCGATTACTGGTTCAAATACACCGGCCTGAACGGCGCGATCGTCGGCATGACCACATTCGGTGAGTCTGCTCCAGCGGATCAGCTGTTCAAAGAGTTTGGCTTTACGGTTGAGAACGTAGTGAATAAAGCTAAAGAACTTATTAATTAAAACAAGTAATGGATTGAGGCTGCTGTATGGCAGCAGCCTCAACACCTGCAAATATGTTTAGAGTTAACGACTATGAATAATCAAAATGACAAAAACTCATTAAATCATCATAAAGTTGATGATGAGGGGCTGATTGAAAAAGTCCGGATAATTAATCATTTTTATTATTGTATGAATGTTGCTGTCAGAATGAAGAAGTATGCTTCCCCAGGAATGAACGAGTCACAGATAAAATTATTCTACAGGGAATGGTTGAGTCGAGCACAGGAAAAACAGATTTTCGATAAAATTGTGTTGGCAGAAATTACATGGTTAAAATCTGAAGTTAAAAAATACAATGCTAAGGATTTCGAAAGACGGTTATATTTAGTTTACTCTAAGTCAAGGGTAGATAATAGCGCATCTGCCAATGAGTGAGCGTCATTTGAAGGTTAACGGCCAATCGAAAACTAATTTTCGGTATGCACTCAGAAGAAAATATCACTGTAGACAATCATAGTCGTCGGATATAAGAATTTTTTGCATCTCATTTCTTACTTGCCGTAGGCCTTACCGTCATCCACCGCGCCCTGTACCGGACTTGGCCTCTGCTGAGGGCAACCGGAGCAGCACAGCCTTAAGTCTGCAAGCTTCCTGCACCTGCAGTAAAGATTCCAGCGTACTACTCTCATCAGTTCGCTGCGCGTGGCCTTTCAATCATTCTGACTGGCAAGGCAAATCATGAATCTGTCCAATAACACAATTCTTATAACCTGGGCTACCAGTGGCTTTGGTCGCATCCTAGCGGAAGCTCTAAGCGATCGCTGAAATCGTGTGATCATTACAAGTTGACAATTATAACATGCGTTGTAATTATTTACGCCAACGAGAAAAGGGCACCAGCAGCAACTGGTACCCTTTCTTGAAGATTTTTATGTTCAATCTTGGATGGTGCATCTACACATGCAGCCAACGTTGCTTGAACACCACCTTCGTTTAGACACCCGTTAGAGATCTCACTTCTAACCAGTGTGCTTCGATGTATGGTGCCCGGACGCGGAATCGAACCACGGACACGGGGATTTTCAATCCCCTGCTCTACCGACTGAGCTATCCGGGCAACGGGGCGCATTAAACCCTACTCAGGCCGCACCGTCAAACGCTTTTCGGCAAAAATCATCTGACTGATGCCTTTTAAAGCAACCTCCAGACCATCCGGTAAAAAATTGATTCACCTATCGCTGTTATCGGTGAATTTTTAATCGCTTGTGCCGATAACCGTGCTGACAACCCATACCAATAATAAGGTCCGCCATGTTTAGCACAATTACATCGGGAATCCTGTCACGCCTCGCGTGGCAAAAACGCAGCCATAGCATGGCAACGCTCAGTTCGTTGCAGGATGCTATCGCTATGGTCGAATTCACGCCGGAAGGCCACATTCTCACCGCCAATGAACTGTTTCTGGAGCGCATGGGCTACACGCTCAAAGAGATCGTTGGGCAGCATCACAGCATGTTCTGCACCGCCGATTTGATTAACTCTGCGCAGTATCGCGACTTTTGGCGGCGGCTGAATCGCGGTGAAGGTTTCAGCGATAAATTCCTGCGCGTGGCGAAACACAGCCGCCCTATTTGGCTGGAAGCCAATTATGTACCGGTGCAGGATCGCAGCGGTCGCGTGGTGAAAATCGTCAAGCTGGCGAGCGATATCACCGCGCGCATCATGGATGCGCAGGAGCAGCGCGCCATGACCACCGCAATTGAGCGTTCGATGGCGGTGATCGCCTTTAACCTCAAAGGCGAAGTATTGATGACCAACGATAACTTTCTGAAAACCATGGGTTATCGCAGTGATGAAGTGATTGGCGTGCATCACAGTCAATTTTGTCCGCCGGAGCTCGCGCAGAGCGACGAATATCGCCGTTTCTGGCACAAGCTGAATCAGGGCGAATTTATCTCCGGCCAGTTCCAGCGCGTGAATAAACGCGGCCAAACCGTGTGGCTGCGCGCCACCTATAACCCGGTGTTCAACGAAGATGGCGAGCTGTACAAAGTGGTGAAGTTCGCCACCGATGTCACCGCGCAGGTGGAGAAAAACCATCAGGAACGTGAAGCGGCGCAGCAAGCGTATCAAACCGCGCTGCAAACCAGCGAAAGCACCCGTTTGGGTGCGACGGTGATCGAAAACAGCGTGCAAACCATGAATGATTTGGCCGGTGAACTGCACGGTATTTCCGGCGATATCAGTAACCTGAGCGAATCCTCCGATCGCATTGGCGCGATTGTTGAGAGCATTCGCCGCATCGCCGATCAAACCAATTTGCTGGCGCTCAACGCCGCGGTGGAAGCCGCGCGCGCCGGTCAACACGGTCGCAGTTTTGCCGTGGTCGCCAATGAAGTGCGTACCCTGGCGGCGAACATTAACCGCGCCACCACCGAAATTGAGAACATGGTGCAACACAACCATACTTTGGCGGAAAAAGCGTTGAAAGGGATTGCATCTAACCTGAAACGCGCCGATCAGGGCGTGGTATTAGCACAAGAAGCTGGCGGCATGATGGCGGATATTCGCGGCAGTTCCAGCGAAGTGGTTCGCGCGATTGGTCACGTTACTGAAGCATTGAAAGAAGAGTAATTTTTTGCAGGTCACCCTAAATGGCGACCCTACGGAATCACACTGCTGTGACATAAAAATGTCACAGCAGTGCAGTAATCTAAGATAATTCTTAATCAACGCCAGAATTCCCTATGCAACTGCCTGATTTACGCGCAGGCCTTGCCTCGCTATCGAGTCGTTCCCGCGCGCGATCGCTGTGCATTGCGGTGCCTTTTGTCAGTCCAGCCATGGACAACACTGCGGTGATGGCGTTGTTTACTGAACACAAAGATCTGATTGGTTTGCCGGTAGTGGAAAACGGTACGCCGTTCGGCATGATCAACCGCCATATTTTCCTGTCACAGATGTCGCGCCCGTTTTTCCGCGAACTTTACGACCGTAAAAGCTGCATCGCCTTTATGGATAAAGAGCCGCTGGTGATCGAAGCCGAAACTGAGCTCGATCGCGTGGCGCAGCAAGTGGTGGCAAGCGGTGATAAGTCGGTCACCGACGGTTTTATCCTCACCGATCAAGGCCGCTATATCGGCATTGGTTTGGGTATCGACCTGATCCGCACCGTGTCGGATTTGCAGCATCAGCAACATCAACAAATTTTGCAGAGCATTGATTACGCCCGCGTTATTCAGGACGCGATGCTTGATCGATCCACGCAACAGATGGCGCAGCAGCTCACCGATTGGTGTCTGCACTGGCAGCCGCGCGACGGCGTTGGCGGCGACTATTACGCCTTCCATCAGGATGAACACGGCTGGCTGGCATTGATTGCCGACTGCACTGGCCACGGCATTCCCGGCGCGTTTATGACGGTGATCCTGCAATCGGCATTGGAAAATGCCTTGCAGCAAAACCGCCGTGAACCTTCCGATGTGCTGCAATCGCTTAATCGTCATATCAAACAAACGTTGGGGCAATTGAATGCCTCGCAGCAAACCTCGCTGTCGAATGACGGCTGCGATGCCATCGCGCTGCGTCTGGATAGCGAGAATCATCAGCTTTATTGGTCGAGCGCGCGCATGCATGCCTTACTGCATGCGGCTAACGGTGAAGCGGAATCACTGAAAGCCGATCGCGTTGGCGTGGGCTATACCGACACGCCGCATGATTACGTCTGGCCACAGCAGCAACGCACGCTCAATGCAGGCGACATGCTGCTAGTGATGACCGACGGCGTGACCGATCAGCCTGGCGGCGAACGCCAGATTATGTTTGGCAAAAAGCGCATTCAGTCGCTGGTTAATCACTATCAAACTCTGTCGATGCCGGCACTTTCCGCAGCATTTGAGCAGGAATTTCTTCGTTGGCAAGGCAACCAGCCGCGACGCGATGACGTCACCTGGTTTGGCTTCCGTTATTAGAGTGCGTGTTATGAACTCAGGTTCAAGCGTCAGCCGCGTCCCGCCGGAAAGCGTGGCGCTGCATTACACCGGCCTTTTTTCGCCACAGAACATCACCGCGATGGGCGAAGTGATTAAAGTCTTTTTGGAGAACCAGCAGGCGCCAGTTAAAGTGCGCCGCCGCTTGTTCTCCAGCTTTGTTGAAATCGTTCAGAACATTTTGCGCTACTCGCAGGACAGCCGCAGCACCAGCCACGCCGAGCAGGATTTCCGTTTCGGCACTGTGACGCTGCATGTTGAAGGCGATAACTACGTGTTGGAAAGCAGCAATCAGGTGGATGAAGTCGCCTGCGAGCAGTTGCGTTATTGGCTCGATTTGCTGCGCACCATGAGTAATGAAGAGATTAAGCAGGCTTACCGCGTTGGCCTGCGCACCGAGAGCCCCGCCACCAGCAAAGGGGCCAATATTGGATTATTAACGCTGGCGCGTGACGTCAGCGAACCGCTGGAGTATGAACTGCGTCCGTTGGCTGCCAACGGCTACGCCACGTTTTGGCTCAAAGCCACCATTCACCAGGATTGATGTACTTATGCAAAACCTTGTTATTGCTGCCACAGAGAGCACGCCCGACGTTAATTTCGATTTTGAAACCGCACACTTTTCGCTGCGCGGGGAATCCTGGCCGGAAAACGCGGCGGCGTTTTATCGCCCGTTGCTGGATGCATTAGAAAACTGGCAACCGGCGGCCACTGGCCCGATCGCCGTAGATATCGCCCTGCGCTACTTCAACAGCTCCAGCACCAAGATGCTGTTTAGCCTGTTCGATCTGTTTAACCAGCGTGCGCAGCATGGTCATCAAGTTGAACTGAATTGGTTCTTTGATGAAGAAGATGATGTCTCTGAAGAGTTCGGTCAGGAACTGGCGCTGGACTTCACCGATTTGCAGGTGAAGTTGCAGGCGGAAATGGCTTCGTGATGGATCTCAACGAGCTGTTCCGCGAAGAGAGCGACGTACTCAATCGTTCACAGGATGTGGCGGCTCAAACCTCGCTCAGCGCCGAGGATTATCGCGATGCGTTGCTGATGGTCAATCGCCATTATCAGCGCTTGATGCGTGAAACTTACCGCATGATCTCGCGCAGCGACCGCGCCGAGCGGGAACTTAATCGCGTCAACGAGCAGTTGCATCAGTTGGCGCAAGAGTTGGAATACAAAGCCAGTCACGATCCGCTGACGGCGGTATGGAATCGCGGCGCGATTATTCAGCGCATCACGCAAACGCTGAGCAATGGCGCGGCGGCGTTGATCATTCTGGATATCGACCACTTCAAGCGCATCAACGATGAGTTTGGTCATCCGATGGGCGACAAAGTGATTTGTGGCTTGGTGTCGCGTATTCAGGCGCACTGCCCGGAAGATGCCAGCATCGGCAGAATTGGTGGCGAAGAGTTTACCGTGCTGCTGCCGCATTATCGTTTATCGGATGCGGTGATTGTGGCGGGCGCGATTCACGCCTCACTCAATGCTTCACCGCTCGCCGTGCTGCCGGGCCAACTGGTCACCGCCAGCCTCGGCGTTAGCTACGGCAAACCCGGCTCGGATTTCGAAACGCTGTATAACAATGCCGATGTCGCGCTGTATGACGCGAAAAATCACGGCCGCAACCGCGTGTTCTTCCGCTAAACATTATTGCGCCGCGGTCGCCATTGGCGGCTCGGCGGGCGGCGGCACAAAGATGTGGTCGAGGATATTACGCATCAGCGGCGCGGCGGTGACACCTTCATTACCACCGTTCTCCAGAATCAGCGCCACCGCCACTTTCGGATCGTTAAACGGCGCAAATGCGGTGTAGAAGATGTGATCGCGCAGGCGCATTGGCGTCATTTTGGCGTTGTAGATCTGGTTTTGCTTCAGGCTGAACACCTGCGATGTGCCTGATTTCGCCGCAATGCCGTACGGCGCGGTGTGGAAATATTTGTAGCCGGTACCGTTTGGCGCATTCGCCATACCAAACATCGCGTGACGCACCAGCGACCAATACGGTGATTTGGCATCGCCAATCTGCGGTTGCGGTAATTTGGCCTGATACGGCACCACCGTGGTGCCGCGCTGCGATTTCTCCAGCAGATGCGGATTGATCACCCGACCATTGTTAATCAATGCCACCAGCGCTTTCACCATCTGAATCGGCGTTGCCACCCAATAACCTTGTCCAATGCCGACCGAAACCGTATCGCCCTGATACCACACCTTTTTATGCACTTTTTGCTTCCATTCACGGCTTGGCAGTAATCCGGCGTACTCCTCATTCAAATCGATACCGGTGGATTTGCCGTAGCCAAACTGGCTTAGCATGGTGTGAATGCGGTCGATGCCCATCATGAACGCCACCTGATAAAAGAAGCTGTCGGCGGATTCTTCGATAGCTTTGGTGACGTCGAGCATGCCGTGGCCGGTTTTTTTCCAGTCGCGATATTTACGATCGGTGCCCGGCAGCGTCCAGGTCGGCGCGCCGAACAGGGTGAAACTTGGGGTGATCACTTTGGTCAATAGCGCCGACATCGCCATATACGGTTTGACCGTAGACGCAGGCGGATACAAGCCTTGCGTAACGCGGTTGATCAGCGGCAGATCTTTATCCTGCAACAGCGTTTTGTAGGCTTTGTAGCTGATGCCTTTAACGAACGGATTGGGATCGTAGCTGGGTGCGGAAACCATCGCTAGCACGCTGCCATCGTGCGGATCTTCAATCAACGCCGCCGCTCGCTGCCCGGCGAGTTGGCTTTCAACGTATTGCTGTAAATGCAGATCCAGCGTCAGCGTGATGTTTTGTCCGGCGACCGGCGGCACTTCTTTCAGCACGCGCACGATGCGACCGTGGTTATCCACTTCCACTTCCTGGTAGCCGGTTTTGCCGTGCAGCAGCGATTCGTAATAGCCTTCAATGCCCTGCTTACCGATGTTGTGATCGGCGGCGTAGTTCTCGCCGACGCCTTCGGCGTTCAGGCGTTTGAAGTCGTTATCGTTGATTTTCGACACATAACCGAGCACGTGCGCCAGGTCAGCTCCGTACGGATATTCGCGATCCTGATAGGTATCGACGGTGACGCCGGTAAAGCGGAATTGATTGACGGCGAAGCGCGCCACTTCTTCGTCAGTCAGTTCCGCTTTCAGTTCCACTGGCTTATAACGGCTGTTTTGCTTGAGATCGTGCTCGAAGGTATCGATCTCTTCTGGGGTTAAATCGACAATCGGTGTCAGCTCTTTCAGCGTTTCCTGCATGTTGTCGATTTTGTACGGCGTGATGTGGATGTCGTACCAACTGACGTTGCGCACCAGCGGAATACCGTTGCGATCAAAGATCAAGCCACGCGTCGGCGCGATGGGGATCATTTTGATGTCGTTTTCGTTGGATCGCGTTTGGTAATAGCTGTGCTGATCGACCTGCAAGCGATACAGATTGACGCCAAGAATGGTAAAGCAGATGACAACCAGGGCAAAGGCAACAATCGCACGGCGGGCAAACAGCTTTTCTTCTGCTTCGAAATTACGGAAATTCATCAGGTGGGCTTAGTCTCTTTGTTATCACGCTAATGATAAGCAGAGATTGTTTTAGAGCCAGCACGAAGATGCACAAGCTTGGGTAAAAGTGTGTCAGATGTTTACGGGAAGGAATCCAGGTCACCATAAATGGCGACCCTACAGTGGCAAATGTTTGTAGGGTCGCCATTTATGGTGACCTGGGAATTAGGCGGAAATTAATCCCCCAACAGCACCGACTCCAGCGCGATCTTAATCATATCGTTGAAGGTGGTCTGACGCTCAGCGGCGGTGGTTTGCTCGTGAGTACGGATATGATCCGACACGGTGCAGATGGTCAGCGCTTTAGCACCAAACTCTGCCGCCACACCGTAAATACCGGCGGCTTCCATTTCCACGCCCAGGATGCCGTACTTCTCCATCACGTCGAACATCTGCGGATCTGGCGTGTAAAACAGCTCCGCCGAGAACAGGTTACCGACGCGTGCATCGACGCCCAGCGCTTTCGCGGCATCGACGGCATGACGCACCATATCGAAGTCAGCAATCGCGGCGAAATCGTGATCTTTGAAACGCATGCGGTTCACTTTGGAATCGGTACATGCGCCCATGCCGATCACCACGTCACGCAGCTTCACGTCTGGGCGCACCGCGCCGCATGAACCCACGCGGATGATCTTCTTCACGCCGAAATCGGTGATCAGCTCTTTGGTGTAGATCGAGCAAGAAGGAATGCCCATGCCGTGACCCATTACCGAGATCTTGCGGCCTTTATAAGTGCCGGTGTAACCCAACATGCCGCGCACGTTGTTCACTTCCACGGCATTTTCAAGGAAGGTTTCAGCAATGTGCTTAGCGCGCAGCGGATCGCCCGGCATCAATACCACGTCTGCGAAATCACCCATTTCTGCATTAATATGAGGCGTTGCC
This sequence comes from Pantoea sp. CFCC18179, assembly GCF_059412405.1. Lineage (NCBI taxonomy): Bacteria > Pseudomonadati > Pseudomonadota > Gammaproteobacteria > Enterobacterales > Erwiniaceae > Pantoea > Pantoea sp. CFCC18179. The sequence continues at coordinate 250,109 of NZ_JBNBPM010000002.1, read as the reverse complement.
ATGATTATTTTCCTTATAAAATTGGGGGGCGCTGTTTTACAGCATGCTCTGACCGTAGTCCATGCTGGACAGGCCGAAATAGTTGGCGATGGTCTGGCCGATATCAGCGAAAGTATCGCGATAGCCCAGCGATCCCGGCTTCACATTTGGGCCGTAGATCAGAATCGGAATGTGCTCGCGCGTGTGTTCGGTGCCCGGCCAGCTTGGATCGCAGCCGTGATCGGCGGTGAGGATCAGAATATCGCCCTCTTTCACCAACTCCATCAGCTCTGGCAAACGACGATCAAAGAACTCCAATCCGCCCGCATAACCGGCGATATCACGACGATGTCCCCACGTCGAGTCGAAATCAACGAAGTTAGTGAACACAATCGAGTTGTCCGGCGCTTTCTTCATCTGCTCAATTGTGGCGTTGAACAGCGCGTCTAAACCGGTGGCTTTGACCTTCTGCGTGATGCCTTGCTCAGCGTAGATATCAGCGATTTTACCTACCGAAATCACTTCGCCGCCCTTCTCGTCCACCAGTTTTTTCAACATGGTCGGCGCTGGCGGTTCTACGGCCAGATCGTGGCGGTTGCCGGTACGCTCGAAGTGACCGGGTTTGTCGCCAACAAACGGACGCGCAATCACACGGCCAATGTTGTAGCCGCCATTGGTCAGCTCTTCGCGGGCGATTTCACACAGTGCATATAAGCGATCAAGGCCAAAGGTCTCTTCGTGGCAGGCAATCTGGAACACGGAATCCGCCGAAGTGTAGAAAATCGGCTTGCCGGATTTCATATGCTCTTCACCCAGCTCATCAAGAATCACGGTACCGGATGAGTGGCAGTTACCGAGATAGCCCGGCAGATCGGCACGTTTCACCAGAATATCCAGCAGTTCCTGCGGGAAGCTGTTTTGCTTGTCGCTGAAGTAGCCCCAATCAAACAGCACTGGCACGCCAGCGATTTCCCAGTGACCTGACGGCGTATCTTTGCCCGACGACATTTCGCTGGCATAGGCATACGCGCCGATGATTTCCGCGTTGGCGTCGAGGCCTTTTGGGAAACGTCCGGTCGAGAGTTCAGCCGCTTTGCCGAGTCCCAATTTGGTCAGATTAGGTAAGTGCAGCGGGCCTTCACGACCTTCATTGGCGCGGCCTTCGAAGCACGCTTCGGCGATATGCCCGAGCGTGTCCGATCCTTCATCACCGAATTTATCGGCGTCTTTGCTGGAACCGATCCCGAAGGAGTCGAGAACCATAATAAAAGCACGTTTCATGCAAGTCTCCTGCGCAATGCGCGATGACAAGTCAAAAAAAAGCGATCAGATCAGTATACCCGAATGGCCGCTGCCTGGCACCAACAAGCGCTGTTATTCCGTCACACGGCGATAAACCACTGGCGTAATCTCCGACGCTTTATCACTTAAGGTGATGGCGGATTTCACTGCCGCCGCCGCTTGCTGCCACTGTTTTTCGGTGGCAGCGTGGATCACTGCCAGCGGACGCTGCGCATCAACGGGCGTGCCGAGCGTGATCATGTCGCTCAAACCCACGCTGTAATCGATGCTGTCGCTGGCACGCTGGCGGCCACCGCCAAGCGATACCACCGCCATGCCCAGCGCACGGGTATCCATCGCGCTGACGATACCTGCGCGATCGGCGTACACCGCTTTGCTCAACATCGGCGCCGGCAAATAGCTGTCCATGCGCTCAATGAAATCCACCGGGCCATTTTGCGCCGCCACCATGCGGGCAAACACTTCTGCCGCTTTACCGTTATCCAATACTTGCTGCAATTTCTGCCGCGCGTCGGCGTCGTTCGCGGCCAGTTTGCCAGAGATCAGCATTTCCGAGCACAGCGCCATCGTCACTTCCAGCAGACGTGGATTACGCGCTTCGCCGGTGAGGAATTGTACCGCCTCGCGCACTTCCAGCGCATTACCGGCAGTCGATGCCAGCACCTGGTTCATGTCGGTGAGCAGCGCGGTAGTTTTGCAACCCGCGCCGTTGGCAACGCCGACAATTGCCTGCGCCAGATTTTCTGAAGCCTCGAAGGTTGGCATGAAAGCGCCAGAACCGACTTTGACGTCCATCACTAAAGCATCCAATCCTTCCGCCAGTTTCTTGGCGAGGATCGACGCAGTGATCAACGGAATAGAATCGACGGTGGCGGTGATATCGCGCGTGGCGTAGAAACGCTTGTCAGCCGGTGCCAGCGAGTTGGTTTGCCCAATAATCGCGATGCCAACGTCTTTAATGATTTGGCGGAAGCGATCGTCGCTTGGAAAGATGTCGAAGCCCGGAATCGCTTCGAGTTTATCCAGCGTGCCGCCAGTATGACCCAAGCCGCGACCGGAGATCATCGGCACATAGCCACCGCACGCCGCCACCATTGGGCCGAGCATCAGCGAGGTGACATCGCCCACGCCGCCGGTCGAATGTTTATCAACAATTGGGCCGTTGAGGTTGAGGGATTTCCAGTTCAGCACCGTGCCGGAATCGCGCATTGCCATGGTCAACGCCACGCGCTCTTCAAGCGACATGTCGTGAAAGTAGATGGTCATCGCCAGTGCGGCAATTTGCCCTTCTGAAACGCTGTTGTCGCGCACACCGTTGATGAAGAAACGGATTTCCGCTTCGCTCAGTGCGTGGCCGTCGCGTTTTTTACGAATAATTTCTTGTGGCAGGAACACAATGGCCTCCCCGGAATAAAAAGAGGTCACCATAAATGGCGACCCGACGAAGAATGGAGTGAACTTAGTAACCGGCTTTGCTGGTCGCAGTTGCGTGGCCCAGCGTATTCAGCAGGCTTGCCAGCAGGCTCGATGCGCCGAAACGGAAGTGGCGCGCATCTGCCCAGCCTTGGCCGAGAATATCGTCAGCCAGTTGCAGATACAGCGCCGCGTCTTCTGCGGTGCGCACGCCGCCCGCCGGTTTGAAACCAACTTGCTGCTGCACGCCTTTGTCACGAATCACTTGCATCATGATCGCCGCCACTTCTGGCGTGGCGTTGACCGGCACTTTACCGGTTGAGGTTTTGATGAAATCAGCACCGGCATCGATGGCGATTTCAGAAGCGGCGCGAATCAGCGCTTCGTCTTTCAGCTCACCGCTTTCGATAATCACTTTCAGCAACACGTTAGACTCAGCGCAGGCTTGTTTACAGGCTTTCACCAGCTCAAAACCAATTTCACGATTACCTGCAATCAGCGCACGATACGGGAACACCACATCCACTTCATCGGCACCGTAAGCAATGGCGGCGCGTGTTTCCGCCAGCGCGATTTCAACATCATCGTTGCCGTGCGGGAAGTTGGTGACGGTAGCAATTTGAATTTCTGGCGTGCCTTGTTCGCGCAGCGCTTTACGTGCCGCAGGAATGAAGCGTGGATAGATGCAGATCGCCGCCGTGTTGCCTGCCGGGGATTTTGCCTGACGGCATAGCGCAATCACCTTCTCGTCGGTGTCGTCTTCGTTGAGGGTGGTCAAATCCATCAGTTGCAATGCGCGCTGTGCTGCTGCTTTAAGGTCGGTCATGATGCTCTCCAAAAGTCAGACCGGCAGGCACAACCCGCCGGAGAATGTGATAATTCTAACAATTACCGTGGCGATGATTTGCGTTTCATGTCACACAGAAAAAGAAAACCTGTCATATACATACAATTATTTAGTGATTTATCTCACAAATAACCGCAAGTAGCGCCTAAGCATCGCCGCTCAGTCGTTGTTATTATTATCACAAAAAAGGCTGCAAAAGTGTACTGGAAGCTCGATAAGCATAGTCAATCAGCTTCAGCGTGGCGCTAAATCCAGAATCTGTCGGGATAAGGTTTAGGATGGCAAAGCAAAAAGACGTTGGCTGTTGTGCCACAGCGCAGCGGCAATCTCTGCGGGCGCTTCGCTGCGTAGCTGGCACAACACCTCAAAGGTGTTGCGAGCACGTTCGGGGCGATTCGGTTGGCCCTGAAAACCTTGCAGCGGCATATCCGGCGCGTCGGTTTCCAGTAACAACGATGAGAGCGGCAACTGGGCAATGGTATTGCGGGTTTTACTGGCGCGTTCATAGGTGATGGTGCCGCCGACGCCAATCGCATAGCCAAGCTGGATAAAACGCTCCGCTTGCTGCTGGCTGCCCGCAAAACCGTGTACCACGCCACGGCGCGGTAAATCGTGACGACGTAAATGCAGCGCGAGTTGATCGTGCGTACGCCGCGAGTGCAGGATCACCGGCAGATCGTAGCGCTTCGCCAGCTTGAGTTGCGCATCCAGCAGGCGCGTTTGCTTATCAAACTGCGCATCGTCCATATACAGATCGAGACCGATCTCACCGATCGCCACACGTTTGCGATCCGGCGTTCTTAACCAGTCTTCGAGTTCATCAAGGTGCGCATCCTGATGCTGCGCGATGTTGATCGGATGCAAACCTAACGCGGCGTATAACGCATCATGTTGCTGCGCCAACTGACTAACCAAAGCAAAACGGCTGGCATCAACGCTTGGCACAATGATTCGCTCCACACCCGCCTGCGCCGCACGCGCGATGCTGGCGGCTGCGTCATCGATAAACGGCGGGAAATCAAAGTGACAATGCGTGTCGATGAATCTCATGCCAGCGAGCCTTTATCGTAATCGGCATCGTTTTCCGCCAGCGACGGCGTAATCAGCGCGCGATTATCCGGCGCATTCGCCACCGCAGCGGGCGGCGTAACCGTGGTATGGCGCAGCAGCGGTTCAGCATCGCTCAACCATTGGCCGAGCGTGGCAAGGAAATAGCGCCCGCTGCGGCGGCCTAAATGGTAATCCTGATTCAGCGACGACAACCGGCTGCCGAGCGCCATGCTCGCCAGCGGTTTGGGCGGATAGATTTCGATGATGCGCAGATTATCCGGCGGCTGCTCAATGAACTGCTGAATCTCACGATAGCTCTCTTCGTGCTGATGCAGGATGTTGATCATCGGCTGCAAGGCGCTGTCGCCCAACCAACGTTCCATGCGCTTGAACCACTTCGGCGTATATGACATCTGCGACGGCACGGTGCGAATCACCACAATGGTGTCTGCGCCACGCCGTGCTGCTTCGCGCACCGGAATCGCATCGCTGATGCCGCCATCCTGATAACTCACGCCATCAATCTCCACGCCGCTGCGATAGAAGCCGGGAATCGCGCTCGAGGCTTTAATGATGTCATGCCAGGTGGTGCTGGAGGGATTGAAATACTCGGCGCGGTAATCGTCGCTGCGGCAGGCGCACATATAAAACTCGCTGCCTTTGGCGAACAGCCCTTCCGCGCTGGTGAGCGCCAGCGGAAACTCTTGTTTGGTGACATCAATCAGCCAATCGAGGTCGATAAGATGGCCGCCACGCACGAAGCGCAACGGGTCGAAAAACAGTTTGCTGGTGGTGTAACGCGAAATCACCCGTCGTGCGTAGCCCGGTTGGCCACAGACAAAGGCAGAAAGATTTTGGGCACCAGCAGAAGTGCCGAGCAGCAATTGAAAGGGATTGAATCCAGCGCGTTGAAACTCATCGAGCACGCCTGCGGTGAAGATGCCGCGTTGACCGCCGCCTTCGCATACCAGGGCGATTTTTTTCGATTTGAACGGGGTTAATGCCAGCGGTTCGATCGAACCTAACGTCAATGGAATGCGTGTTCCCAATGGATGTCCCTCAGTGTTTGCTGCTCTGAGGGAGCCGATAAAGGCGGCATCCCGGAGAACCAGTCATTGTCATTCCCTGACCCATTGCATCTGCAATCGGCGCGGCATCGTAGTATGCCGCAAATGACTGGCCTCCGCTTTAGGTGACTCGCGGGTTAGCGTCGAATACGCAAGGCGTCAGAGTTTTTTGCGCCCGGTAAACAGGCTCACTAGGAACAGAATAATACCGACAATGAACACAAGTTTAGCTGCCCATGCTGCCGTACCCGCCAGACCGCCGAAACCTAATGCTGCAGCAATCAGAGCGATGACCAGAAAAATAATACCCCAACGAAACATAAGCCTCTCCTTTACCAGTGTGAAAATCGAACTGCTTATTTACACCTTTGTTTTTATTCCGAAATGGCACCGTAATAGTGCCATTACTCTCGCGTTAAGATTTCACCTTCAGGTCATTCTTCACGCTTTTTACGCCTTCAATGGCTTTGGCGATTTTCTCAGCACGATCAGACTGTGCCTGGTTCGCCACTTCTCCCGATAACTGCACCACGCCGTCGGTGGTTTCCACCTTCACGTTACGTGACGGCACAATGTCATCTGCTAAAAGCTTAGCTTTAATTTCGCTGGTGGTGGCAGTATCACCGGCATAACCCTTCAGCGAACTGGTTTTGCTGTCTTTAACGTGCAGTTTGTCACTAACGGATTTCACGCCTTCGACTTTCTGCACCAGCGCCACGGCTTTTTCCGCCTGATCCTGCGAGGCCACAAAACCGCTCAGCGTCACCACGCCTTGATGCGTTTTGACCGAGATATCGGTACTTTTAATGGCTTCATCATCGACCAATGCCGCTTTGGCTTTGGCGGTGATGCCGCTGTCATCCATAAAACCATCGACTTTTTTCATTGAGCTATCGATTTTCGCACCCGCGCTGTCGCTGGTTTGCTGTGCTTTCTGCGACATGGATTCATCTGCCATTGCGGCTCCGCTCAACAGTGCGGTACCCGCCAGGGCAGCGATCAGGGTTTTGGCAATCTTAGTCTTATTCATCGATATCATCCTTCTATCCGTTAACTCATCCGCAGCTGCGGATGCCAGTAACAAACGGCGTTACTGAATCTATGGACGTAATGAAACCTGAAAGGTCTCTTTTCTCGTCCGACAGGATAATAGTAGTAGGTATTACAGCTTTTGCTGGCTCTTGTGGTTGATATCTCGCCAAAAAGCGATAAACGCAGCGCAATTAGGAGGAGTCTGTAACGGGGAAAAACAGGGCCAACGATAACCATTGGCCCGATTGAAAGCGCGAAATTAGTGCTCGCGCGTCTTGCGGAATGTCACGTCAGGATAGCGTTCCTGCGTGATATTGAGGTTAACCATGGTTGGGGCGATGTAGGTGAGATTGTCACCGCCATCGAGCGCCAGGTTAACTTCGTTTTTACGCTGGAAGTCGTCGAATTTTTTCGCGTCTTTGCACTCAACCCAACGTGCGGTTGAGACGTTGATGGCTTCATAAATCGCTTCAACGTTGTATTCGCTTTTCAGACGCGCCACCACCACTTCGAACTGCAACACACCGACTGCGCCCACGATTAGATCGTTGTTGTGCACCGGACGGAACACCTGCACCGCGCCCTCTTCCGACAGCTGAACCAGCCCTTTCAGCAGCTGTTTCTGCTTGAGCGGATCGCGCAGACGGATGCGACGGAACAGTTCTGGTGCGAAGTTCGGAATACCGGTGAACTTCATGTTTTCACCTTGGGTAAAGGTGTCGCCAATCTGGATGGTGCCGTGGTTATGCAGGCCGATGATGTCGCCCGGATAGGCTTCTTCAACGTGCGAACGGTCGCCGGCCATAAAGGTCAGCGCATCGGAAATCACCACGTCTTTGCCGGTACGAACCTGGCGCAGTTTCATGCCTTTTTCGTACTTGCCGGATACCACGCGCATAAAGGCAACGCGGTCGCGGTGTTTCGGGTCCATGTTGGCCTGAATCTTAAACACGAAGCCGCTGAATTTCTCTTCTTTGGCTTCCACCAGACGCGTGTCGGTGTTGCGCGGCATTGGCGTCGGCGCCCAGGCAACCAGGCCATCGAGCATATGATCCACGCCAAAGTTACCCAATGCAGTACCGAAGAATACCGGCGTGATTTCGCCGCTCAGGAACAGTTCATGGTCGAATTCGTGGGATGCACCTTGCACCAATTCCAGCTCATCACGCAGCTGTTTTGCCAGGTCTTCGCCAACGGCGGCATCCAACTCTGGATTCGCCAGGCCTTTAACGATGCGCACTTCCTGAATGGTATGACCTTTACCGGTTTGATACAGGTAAGTTTCGTCGTTATAGAGGTGATAAACCCCTTTGAAATACTTGCCGCAGCCAATCGGCCAGGTGATTGGCGCACAGGCGATCTTCAGCTCGCTTTCCACTTCATCCAGCAATTCCATCGGATCGCGGATGTCACGGTCAAGTTTGTTCATGAAGGTGATGATCGGCGTATCACGCAGACGGGTAACTTCCATCAATTTACGTGTGCGATCTTCAACACCTTTGGCGGCGTCGATCACCATCAAGCAGCAGTCCACCGCCGTCAGCGTACGGTAGGTATCTTCGGAGAAGTCTTCGTGTCCCGGCGTATCCAGCAGGTTCACCAGGCTGTCGCGATACGGGAACTGCATCACCGAAGTGGTAATGGAGATACCACGTTGTTTCTCCATCTCCATCCAGTCGGATTTGGCGTGCTGGTTGGAGCCGCGGCCTTTGACGGTACCGGCGGTTTGAATCGCCTGTCCGAACAGCAGCACTTTTTCGGTAATTGTGGTTTTACCGGCGTCCGGGTGCGAGATAATCGCAAAGGTACGGCGGCGCGCCACTTCTTCTAAAAAGGGAGCATTAGACATTGAGTGAATTCTTCTTCAAGGGCAACACGCGGGCGGCGCGCTGCGAATATATCGTTGCGCAAGATTGAGGCGGCATAGCATACAATAATTCGCGAACCGGGGGAATCCGCGCGCATCCCCGCAAACGTCTGTCCCTCATCCCAAAACTTTTACCGCCGCCGCTTTAAAGATCTTCACACCAATCTCCAGCGAACTCAGCTCAAAGCGCATCTCGGGATGATGCAAACCCGGCACCAGATTGGTGCCCAAACCCCAGAAACCGGCCTTCACCTGCGGGCGTTTGACCGGGTAATAGAAGAAGTCTTCGCTGCCTGGCGTGGTTTTGGTATCCAGCAAACCGTCCGCGCCCAGCACCTCAACAATCGCCGCACGAATCACTTCCGTCGCTTCATCGTGAATCTCCGCCGCGGGCATCTCTTTCAGCACCACCACTTCCGCTGTAGCACCCAGCGCCGCCACGCTGTGCTGAATCGCCAACGTAACCTTCTCTTTCAGCACATCCATCGGCGCGTTTTCCTGCGAGCGCAAATCCCATACCACGCGCGCCTCATCCGGCACCGAGTTGGTGACGCCGGCATCGCACAGGAAACGCGTGGCTTTGACGCTCCACGTTAATCCAGGCGGCAGGTGGATGGCGTTAACTGCCTGCACCGCTTGCACCGCGGCATCCAGCGCGTTAACACCCAAATGCGGACGTGCGGCGTGCGCCGGAGCACCTTTAATGGTGGCTTCCAGCGTGCTACAGGCGGAATAAATCACCGCTGGCGTGGCTTGCCCGACATGGCACTCTTCCAGCGGACGCACATGGAAGCCGAGAATCATCTCGACATCATCCAGCGCACCGCCTTCGATCATCGCCAACGCGCCGGCACCGAGCTCTTCCGCTGGCTGGAACAGCAACTTCAGCCGACCTTTTTTGATCGCACCCTCTTTCAGCAGCTCTTGCGCGGCGGTGAGCACCACCGACGAATGCCCATCGTGGCCGCAGGTATGACGCGCGCATGCCACGCCGTCGATAATGTGCCCCAGCGCATCCATATCCGCTCGCAATGCCAGCACCGGGCCTGGCACGCCGCTATCAATCTCCGCCACAATGCCGGTGGTGTTATTGATGTTGCGCGTCACCTTGAGACCGGCTTGTTCCAGCTGATCGGCAATATAAGCAGAGGTTTTGAATTCCTGAAAACCCAGCTCCGGGATTTCATGCAGAAAATGGTAATGCTCTAAGACGTTCGACACCGCTAAGCTCCTGGAAAGTAAAGGCAAGCCTCAGCATCGCCCGATGTGAAGCTATAATCAATCCAGCGTGAATGAAAATTAGTCAACAGTGAGAACTCTTCGCATTCAACTTGTGAAATAATTCCATTTACAATCAATAAGATAAATTCAACTTTTTTACGGAAACTCCTTCACAAAAAAGTATAGATTGATGCATAATTCGCCGTACTTCACCTGATAAATTAAAAAGGACTCAGCCATGTTAACTGCTGAAATGACCTCTCGTTTGAACGACCAACTGAACCTCGAATTCTTCTCCGCCAACCTATATTTGCAGATGAGCGCATGGTGCAGCGATAAAGGCTACGAAGGTGCCGCTTCCTTCCTGAAAATGCACTCACGCGAAGAGATGCAGCACATGCAAAAGCTGTTCGATTACGTCAGCGATGCTGGTGCCTTGCCAGTGCTGGGCAGCATTGCAGCGCCGGCGATTAGCTGGAATTCACTGAATGACGTGCTGGAAGAAGCGCTGAAGCATGAGCAGCTGATCACTAAGAAAATCAACGAGCTGGTGCACACCGCGCTGACCACGCAGGATTACTCAACCTTCAACTTCCTGCAATGGTACGTGGCAGAGCAGCATGAAGAAGAGAAGCTGTTCAAAACCGTGCTGGATAAACTGGCAATGGTCGGCAGCAAAGGCGAAGGTCTGTTCCTGGTGGATAAAGATCTCGGCCACATGTCGGTTGACGGCCACGGCGCATAAGCAACTGCCCGTCACCGCAAAATAAAAAAACGCCCGACATGTCGGGCGTTTTTTGTTTGGGTGGTCACCATAAATGGCGACCTTACAACGGTAATCTCAATCCAACTCTTTCAAACGCAATTCCGACGGCTGCGGACGGCCAAAGTAGTAGCCCTGGAACAGCGTACAACCCTCTTCACGCAGCTTGGTAAACTGCTCGTTGCTCTCCACACCTTCGGCGGTGATCTGGATATCCAGGCTGCGGCTCATGCCGGTAATTGCGCGGATAATTGCCAGCGCCTCGCGGCTGTCGCCCATGTCATTGATAAACGACTTGTCGATTTTGATCTTGTCGAACGGGAAGGAGCGCAGATAACTCAGCGATGAATAGCCGGTGCCGAAATCATCCAGCGCGATCTGCACGCCGAGCGTTTTCAGGCTTTGCAGCGTGCGGATGTTGCCCAGCGTATCGTCCAGCAGCACCGATTCAGTGATCTCCACTTCCAGCCGATGCGGCGCCAATCCCGATTCACGCAGCGCACCTTCCACCACCGACACCAGCGAGCTGTTTTTGAATTGCAGCGGCGACAAGTTCACCGACACCGATTGTTCCGTGCCCCAACTTTGTGCTTCGCGGCAAGCTTCATACAGCGCATACGCGCCGAGCATGTGAATCAAGCCGGTCTCTTCGGCAATTGGGATGAAATCATTCGGCATGATCAGCCCTTTGATCGGGTGATGCCAACGCATTAGCGCTTCATAACCGATGATGCCTTTCTCATCGGTGATCGGCTGGTAATAAAGGCGCAGCTGACGTCCGGTGATCGCATCACGCAGATCGTTCTCGATCACGCGGCGGCTACGCGCCAGATCGTCCATCTCCAGCGTGAAGTGTTCGTAGCGATTGCGGCCATTGCGTTTGGCTTCGTACAGCGCCATATCGGCGCAGCGCAGCATATGTTCCGGCGTGTTGGTGGCTTGCGACGTCAGCGCGATGCCGACGCTCAACCCCACCGACAGATTATGCCCTTCGACATTAATCGGCGGGCGGATCGCTTCGATCAAGCGTTGCGCCACCACTGCCGCTTCATCAGCGGTGCGAATATTCGGCAACACAATGGCAAATTCATCGCCGCCAATACGCGCCAGCGTATCGGGATCGCGCAGCGCACTGCGCAGGCGTTTTGCCACCACGCGCAGCAGGTCGTCACCAATCTGGTGGCCCAGCGCATCGTTCACGTTCTTGAAGTTATCGAGATCGAGGCACAAGGTGGCGCTGATTTGGTTGTGTTGATTATCCACACGCAGCGCTTCGCTCAGTTTCTGGCGGAACAGCACGCGGTTCGGCAAGCTGGTGAGGTTATCGTGGTGTGCCATATGGCGAATGCGCGCATCGGCTTCACGCTGATCGGTAACATCTTCGACAATCAGCATCACGTAATTCTGACGCATATCTTTGCCGCTGATAGTGGTGGCGCGGGTATGCAGAATGCGCTCGCCGGACGCCGTCAATAGCAGTTGTTCGCGCGAGTGAATACCTTCACTGCGCAGCGCGATATCCGCCAGGCTGTTGAAGTAATCTGCTTGTTCCGCCGTCATGCATTCGTACGGACGTTTATGCATGATCAACGCTTTGCTGATGCCAAACAGCTGCTCGGCTTTGTCATTGACCATCAAAATTTCGCGGCTGATCGCGTCTTCGACAATCACGCACGATGGAATGTTGCTGATGATGGTGTCGAGGAAGCCCGACAACTCAGACATCTTGGCACTTTGCGCCTGCGCCAAATCCCGTGCGCGCAGCAGTTGTTGCTCGTTCTCACGCCGTTCGGTGACATCACGGGTGATCTTGGCAAAACCGAGCATGCGGCCATCTTCGTCGTGGATCGCGTCAATCACCACATGCGCCCAAAACGCTGAGCCGTCTTTGCGATAGCGCCAGCCTTCATCTTCGAAACGACCGGTTTTCAGCGCGATGCCGAGGTTGGATTCCGGCGTGCGAGCGTTACGCTCAGCCGAGCCATAAAACACCGAAAAGTGCTGACCGACGATTTCTTCCGAAAGGTAACCTTTGGCGCGCTGCGCACCGGCATTCCAGTTCACTACGCGGCCCTGCAAATCCAGCATATAGATGGCGTAATCGGTGACGCCTTCCACTAACAAGCGGAAGGTTTTTTCGTGTTCACGCTGTCTGCGCAGTGCTTCGCGCTGCTCGGTGCAATCGCGGGTGATTTTGGCGTAGCCAATCAACTTGCCTGAATCATCACGAATCGCATCAATGATCACATGCGCCCAAAACGCGCTGCCATCTTTGCGATAACGGTAGCCTTCGTCCTCGAAACGACCGGTTTTGAAAGCGGTGCTGAGGTTCTTTTCCGGGATATGATCTTTACGATCTTGCGCGCTGTAGAAGCGCGAGAAGTGCTGTCCCACGATCTCTTCGGCGACGTAGCCTTTCGCGCGCTGTGCGCCTACGTTCCAATTTTCGACTTTGCCGTCCAAATCCAGCATGTAAATAGCGTAATCACTGACACCTTCCACCAACATTCGAAATCGCTGCTCCTGCTCACGCTGCTTGCGTTGTAACTCTTGTTGTTCGGTGCAGTCGCGGGTCACTTTGGCAAAACCCACCAGCTCGCCGAAGTCATCACGAATCGCATCGATCACCACATGCGCCCAAAAAGCGCTGCCATCTTTGCGATAGCGCCAACCTTCGGTTTCAAAGCGACCCACCGTGGCCGCCACCGAAAGCCCACGCTGCGGCGCACCGTTTTTGCGGTCGTCTTCGCTATAAAACAAGGCAAAATTTTTGCCGACAATTTCATCCGGCGTGTAGCCTTTGGCGCGCTGCGCGCCGGCATTCCAATTCGCTACGGTGCCGTCGGGTTTGAGCATGTAAATGGCATAGTCCACCACGCTCTGAACCAATAATCGGTACATGACGTCAGAGTTATTATTCATTGTTATTCGCCTATTGCTGCCTGGTATCGCCTGGACTTTCTAAGAAAATTCTTAATTAGTATGCAGACTTAAGCGCAAATACGTAGCGCTGACAAGCGCTATTCGTCTACAGACAAATGTTGGTAGTTAGATTATCGGCAGTGGCGAGAAAATGTTCAGCGGGATACCGCGAGATTAATCATGCGTTGACGCTAGGCTTGCCATGGCAGCACGCCTTGCGGCAGACGTCGCGCGAGTCGCGTTGCCAGCCCCATCAGCACGCACACCACCACAATCATCAGGCATCCCACCGCTGCGGCAAGCGAGGCGGAACCGCCTTCATCAAGGAATACGATGGTTGGACCGATAGTTTGCGTTTGCGAAGTGACCAGCAGCACCGACACCTGGATTTCATTCAGCGCAGTGAGGAACACCAGCACGCTGCCAGCCAGCGCGGAAGGCGCGGCCAGCGGCAGCAAGATATCGCGCATACGGCGCATAAAACCGGCACCGCACAGGCGCGCGGCTTCATCCAGTGCCGGTTCCAGCTGCGCGAAGCCCGCCAGCGTGGGACGCAGCACCAGCGCGAGGAAGTTAGCCAAATAAGCGGCGAGAATGATCCACACCGTGCCATACAGCGACACGTTAACCATCGGCAGCGGACGCAGGAAAAACAGCATCGCCGCCACGCCGGTGACAATACCCGGCAACGCATAAGTCAGTTCGCTCGCCAGCCACAATCCGCGCACCAGCTTGGTTCGCCGCCAGCTGAGGAAGTAAGCGAGGAACAACGCGCACAGCGTGAGGATTACCGCTGTTAAGCTGGTTAATCCCAAACTGGTGAGAAACGCATGGCGCACCGCTGGATAGCCCCACAATGCCGCGCGGAAGTTTTCCAGCGTCAGCGTTTGCCAGCTCAGCGCCTGACCAAATCCGCTGGTCAACGCGGTGATCAGCAGCGCGCTGAGCGGTAGCAGCAACGTCAGCGCCATCCATAGCCAGGCCACGCCTTCAATCGCCATGCGACCACGTCCTAAAGATTGCTGCCACACGCGCGGCGCGCCGTTGACGCGCACATCGTGCCGACCACCCAACCACGCGCTGGCCGTCATGCCCGCCAGCGTAATAAAGGCGATCAATAAGGCATACACCGCAGTGTTAGGCAGCGCGCTGGGGCCGATGCCGTTAAATTGTTGATACACCAGCGTGATCAGCGTTGGCACGCGCGCCGGAATGCCCAACATCGCCTGAATACCAAAGTTACCGGCGGCGGCGACAAACGTCAGCGCGGCACCCGCAAAGATTGCCGGACGCGCCAGCGGCAAAATGATGGTGAACAGCACGCGCGTGCGCGATGCGCCGCTGATCTGCGCAGCTTCGACCAAATCAGCCGGTAAACGCCGTAATCCGGCGCGCACCGTGAGAAATACCAACGGCGCATTGTGCGTGCCGAGCAGCAATACAATGCCCGTCAAGGAATAGAGCGGCTGTTCGCCGGGCACAAACCACGGCAAACCGAGGCTGGCAAACAACAGCGCCAAAGGACTCGATGGCGCTAGCGCCTGTAACCACGCCAGCGCCGTGACCTGCGGCGGAATCATCAGCGGCAGGATAAAGGCAAACACCCACGCGGTTTTGGCACGCAGATCGCTGAGCGCCACCAGCCACGCCGCGGCGGTGCCGAGCAGCAGCGAAATCAAGGTCGAACTGAGCGCGATGAGCAAGGTATTACCGCTGGCAATCAACACGCGATCGCTGGCCAGCAGTCGCAACAAGCGCGGCATATCCGGCACGCCGGTTGGCGCGATGGCGGTCCACACCAGCCGCATTAATGGCGCAACGGAAAGCAGGCCAATCATCAGCACCATCAGCAGCAGAACCAGTCGCTCGCTGTTAAATCGCCGCCGCTTGCCGCCCGCATTACGCCATTCGTTGCTCAACACGCTCATGCTACTTAACCGCCGAACAGCGCAGTGAACTGATCGCGCACGGCGGCATCTTCTTTAATCGCTTTGGCGACATCTGGCGACAGCAGTTTGATTTTGTTGATCGGCGTGAAACCTTCTGGCGCAGCCACACGATCGTCAACCGGACGGTTGCCCTGCTCGACCACCAGTTTCTGGCCCTGCTCAGACAGCATGAAGTTCACGAAGGCTTTGGCCGCTAGCAAGTTGTGCACCGATTTCATGATGGCAACCGGTTCGGTCACATAGGAAACGCCCTCTTTCGGATACACCAGATCAACCGGCGATCCTTTTTTCTTCGCCAGAATCACATCGGCGTCGGTGATGATGCCGTATTTATCCAGACCGCTCGCCACCGCTTTCAGCGCTGGGCCATTGCCGCCTTGCGGCGCGACGCCAATTGCCGCCAGCTTTTTGTAGAAGCCCCAACCAATTGATGGCGTGTTGATGTCGGTATGCAGTTTGTACAGCGCCGCGCCAGAATAGAGCGGACTTGGCACGGCGATCTGCCCTTTGTTGGCTTCTACCGCCAACGCATTCCAGCTATCAATCGGCTGCGCATGTTGGGTGTTATAAGCAATCACCGTGGCGATGATTTTGGTGCCAAAGAAGGTTTTATCTTTGTCGTAGAATGACGGATTGATGTGGCTCAGCGGCGCATCGCTGTATTGATACAGATGGTTTTCATTCTTCAGCGCGCCAAGGTTGATGGCGTCGGCAATCAGCAGCACATCCGGCTTGGCTTCGCCGCTCATCATTTCGGTGCGCAGCACGTTCATTAATTGCGTGGTGCCGTTACGCGTCCACTCCACCTGCACATTCGGGTAGGCGGCTTTAAACGCATCCATGGTTTGCTGGGCAATTTCCGGTGCCTGCGAGGTGTAAACCACTAATTTGCCTGATGGTGCGTCTTCGGCATGACTCACGGCAGAAAGCAGCAAGCCACTGGCTAACATCACAACGTTAAACGACTTACGCATAGCAATTCCCTGAATTAATGAGTGAAAAGGTTAAGAAGGAAGAATCCAACCGTCGCGCACCGCCACACCGATGGTGGCGTCGCTGACGGGTAAAGGTTGATCGGCCAACTGCAGCGTGATGCTGCACTCCGGCGCATCCAGCGGCACCACATTGATTTGGTGATGGCCGCCGCGATAAATCACCCGCTGCACGCGCGCGGCAAACTGCGGTTCGCCCGGCGCAGCTAAACGGAAATCCACCGCGTGAAAACTGGCTTGCCCGTGCGGCTGCGGACCTTGTTCTGGCGCGCAGCGCAGTGGCACGCGTAAACCGCAAAGCGTGGCATAAGCGCGCCCATCGCCAAGCGGTTCGATATCGCTAATTGGCAGCACTTTGCCGTCGTCAATAAAGCGCGCCACCATGGCGTTGGCCGGTTCACGCCACAACGTTTGCGGCGTAGCGAACTGCATCACGCGCCCGGCATCCATCACCACAATGCGGTCGGCCAACGCCATCGCTTCATGTTGATCGTGGGTGATGTAGAGCAAGGTGGCGTGGCTGTGATGATGGAAGCGGCGGAACTCCTCTTCCATGGTGGCACGCAGATGAACATCAAGATTGGCGAGCGGCTCATCAAGCAGCACCAGCGTGGGTTGGGCGACTAAACAGCGCGCCAGTGCCACACGTTGCCGTTGGCCGCCAGAGAGATCGGCAGGACGGCGGCTGGCGAAATTCTCCAATCCCACCAGTTCCAGCGCCTGTTGCGTACGACGTTCGCGCTCGCTGCGCGCCACGCCGCTGACTTTCAGGCTGTAAGAAACGTTTTCGGCGACCGTCATGTGCGGCCACAGCGCGTAGCTTTGGAACACCACGCCAAGCTGACGATCTTCCGGCGGCAGATGCACGCCAGGTGCGGCAAAACAGCGCTCGCCAACGTGGATCTCACCGGCATCGGCGGTTTCAAAACCGGCCAGCAAGCGCAATAAGGTGGTTTTGCCGCAGCCCGATGGGCCTAATACGGCGATGAATTCGCCCTGCGCGATATGCAGGGAGATGTCGTGCAAAACCGGCTGCGCGGCAAAGGATTTGCGCAGCCCGCGAAGTGTGATCGATGCCATGTTTCTGGCCTTTGTCTGACAGTCCGGCTAAGACCCTACGACACTGTGATGACGATTCCATGACATTGGATGAAGGCGGCATGAAGCCGAGGTGTTTTACGCTGGCACTGAGGAGGTTCCGCCCGCTATGCAGAGGATTGGCTCTGAGAAGGTTCCGCCCGCTAAACATTGGGCAGTTTCAGAATGTTAGATGCAGGCGTACGGGCAAAGGGCCAAATGGCGTGGCCCTTTGCAATCCGCGCCTTGCGCCGTCCTCGCTGTTCCCTCGCTCATCATTCCGGCCTGACGGACCGCGCGGATTCGCCATCCATGGCTCATGCCGCGCTTTCGCCGACATCGTGTCGGCTCATCCTGGCCGTCACTCTTCACTCGGCGCTGCGAATGGCGCCCGCGAACCTCGCCTGTGAGAATATTTTTCTAATTAAAAACAGCGTGGTCTGGAGAGGCTTTGTCTGGAGAAGGATTTCGTAGGGTGCGCATTTTTGCGCACCTGGTCACCATGAATGGCGACCCTACAAGCCACTGTGAGTTTCGTAGGGTCGCCATTTATGGTGACCAAAGGCTCAAGCGAAGGTGTGTTTATGAAACGCAGATTGTTGCAGCGTGGGTGTGGAGCGACATCCCATCCCGCTGAACGAAAGAGTGATGCCAGGGCAAGCCGCAGGGATGCGGCGGGAGGTGGCACTGAGCAGGAGCGAATCGCCGCCGGTCCGTCAGGCAGCGCGAATGAGAGAAGGCACCGCGTAGCGGCGGGATGGGCTGGCGCAAGGCGCGGGAGTGCAGAGGGGCGCGCCATCGCCCCTCTGCTTGGTCGCCGCACGGCAGCACTGAAACTGCCTAATCTATGGCGAACGAAAGCCTCACTAAAGTCACTCAGCGCTGACGGTTGCAGCCGGTTGCAAATGCATGCCGATATAGCGCTCATAACGCGCCGGTTTCACCCGCGTGAGATCCACCAGCACCAAACCATCGATGCAGTTATTGAAATCAGGATCGCTACCGAAATCGATAAACTGCACGCCGCCCGGTTCGCACACTTCGGAATACTGTTTGTAAAGCGTAGGAATCGCGGTGCCGAGGTTCGCCAGCAAGTGTTTCAGGCGACGCAGATCTTCGGTGTAGTTATCGCCGGTGAACTGCGCCAGCACTTCCGGTAACGAAGCGGGATACGGGCGGCGCGAGGTCGCCAGCGGCAATTCGGTGGGGAAGTACATGCGGTAGAACGCCACCAGCAAGTCGCGTGCTGCCAACGGCATGCCGCCAGAAATCGACACCGGGCCAAACAGATAGCGCGTTTCCGGGTATTTAGCGATGTACGCACCAATTCCCATCCACAGGTAATCCAGGCCGCGTTTGCCCCAATAGGCCGGCTGAATGAAGCTGCGTCCCAATTCCAAACCTTGATTGATGATGGGCAACATGCGCTCGTCGTAGTGGAACAAGCTGTCACTGTAAATGCCTTCTAATCCGCGACGCTCCAGTTGTTCCGCGCCAGGAATAAATCGGTAAGCGCCAACGATTTCCAGCTCATCGTCATCCCACAAAATCAGGTGATAGTAATCGTCATCGTATTTGTCGAGATCGCGACGGCGACCGCTGCCCTCGCCCACCGCGCGGAACGCCACTTCACGCAAACGTCCCAACTCACGCAGCAGCGGCACCCAACTGGCGCCGTTACGCCGCCACAGATAGATCTGCTTGCCATCCGGCAGCGTGCCGAGGCGTTCGCTTTCCATCAGCGCTTTCTTCAGCTCCGCACGATCTTCCGGGCGTGCAATCGCCGCTTCGGTCTGGAACAAGCCACGGCGTCCCTGACCAATGCGATAAAGATGTTTACGCAACCGCTTCGCCAGCTCTTTGCCCGGCGTGTGACCATCATGCCAATTGGCAAACGGGATCTGCTCGCCGATATGCAGTTTGATGCGCGATCCGCGCTGGCGGAACATCTCACGTACCAGCATCAACAGCGCCAGCGGCGAGGCGATTTTCGCGGCGGCATAGAACGCCAGACTGTTACGACCGGCCACATGCACCGGCACGATGGGCGCGCGCGCACGGGCGGCGAGGCGCAGGAAACTGTGATGCCAATGGCGATCGCGTACGCCACGGCTGGAAAGGCGCGACACTTCGCCCGCCGGGAAGATGATCAGCACACCTTGATTGTCGAGATGCTGCTGCATGTGAGTAAGCTGCTCGCGGCTGGTGCGATTGCCCATGTTATCCACCGGCAACATCATGTTGTTGATCGGTTCCAGCATCATCAACATGCGATTGGCGACGATTTTCACGTCCCGTCGCACCTGCGACACCGCCGCCAGCAGCGCTAAGCCATCCAGCGCACCCAACGGATGGTTGGCGACAATCACCACCGGACCACGCGTCGGAATCTGCTCCAAATCGCGTTCACTCAGTTCGCAGCGCACATCCAAATGCTCCAGAACCTGCTCGACCATATCCACGCCTTTGAGGTGGCGATAACGGGCAGCAAATTCCTGAAATTCATGTTCGCGAACTGCCCATTTGAGGAAGGTCTTTTGCCAGTTCGCCGGTTGATGACCTGGCCAGTAAGTATCGAGAAGCTGATCAACTGAAAACATCATTCACCCTTTTTATGCGTAGCGGTTTATCGCCTCGACGTTAGAGCGGCTTGTTTTCAGATTTATGACCATCGCTCCGGGCAAAGGAAAAAAACGGCGCGCCATGTTCTGGCGCATAAGATTGCTTCACTCACCTTAAAGTCCGAAATTCGAGACATAGCTTAGTGCTTATTGTTAAGCCACGTGAATTAATCTGGTCACACCAGTATTTATTGCTTTTTGAATGGTGTTTTAACTTGGCTGTTTTTTTATTTTCCTCTTCGGACTACACATATGATTCATTCAGTATTTATTGTTGATGACCACCCGTTAATTTGTGCCGGTATTAAAGCGTTATTGCAGTCATATCACTATTCGATTGTCGGTGTAGCAGAGAAAGGAGATTGGTTAATCAGTGAATTGATTTCGTTGCGTCCAGACGTATTACTGCTTGACCTCACCATGCCTGGCCGTGCTGGCATTCCGTTGATAGCCGATATCAAACGCGCTATTCCCGATCAAAAAATCATTGTGTATACCGCTTCAGAAAGCCTTTTTTATCAACGCTGTTGCTTACAATTAGGCGTGGAAGGTTATGTATGCAAGCGCGGCGATCTTGATGCATTAATTACGGCTATTGGAGAGGTGGAACAGGGAAAACGTTATTATCCCATCACCCATTCTTCGGCGGGCGTTGAGGAATTGATCGAAAGCGAAAAATTGATGAGCCTGACGCGGCGAGAATTGGTGGTATTGGTCAAATTAGCGTCGGGAATGAGTAATAAAGAGATCGCTTCACAATTGCAGCTCAGCAGTAAAACCGTCAGTACCTATAAAATAAAAATCCTGCGTAAGTTAGGGCTGAAAGGGATTAGCGGAATTAATATGACGGCCAAGGTGAATGATCTGGTTTGACATTCGGCGGTCACCATAAATGGCGACCCTACGCCAGATGTTGCGGGGTCGCCATTTAAATCACAACTTCAATGGCGGCAACTGCGAAAACACACTCAACAATCCTTTGCTCCACAATTGGCGAATCTGCGAGAAATAAGGATGTTGCTCGGTGATGTGATATTGCTGATTGTCGCTGAAGCTGTCGGTTTGATACACCATCACATCCAGCGGCAAGCCCACCGAAATATTACTCGCCAGCGTCGAATCCATCGAAATCAGCGCACACTGCATGGCCTGACTAAGCGGGGTTTCATAACGCAGTACGCGGTCAATAATCGGTTTGCCATATTTGCTTTCGCCAATCTGGAAATACGGTGTATCGACGCTGGCTTCAATGAAGTTGCCTTGCGGATAGATTTGGAACAAACGCGGCTCCTCGCCACGAATTTGTCCGCCCAACAGCAGCGTACCGCCAAACTCTTCGCCATCGCGCTTGATCACTTCGCGCAGCGTTTCACCAACCATCAGCGCAATGTCATACAGCGATCGCCCGTTCAATAGATTGGGCTGATCGCCATCGCCATTGTTGCGTCGCAGCAGGCTCAACACGCTTTGCGTGGTCGCCAGATTACCGGCACTTTGCAGCACCAGCGTGCGTTCATCATCCACCTGAAACACATGCAATTTACGGAACGAGGAAATATGATCAACGCCCGCATTGGTACGTGAATCAGATACAAAAATCATCCCTGACGATAAACGCATTGCCACACAATAGGTCATAGTCTTGCCTGTTCAGAATTACTGCTGCGCATGCACCTGAAGCACCGCAGCCACCGCCAGCATATCTTCACCGCCGCCGCCCATGCGCATACCGCGCACCGGACAAGCATCAAGATAATCCACACCCACCGCCAGACGTAAATGCTGGCGCGTGCTGCGGGTATTATTAGTGATATCAAAGCTGTGCCAACTGCCATCCAGCCAGGCTTCAACCCAGGCGTGAGTGGCGACGTGCTCAACATTTTCAGTATAGAGATAGCCGCTAACATAGCGCGCCGGAATCCCCAAACTGCGACAACAGGCGAGGAACACGTGGCTGTGATCCTGGCAAACGCCGCTGCCGGCAGCAAATACTTTCGCGGCGGCATCCGTCACCAACGTGCTACCGGGACGATATGGCATTTTCAGCAGCAACTCGTCCATCAATTTCTCCAGACTCGCCAGCGGTTTTTCTGGCCGCCAATAGCGCTGGGCGAATTCGCGAATTTCGACATTGGGCTGCGTCAGCGGTGTGACGCGCAAGAACACCAGCGGCGACAACAATGATTCAGGATCGGGCGCGTATTCACCACCATCCAAAATCTCCACCACGCCACGCGCGGCAATATCTAATTCCTGATGCGGCGTGTCCAGCGTCAACACATGCATCACGTTGCCATAGGCATCTTCGGTGCGCGTGGCTTCACACGGTAGCTCCAAATCCCACGAGATAATCTGCTGATGCACCGAATTTTGCGGCGTCAGGCGCAAATATTGAGTGCTGAGTGTCACCTGATGCTCGTAGGCGTAGCGGGTTTTATGCTCGATGTTTAGTCTCATTTCGCCTCCAGATAGGTGTGATTGATGCTGTCTGCCAGCGCGTTGAGGCGCTCGAGGAAATGGTTGATCCAACTATTCAATCCGTCCTGCGTCAGGCTTTGCCAGGTGCTGAAGCGCATTTCCGCCAGCAACACGGTGATCAAATAGCGCGGGCGATCTTCCCCGCTGCTACCAATGTTCTCCAGCTGTGTGGCAATCTCATCAATGCAGGAGTGCAGCGAGCGCGGGCTTTCGCTGCGCAGAATCAGCATCTCGTTGACCAAATCCGGTAGCAGCTGCTGCTTGAAGATGGCGTTGTAGGCTTCACGCGCCGACACCGCGCGCAATAAGGTGTCGAGGCAATAATATTCGCGCACCGAATCCGACTGTTGCTCGAGCAATTGCTGATTGACGCTGAGTAAACGCGCGGTGCCGTCGCTGCGCTCCATCAAGGTGCCGATGCGGATAAAGCTCATCGCATCGCCGCGCAGTAAGGTGCCAAACATCGCGCCGCGAAACAGGTGGGAGCGCTCTTTTACCCAATCGAAAAAGCTATCCGCATTGGCACTGGTAATGCCGCGTCGCCGCGTGTTGCGCATCTCAATCCACGTCGAGTTAATGCTCTCCCACACTTCCGATGACAAGCTGCCGCGTACCGCATGCGCGTTGTTCCACGCCTCCTGCCAACAGCTGAAAATGCTGCTGGGATTGCGATCGTCGAGCGCAAAGAAGTTGAACAGCTGCGGCATGGTGAAGCGGCCGTTGAGGGTTTCAAATAGCTCGCGCGTGCCGGTGAGATTCAGCGGCAGCATCAATTCATCGCCCTGGCTGCCGCGTACTGGCATCAGCGATAAACGGTTGGTCACGTCCAACACGCGGGCGAGTTGTTCTGCGCGCTCCAGATAGCGCGCCATCCAATACAGTCCACTGGCGGTGCGGCTTAGCATGATGCGTCATCCTCCAAAACCCACGTGTCCTTGGTGCCGCCGCCTTGCGACGAGTTCACCACCAGCGAACCTTCGTTGAGCGCTACGCGGGTTAAACCGCCCGGCACCAAACGAATATCGGCGCCGCACAAGGCAAACGGACGCAGATCGATATGGCGCGGTGCCAATCCGTTATCAATAAATGTCGGGCAAGTGGAGAGCGAAAGCGTGTCCTGCGCGATGTAATTTTCCGGGCGCGCTTTGAGGCGATCGCGGAAATCACTTAGTTCTTGCTGGCTGGCAACCGGGCCAATCAACATGCCGTAGCCGCCCGCGCCATGCACCTCTTTCACCACCATCTTACTCAAGTTGGCGAGCACATAAGTGAGATCCTGCGGTTTGCGGCATTGCCAGGTCGGCACGTTGTTGAGGATCGGATCTTCATCAAGGTAAAAACGGATCATGTCCGGCACATACGGATAGATCGATTTGTCATCCGCCACGCCGGTGCCAATCGCATTAGCCAACACTACGTTGCCGGATCGATACACCGACAACAAGCCCGGCACGCCAAGCATCGAATCGGGGCGGAACGCCAACGGATCGAGGAAAGCATCATCGACGCGGCGATAAATCACATCGACTTTGCACGGCCCGGCGGTGGTACGCATCATCACCGCGCCATCTTTCACAAACAGATCGGCGCTTTCCACCAGTTCGACGCCCATCTGCTGCGCGAGGAAGCTGTGCTCAAAATAAGCGCTGTTAAAGCGGCCCGGCGTCAGCACCACCACCACCGGATCGTTGACCGGCGAGCTTTCGCGCAGCGTTTGCAGCAGATGAGAAGGATAACGTTCCACCGGCGCGATGTGCTGTCCGGCGAACAGTTCAGGATAGAGCCGCATCATCATCTTGCGGTTTTCCAGCATGTAGGAGACGCCAGACGGCGTGCGCAGATTGTCCTCCAGCACGTAATACTCGCCATCGTTGTTGCGCACCATATCCACGCCAACAATGTGCGCGTAGATGTTGCGATGCAGATCCACACCCTGCATGCACGGCTGATACTGATCGTTCACCAACACTTGCTCGGCGGGCACGATGCCTGCTTTGAGAATTAATTGCTGATGATAGATGTCATGAAGAAAGGCGTTGAGCGCTTGAACGCGTTGGCGGATGCCGCGATCGAGCATCGACCATTCGCTGGCAGGAATAATGCGCGGCACGCTGTCGAAGGGGATTAACCGTTCTGCGCCGCCATCATCGCCGTAGACGTTGAAGGTGATACCCACGCGATGAAACAGCAGCTCCGCCTCTTCGCGTTTGCGCGCTACGGCATCGACGTCCGCCTGTTGTAACCATTCCCAGTATTGCTGATAGTGAGCGCGGTGTTGGCCATCGCTCAGCAACATCTCATCATAGAAGTGTGATGCTATCTGATAGCTTTCTTTCATGATTTACCCGGCGCGTGTCTGGAGATATTTTTCTCCTGCACAAACTGTGCCAGAGGCCCGTTCCTGCACGGCACACGCGCCTCTCGATGACGGCCGAGCTGTTTTGCACTTTACTGGTGCATCAGCTGCTGCGCGACTGGCAGCCAAATCTCCGTCATGGCTCCTTCGCCACCGGTAAAGGGATCGCGCTGCGGCAGCGGAACCTGCTGGATCTGCTGTTTCGACGCACGTAAACGTGACGGCTCATCACGTACGGTTTCCGGCGACATTCCTTGAGGATAGGCGCCGACGGCGAAAAAATCCTCTGAGGCGAAAACTTGCTTGTGACCGACGCCCGCCGGAATCAGCACCGCATCGCCTTCCCGCAGCGTCACCATGCGACCGCTATCGCCGCCAAACAGCACTTCGGCCCAACCGGCACCGACGCCCAATACTTCATGCGTATTCGGATGATAGTGGGTATACGGAAAGATTGGCGCACGCCAGGCGGCGGGCCAACCGTTGCGGGTAAAGGTTTTCTCGAACCACGCCGCGCTGTCTTGCGCTTCATCTTCATCAGGCACGATGCCCGGCCAGATGATCAGCGGCAGCGGATTGTTCGGCACGCCGCCTGAGGGCAGCGACAGCATTAAATGTTGCGGATTGCTGGACGATCCAGCGGAAAAGGTGCCGGCGGCGAAAGACATCAGTAACAGCAGGCTGGAGGTGTTGGCAGTCATACTCTTTCTCCGGTTAACCACGTGACTTAATTGTGGCGTACCCGTGCGCCTTTGCAATGTGCGCCCGCCGACATTATTCACATAAAAGAATGATTTAGCTAACTAAAGTCAAATTAACTGGCAACATTTTTAACATATCGTGCCGCGTGTTTTGTGGTCACCATAAATGGCGACCTTACGTTAAGGTGCAGGATTTTGTAGGGTCGCCATTTATGGTGACCTGGTTCATATGAACGCCAACATGCCAGAGAGCAAATTCAGGCAAAAAAAAGCCGGTGGATTTCGCCACCGGTCGAATCAAAAAGGATTCAAAGGCACTGACAGGTTATCGCAGGCGCTCAGCGATGGGTTTCACCACGTTCTCCCCTTCGCGGCCATAAAATTGGAATAAGGTTTCAGCGGCGGCATCAGTTAATACCAGAATTTCAATGCGACGATTGCGCGCGCTCATCGGATCATCACGATCGCGTGGCATGCGCGACGCCATGGCATTGACCTGCAACACGCGGGCGCTTTCCAGACCGCCGCGCTCTAATGCACGGCGCGCAGCTAAGGCACGATCCCCCGACAGGTTCCAGTTGTTGTAAGCCGCATTACCGCTGTACTGCGCAGCATCGGTGTGGCCGCTGATCATGATTTTGTTGTCGATGCGGTTAAACACTGGGCCAAGTTCCGTCAGCAATTTCTGGAAATACGGCGTCAACAAGGCGCTGCCACGGGGAAACATCACACGATCCTGATCGTCCTGTACCAAAATCCGCAAACCTTGCGGCAAGGTTTCTAAGGTCAGAACGTCTTGCGCGTTATAGCTTTTAATAACTTGTTGAATCTGCTGATACAGTTTTGCTAACTCAGCGTCCGATCGTGACAGCACGCTGTCCAAATGCTCTTGAGGTTTACCACCCGACTGCAGCATATCCCCAGCCTTTACGGTCTCTTCCTTTTTGCTGAGTTCTAACGTGTCACCAATCAGTGCATCACTTTTGCCACCGTTCTGCTCAAAAGGATTGAAAGCGGCACCGTTAAAAATGGATTCGCCATTCAACTGCGCCACAATTTCCTTGCGCTCTTCCACACTTACCGATGCGGTGATCAACTTTGTGGTGGTCACCAAAGGTGCCGAACGTATTTCCGAAGTTTCGGCACGCTTTACGCTGGATGCGTTACCTGGCAAACAGATGGCCATTGATGCCGATCTCAATGCAGGCTTAATTAATCAGGAACAGGCGGGCCTGCGACGCAAAGATGTTGCCAATGAAGCTGATTTCTACGGCGCGATGGACGGTGCATCCAAGTTCGTTCGTGGCGATGCTATCGCTGGCATCATGATCCTGTTGATCAACGTGATCGGCGGTATTTTGATTGGCGTGTTCAAGCACAACTTACCCGCGGGGCAAGCTTTCGAACAATATGTGTTGCTAACCATTGGTGATGGTTTGGTAGCGCAGATTCCATCGCTGCTGCTTTCTACTGCGGCAGCGATTATTGTCACGCGTATCAGCGATGGTGCTGATCTGGGTGATGATATTCGCTCTCAGCTGTTAGCCAAACCGGGTACGCTGTATACCGCTGCGGCCGTGATGTTTGTGCTGGCAATTGTGCCAGGCATGCCGCATATGGTGTTTTTGGCCTTCACCGCTTTACTGCTGTTCTCTGCCTGGCGTCAAAGTCGTAGAGTCAAAGCTCCAGCAAAAGATCATAGCAACATGGACGCCATCCAGCAGGCTTTGGCGCAACCAGACGATCAAATGACGATTGGCTGGGACAACATTCCCATGGTGGAACCGATTGGCCTCAATTTGGGCTATAAGCTGGTGACCATGGTGGATAAAAGTAAAGGCGCTCCGTTGACGCAACGCATGCGTGGCGTGCGGCAAGTGGTATCTGAAACCAGCGGGGTGTTGCTACCAGAGATCGCTCTGCGTGAGGATTTTCATCTCAAACCCGCGCAGTACGCTATCAAGATCAACGGAGTGCGGACTGCGATTGGCGAGGTGCATGCCGATCGTCTCATGGCAATCCCCACCTCCGAACAGTACGGCGAAATTGATGGCGTTCTGGACGTTGATCCGGCTTACAACATGACGGTCACATGGATCTTGCCGGAACAGAAGGCCAAAGCGCTTAACCTTGGTTATCAAGTGGTGGATTGCGCCAGCGTGGTGGCAACGCACGTCAATAAAGTGGTGCGCGAGAATCTGCCTGAACTGTTTAATTACGACGACATTACGCAATTGCATCAGCGTTTGGCGGGCGTGGCACCGAAGCTGTCGGAAGATGTGAATGCGGCGGTGAATTACAGTTTGCAGCTGAAGGTTTATCGCTTGTTGTTGAACGATCAGGTGTCGCTGAAAGATATCACCACCATTGCGACGACTTTGCTGGAGAGCGCGGCGATCACCAAAGATCCGATCCTGCTCACTTCAGATGTGCGCTACGCGCTGCGTCGTGCGATGGTGGCGGCGATCGCGCCGGACAACAAACCGTTGTCGGCGTATACGCTGGAAAACAGCCTCGAGAACTTGCTGCTTGCGGCGCTCAATCAGGCGCAGCAAGCCGGCAAAGTGGCGCTGGATAGCTTCCCGGTTGATCCGAATATCCTGACGCAGTTGCAAAGTACCCTGCCGGTAATGATGGAGCAGCTTAAAGCGCAGAACCTGACTCAAGTGTTATTGGTGACGCCGCAATTACGTCCGCTGATTGCGCGTTATGCGCGCCTGTTTGCTAATGGGCTGAATGTGCTGTCGTATAACGAAGTGCCGGATGATGCGAATTTGCAGATTGTTGGACAGGTGAGTTAGATCGTAGAGTGTTGTCCCTCACCCTAACCCTCTCCCACACGTGGGAGAGGGGACAGATCGAGTGCTGGTGTTAAATTGAGCTCCACCTCACCCTAACCTTCTCCCAACCCAACTGTTATAAAAAATCACCGCAAATCTGTCTCTAATTCGCTTCACTGTTATGTGCTTTACTGGCAGGCAGTGAAAATTAGAGGTGAACAATGGACGCGATCAAACAAATCCTGCTCGACGAAATCGCCACGCTGAACCGTGAAGGCCAGCGCGATAACCTGCCGCGCTTTAGCTTTTCTTTCCTCAAAACCCATCCGGGACTCTGGGCAATCATGTATCTGTGCTACGCATTGTGCGTGGCATTGATCTTCTCCACCGAGATGCTCGGCTGGCCGGCGTTCTGGTTTGCCACCGCGTTTGTACTGGTGATGAGTTTCTTGATGCTGATGGATATCAACCCGAAATACCGCTTTGAAGATATCGACACGCTGGATCTACGCGTCTGCTACAACGGCGAATGGTATTACGTACAGCCGGTTTCCCAGCAGGCGCTGGACAAAATTCTCGATAATCCCAACACGCCGGATCGTGTGCGCAGCGGCATTGATCGCTTGATCAAACAGAAAGGTGAGGTGGATTTCTACGATGTCTATTATCTGACGTGGGGCCACAAACAGGCCGCCACGGTTTGATTTACTGATTTAACGCGCCAATTAAACGCCCCAACGTTTCCACCGCCGCTTCGGCGCGCGCATCCCACGGCCAGGCGGTGTTGAAACGGAAGCAGTGGGCGAATCCTTCGCTGCTGGAAAACAGCTGGCCCGGCGCGATGCTGATGCCTTGCGCTAACGCGAGATGATAAAGCTGCGTGGTGTTGATGTGCCCAGGCAGCGTGATCCACAGAAAATAGCCGCCCGGCGTGTCGCTGATCCCCGCTTCAGGCGGCAATACGCGGCGCAGCGCCTGTTGCGCCAACTGCTTACGCTTCGCCAGCGTCTGGCGCAACTTCTTCAAATGGGTGTCGTAACTGCGAGTGCTGAGAAAATCGGCCAGCGCGAGTTGCATCGGCGCGCTGGTCGACAGTGTACTCATCAGCTGAATGCGCTGCACGCGTTGCGCATGACGCCCCGCCGCCACCCAACCGACGCGAAATCCCGCCACCAGATTCTTCGAGAAACTGCCGCAATGCAGCACATTGCCAGCCACATCAAAGGCTTTGGCGGGCAACGGTTTGTCGTGACCTTCGTACAGATCGCCATACACATCGTCTTCAATCATCGCCACGTTGTAGCGCGCCAATAGCTCCACCAGCTGCTGTTTTCGTTCTGCGCTCAAGGTGAAACCGAGCGGATTCTGTCGATTGGTCATCAACCAGCAAGCTTTCACCGGCCAGCGCTGCAAGGCTTGCTCCAATTCTTCAAGATCCATGCCGTGCTCAACATCGCTGGCGATGGCAATCGCATTCAGTTTGAGACGTTCAATTGCTTGCAACGCGCCATAGAAAGAGGGATTTTCGAGAATCACCCAATCACCCGGTTCGGTCACCGCTTGCAAGCTAAGATTTAGCGCTTCCATCGCACCGTTGGTGATAACGATGTCATCCGGCGACAGCGTGATGCCTTGCTGCGCATAGCGTTGCGCGAGGATTTTGCGCAACGCTTCATTGCCTGGCGGCAAGTTGTTGAGCGCATCGGTGGGTTTCAGATTGTGCGAAACTTTGACCAGCGAGCGCATTAGTTGACGCTGTGGAAACAGTTCCGGATCGGGGAAAGCTGAGCCAAACGGCATGATGGCAGGATTGCGCGTCGCTTGCAGCACATCAAACACGAAGCTGTTGGTATCGGCCTGATCGGTTTTAGCGATTTCCTGGGTGGGCAAGCGCGGACGGCTTTCGGCAGCGCGCGGAGCGACGTAATAACCGGACTGCGGCTTCGAAACAATCCAGCCCTGGCTCTCCAGCACTTCATAGGCGTGCATCACCGTCATCAGGCTTAGACCGCTCTGCTCCGCCTGTTGGCGTAGCGACGGTAATTTCTCGCCCGGCGGCCAAATTCGCGCTTCCATTTGCGTGCGCAGCTTGTCTACTAACTGCTGATATTTCGCCACCCGAACTCCGATGTAGAGGATTTGGCGGCTAGTTTCCCTCACCCTAGCCCTCTCCCGCAAGCGGGAGAGGGGATCAATAGGTATTAAGACATACGGACCAGCTCGGCCTCTTTCTCTTCAACTTCGAAGAAGTTCGGCAGTTCGCCAATGCGTTCTGGCGGCACCGGTTTACCCAGCAAATAGCCTTGCAAGGTATCGCAGCCTAAACCGGTGAGAAACGCCTGCTGATCCTGGGTTTCCACCCCTTCCGCTACCACTTTGAGATCCAGCGATTGCGCCAGCGCGACAATCGCCGAGACGATGGTGGCATCTTCCGATTTGGCTTGTAGCTCGTTAACAAACGCACGGTCGATTTTCAGTTCGCTGGCCGGTAAACGCTTGAGATACAGCAAGCTGGAGTAACCAGTGCCGAAATCATCAATCGAAGCTTTGACGCCCATATTGGTGAGTTCGGTCAAGATACGCACGCTCTCTTCCGGGTCGCGCATCGCGGTGGTTTCGGTCACTTCCAGCGTCAGTAATTCGGCCGGGATTTGATGCTGTGCCAGCGCTTGGGTGACGGTTTCCACCAGATTGTTCTGCTCAAATTGCAGCGCCGACAGGTTCACTGCCACCGACCAATGTGGATGGCCCTGTAAGTGCCAGGAACGCAGCTGGCGGCAGGCTTCGTTGATCACCCAATTACCGATGTTAATGATCATGCCGGTTTTCTCAGCCATCGGCAGGAAAGCATCGGGCGCCAGCAAACCGCGCGAGGGATGCTGCCAGCGTAGCAGCGCTTCGAAACCCAGGATCGGGCCGCTCGGTGCACAATATTTTGGCTGATAGAACAGGCGCAACTCTTGATTATCCAGCGCTTGCCACAGATCGTTATTCAGCTGTAATTGCGACTGCGCCAGCGTGTTCATCGACGGCTGGAAGAAGGTATAGCCGTTACGACCGTTGTTTTTGGTGTGATACATGGCGGCATCGGCGTTGAACATCAATTCACGCTCGTCTTTACCGTCGCCAGGATAGACCGCGATACCAATACTCAGCGACACCACCAACTCGTAACGCGAGATATTGAATGGGCGATCCACTGCTTTCACCAGCGTATCAGCCACCGCGGCGGCATCGTTGGGATCGTCAATTTCCAGCAGCAAGACAAACTCATCGCCGCCCATACGCGCCAGCGTGTAATGCCCTTTCATGTGGTCGGTCATACGCTCGGTAACACCGATCAACAAGTTGTCGCCGACGTGGTGACCAAACGCATCGTTGACCGCTTTGAAGCCATCGAGATCCATAAACATCAGCGCGAACTGCGACTTCTCGCGGTTGGCTTTGTTGATGGCTTGTTCCAGGCGATCTTCTAACAGAATGCGGTTTGGCAGACGCGTCAGGTTATCGTGCAGCGCCAGTTGCGCCAGTTCACGGTTAGCTTCCGCCAGCGAGTGCGCGAGGATCGAGGTGCGCGCTTGCATGCGTGCGTCGAGCATCGAAACCAGCAACGTGATGCCGAGGATCGACAGCGTGACCACGGTAACCACCACCGCCAGCCAGTTGCTGTTGACGCCCATATGCGTGGCGTGACTGTGCTCCGGGAAGTTAGCCGCCGCCATGCCGGTATAATGCATGCCAGCAATTGCACAGCCCATCACCACCGAGGCGCCTAAACGCAGTATCGCGATGCGCCCGTGTCCTTCACGCAGGTTAAACGCCAGCCACAACGCGGCGCCCGACGCCACCAAAGCAATCGCCACCGAAGCCGCCACCCAATTCCAGTTCCAGGTAATGCCCGGCGAAAACATCAGCGCCGCCATGCCGGTGTAGTGCATTGCTACCACGCCAGAACCCAGCACGAATGCGCCGCCGCACAAGCGCCGCCACGGCAAGGTCGGAGTTGAACACACCAGCCACAAGGCGAATACCGACGCCAGCACCGCCACCACCATCGAGGTGACGGTAAGTGTTGGATCGTAACTCATCACCATGTCGAGACTCATCGACAACATGCCGATGAAGTGCATCGCCCAAATGCCGACGCCCATGGCGAATCCACCGCCCAATAACCAAACCAGCGCCACCTTGCCGGTTGAGGAGGCCACGCGTCCCGCCATATCCAGCGCGGTAAACGAAGCCAGCATCGCCACTAAAATCGAGACGATGACGGTGAACGAGTCGTACGAAGTCACTAACATAGTGATTTCCCAAGTTAAAGCCGTTGTAAGTCAGCTGTGGTGTTAACGAAAAAGATGAGATCTATTGGTTTTATAGTAGGAATATCGGCAGGATCGCTGCCGATTTGAGTCAATGAACGATGAAACCTTCCGATGCGGAAGAAAATAAAAACTGTTTATTGCGCTCCTGCCAGCGGTACCACGTTGTCCACAAAGGCTAAAGGCATGTTAAGCGCAGCGGTAAATTCACCGATACGATCGGCCGGTGTTGGCTTGCCGAGCAAGTAACCTTGCAGCGTATCGAAGCCCAAACCGGTGAGTAAACGCTGCTGCTCCTCGGTTTCGACGCCTTCCGCCACCATGCGCAAATTGAGCGTGCGCGCCAGCGTCAACATCGCCGTGACTACCGTGGCATCTTCGCTGTCGGCACGTAAGCTATTCACAAAGGCGCGATCGATTTTCAACTCGCTGGCTTCCAAATGCCGCAAGTGCAGCAGATTGGCGTAACCGATGCCGAAATTATCGATCGCCACTTTTACGCCTAAGCGATGTAATTCAGCGATACGCTGCTGACTGAATTGCGGATCGCGCATCGCGATGTTTTCGGTAATCTCCAACATCAATGCGCCTTCAGGGATCTGAAAGCGCTGTAACGCCTGACGCAGGCTTTCGATCAAATCGCGCTGCTGGAATTGCAGCGCCGACAGATTTACCGACACGCTCCAGTCGCGATTACCTTCATCGTGCCACTGCTTGAGTTGACGACAGGCTTCGTTGATTACCCAATTGCCCAGCGCGACAATTTGCCCGGTCTTCTCGGCACGCGCGAGGAACATATCCGGCATCAGCAAACCCCGACGCGGATGCTGCCAGCGTAGCAACGCCTCAAAGCCCATTAAAACCGTGCCTTCGGCGCGGAATTTTGGCTGATAGAACAGGCGCATTTCCTGGTATTCCAGCGCGTTCCACAAATCATTGGCCAGCGCCAACTGATGCTGTGCGACCGCGCTCATCGCCGGTTCAAACAGGCTCCAACCGTTACGACCGCTGTGTTTGGTGTGATACATGGCGGAATCGGCATTGAACATCATCTCTTGCTGGCTGCGACCGTGCAGCGGGAACACCACAATGCCGACGCTGAGCGACACACGCAGCGAATAACGGTCGAGGTCAAACGGCGCATCAATCACCTGTACCAGTTTTTGTGCCAATGCCGCCGCCTGCAACGTATTACATTGTGGGCACAGCAACACGAACTCATCACCGCCAAGCCGCGCCAGCAGAATCTCTTCATCTAATTGCACGCGTAAACGTTCGGCGACGGCGATCAGTAAGCGGTCGCCAACATGATGGCCCCAGGTATCGTTGACCGCTTTAAAGCCATCGAGATCCATGAACATCAGCGCAAAGTTGCCATCTTCCAGCGTGGCCTGTTTGATCTGCTCGGTCAGTTGCTGTTCCAGCATCACGCGATTCGGCAGCGCGGTGAGATTGTCATGCATCGCCAACTGGCGCAGTTCACTGTTGGCACGTTTGAGCTTGGCTGCCAGCCGAGCGGCGCGCAGTTGCGCATCCAGCATTGAGATCAACAGCGTTAACCCCAGAATGCTGAGCGTAATAATGGTCACCCACACCGCCAAACCTTCCTGGCTGGCACCGTGATGCTGCATGCTACTCAAGTTATGAAACTCAGCCGCCGCCATGCCGATGTAGTGCATGCCCGCGATGGCAATTCCCATCACCAGCGCCGCGCAGGCGCGCATCATTAACAGCCCTTCGCCCTGACGCAGATGGAAAGCCAGCCACAGCGCCACGCCGGAGGCGGCATACGCCACAATCACCGACAGCGTTACCAGCCGATAATCCCAGCGAATCGCCGGTTCGATCAGCAAGGCGTTCATGCCGATAAAGTGCATCGCGACCACGCCGCTGCCGAGAATAATCGTGCCGCGTAATAGCCGACGTCGGGTGAGATGACTGCCGCGAACGCCCTGCGCCAACGCGAAAATCGACGCCACAATCGCTACCAGCAATGAGATGGCGGTGAGGGAAATGTCGTAGCGCATGGTCATCGGCATCATCATCGCCAGCATGCCAATAAAGTGCATCGCCCATACGCCGATGCCCATCGCCGTACCACCGCCGACTAGCCACAATTTCGCTACGTAGCCGCGCGACACGGCAACGCGCCCGGCGCTATCCAGCGCAGTAAAGGCGGCGATAAACGCCACAATCAGTGAAACGGTAACCAGAACGCTATCCCAGGTAACCAGCAGCATGTGCGCTCCTAATTCTGCCCGCGGTAAAACGGGTGCTGTGTCGTTAAATTTGAACAAGGATGATAAGGCGCCGATTAGGGCAATTAATGACCACTTGCGGCACCGCTCAACAAAAAATCGCTCCAGACAAATCTGGAGTTGCGCGGCGAGTTATTTTTATTTTCATCGTCGGTCGTCGAGAGAAAAATTAATAATATCTGATTAATGCACGAACATAGCATTGAACCGAAGCGCGCGGTAGAGGGAGGAAACCTTGGTTGTTTAGTTTTTTTAACCGGTCGCCACCCCTTGTTATTACTGAGTTATCGGCGAAAAGCGTGAATTGATTAGTGAAAAAGTGAACCCCAGTCGCACAAGCGCTGATTTGCTGATCTATAGTAAAGAAAACTGATATAAATCATTAACCCACCATCTAAGAATTTTCTTAGGCGGTAGGCGCTTAGGTTGTCTGGCCGATTGCGGCTCTTGTTTGATTTCGGATGTGTTTTCATAAATGAATGACCAGGTGAAAAAGCACTGACCTTGGATAATCAGTAAGGAATGATTATGAAACTCAAGCTTTTTCTTGTGGCTACCAGCCTAAGCGCCGCGCTTGCTCCGACCGCTGTTTTTGCCGCCACCACAACGGGAACCATCAATGCCACGTTGACGTTGACCACCGGTTGTTTGGTCAACGGTCAATCCGCTACCACAGGGGTGAACTTCGGTACTCTGAACTTTGGTAGCAGCGCTGCCACCTTCGATACCTTAAACGCC
This sequence comes from Pantoea sp. CFCC18179, assembly GCF_059412405.1. Taxonomy (NCBI): domain Bacteria; kingdom Pseudomonadati; phylum Pseudomonadota; class Gammaproteobacteria; order Enterobacterales; family Erwiniaceae; genus Pantoea; species Pantoea sp. CFCC18179. The sequence continues at coordinate 214,377 of NZ_JBNBPM010000002.1, read as the reverse complement.
ACCCTGGTAGGCGCCGCCGGTAACGGTATTTTTGTGCGCTGCACCACTGGGCAAACGTTTAACGTGCAGGTCACCAGCAGTAATGCCGCACCGGCTACCGTGTTTGGTACGGTCAGCGGCCAACCGCGCTACCTGATCCTCGGCTCCAACAACACACAAGGCATTGCTTATACGCTGTATAGCGACGCCGCGTTCACCACCGCCATCGCCAATAACACCAACATTGCCGCCAGCGGCACCACCGACCCAACGCTTGGCACCAACTACGCCATTTATGGTCGCGTGGTCGGCGGCGGCTTCAACCCACTGATCCCAGCAGGTACTTATACCGACACCATTAATGTGGCGGTGAATTACTGAGGATCGTATCGGGGTAATCAGGGTGGCCGTGGTGCAGCGATGGATGCACAGTGCAGGCGGCCTGGCCCTGCTGATAGGGAGCGTCTCCGCTTGGGGGTTGCCGACGGCAACCTTTCAGGTGTCAGCATCAGTAGTGGCAGGCTGTGTCGTCTCCGGTACCAATACCGGAGTTTTTGGCACGCTTAATTTCGGCACCCAATCTGGCGTCGCCACCAGCAGCGTCAGCGCCAGCTATGTGCAAAGCACCACCATCACCCTTGCCTGCACGCCAGGCACCGCCGTGAGTATGAGCATCAATGGCGGATCGAATTACACCACCACGCGCAACCTCAAAATCGCCGGTAATACCAACACTGTGCCGTACAGCTTGTACTCCAACGCCGCGCACACCACCGCCATTCCGGTGAACAGCGCCGTGGCACTGAGTTACAGCAACGCCAACAACATTACTTTGCCGATTTACGGCCTATTAACGCTGCCCGGCCCAACGCGCGCCGGGACCTATACCGACACCTTAACCGTCACGCTGAGTTGGTGACGGCGTCAATAAGAAGGATAACTGAATCATGAGCCTGCGCGCCCTATTCCTGTTGCTACTCGTGGCCCTAACGCCTGCCGTCCACGCCGCTAATTCCTTGATGGTGTGGCCGATTGATCCAGCAATCGATCCCGAAGAGAAAGCCAGCGAGCTGTGGCTGGAGAATCGCGGTAACGCCACCACCATGATGCAGGTACGCATCTTTAGCTGGCAGCAGGTTAACGGCCAGGAACAGTATCAAACCCAGCAACAAGTGGTGGCGAGTCCGCCGATGGTGCGCCTTGAACCAGGACAAAAACAGCTGGTGCGTTTGATTAAGCAAGCACAACCGGAAGCCGGGCGCGAAATGTCATATCGCGTAGTGTTGGATGAGATCCCTACGCCACGCACGCCGGGCGAAAATCAGGCCGGCCTCACCTTCCAGATGCGCTACTCGGTTCCGCTGTTCGTCTATGGCAATGGCGTAACGCGTGACAGCGCCAAACCGCAGCTGAGCTGGCATGAAGTGAACAGCGGCGGCAAACGCTATTTAGAGCTGACCAATCGCGGCAATGGTCACGCGCGGTTAAGCAACGTCACCATTGGTGGACGTCCGCTCGGCAACGGTTTGTTCGGCTACGTGCTGGCCAACAGCAGCAATCGCTGGCCGTTGAACAGCAGCGTGAGCGGCGAGCTTTCGGCCGAGATGAATAAAGGCCACTGGAGCAGCGCTGCCGCGCGTTGATGAAGTTAACGCCGCATCCCTGCGCGCTGGCGGTTGCCAGCGTGTTGTGTATCAGCCCGATGCCCAGCAGCGCGGAGACCTTCTCCGAGCTGCCACCGCCGCCTGCACTGGAGAATAATGCCAACGGCCAGCAATACATGCTGGAACTGGTGGTGAATCAGGGCGAACGTGGCGACATCGTGCCAGTAGAACGCAAGAACGGCGATTTCTGGCTACGTCGCGGCGATTTGCAACGTGCCGGTATTCCCGCGGGCAAACTGCAAGGCCAGCAGATCGATGTCAATCAGCTGAGCGGTGCAAAAGTGGAGTACGACGAACGGCGTCAGCGACTGCTGCTGACCGTTCCGCCAGGCTGGCTGCCGGGTCAAACTATCGGCCAGGCCAGCACCAATGCGCCACGCTTCCCCGGTCGCGCCAGTAACGGCGCTCTGCTCAATTATGATTTCTACGCCACGCGCACCGACAACGCCGGTTCTCGCCTTTCCAGCTGGAATGAGCTGCGCTTTTTCGGCCCGCTTGGGCAATTCTCGACCAATGGCGTTTACGTGCAGCAACTGGAAGGCGGCGTAGCGGGCCAGCAGGAAGGCTATATTCGCTACGATACCTGGTTTAGCAATGAAAACGAGAACGCCGCCATCAGCTGGCGCGCCGGGGATTTGGTCACTGATGCGTTGAGCTGGAGCAACAGCGTGCGTCTTGGCGGTATCCAGGTGGGTCGTGATTTCAGTGTGCGACCCGATTTAGTCACTTATCCGCTGCCAGCGTTTTCTGGCCAGGCGGCGGTGCCCTCTTCGGTCGATCTGTTTATCAACGGTTATCGCAGTGCGAACGCCGATGTGCAGCCGGGTCCGTGGTCACTCACCAACGTACCGTTTGTGAATGGTGCGGGCGATGCGGTGATCACCACCACCGATGCGGTTGGCCGACAAATCACCACCACGCTGCCGTTTTACGTCTCCAGCAGCTTGCTGAAACAAGGTTTATCCGATTACTCGTTCTCTGCCGGTGCCATCCGTGAAAATTATGGCGTACAGAATTTTGATTACGGCGCGGCGGCGGCGAGCGGTTCGTATCGTTACGGCCTTAACGATTGGCTAACACTGGAAAGCCACGCGGAAGGCAGCAGCAGCGTAGCGATGGGCGGCGCGGGGGGATTGGTGAAACTCGGCAGTTGGGGGGTGATCAACGGCGCCTTGGCGCAGAGCCAAATGGATGGCAATCCTGGTACGCAATACAGTTGGGGTTATCAGTACAACAACAGTTGGTTCAGCCTCGGCACGCAACACATTCTGCGCAGCGCCGATTTCGGCAACCTTGCGCTGATCGGCAGCCGCGGCGACAACGCCAACACCAGCTATTCGCTGGCGCGCCGCAGCTCGCAGTACACCGCCAGCGTGTCGCTGAATGAGTATGGCAGCCTCGGCCTGGCCTATTTCGATATCTCCGGCGGCAACGGCGATCGCACCCGCTTAATGAATCTGTCGTGGAGTAAAAATCTGTGGGGCAACAGCAGTTTGTATATCTCCGCCAGCCGCGATCAGGAACAAGGCGACTGGAGCGGCGCGATTTCGCTGGTGATTCCGTTCGGTGAGCAGAGCAGCGCCTCAATCAGCACCGAGCGCGATCAGCAGGGCAACAATAATCAGCGCCTGTATGTGTCGCGCGCCATGCCGACCGACGGCGGTTTCTCCTATGACGCGGCGTGGGCCAATCAAGGCAGCGACAGCGGCGATTATCGTCAGGCCAGTTTGCGCTATCGCAATAACAAAATTGATACCTCGGCCGGTTTCTATGGCGATGACGACAACACTACGCAATGGGCCGATTTCACCGGTTCAGTGGTGCTGATGGACAACCGCGTGTTTGCCGCTAACGACATCAACGATGCGTTTGTGGTGGTAAAAACCGATTATCCAGACGTCACGGTGCGCTATGAAAACCAGGCGATGGGTCGCACCGATAAAGAGGGCTATTTGCTGGTACCGTCGATCAGCAGCTATTACGGCGCCAAGTACGATATCGATACGCTGGATTTGCCCGCCGATCGCACTGCACCGAAAGTGGAGCAGCGTTTTGCCGTGAAGCGTAAAAGTGGCTACTTGCTGAATTTCCCGGTGGAACGTCTGCGCGCTGCTAGCGTGGTGCTGCATGACAGCAACGGGCAGCCGCTGCCGATTTCCAGCCAGGTATTGCGGCCGAATCAGGCCACCGAATATGTCGGCTGGGATGGCATTGTGTGGATGGAAAACCTCAGCGCCGACAACCCGATTCACGTCTCGACGCCGGATGGCCGCAGTTGCGATACGCAGCTGACCATCGCCGACGGTCAGCCCAAAGCGCTGGAAACCTACGGGCCGCTTACCTGCGATCTGCCACCGCCGCCAGCAGGTGCGGCGGTGAGCAGCGCCAATAATTCACAGTCAGGGATTTCACCATGAGAACGCTTTTGCTGCTGACGCTATTGCTACTGCCGGGCTTGAGCTACGCGGCTTGCGGCTTGTCTGCGCCAACCGCCACTTTTGGATCGGTCACAACCTTTTCTGTTGGCTCAACGGTGAATCCCACGTCCAGCACCACCAACGTTAACTGCGGCACCGGCGGGCTTTCGTTGTTGGGCACAGATTATGTCGCTTATGCTTTTACTACCGCCACCAACCTCACTGGCACGCGTGCGACGCTGAAAACCGCCAGCGGCGGTACGGACAATATTCCGATTCAGATGTGCATCGACAGCGCCTGCGCCACCGAATTATTGCAAGGCGGCAGCTATCGCTGGAACTCATCAGCGCTGTTGGCGTTGGGTAACAGCCTCAACTTCAATATTCCGCTCTATTTCCGCACTGTGCCCGGCCAGGTGATTGCGGCGGGAACCTACACCACCACCATTACTTTAACCGTGAGTTATAACGTCTGTGCCGGGGTAAACGTGCTCGGCGCGTGTGTGGGAACAGTGCAGACCAGCACCGGCACGGCGATGCCGATTACCGTGAATCTGGTGGTGACCAACGATTGCACCACCATTACTGCGCCCAATGTGAGTTTTGGCAGCGCACCGCTGGTAGGCCAGTTCTCTACCATTCAGCAAACCATCAATGTGGTGTGCTCGAAAGGCAGCACGTATACCGTGGGATTGAGCAATGGCAGCTACTACAGCGGCACCACGCGACAAATGGCCAGCGGCACCAACCGATTGGCGTATGACATTTATAAAGGTACTACCACCACTTCGCGCTGGGGACCGACCGGCACCGATCGCTGGAGCAGCACCACGTCGAGTTCGATTAATGCGGATACCGTGACGCGTAATTTCATTTATACCGCGCAGATTCTGACGACGCAGAATACGCCCGCGGCGGGGAATTATACCGATAGCGTGGTGGTGGATTTGTCGTTTTAGCGGATTGTTGGTGGAGAAGGGTACGCGCTGGGGAAGAAGGGTACGCGCTGTCCCTCATCCCAACCTTCTCCCGCACGCGGGAGAAGGGGCTGATCGAGCACTATTTTAGACGGGATTCGGGTGAGCGGAAGCGTGCTGCGCTTGATACTGTTTCACCATGCGGCCAATCAGTAATGTACCGACCAATCCACACACCGCCGCAAACGACAGCCATACGCCCGGCATCGCTTTATCGCCGGTGGCATGAATCAGATAGCTTGAAACCGCAGGCGTAAAGCCGCCAAACAGCGCGGTTGCCAGGCTGTAAGCTAATGAGAAACCGGAGGCGCGCACTTCTGCTGGCATGATTTCAGCCAGATACACCACCATCGCACCGTTGTAGCTGGCATACAGGAACGACAGCCATAGCTCGGCTTCCACTAAATGCGCAAAGGTTGCCGATCCCACCAGCCAATGCAGCACCGGCCAGGTGGTAACGATCATCAGAATAGTGCAAACGATCAGTAACGGACGACGGCCAATGCGATCGGAAAGCGCGCCCATCACCGGCAACCAAAACAGGTTAGAAATCCCGACAAACAGCGTCACGAGGAAGCTCTCTTTGTCGCTCATCATCAATACCGTTTTGCCGAACGTCGGGGTAAATGCGGTGATCATGTAGAACATCACAGTGGTGGTGACCACCATCAGCATACCCGCCAAAACCAACGCCCAGTTCTGTCCCACCGAGCGCATAATCTGGCTCATGGAAGGATGGTGTTTACGCTGGCTGAACGCTTCAGTCTCTTCCAGCATGCGGCGAATGTAGAACAGGAACGGCACGATCATACAACCGACCACAAACGGAATACGCCAGCCCCATTCGGTGACCGCGTCTTTGGCTAACAGATGGTTTAAGCCCAATCCCAACAGCGCCGCGAAGATCACCGCGACTTGTTGACTGCCGGATTGCCAGCTGACGTAGAAGCCTTTGCGCCCTTTTGGTGCCACTTCCGCCAGATACACCGACACGCCGCCCAACTCAACACCGGCCGAGAAACCTTGCAGCAGGCGACCAAGCAGAATCAGAATGGGCGCAGCCGCGCCTAAGGTGGCGTAACCCGGCACCAGCGCGATGGTCAAGGTACCAACCGCCATTAATCCCAGCGTCAGCAACAGCCCTTTGCGGCGACCGTGGTGATCGATGTACGCGCCGAGGATAATCGCGCCAAGTGGACGCATCAGGAAGCCCGCGCCAAAAGTCATCAGCGTGAGCATCAAGGAGGCAAAAGGATCATCACCGGGGAAAAAGGTTTTGGCGATCGCCGTGGCGTAATAGCCAAACACCATGAAATCGTACATCTCAAGGAAGTTACCGCTGGTAACGCTAAAGATAGTTTTGGCACCGCCCTGCGATGACTTTTGTAAAGAGTGACTTGAGCTCATATTGTCCTTCCTGGGTTTTTCCCCCGTTGTAGCCTGCGGAGCCAGGAATAGATGTGATCTTGTTCACCATTGCAGTTTACAAAAGTACGACCAAGAGTAACAAGAAATTAACAAACTGGGTGCGGGATAAAAAAAAAGGTCACCATAAATGGCGACCTTACGCGTTCAGGAGGGAATGTTACTTCTTCACGGTTTCCATACCCATCAAGCCGATCTTCAGATATCCGGCTTCACGCAGTTGATCCATCACTTCCATCAAGGTGGCGTAATCCACGGATTTATCCGCCTGGAAGAAGATGGTGGTGTCTTTCTTGCCTTCGGTTTGCGCCGTCAGCACGTTCACCAATGTATCTTTGGTTACCGCGTCGTTACCGATGTAAATCTGCTTATCTTCTTTAATCGAGAGATAAACCGGCTTTTCCGGGCGCGGCTGTGGTGCGCTGGTGGAAGCAGGCAGATTCACGCGCACATCCACCGTGGCTAATGGCGCGGCAACCATGAAGATGATCAGCAGAACCAACATGACATCGATAAACGGCGTCACGTTGATTTCGTGCATTTCGCCATCGCCAACCGAGTCATCGTTTAAACGCATCGCCATAATACTTATCCTACGCGCAGTTTCTGTGCCGCCGCCGGACGGTTGGCTTCTTTCGCGGTATCGACGTTGCCGAGGTCAAGATCACGGCTTTGCAGCAGCATCACTTGCGCGGCAACATCGCCCAGCGAGGCTTTGTAGCTGGCAATCATACGGGCGAAGACGTTGTAGATGACCACAGCAGGAATCGCGGCAACCAGGCCAATGGCGGTGGCCAGCAGCGCTTCGGCGATACCCGGCGCAACCACCGCGAGATTGGTGGTTTGTGTTTTCGCGATACCGATAAAGCTGTTCATGATGCCCCAAACGGTGCCGAACAGACCGATAAACGGTGCGACGGAGCCGATGGTTGCCAGGAAACCGTTGCCGCGACCAGCATGACGGCTAAACGCCGCGACGCGACGATCAAGGCGGAAGCTGGTGCGCTCTTTAATGCCATCCAGATCTTCAGCACCCGCTGAGAGTTCTAGCTCATTCTTCGCATCATTGAGCAGTACAGCGCTGTGGCTGTTGCCTTTGAAGTTTTCAGCAGCACGGTAAGCATCGTTTAACGATCGGGCTTCGCCCAGCGCTTGGTGTTCGCGTTTCAGACGACGCTTCGCCCCGCTGAGTTCAGCATATTTGCCGAAGAAAATCGCCCAGGTGACGACCGACGCTAATAGCAGGCCAATCATCACAATCTTTACCACGATATCGGCATGCTGATACATGCCCCAAACGGAGAGGTCCGTTTGCATCAAATCACTGGCTACCACGCTGCATCTCCAACTTCTGTTGCACAGTTCACGATTGAAGCGCGGATCATAGCAAAAAAAACGCCCGAAGTGATAGTGGTTCTCATTACTATTTACAAACCAAAAATGTCATTCAATCCCACAATTTAGCTGATGTTTTACGCAATACTGGCCTCACTCTGATAATCAGTAATCAGGCTCAACCCCGTTCGCGGATTCGTGGTAACGTGGATGTTTTGTGGGAAATGTCAGGATAGGCAGTGATGGCAACGAAAAAAATTGATACCCAGCTTGTCACAGCGGGACGCAGTAAACGTTACACGCAAGGCTCCGTTAACAGCGTGATTCAACGCGCCTCCTCTCTGGTTTTTGACTCCGTCGCCGACAAAAAGCGCGCCACTGCCGGTCGTGCGCAAGGCGAACTGTTTTATGGTCGTCGCGGCACCCTCACCCATTTCTCGCTGCAAGATGCGATGACCGAACTGGAAGGCGGCGCTGGTTGTGCGCTGTATCCATGTGGTGCGGCGGCGGTTTCCAACGCCATTTTGTCGTTCGTCGAAGCCGGAGACCATATTCTGGTCAGCGGCGCGGTGTACGAACCGACCCAAGATTTCTGCTCTAAAATTCTCAGCAAGCTGAACGTAGCCACCACTTACTTTGATCACTGCATTGGCAGCGAAATTGGTGAACTGGTTCAGCCGAATACGCGCGTGGTGTTCCTTGAATCCCCGGCGTCGATCACCATGGAAGTACAGGACATCCCAGCAATTGTTGCCGCGGTGCGCGCTAAAGCGCCTGACGCCATTATCATGATCGATAATACCTGGGCGGCGGGCGTGTTGTTTAACGCGCTGGAGCATGACATCGATATTTCGATTCAGGCTGGCACCAAATACATCATTGGTCACAGCGATGCGATGATCGGTACTGCGGTAGCGAATGAACGCTGCTGGGCGCAACTGCGTGAAAATTCGTATCTGATGGGCCAAATGGTCGATGCCGATACCGCCTATATGGCAAGCCGTGGCCTGCGTACACTGGGCACGCGTTTGCGTCAGCATGAAGAGAGCGGTTTGCAGGTGGCAGAATGGCTGGCAGCACAGCCGGAAGTGGCGCGCGTCAATCATCCGGCATTGGCGCAGTGTAAAGGCCACGCATTCTGGCAGCGCGATTTCAGCGGCAGCAGCGGTTTGTTCTCCTTTATCTTGCACGAGAAATTGAGCCCTGAGCAGTTGGCGCACTATCTCGACCACTTCCATCACTTCAGCATGGCCTATTCGTGGGGCGGCTATGAATCGCTAATTCTGGCAAATCAGCCCGAAGAATTGGCGGCGATTCGCCCGGCGGGCGGCGTTGATTTTACCGGCACCTTGGTGCGTCTGCACATCGGCCTTGAACATGTCGATGATTTACTGGCTGACCTTAAAGCCGGCTTTGCACGCTTAAGAAATTAAACAGAAGGTAAACCACGCTGTGGCGGCGCAGAGAGATCAACGAATGCCATGCCACAGAAGGTTAAAATAGAATCCTTGTGACTCGATGGAATAGCTGATGGGTGTTTTACATGAGATTGTCCGGGCGCTTTGGCATCAGGATTTTGCCGCGCTAGGAAATCCAGATGTCGTGTGGATTGTCTACGGCGTGATGTTTTTGACGCTGTTTCTGGAAAACGGTTTGTTGCCGGCCTCGTTTCTGCCAGGCGACAGTTTACTGCTATTAGCCGGTGCCATGGTTGCCAAAGGCGTGATGGATTTCGTGCCCACCATTGTGATTCTGACTACCGCCGCCAGCCTCGGCTGTTGGTTGAGTTATCTGCAAGGGCGCTGGCTGGGCAATACCAAACTGGTCAAAAGCTGGCTCTTGCACCTGCCGGCGCAATATCACCAGCGCGCGTGGAATATGTTTGATCGTCACGGTTTGATGGCGCTGCTGGTTGGCCGCTTCCTGGCATTTGTGCGCACGCTGCTGCCAACCATGGCCGGGATTTCGGGCTTAAAGAATGGCCGCTTCCAACTGTTTAACTGGCTGAGCGGCTTATTGTGGGTTGGTATCGTGGTGACGCTCGGTTATGGCATCAGCCATGTTCCCTTTATCAAACGTCACGAAGATCAGGTGATGGCGATCCTGATGGTGCTGCCGATTGCCCTGCTATTTATCGGCCTGGCGGGCAGCATTGTGGTGATTTGGAAAAAGCGCCGCCAGAAAGTCTCCTGATTACGACGCGGCGTCAAACGGTAACATCGGCACCGTTTGGCGCACGCGGCTCGCCTCTTCTCCCGGCGTCACGCCGAAATAGCGCTTAAACTCCCGCGAAAACTGCGACGGACTTTCATAACCTACGCGTACCGCTGCGGCACTGGCTTTCATGCCATCCTGCAACATCATCAGTCGCGCCTGATGCAAGCGATAACGTTTCAGGTATTGCAGCGGCGAAGTTTGCGTCACCGCTTTGAAGTTGTGATGAAACGCTGAGACGCTCATGTTCACTTCCGCCGCCAACATGTCGACGCTTAGGCTTTCGGCAAAATGATTCTCGATGCGACGCAGCGCGCGCGCTATTTGGCTGAACTGCGTTTGACGATTCACCAGCGACAGCAGCGCGCCGCCAATTGGGCCAGTCAGCACGTAATAGATAATCTCGCGCACCAACTGTGGCCCCAACACGCGCGCATCACGCGGATTGCTCATCACATCCAACAAACGTTCGGCGGCACACAGCATTTCATCGCTCATAAAAGCGGAATGAATGCCGGAAGTTTGCGCCTGCGGCTGGAACTGCTCGTCGTCACCAATATCCATCAGTAAATCTTGCAGGCTGGCGGTATCGACGCTTAAACACATGCCCGCCAGTGGTTCTTCCAGCGTGGCTTCAGTTTCACACTCCACCGGCAAAGGTACGGTGAGCATCAGATATTTGGTGGCATCGTAGTGAAATACCGTGCTGCCGAGATAGCCGGTTTTACGTCCCTGAAACAGAATCACAATGCCGGGCTGATACATCATCGGCGTACGCGGCAGGGTTTCGCAGGCGTAGATTAATTTGACGTTTTCCACTGCGCACAGCGGCTTGCGGGGATCGCTCATCAACGCAACTACACGCTGCGCGAGTTGGCGGCAAAGGGCGTCGTTTGGCATGTTTTTCTCTCGGGCAGCAAAAAAGGCAGTTTGCCGCAATGCTGCTCAAAGCTCCACCATCCTGGAGAATCAGGCAAGATTATTGCAGAAATTCCCCAGGCAAAAGTGTTGCCCGCTTGCCACAATGATCCCCAGATGAGGTTTGTTGACTAGACTTAAGCACATCTTTTCTACGGTAAGTCACTGCAACAGTAAGGAGCAATTATGGCAGAGCAACCCATTATTAAATTGCACGACGGCAACATGATGCCGCAGCTTGGACTCGGCGTGTGGCAAGCGAGTATTGAGGATGCGCGCAAAGCCATCGTGGAGGCTTTGAGAGTTGGCTATCGCTCTATCGATACCGCGGCCATCTACAAAAATGAGGAAGCGGTTGGGCAAGCGTTGCAAGAAACCGATGTGGCGCGTGAAGACATTTTCATCACCACCAAACTGTGGAATGACGACCAGCAAAACGCGCAACAAGCGATCGAAACCAGCCTGAAGAAGTTGCAGTTGGAATCGGTGGATTTGTATCTGATGCATTGGCCGTGCCCGGAGAAAGATCATTACGTTGAAGCCTGGAAAAAGATGATTGAGCTGCAACAGCAAGGCTTAACCAAAAGCATCGGCGTGTGTAACTTCCACGAAGCCCATCTTAAACGCCTGATTGATGAAACCGGTGTGTCGCCGGTGGTGAACCAGATTGAGCTGCATCCGATGCTGCAACAGCGCACCCTGCATGCGTGGAACGCGTTGCACCAGATTCAAACTGAATCCTGGAGCCCGCTGGCGCAAGGCGGCAAAGGTGTATTTGATCAGGATATTATCCGCGAGCTGGCTAAGAAGTACGGCAAAACCCCAGCGCAAATTGTGATTCGCTGGCATCTGGATAGCGGATTGGTGGTGATTCCGAAATCGGTGACGCCGGAACGTATTCACGAGAACTTCCAGGTATTTGATTTCAGATTAGATAAAACCGAAGTCAGCGAGATTGCTAAGCTGGATAGCGGTAATCGTTTGGGGCCGGATCCGGAGACGTTTAACGGGTAGGATGGTGCGAGGTTGCCCTCACCCTAGCCCTCTCCCATAAATGGGAGAGGGGACAGATCGAGTACTGGGGTTAAATTGAAATCCGCCTAAACGTTCCTTCTCCCGATTGTGGGAGAAGGTTAGGACGAAGGGCATTACAACGCAGGACTCACCAACATCTGCCCCGCCGTTCCGCGATCGGCCATTTCCAGACTTTGGCTGTAATAGACGAACGGGAAATGATCCGACGAACTCTGCGGGAAACTCACCAGCAACTCCACCGATCCATCGACCCACACCGTGTCTTTCCAGCCGCGATCTTCGCCCATCGGCTGCGCGCCGTTGACGTTCTTAATCAGGAACATCACGCCCTGAATGTGCAGCGATTGCGGCATATCGGCGTGAATCACCCAGCGCTCAAAGGTGCCTTGCTGTACGGTGGTATCAATGCGGTTCATATCCCACAACGCGCCGTTAATGCCTGGTTCGCGATCGCCGAGACGGAATTCACGCGTGCGCACTGCGACGCCATCAAGGATTTGATCCGCCAGCAAACGCATCGGCAGATTGTCGGTCACCAACGGCAGCAAACCGGTCGGGCGCAAATTCAGTACCAACGTATTGGTCAAAATCGACGAAGGCTCAAACAGGCCACGTAAGCGATCCATCAAGCCTGCCGCGGTACCGGCGGTGATCGACACTTCATCGCCCTGCGACATATCCACCAGCACTTCGCGGCGCTCGCCGGGTGCGAGTGATAACAGCTGTACCGCTACCGGCGCAGGCAGAAAACCTTGATCGCTGGCGATCACGGTAAACGGGCGATTATCGGAGAAACTCAGATCGAAGCGGCGTGAATTCGAAGCGTTCAGCAAACGCAAACGCACCCAGCCGCGCGACACTTCGACGTACGGATTTTGCACGCCATTGACCAGCAACACATCGCCGACAAACCCGCCGTCGGCAGGCGGGTTGTAGACCGGCGTGGCGAAGTTATCGAGACGTTTGTCCTGAATAATCAGCGGGAAATCATCAACGCCATAATGCTTCGGCAACGGCAGCGCTTTGCTGACGTCATCCTCCACCAGCCACATGCCCGCCAGGCCATTGTAGACGTGCGGTGCCATGCGATTCGGCGTGTTGGCGTGATACCACAAGGTGCCCGCGCCCTGACGAATTGGCAGCACCGGCGCCCAATCGGCGCCTGCTGACATCATGCGTGGCGCGCCGCCCATCAATGCACCCGGCACCTGCAAACCGCTGACGGTCATCGATACCGGTTCGTTGAGGCGATTGCTGTAAATCAGCTTTACATCATCGCCGCTGTAAACGCGCACCGTTGGGCCGAGATACATGCCGTTAATGCCCCACACCGGGACTTTGTTGCTGTTGCCGCTGAATGACCAATGGCTGCGCTGCAAGGTTAAAAACAGCGGCTGCCCGCGACGGGATTCAATCAACGGTGGAATCGGAAGCGGCGTATCGCCCAATGGCGCGGCGGCGCGGGCGGCATAAGGCATGGCACCGGAAGCCAGCGCGACACCGGCAGATAACTGAATAAACTGACGTCTGCTGCAAGACATAAAACTTCAGACCTTTTGAGCGTGGCGTGAAAACGCCGTGTCCATGTTGTTCTAATTGATTATTAGTTGCTGTGTTGCGCCCGGAACGGGCTGGGGCAGAAGAACCTGCCCCGTTTGGCCGGTCAGAGTTTACCGCTTTTTTCGCGTTCGGCGACTTCGGCGTTCAATTCTTCCAGTTTAGCCGACATTAATTCGCGGCAATGGGTAGCGAGTTTACGCACCGAAGTGGTGGTGAATTGCGTGGTATCGACCGGAGGCAACATCTCAACAATCACTAAGCCATTGTTCCAGCGATTCAATTTCACTTTATCGTGGGTGTTAGACACCACAATTGGAATGATCGGCACACCGGCAGCCACCGCAGCATGAAACGCGCCGGTTTTAAACGGCAATAAACCGCGTCCACGGCTGCGCGTACCTTCCGGGAACATCCAGAATGAAATGCGCTTTTTGTTAAATTGATCGACCAACTCACCGATGGTGCCGTGCGCTTTGGCACGGTTATCACGATCAATCAACAGGTTACCGGTCAGCCAATAAAGTTGGCCGAAGAACGGAATCCACAACAGGCTTTTCTTACCGACGGTGACCGTTGTCGGCTGCACGATTTTCGCGGCCGTAATCATGTCGTAATTGTTCTGGTGGTTCGCGATGTAGATCGCGTTGCCATATTGCGCGGCTTCCGCTGGTTTACGCAGTTCCACTTTGAGACCAAACACCGTCGACAAGCGACCCAGCATATGGCCAAAGGTCGCGACGTGGCGCGGATTACGTGGCGAAAACAGACACCAGATACTGCCGAAGATACAAACCAGAATCGAATAAACAATAACAATAATTGCTCGTAAAATTAGTAACATAGATTCCTCAAATTGGGCATTCCATCGCCTGAATTACAGCGTTACTCTTCACTCGCGTCAGTTTTCGGACGCGCTGGTGCATTCACTTCTACGCTATCGATACGTTGCAGACCGCGCGCCACGCTGCCGCGACGTCCGCGATCGCCACGCACTTTTTGCAGCTCTTCATCGCGCATCACCAACTTACGCTTGCCGACATAAATGGTAATCGACGCGCCCGGCGGCAAAATCATCAACCATTGTAGTTTGTCAGTGCCGGCTGCGGCTTCTGCGGACGGAATCGAGATGATTTTGTTGCCTTTGCCTTTCGACATCTGCGGCAAATCGCCGACCGGGAACATCAACATACGACCGGCTTGGGTGATCGCCAGCAGCATGTCATCGCCGGAATGCACCGCCATCGGCGTCATCACTTTGGCGTTTTCTGGCAGCGTCAGCAGCGCTTTACCGGCGCGATTGCGCGAGACCAAATCGGCAAAGGTACAGATAAAGCCGTAACCGGCATCCGACGCCATCAGCAATTTCTGCTCATCCGGCTCCATCAGCACTTGCTCAATCACCGCGCCCGGCGGTGGCGTCAGCTTACCGGTGAGCGGCTCGCCCTGCCCGCGCGCGGATGGCAACGAAGTCGGATCGAGCGTGTAACTGCGTCCGGTGGAGTCGATAAACGCCACCGGCTGATTGCTCTTGCCGCGCGCCGCGGCCAGATAACTGTCGCCGGCTTTGTAGCTCAAACCAGCGGCATCGATATCGTGACCTTTGGCACTGCGCACCCAACCCATCTGCGACAGCACGATGGTGACTGGCTCGGCGCTCACCAGCTCGTTTTCGCTCAGCGCTTTGGCTTCTTCACGTTCACGCAGCGGCGAACGACGATCGTCGCCGTAGGTTTGGCTATCGGCCAGCAACTCTTTCTTCAGCAAATTACTCATCTTGCGTTCAGACGCCAGAATCGCTTGCAGCTGATCGCGCTCTTTTTCCAGCTCGGCTTGTTCACCGCGAATCTTCATCTCTTCCAGTTTGGCGAGATGACGCAGTTTTAATTCCAGAATCGCTTCGGCTTGGGTATCGGTGATATCAAAACGCGACATCAATACCGGCTTCGGTTCGTCCTCAGTACGGATGATGTGAATCACTTCATCAATATTGAGGAACGCCACCAACATACCTTCGAGGATATGCAGGCGACGCAACACGCGATCCAAACGATAGTTGAGGCGGCGCGTGACGGTAGCGCGACGATACACCAGCCACTCAGTCAGGATTTCCAGCAGGTTTTTCACCGCCGGACGGTTATCCAGCCCGATCATGTTCAGGTTAACGCGATAGCTTTTTTCCAGATCGGTGGTGGCAAACAGGTGATTCATCACCTGCTCGACATCGACGCGATTGGAGCGCGGCACGATTACCAGGCGCGTTGGGTTTTCGTGGTTAGATTCATCACGCAGATCTTCCACCATCGGCAGCTTTTTATTGCGCATCTGGTTGGCGATCTGCTCCAGCACGCGTGCGCCGGAAACCTGATGTGGCAACGCGGTAATCACCACGTCGCCATCTTCTTTTTTCCACACCGCACGCTGGCGGATCGAACCGCGACCGCTTTCATAGATCTTACGGATTTCGTTGCGCGGCGTGATGATCTCGGCCTCGGTCGGATAATCCGGCCCTTGCACGATATCCAGTAGCTCGTTCAGCGTGGTGTTCGGGCTATCGATTAGCTTGACCGCCGCTTCAGCCACTTCACGCAGGTTATGCGGCGGAATGTCGGTCGCCATGCCCACCGCAATGCCGGTGGTGCCGTTCAATAAGATGTTCGGCAAACGCGCTGGCAACATCTTCGGCTCTTGCAGGGTGCCGTCGAAGTTCGGGACGTAATCGGAGGTACCTTGCCCCAATTCGCCCAGCAGGATTTCGGCGTATTTAGACAGACGCGATTCGGTATAACGCATCGCGGCGAAGGATTTCGGATCGTCCGGCGCACCCCAGTTCCCCTGACCATCCACCAGCGGATAGCGGTAAGAGAATGGCTGCGCCATCAGCACCATGGCTTCGTAGCACGCGCTGTCGCCGTGCGGATGGTATTTACCCAGCACATCACCCACGGTACGCGCCGATTTTTTGAATTTGGCGTTGGAATTGAGGCCCAATTCCGACATCGCATAGACAATGCGGCGCTGCACTGGCTTGAGGCCATCGCCAATGTACGGCAGCGCACGGTCCATGATCACGTACATGGAATAGTTCAGGTACGCGTTTTCCGTAAACTTGTGCAGGGCTAAACGTTCTGCACCATCTTGCGTCAATTCGCTCATTAAGCTCGCATCCTCACTTCGTGGCCCGCAACGGCGGGACATCCGGCGGTCATTTGGCGAGGATATTACCTTATTCGTGCGGTTTAGTCACAGAGAAGCCCGCAGCGCAAGACAGAATCATCTCAGGTTAAATAACGTGATGGCGGTTGGATAATTAAAACAATCTGCGATCGCTATCACAGTGAATATCGCCTATTCAGTGTGAGCAAGGTCGCAATTCATTATCGGATAAACACGGCCTATTAATTATGTCCGCTATCACGGACAATATTTAGTATTGTTGCTTATCTTGTCCTCTCCTAAATTCATACTCCAACAGCACCACATTTTTGCGCTTCTGATTTCTGGCATGGAATAAATATAAAGAGCAATTAGCCATTAACGCTTTGCCAAAATAAGGGTGAACGAATGCAAATACTGACTTCGCGACAACACCGATTAGTAAAATTACTGCTGCATCATGCCGCGCCACAGCCGAGTAAAGAGTTAGCGTTACAACTGGGCGTGTCGGAGAAAACCATTCAGCGCGATTTGCAGTGGCTGGAAAGCTGGCTCAGCAACTGGTCGCTGACTTTAGAGAAAACCCCGGGACGCGGTGTGCGCCTGCGGGTGGATGATATCCAGCAGCGCTTGCAGTTGGAGCAGCAGCTTAACGGCGATGAAAGCAGTTCCTCTGAAGCGTTAAGCCATAATAGCCGCCGGGTGAAGATTGCTTCGCAGTTATTGAGTGATGCGCCGCGCGCCACCTCGATCAGCAAGCTTTCTGAGCGCTACTTCATTAGTCATGCGTCGATTGTGAATGACCTGAAAGTGATTGAGGAGTGGCTGCAACCGCTGGGACTGGCGCTGCAACGCGGGCCAGGTGGTACGCACATTGAAGGTAACGAGCAGACTTTACGTCAGGCGATGGTGTCGCTGATTAACGATGTGATGCAGCAAAACGTCGCCGGAACGCCGCTGTTGCCGCGGCTCGATCCCGGCAGCCAGCAGGCGCTGGTGCATTATTTTGGCGATGAGGATGTGGCATTTGTGCAAGCGTTGCTGCAACAGATGGAGCAGCAACTGAGTTACCCGCTCGGCGATGCGTGGTATCTCAATCTCTGCACCCATATCCTGATCATGATGCATCGCATGGCGCAAGGTAATGCATTGGCCCTGGAAACGCTGACCAGCGCGCAGGATCTCGATCAACGCATTCTGACCATCGCACAACAGATGGTGAGGCAGATTGAGCAACGCATGTGCTGCGCGTTACCGTCGGATGAAATCGGCTTTATTTATCAATATATCGTTTCGTCCGGCATCGTCGTGGAAGAGCGTGGCGATAATGCGCAACTACATAATCAATTTTCCACCGCTGAATCGGTAAAAATAACCTGTAAATTAATTGATCGTTTCTCATCATTTATTCAACAGGACTTAGCGCAAGACCGCTTATTATTTGAAGGTTTATTAGTGCATATAAAGCCATTATTAAATCGACTCAAATACCATATTCATATTCGCAATCCGCTGCTGGAAGATATCCAGCAGGAGATGAAAGAAATATTTTCATTAACGCGTAAGGCGATGCAATTAACCGCGCGCATCCACGGACTTTCCAGCGTAGCGGATGACGAAATAGGTTATCTGTGCGTGCATTTCCAGGCGGCGCTGGAGCGACAAATTGCCCATAAACGCATTCTGGTGGTCTGTTCGAGCGGCGTTGGCACCTCACATTTGCTGAAGAGTCGCATCCTGCGCGCTTTTCCGGATTGGGAAATTGTCGGCGTGGTGTCGGCCAGCAATCACGCGGCATTTTGCCAACGCGAATTGGTGGATTTGGTGATCACCACCATTCATCTCAGCGCCGGGCCGATTCCGGCGGTGTATGTCAGTGCCTTTTTTAACGATGACGATATTCGGCGGGTGACTGACGCCATGATTGGCAGCCAGTTGCCCGATGGCGCCTCCTGCGCTTTGGCTGAACATTAATTGAATGAGGATTCACGATGGATATTTCCCGCATTCTAACGCCGCGCCGCGTTAACCTGGCGCTGAACGCCACCACCAAAGAAGAAGCGATTAATGAGCTGACCGATTTGCTTTATAAAGACGGCGCGATTACCGACCGCGCGGCCTTTATCGAGGACGTTTGGCTACGTGAAGCTGAAGGTTCCACCGGCTTCGAAAATCACATCGCCATTCCGCACGGTAAATCCGCGGCGGTGAAACAGACCACGCTCGCCATTGGCCGCACCCAACACGATATTCCCTGGGAAACGCTGGATGGCAGCCAAGTGCGCTGCATCATTCTATTCGCCGTGCGACTGGAAGATCAGAACACCACCCATATTCGCCTGTTGTCGCAGGTGGCCAGCGCGCTGGCCGATGATGAGGTGATAGCCCAACTGCTGGTGGAAAACGATGCCAGCAATATCATCCGGCTGTTTAGTCAGTACGCCGAAACCGACCTCTGTTAATCCCCCAACTCTTTGAGGTGACACATGAATATCGTCTGTGTAGCGGCCTGCACCGCAGGCATCGCGCATACCTATATTGCGCGCGAAAAACTGATTAAAGGGGCCCACGCGCTGGGCCACACCATCCACGTTGAAACGCAAGGCACTATCGGCACCGAAACGCCGTTAACGCCGGAAGATATCGCTGCCGCTGACGTGGTGATCCTCGCGGTGGACGTGAAGATCAAAGGAGAGGAGCGCTTTCAGGGCAAACCCATTGTGCGAGTGAAAACCGAAGTGGTGATCAAGTCACCGGTGAAATTCCTCGAAAAAGTGGCGGATTCACTGGCGCGCGCCTGAGGAGATCCATCATGAATGACAACAAACGTCAGTACGGCCAGGAGATCAAAGGCCATCTGCTTACCGGCATTTCGTGGATGATCCCGCTGATCGTTGCCGCCGGGATCTGTATCGCGCTCGGCCAAGTGATCGGCGGGCCGGATGTGGGTAAACACATCGGCACCGTCGCGTGGATGCTGAACCAAATTGGTGGCTGGGGCATGGGCTTGATCGTGCCGCTGATCAGCGCAGCGATCGCCTACTCGATCGCCGATCGCCCCGGCTTTGCGCCTGGTTTGATCGTCGGATTCATTTGCGGGCAGATTGGCACTGGCTTTATCGGCGGCATCTTCGGCGGTTTCCTGGTGGGTTACACCGTATTGCTGCTGCGCCGCACCATTAAGTTGCCGAAATCGATGCAAGGCTTAATGCCAATTATGGTGCTGCCGGTGCTGAGCACCATCATCGCCGGGTTGCTGATGATGACCTTTATCGGCCAACCGATTGTCTGGCTGCAAAAGGCGCTGATTGCGCTGCTGGAATCGATGCAAGGTGGCTCGAAGTTTGTGATGGGCGCGATTCTCGGCGCGATGGCGACCTTCGATTTTGGCGGACCGGTGAATAAAACCATGTCGCTGTTCGCTGACGGCATGTTGGTTGACGGCATTTACGGGCCAGAAGCGGTGAAGTTTGTCGGCTCAATGATTCCACCGTTTGGCATCACGCTGTCGTATCTGCTGAGTCGCAACAAGTACACCAAAGCCGAGAAAGAGGCGCTGAAAGCCGCCTTCCCGATGGGTATCTGCATGATTACTGAAGGCGTAATTCCGATTGCGGCGCGCGACTTATTCCGTGTAGTCGGCAGCTGCGTGGTGGCTTCCGCCATCGCCGGGGGCCTGATTATGGTGTGGGGCGTTGGCGCACCGGTGCCGCACGGCGGGATGTTTGTGGTGCCGTTGTTCAACAAGCCCTGGCTGTTCTGCTTAGCGCTCGGTATCGGCACCACGGTGTGCGGCGTGATGCTGTCAGTGCTGAAAAAACCGGTCACCCAGGCAGATGAAGAGTTCGACGACGTGGAAGCCCCCGGCGTCCGCGATGAAGAGATTAAATTCACTCTGGAATAAGGAGCCACCATGTTTGCCATGATGAATGACCTGATTCAGGCCGCAGCCAAACAGCGTTACGCGGTGCTGGCGATTAACTGCTTCAACCTCGAGACCGCGCGTGCCGCCATTCAGGCCGCTGAACAGCAGCGTGCCCCACTGATCCTCAATGTTTATCAGGGACACAGCTCGCACTTCCCGCCCGCCATCGCAGTGCCGTTGGTGCAGGCGCTGGCGAACGACGCCAGCGTGCCGGTTGCAATGGCCCTCGATCACGGCAAGGCCTTTCCGCTGATTGGTCAGGCGTTTCGTGCCGGTTTTACCGGTTTGATGATCGATGCTTCCTCCGAACCACTGGCCGAAAACATTCGCCAAACCGCCGCCGTGGTAAAGATGGCGCAAACTGCCGGCGTTTGCGTTGAAGGCGAGCTGGGGCATATCGCCGATGCGCCGACTTACGAGCTGGCGGATGCGTCTGTGAAGATGACGCAAGTGGCGGATGTGCTGCCGTTTATCGAGCAGACAGATATCGACCTGCTGGCGATATCTGTCGGTACCGCGCACGGACTTTATCCGGCGGGCGTGAAGCCGAAGATCGATTTTCAACGCTTGCAGGAGCTGCATGCAGTTTCCACACGACCGTTGGCGCTGCATGGCGGATCGGGCACGCCCGCCGAGGATATTCGTCGCGTTAGCGAGTTTGGCGTCGCCAAGATCAACGTCGGCGCGGCGGTGTTTGATGCTGGGAAAATGGCGGTTGAACAAGCGCTGAAACAGCATCCCAATGCAGAACTGGCCGATTTGCTCGGGCTGATGGAATCCGCCTGCCGCGAAGTGGTGGTTGAGTATTTGAGCTGGTCGGGTTCGGCGGGCAAGGTTTCGCCATCGAGTTGATTGGCGGTCGCCATGAATGGCGACCCTACATCACATTGTAAATTTCACATTCATATCCATCATCGGGGCGGCGTGCGCGTCGGCTCTAGTAAAACTCACGCTGAGGAAAAATTAACATGTTGATTTCAATGAAAGAAATGTTGGCACCGACTCGTGAACACCGTTACGCCATTGGTGCATTTAACGTGGCGGATAGCTGCTTTATCCGTGCGGTAGTGGAAGAAGCCGAAGCCACCAACACGCCTGCCATTATCTCAATTCACCCAAGCGAGCTGGAATTTGTCACTGACGAATTCTTTGGCTATGTGCGGGAACGTACGCTGAAAAGCAAAGTACCCTTTACTATTCACCTCGATCATGGCGCCTCAATTGCGCAAGTGCTGCGCGCCATTCAATGCGGCTTCACGTCGGTGATGATTGACGGTTCGCTGCTGCCGTACGAAGAGAACGTGGCGCTGACCAAAGAAGTGGTGAAACTGGCGCATTCGGTTGGGGTGTCGGTGGAAGGTGAACTTGGCACCATCGGCGATACCGGAACATCGGTGGAAGGTGGCGTGAGTAAAGTGATCTACACCGAACCGGCGCAAGCGGAGGATTTTGTCCAGCGCACCGGCGTGGATACGTTGGCGGTGGCGATTGGTACCGCGCACGGCATCTATCCAATAAATATGAAGCCTGAGTTGCAGATGCATATCCTGAAAGATATCTCGCAGCGCACCACCATTCCGCTGGTGCTGCATGGCGGATCGGCGAATCCCGATGCCGAGATCGCAGAAGCGGTGACGCTTGGCGTCGGCAAGATCAATATTTCAAGCGATATGAAATTCGCTTACTTCGACAAGCTGCGTGAGATTCTGGCGCGTGAAACCTGGTGGGATCCGAATGTGATCTACCCTGAAGCAATTACCGCGGCGAAAGCGGTGATTCGCTACAAGATGAATCTGTTTGGCGGATTGGGTAAGGCGAGTTTGTATCGATGAGTTAAGCATCACACCAGGCATCGTCACGATACCTGGCATTGCGCAATAAATTGCGCCGCTACGGTATGTGCAAATACTGAGTTTGGAAGCAGCAAAACGCACATATTTGTAGCGGCGCGATTTATCGCGTGAATTTGCTATTTGGCAGAACCCAACCATTGTTTGGCGATCTGCGCATATTCGCCGGTGGCGGTGCTGAGATGCAGCCACTGATCGACATACAATTTCCAGCTCATATCATCACGCGGAATCATGTACGCCTTCTCGCCGTATTGCATCGGCTGGTCGGGATTGATGGCGCACAGCGTAGGATAGTGTTGCTGTTGGAATTGCGCTTCCGAGGCATCGGTGATCATCACATCGGCTTTGTTATCCACTAACTGCTGGAAAATCCCGACGTTATCCGCCAGTTGCAACGTTGCCTGCGGCAAGTGGCTGTGCACAAAGGCTTCATTGGTGCCGCCCGCCGGTTCAATCACACGCACGCTGGCTTTGTTGATCTGCTCAACCGTTTGGTACTTCGCTTTATCGTCGCAACGCACCAGCGGAATTTTGCCATCCACGCCCAATGGCTGCGCGAACCACGCAATTTGCTGACGCTTGAGCGTTACCGACACACCACCCAAAGCGATATCACATTGCTTAGCAACAAAATCGTCACTCATGGTTTTCCAGGTGGTCTGCACCCATTGCACTTTCGCGCCGAGGCTGGCCGCCAGAGATTGCGCCATGCTGATATCCAATCCTTCATATTGCCCATCACTGCGCAAGAAGCTGTACGGCTTGTAATCGCCAGTGGTGCACACTTTTAGCGTTTTGCTACTGCGGATTTCGTCGAGATGGGATTGCGCCTGTGCAGCGCCGGCTGCCAAAAGTAATGTGGTTAATATCGCGGTTTTCATGATCTCTTCTTTTTCATTTTGATGTTGGTTTGCGCACAGATTGTTTCATACGCCTGCGCATTATTGCTTTATAAGCAAAAGTCTTGTGATCAATTACGCATTTTTTTACTTCACTCACGCGCGTAGAGTGGCCGCCATCAACGAGAAACGGAGCGAACATGAATATTTTGATTATCGACGGCGGAAAAACTTTCGCCCATTCCAAAGGCGAACTCAACCATACGCTGACTGAAGTGGCAGCAAGCCAACTGCGTGATTTGGGCCATCAGGTGCAAGTCACCTTGGCTGACAGCGATTACGACGTAAAAGAAGAAGTGCAGAAGTATCTCGACAGCGATGTGGTGATTTATCAGATGCCAGGTTGGTGGATGGGCGAGCCGTGGACGGTGAAGAAGTACATCGATGAAATCTTTACCGAAGGTCACGGTTCACTGTATGCCAGCGATGGCCGTACCCGTAGCGATGCGGGTAAAAAATACGGTTCTGGCGGCCTGATTCAGGGCAAGAAATACATGCTTTCATTGACCTGGAATGCACCGCTGGAAGCGTTTAACGATCCAGAGCAGTTCTTCGAGGGCGTTGGTGTCGATGGTTTGTATCTGCACTTCCATAAAGCCAACCAGTTCCTTGGCATGGAAGGTTTGCCGACCTTTATCTGTAACGATGTGATCAAAATGCCGGACGTGCCACGCGATATCGAACGTTATCGGACTCATCTCAGCCAGATCTTTGCTTAACTGTAAACACCCAGGGATAAGAGGAAGCGCTATGTTAACCGTCGTTGCAGAGATTTGTGTAAAACCGGGCCGCCGCCAGGTGGTGTTGGATGCGATCAACAAACTGATTCCAACCGTGTTAGAAGAACAAGGTTGCCATCAATATGACGCGCTGGTTGACCATCAAGCGCAGGTGCCGTGGAAACAAAATTCTCCCGATTCGATTTTTATGCTGGAACAGTGGGAATCATTGCGTCATTTGGAGCAACATCAGCAGATGCCACATATGGATGCGCATCGTTCACTGATTAAAGATGATGTGGTGGATGTGAAGATTCTGGTGTTGGAAGCAGCTAAATAAGCTGATTGTTCGCTTCGAAGCATAAAAAAAGCCCCGATCGTGAGACCGGGGCTTTTTGTTAGCAGTTAATCAGAGATTAGTGCTGTTCCTGAATCAGTTGCTGAGGAACCATCACTTCTGCATCACCACCGTTATTCTGGTAAACGTTATATTCAACGCCTGCCACGGTCACGGTGCCGTTTGCCTGGGTCCAGTTACTGACATCTTCACCTTTCGGCAAGATGTCTTCCAACTTCAGTTCCTGGCCCCCTTTCTCAGATACGATCATCTGCGTTTTACCGTTATCAATGAACAGAGAGTCACTGCTCTGAGACATGATGTCATTGAGTGACATATTCATCAGACCTTCATTCAAGTCCATCATGCCGAAAAGCTCGATTTCTGGCGGCAAAGGAGCCTGAGTATCAACTTCGATATCAAACTTAGTTGCAGGTCGATATTCGTTACCCGCCGCGTCGCTAAAGCCTGCGCTAAATTGATAAACGGCATCAGGCAGCTCTGGCGTTTCAAATCTCCACGTACCGTTAACCACCGTAGTCGAACCAATCACGAGGGTGTGAGCAGCATTACCATAAAGAGTCACAACATCCCCTGAAGTCCCTGTGCCATACATGATCAGTGTATTGTCATTCTCAGCCGCAGATGCATTCGCTTCCGTTCCATCATTAGCTTTGTCAGTTTTTACGCTGTCAAAAGTGCCAGTGGTCGGTGCCGTGGTATCGACGTCAAAGTTAATACCGTCGCTGATTGGACCTTTAACACCTGAAGCACTTACTGGTTGAACCTTGATGTCATGCTTACCTTCGCTGAGCGTTGGAAGCTCTAACTCCCATTTGCCATTTGCAACGGTTGCACTACCAATTACAGTCGCTCCGTCATAAATGATGACCTTAGTACCATCAACACCCGAACCGCTGATGGTTGGTTTGGTGTCATCAGTAAAGTCGCCATTGCGAATTGGGCCTATCTTGGGACCGATATCATCAATTAATTCAAAATCTTTCAGCGCGTCAGGCACCTTAGTGTCAATGATCAGGTCCACTGGATCTGACGGTTGAGAGGTATTGCCCGCTGGATCCGTGATTTCAACAATGACTTCGTATTCACCATCAGGGATAGGATCTGTTGGGCGAATACTCCAATCACCATTATCACCAACGATGGCGGTGCCAATCACGGTCTCATCACCCTTTTCATCCCTGATGATAATTTTTACGGTATCGCCTTTATCTGCGTCTTCACCGGTAAATTCTGGGCGGCTATCGTCAATAGCTTCACCTGGTGCAACTGGGCCTTGTTTATCACCTTCATGATCGATAATAGCGGGCTCATCCGGTTTTTCTGGCGCTTTAGTATCAATGATGAGGTTAATTGGAGCTGAGTCACCTGAACGCTTATCACCTGCTGCGTCACCAACTTGCACCACCAACTCATGTGGTCCTTCTTTCAGCGCGGGGACTTCAACTTCCCATTTGCCACCAACCACTGTTGCAGAGCCAATGTCTTTCCCATCTTCACGGACATAAACGATATCGCCATCATTACCGGTACCACGCAGTACTGGCGTTGTGTCATTCGTTGAATCACCATCATGAAGAGGAATTTCAACAGGACCGTTATTCGCCACAACTTCTTCAATTTCCACCGGCGGCAGAATATTTGTATCAATAATTAAGCGGAAGTTTTCAGTTTGACCAGGTGACGTGTTACCGCCTTTTGAAATGGCATCTACACGTAGGTCGTAAGTACCTTCATCCAAATCAAGGTCCAGTTTCCATTCACCCTGCTTATCCACCACTACGCTACCAATAAGGGTTGAGCCGTCCCAAATACGAACAATTGAGCCTGCGTCACCTTTACCTGACAAGGTCGGAGTTTTGTCATCAGTGGTATCACCTGATTTCAGCGCTCCCGTGCTGCGGCCTTCATCATCGTAGACTTCGTTCAATGTTGGCGTGCTTGGGATGGATGTATCCAAATTCAGTGTGAAGTTGTCGGATTTTGGACTGATTTTGCCATGACGATCGGTATAGGCAACATTAAATACATGTGTACCATCTGCGTTCAAGGTTGGCGTAAAGCTCCAGCGACCATCATCGCTCGCCTTAACTGAACCAATAATGGTTGAGTCAGTTCCATAAATTGAAACCAGAGAGCCAGGTTGAGCAACGCCACTCAGCGTTGGCGTGTTGTCATTGGTGAATTGGCTAGAAGTCAGATAATCCACCGTACCCACGTCATCAATGACACGCATAATTTGCGGCGGCGCTAAGGCATCAGCGTCAATAATGATGATTCTTTGCGTTACAGCGCCCCAGTTTCCTGCGCGATCAAGGAAACGAGTCTGGAAGAAATAAGTGCCATCATCCAATTCAGGTAATTGAACGCTCCACTTACCATCGGCTTGCACTTTTCCCGAGTAGATTTCACGATTAATTATGTAATATATGGTGGAGCCAGCTTCTTTCAGGTTGGTGCCACTCCCATTAATGACTCTTCGGTCAAGATAAATGGGTTCAATCGCTGAGCCATCCTGTGCGAAAGTGCCTAAATTGAGAGATTTGTTATCTTCAACTGGAGCTGGAGTCTCAGAATCACCTTGTTCAGCAAAGACGACTGCACCAGCAGCTATCTTCAGAACGAAAGGGGCTGATTTCACACTGGTATTTTTAGTGATGTCTTGCGAGGTTACCGTGAGACTATGCGAACCATCAGCCAGCGTTGGGGTGATCGTCCATGCGCCCATATTATCGGCTTTCGCTGAGCCAATTGGTGTAGTACCTGTATTATCATAGAGATAAACAATGGATTGCGGTTCCGCTACACCAGAAAGTACGGGTTTGCGCTCATCGCTGGTGTCACCCGGTGTCAGATTGCCTTTGTCGCTACCTGTATTATCAACCGCGCGCCAGATTTCTGGTTGTGAAGGCGGAGTCTTATCAACATTGACAATGTAGGTAGTTGGAGCACTGCGGTTTGTGGCGCGATCAATGGTCACCAGCTGCACCGTATGCATGCCTTCAGCCCAGCCACCTGGCGGAGTAAATTTCCAATTACCATCTTTATCAATATCAGTGAAATGAGAAACACCATCAATAATAATTTCGATCTTGCCGCCTTTGGCATCGAGAAGCGGTTTAGGGGTTAACCAAGCATAATTCGTATCAGAAGTATGGATAAAATTAACGGGCATTACGCTATTAATGCTGTTATTCGCCATGAGCATATTCCTTTTAAATAGGGTTTCAAGCTCCGGATATCCCTCCGGAGCGAAATGATTCTCTTCTAGTTAGCAAAACTTATAACACAGGATATGTCTCAAACACTCCCGAACTAATTAGTTCAACCGTCTATAAATAGGCTTCAAAAAATGACCTTCAAATAATTCATGAAGGCCATTTGTTAATATTAAGAAAGTAATTGAGCTACTATTTATTCTCTACACTAATAATAACTCGACGTTCGCTAGCATAGCAGGCCACCTGCTCTGTACGCGTTCCCTGGCATTGTTTCGATACCTGACTTTCTCCCATACTTTGAGAAGAAATATTAGAGCCAGAAAGTCCGTTATTAACTAATAATTTCTTAATCGCATCAGCGCGTCGTTGTCCCAACTGCATATTGCTATTTTCATCGCCGATCGGATCGGTGAAGCCAGTCACAACAATGTGCGGCTGATTATTTGCCTGACGCTTCAGCGTTGCCGTTAACTGCTGAATCGCTTTACGTCCTTCATTTGAAATATCGTCACTGCTCGCACTGGCAAAGTTAAACAGCAAGTCTGATGAAAACTCATAGTTATCATAAGACTGCGTCGTTCCTTCCTGGCAAGCAACGACTGATGATGCACGTGACAATAAGTGAATTTGCTGACGAGTTCCCACTAACTGCTGCTGTGCTTCAGATGCACTGGTCACCAGTGGACGTCCAGTGCCATCCAAACTGGCGCGGATATAGTAAGTTTTGCCTGCGGCCAGGTTGTCACGCCAAGGTTGCTGTTGCTTGCCCTGGTATGACGGAGCATCGTTAGTAAAACTTCCCAGTGAATGCGTACCTGGATTTAAACAAAAGGTGCTGTAGCTACCAGGCAATAACGCAGTCTGAAATTCACCATCAACATAAATGTGTGCCGGCGCAGTACTCACTGCATCCGATGGACGATAATAAACAACGCGAACCTGATCATTAGCGGCTGCTGGCATTGAGCGCCAAACGTTACCGAAATTATTTTGTGCCGTGGCACTAAATGCTGACATTGCTGACAAAGTGGCAAATGCAGCCAACAGCAGAATAGATTTATTTTTCATATTCACTCCAGAAAGTAGATATCTGACGACACCTACTTATGTCTCTCTTAAATTAATGATGTGATGTCTGATCCAATAACTCATTCATCTCAAAGGCAGTGTTATTTGTTATGTCATTAGCCATCAAGACACCCGTAGTCGTTATATCACTTGAACTTGAATTAAAGGAGATGTCATTTAGCAAAGCATTTTTTAAGTCATGCAATTCGACATTTTCCTCTTGCTGCTCACTAAATAAAGAAAAACTTTCCTTGGACAGCAGTTCAGATAAATCCATACCATTTAAGCTGTTAGTGAATAATTCGATATCTGGTGGTGCCGGCGCTTCTGTATCAACTTCAATTTCATAAATAGGCGTTTTAGCTGTAACTACACCATCGGCACTTTTAAAGGCAGCTTCAATATTATAAATATCATCGGCTAATTCAGGCGTGGTGTAACTCCATTTACCATCAGTATCCACCGTGGTTGAATGATAAGTGTGGCCATTCGCACCGGTAATCCACAAGTAAACAATATTGCCCGCTATGCCAGTCCCTTCAACAATCAACGTTGGGTCATTAACAGGATCACCAGGAGCAATAGGAACTTTATTTCCAGCTTCATTGTTATCTTTAAATATTCCTTCAATGGTGCCGGTCACTGGCACATTCGGATCGGGGATCACTTCCTCACCGGGATCGACCGGTTCAATGGGATGATTAATTTCAATGATCACTTTATCTGACGGTGCAGATTCATTTCCTGCAGGATCCGTCACGATAATTTGGAATTCATGCTCGCCATTATCAATGCCCTTTTCTGGCGTGAAGGTCCATTCACCTTTATCATCAACCACCGTACTGCCAATAATCTTGCCATTGTCGATGATCTTTATGATCTCGCCCTTCTGGCCTACGCCTTCCAGCGTTGGTGTGTTGTCTTCTGTTTCATCACCATTTTCGATCGCCTTGCCATCGTCATCGATGATTTTACCAATCCCATTGTTTTCTGGTGGAACGGTATCAACATCAACAATCCAGGGATCTGACGGCAAAGATTTATTTCCAACCTGATCGACCACGACAATGCTGAAATCATGTTTGCCATCGGCTAACACTGGGCTGGTAAATGTCCAATTACCCTCGCTATCGGCTTTAGCCGTGCCAACCAACTGGCCATCTTTCCAAACTTCAACAGTGGAGTCTTTTTCTGCTTTACCCGACAAGACTGGCGTGTTGTCTTTTGTCAGGCCACCGTTGGTGAGTTCTTTACCAGGCATAACGGTATCGTCAATCACACTGCCAATGGTGCCTTTGGCGGGAGCAGTGAGGTCAATGACGAAATCCCATGGATCGCTTGGTGCACTTACAACGCCTTTTTCGTTACGTTCACGCGTGGTAATGCTGTGATCACCGGCTGCCAGTGGAGTACCTGGCGTAAATGACCAGTTGCCATTTTCATCTACCGTGGTCTCACCAATTTTCGCACTGCCATCCCAGATTTCAATGACATTGCCTTTAGAACCTGTGCCGTTCAGTGTTGGCTGGGTATCGTCGGTTCTGCCACCTTTTGCGATCGGCCCAGTGATACTGCCCACGTCATCAATCAGCGAGCCAACCACAGGAACATGTACATCGCGCCCCCCATTGTCGCCGCCGCTGTCACCGCTACCCTCGCGGATGTTGTTGCCATTGTTATCATCCTGATACTTCTCTTTCGCAACCAAATAGCCTAAACCAGCTGCGGCGGCAATGGCGGCCAAGCCACCTAAGGCAATCAGTGCAGGTGACCATTCGAAACCCGACGCCAGCGCGAAGCCAGAATCCGTATCAATCGTTCCTTCACCCAATGCAAGTGCTGAGGTTTCGCCATCAGCCAGTGCGGCAGCATCGTGGTCTGAATCACCGTCGGTTGCGACGTATTCATGCATTGCGCCATCTTCAGCTTTACCCACTAATGAACCGGACTTTGAGAAGAAGTCTTCGATAATTAGATCAGGTTCATCAGCACTAGAGCCTTCGAGCATGACCAGCAAATTTTTGCCAACGCGCTTAACGGTAATGTTTTCCGGTGCTACACCGTCATTTCCCTGGGTAAGCAGATATTTACCATTGGTAATAGCCTGAATTTTTGCAGTTTTTCCATCCTGGCCAGCACGCAAAACTTCCGCTTTCGTTATCGTTTTCTTGTCGATAACCGCAACACTCACGGGCGAAACGTTCATGATAATTCCCTTCCGTCTATTTAATTTTGACTGCGCGATTGCGAACAAGCGCAGCAATCTCCCTGGCTTAGCCCATCCATGCGGGCTCAAAGTGAGCGACATAATCTAGAAAGAGGGTTTTCTGAGACATAAGAAACGTCCCGTTAGAGCAGAAAAACTGGCTCACGTTGTCAGAAATGGAGGGTACAACTAACTGATTGAAATAATGGCCGATTATGCACAGGGAAAAATTAGGGCAAAGGGAGTTTCAGAATCAGAACAAAGCTATAACAGATGATTTTCCTGAATTTTTTCACCCAAAAAATTCAGAAAACAGGTAATACGAGAAGAGAGGGATTGATTGCGATAATAGACTGCGTGAATCGGCAAGCGTAGCTCTCGCGTTTCATTTTCGAGCACTTGCACCAGTCGCCCTTCGGCACGATCTTCTCGACTGACAAAATCGGATAATCGTGCAATTCCTTGTCCTGCTAACGCTAATTGTCGCAGCGTTTCGCCACTGGATGCTGACAACGTTGGCTTAATGCGTAAAAACTCGCCTTCGCGCTGCCACACTGGCCAGACATTGTGTGCATCAAGCTGGCTAAAACCTAATAGCTGATGGTTTGCCAGTGCGGCTACGCTATCCGGTACACCATATTTATCGAGGTAAGCGGGACTGGCTAATAAGCGTATCGCGCTGCTGCCTAAAACGCGGGCGCGCAGGGTTGAATCACGCAATTCACCAATCCGAATCGCGATATCCGTTTGCTGTTCAAGCAAATCGATGACGATATCGTCAGTGTTTAGCTCGAGGTGGATCTGCGGATAACGCTGCCGAAACTCATCCATCAACGGCACAATCACATGAAGAGTAAATGGCGTGTTGGCATTCACGCGCAGTTTGCCAGAGGGAATATCACGACGCTGAGCGATTTGTTCTTCGGCATGCTCAACTGACGCCAGAATTTGGCGTGCGTGATCGAGAAAAATCAGCCCTTCCTCGGTCAAGGCTAATCGACGCGTTGTGCGATGCATTAGCGTGGTTTGTAGCTTTCCCTCAAGGCGGCTAAGTGCCCGGCTGATGCCTGAACTGGTTTGATCCAATTGCTCTGCGGCGGCCGTAAGCGAACCGGTATCGACCACCGTTACCCAGGCCTGTAACTCTTCCAATGTAATTTTCAAATTATCCTCTCCCAGAGAACAAGACCTGTCTTAGCGCTGCGCCCATCGCTTGTGCTTTAAATTACGCCACCTTCACTAGCGGCAGAATAGCATAATGCGCCATAAACCTCGGATGAGTAACGATTTGCGTCAGCAGCAGGCGGTGACGCAATTGCTGCAACAAGGGCGACGGGAAGAAGCCTGGCGTAAGATCCGTGCACATCTGACTTTAGCTCCTTATGATGGCTGGTTCCTGCATGAAGCCGCGCGACTAGCGCGGCGCGGCGGAGAGCTAGATATCGCTCAGCGCTACTATCAGCGCGCCTTAAAACTCACACCGCAGGATGCCGGACTGCTGAATGGTTTGGGTTTAACCCATTATGATGCGGGCCGTTTTACCGAGGCGGAGCAGCAATATCAAGCCGCTATTCGAGCACATTCCCATTACGCCGCCTGCCATAATAACTACGCTATTTTGCTGCACAAACAGCATCGCTATGCAGCTTCTTTAGAGCAATATCGTCATGCTTTACGCATTCAGCCGGATTATACCGAAGCGCGTTATGGCATGAGCACCTTGCTGGCGCATATGGGGCAACTTCAGGAAGCTGAAAGCCAACTGCAACAGGTGCTGCGTGAACGCCGTGGCGATCGTCGCTGCCGTAATGCACTCGGCATGGTGCAACTGCAACAAGGCAACTTTGCCGCTGGCTGGCAAAATTATCAGGCACGCTATGCACTAGATAACCCAGAACGCTTCTTTACCTTACCTAAATTACCCATACGTTACTGGCAAGGTGAAGATTTGCGCGGTAAAACGCTGCTGGTTCGCACTGAACAGGGATTAGGGGATGAAATTCAATTCTGCCGTTTTCTATCAAGGGTTAAAACTGAGAAATATGCGAATAAGGTGATCATGCTAGGCAGCTCAGCCTCGAAACCTTTGGTGGTTACACTGCCACACCTTGATGAATATCTGGTGCGTGAAGACCAACAGCATACGCTGCCGCAGGCCGATTACTGGTGTTCATTGCTCGATCTGCCGCAGCATTTCCTCGATTCTTCGCAGCCGTTTAGTGCACATCATCCTTATTTATTTAGTGCGCCCGAACATCAAGCACAATGGCCAATTGCTGGTGCTGGCAAGAAGATTGGTATCGTGTGGAAAGGCTCCACCGGACATAAAAATGATAACCAGCGTTCGTTGTCGCATTTGTCAGAACTGGCTTCGTTATTTGCACTGCCTAACATCGAGTGGATTAGCTTGCAGAAAGGCGCAGGGGAAGATGAAGTTGCTGAGTTTTCACAAATTCAGCCGCTGGGTGCTAAATTCGCCAACTATCAGGATACTGCCGCGGTTATCTCTCAGTTAGATTTGGTGATTGGCGTCGATACTTCGGTGATTCATCTGGCAGGCGCACTCGGCAAACCTTGTTGGGTATTGCTGCCGGCGTGGGCGCGTGATTGGCGTTGGTTGGCGGATCGTGAGGATTCACCGTGGTATCCGCAAATGCGCCTGTTTGCGCGCGGGCATGATGAAGCATGGCATAACGTCATTTCGCGAGTAAAACAGGCGTTACAGCCATAAAAAGGGACGCCGTAGCGTCCCTTTTTTTTAAACTTCGAGGTCGGCTAAATCGCCTTTCTCTTGCAGCCAATTGCGGCGATCTTCCGAACGTTTCTTCGCGAGCAGCATATCCATCACGCGCAGTGTTTGTTCGACATCATCATCACTGACTGTCAATTGCACCAAACGACGTGTATTGGGATCCAGTGTGGTTTCACGCAGTTGCAGCGGGTTCATTTCACCCAGACCTTTAAAGCGCTGCACATTCGGCTTGCCTTTCTTGCGCTTTAACTGCTCAAGCACACCCTCTTTCTCGTCCTCATCCAGCGCGTAATACACTTCTTTGCCCAGATCGATGCGATACAGCGGCGGCATCGCCACATACACATGGCCGTGTTGCACTAGCGAACGGAAGTGCTTCACGAATAATGCACACAACAAAGTAGCGATGTGCAAACCATCGGAGTCCGCATCCGCAAGGATACAGATCTTGCCGTAACGCAGCTGGCTGAGATCTTCGCTATCAGGATCGATACCGATCGCCACCGAGATATCATGCACTTCCTGCGAGGCCAGCACTTCGTCTGAAGAGACTTCCCAGGTATTGAGGATCTTACCTTTCAACGGCATGATCGCCTGATAATCACGATCGCGCGCCTGCTTAGCCGATCCGCCCGCAGAATCCCCTTCGACCAGGAACAGCTCGGTTTTATTCAGATCTTGCGCGGTGCAGTCAGCCAGCTTGCCCGGCAACGCGGGTCCGCTGGTGAGCTTTTTACGCACCACTTTCTTGGCGGCACGCATGCGTCGCTGCGCGCTGGAGATCGCCAATTCGGCCAGCATTTCAGCGGCTTGTACGTTTTGATTCAGCCACAGACTAAAGGCATCTTTTACCACCGCCGAGACAAACGCAGCGCACTGACGTGACGACAAACGCTCTTTTGTTTGACCAGCAAATTGTGGATCCTGCATTTTCACCGACAGCACGTAAGCGCAGCGATCCCAAATATCTTCCGCCGAAAGCTTCACGCCACGCGGCAGGATGTTGCGGAATTCGCAAAACTCACGCATGGCATCCAGCAAGCCCTGACGCAATCCATTAACGTGGGTGCCGCCTTGCATAGTCGGAATCAGGTTGACGTAACTTTCCGTCAGCAATTCGCCGCCTTCTGGCAGCCATAGCAGCGCCCAATCCACCGCTTCCACGTCACCGGCAAAGCTGCCGACAAACGGTTTTTCTGGCAGCGTTGGCAGGCCGTTAACCGCTTCGCACAGATAATCGGTCAAACCATCCTGATACATCCAGGTCTGTTCGGTGTCATTGACCTTGTCTTTAAAGACAATTTCAACGCCCGGGCACAGTACCGCTTTGGCTTTTAACAGATGGGATAGACGAGAAACCGAGAAGCGCGGGCTATCAAAGAAGCTTTCATCTGGCCAGAAGTGCACGCTGGTGCCGGTATTGCGTTTGCCGACAGTGCCGGTGACGGTGAGATCCTGCACCTTATCGCCATTTTCAAACGCGATCTGATAGATTTCACCGTTACGACGCACGGTGACTTCCACGCGCTTGGATAAGGCGTTAACCACCGAGATCCCCACGCCGTGCAGGCCGCCAGAGAATTGATAGTTTTTGTTGGAGAATTTACCGCCCGCATGCAGACGGCAGAGAATCAGCTCAACCGCAGGCACGCCTTCTTCCGGATGGATATCCACCGGCATGCCGCGACCATCATCGATAACTTCCAATGACTGATCGGCATGAAGAATCACTTCCACACGTTTGGCGTGACCGGCCAGCGCCTCATCGACGCTGTTATCGATCACTTCCTGGCCCAAATGGTTTGGACGCGTGGTGTCGGTGTACATCCCCGGACGACGACGCACCGGTTCAAGGCCGGTTAAGACCTCAATGGCATCGGCATTATAGCTAGATTGGCTCATCGTAAATGTCTGATTAGCAATAGGAAAATGGCCCCACCTCGCAAAGCTACTGGGAGTTTAATCCCAGAAAATCAATCATCTGTGCGAAATGGCGTTCGAATCCGATATAGGCATGATTGCCGCCCTCTTCAACCGTCTGGCGGCATGCGCTGTAATACTCCAGCGCCTGGCGATAGTCGAGAATTTCATCGCCGGTTTGTTGCAGCAGCCAAAGCAAATCAGGCGCTTCAAGAGGGTCAATCTGCATCACTTTCAGATCGTAAATGTGGCGAGACTCTAACACATATTGCTGGCCGGTGTAGGGATTACGATTTTCACCCAGGTAATCCACCAGCAGCTCAAACGGCCGCACTGCTGGATTCACCACCACCGCCGGCAACATAAAACACTGTGATAACCAGGTGGCAAAATAACCGCCAAGTGACGATCCCACCAACCCCAGCGGTTCACCGGCATATTGCATCACCAGATCTTCCAACATGCTGGCGGCTTCGGCGGGAAATGAAGGTAATTGCGGCACCAGCACATTGATGTGTGGATGCTGCTCACTGGCCCATTGCTGCAACTGGGTGGCTTTCGCCGATTGCGGGGAACTGTTGAATCCATGCAGATAGATCAGCGCCGCCATTGTTCAGTAGCCCTCAGAATCAAGATCGGGGCGGAACATATCACTTTGCAAGCGGTTCACTTCGGTTTGAAGTGTGCCGTCTGGCTGCAAGGTAAACCAACGCCAGCCGGGCGCAACCGTATCAATGGTGAAATTGGTGCAGTGCGGCTTGAACTGCACGCAGGTGGAAGGCGAAGCCAGCACGCGGCGACCATGCCAATCAAGATCGAGCTCCTGATGAATATGGCCACACACCAGATTGCGCGCACGCGGGAAGTGTTGCAGCACCGCTTCCAGCTGATGAGGATTGCGCAAGCTATGTTGATCCAGCCAGGTACAACCGGAAGCCAGCGGATGATGATGCAGGAGCACCAAAGTGTGGCGTTCCGGATGTTTGCGCAGCGCGGCATCCAGCCATTCAAGCTGGTATTCACTCAGCATGCCGTGCGGCACGCCAAACACCTGGCTATCCAGCAACACCAGTTGCCAGTGATCACCCAGCAGAACGTGTTTGTCTGACTTGATGCCAGCATCGGCCAAAGTATTAACCATCGCCGGCTGGAAATCGTGATTGCCCGGCAGCCAGACACACGGCTTCGGCAGGCGAGTAATGCCCGCTACAAAATGTTGGTAAGCTTCGACGGTGTGATCCTGAGCGAGATCGCCAGTGGCGATGATCAGATCATAATCGTGCTGTTGTGCCTCAATGGCATCCAGCACCGCATCAAAACTCGACCAGGTGTTAACCCCAAGCAGCGATTGATGTTTTCCAGCAAAAAGATGGGTATCCGTGATTTGTAAAATCCTGATATCAGACCCATTGATTGCAGGAAGAGTTAGCAGGCTATCCAAAGCGTTTCCTTAATCTCCACGCCATCGTTGCGTTTTACGCTATCAGCAAACTGGCACGGCCACTGCGCCGTGCGCCAGGCAGTAGCGCAACCAATCCGCAAGGAACTGGTTAATCTGATGTTTTTCATCGCGCTGATGCAATTTTTTATTAGGATAATCATAGCGCGCTTTAAATCGGTAGATCTGTTTAGTGGAACACACTTCAGCGACCATCGCATCATGGTAGAGCCGCACAGACATTGAAGGCAGGCTCCAGTAGCTCACCGCCGGCGCGACCTGGCGAACTTCAACCAGCGTGGTATAACGCGTCGACTCTTCGATGGTGAGCTGATAGCTGGCGCCATTCACCTGATAGATCACCGATGCACCTGCCTCGTCATTGCGCGGCAGCAGGCGACGCAACTGTGCGAAATTGGTTTCGCAAAGTCGCATCATTTCCGGGAAATCAGGGGTATAGCGCTGTTTCATATAGGCTTCCACTCTTGTCGTAGTTTCTCATGGTGCAACGCCAGCCATTGCAGGGCGATGACAGATGCCGCGTTATCAATGATCCCCTCTTCAACCCAGCGATAAGCCTGTTCCCGGCTGACCACATGGACAAGAATATCCTCATTCTCTTCCTCCAGCCCGTGATTTCCTTGCGCCAGGCTGGCATCCACTTCGCCCACCAACACCGATAAACGTTCAGACGTTCCGCCCGGGCTGGCTAAGTAATTTACTATCGATTTGACACGTCCAACCTTGAGGC
The DNA here is from genome assembly GCF_059412405.1 of Pantoea sp. CFCC18179. Classification (NCBI taxonomy): domain Bacteria; kingdom Pseudomonadati; phylum Pseudomonadota; class Gammaproteobacteria; order Enterobacterales; family Erwiniaceae; genus Pantoea; species Pantoea sp. CFCC18179. The sequence goes on along the minus strand of NZ_JBNBPM010000002.1, from coordinate 176,590 downwards.
CAGCTTCTTCTACCGCCTCTCGCCGCGCCACATCTTCAGGCGTTTCACCGGGTTCGATAATCCCAGCCACCATTTCCAGCAGCCAGGGCGTTGGGCTGGAATCATACGCCGGAATGCGGATCTGTTCGATCAGCACCACCTCGTCGCGTAAGGGATCATAGGGTAGCAGCACGGCGGCGTGTCCGCGCTCAAAAACTTCGCGCACCACTTCACCGCTCATTTCGCCATTAAAACGACGGTGGCGAAACCGGTAGCTGACAATGGAAAAAAAACCATCGTAACGTGTTTCGCGTGCAATAATTTCTACATCGTTTTTTGTGAAAGTCACAGGGGATTTTTTTTCACTCACCATCGTCTGGTTCCTTATGCAGATTGGGATGGAGCAAAGAAAAGCCAAGCCTACCGCTCCTTCCGAGTGGTTCTTTTTGAATTATTTACGTAAATTAGGGGAAGAAGGCACGTTCAGCCAACTTATCTCTGACGCCGCCTCTGTAGAATCGGCGATTATTTTTTTGGCTTATACCTGCAGCACTACCAGTGCAATTTGCTGCAACAAAAGGAATGCAAATGAAAAAACTGCTCCCACTTTTAATTGGGCTGGGCTTGGGCGGATTCAGCCTTGCCAGCCAGGCAGAAAACCTGTTGCAGGTCTATCAGCAGGCGCGCCTCAGCAACCCTGATCTGCGTGCTTCCGCCGCCGATCGCGACGCTGCATTTGAGAAAATCAACGAAGCGCGTAGTCCTTTATTGCCGCAGTTAGGCTTGGGCGCAGATTATACCTATAACAACGGCTACCGTGACAGCAGCGGACTTCATTCCAACACGACCAGCGCATCACTGCAATTAACTCAATCTATTTTCGATATGTCGAAATGGCGTGCGCTGTCGTTGCAGGAAAAACAAGCCGGTATTCAAGACGTCACCTATCAGGTTGCCCAGCAAGACCTGATTCTGAATAGTGCGACGGCCTATTTCAATGTGTTAAAGGCAATCGATACGCTTTCTTACACCGAAGCACAGAAACAATCGATTTATCGCGAATTGGATCAAACCACGCAGCGTTTTAATGTTGGCTTGGTAGCGATCACTGACGTGCAGAATGCGCGTGCACAATATGACTCCGTTTTGGCTAACGAAGTGACTGCGCGTAACAACCTTGATAACGCCGTGGAATCTCTGCGTCAGATTACCGGTATGGATTATCTGTCGTTGGCGTCACTGAATATCGATCGTTTCAAAACCACGCGTCCAGATGCCGTTGCCAACCTGTTGAAAGAGTCCGAAAGCCGCAACCTGACGTTGCTCTCTGCGCGTTTGAGCCAGGATCTGGCGCGTGAGCAGATTCGCTCGGCAGAAACCGGCCATATGCCAACCTTAGATCTGACTGCTTCAACCGGTCTTTCCAACAGCAAGTATGGCGGCAGCCGTGCCAACCAAAGTTCTGGCACTACCGATTCGATCACCGGTTCTAACCAGGTGGGTCTGAGCTTCACCATGCCATTGTACAGTGGCGGTTCTGTAACTTCTCAGGTGAAGCAGGCGCAATACAACTACGTTGCGGCCAGCGAGCAGTTGGAAGGCGCACATCGTAGCGCGGTGCAAACTGTACGTTCATCCTTCAATAACGTGAATGCCTCGATCAGCAGCATCGATGCTTACAAGCAGGCAGTGGTTTCCGCCCAAAGTTCATTGGATGCGATGGAAGCTGGTTATCAGGTTGGTACGCGTACCATCGTTGATGTGTTAGATGCGACCACCACGCTGTTCAATGCGAAGCAGCAGCTTTCCGATGCGCGTTATAGCTATCTGATTAACCAGCTGAATATCAAATATGCGCTGGGTACGCTGAACGAGCAGGATCTGCAGCAGCTTAACAGCACGCTGGGCAAAGAAGTGACAACCACGCCAGAAGTGGTTGCGCCGGAAAATAACCAGCAGGCTGCGCGTGTGGATAACGGTCCGAAAGCGACATCAGCTTCCGCCGCCGCAAAAGCCCGTCCAGCGGCTACGCGCAGCAGCGGAAATCCTTTCGGTAACTAATGCTTAAAGGGGTCGCTTGCGGCCCCTCTCTCATCTAATCGTATAACAACGTAAAGATCCTCTCGCCATCTGGCTTCTAGCTTCAATTTTCACCACTCATCCCCTATCCTAAGCCCCACCTTTGGGCACAGGATGAAAATAATGAAACGGACGAAAAATATTCGCCATGCCGCTTTTCGTAAAAGTTGGCAGGCACGCCATTTAACGCCAGTTGCACTCGCTGTTAGCGCCGTGTTTATGCTGGCTGGTTGCGAACAAAGTGATGAAACAGTCTCGCTGTATCAAAACGCGGATGATTGTGCAAAAGCCAATCCTAGCCAGAGCGCGCAATGCACGACTGCATACAACAACGCGCTGAAAGAAGCAGAACGTACCGCACCGAAATACGCTACGCGCGAAGATTGTGTGGCTGAATTTGGTGAGAATCAGTGCCAGCAAACTCCGGCTCAGGCTGGCGTTGGCACCACCGCGAATAATGCTGAAGCACAGCAAAGCGGCAGTTTCTGGATGCCATTAATGGCAGGCTACATGATGGGACGCATGATGAGCGGCGGCGCAGGCTTTGCTCAACAACCGCTGTTCTCGCCAAAAAATCCTAATAGCCCGGCAAATGGCAAATTCGTTGATGCATCCGGCAAGAACTACGGCAATGCCACAACGGGCCGCAGCATTAATGTACCTAAAACAGCCATGGCGCCAAAACCGGCTACCACTTCAACCATTACCCGTGGCGGTTTTGGTGATAGCGTAGCCAAACAAAATACCATGCAGCGCAGCAGCGCTTCAGGTACGAGTAGCCGCTCGCTGGGAGGCTAAGCCGCAGCATGCAACGTATTGCAATCAGTGAACGCCCAGACTGGCGTGAAAAAGCCAGCGAATATGGCTTCCAGTTCCACACCATGTATGGCGAGCCTTACTGGTGTGAGGATGCTTATTATCAATTCACGCTCGCTCAGGTTGAACAATTGGAAGACACCACCGCCGAATTGCATCAAATGTGCCTGCAAGCGGTAGAGAAAGTGGTGAACAGCGATGAGCTGCTTACCCGCTTCTGCATCCCAAAACACACCTGGGATTTCGTGCGTGAATCGTGGAAATTACGCCAGCCTTCACTCTATTCACGCCTCGATTTGGCATGGGATGGTAAAGGCGATGCCAAACTGCTGGAAAATAATGCCGATACACCGACTTCGCTGTACGAAGCGGCGTTTTTCCAATGGATCTGGCTAGAAGATCAGGTTAAAGCGGGCAACTTGCCGCAAGGTAGTGACCAGTTCAACAGCTTGCAGGAAAAACTGATTGAACGCTTCGCTACTCTGCATCAGCAATTCGGTTTTACCTGGCTGCACTTCGCTTGCTGCCGCGACACCGAAGAGGATCGCGCCACGGTGCAATATCTACAGGATTGCGCGACTGAGGCTGGCCTACCGAGTGAATTTCTTTACATCGACGATATTGGTTTGGGTGAAAGAGGCCAGTTTACTAATGTGAACGATCAGGTCATCAGCAATCTGTTCAAGCTTTATCCGTGGGAGTTTATGCTGCGGGAAGTGTTCTCCACCAAACTGGCGGATGCCGGTGTGCGTTGGCTGGAACCCGCATGGAAAAGCATTATTTCCAATAAAGCGCTGCTGCCGCTGCTGTGGGAAATGTTCCCTAATCATCCTAACTTGCTGCCTGCCTATTTCGCGGATGATAAAAACGCTCCGCAGATGGACAAGTACGTGGTGAAACCGCTGTTTTCACGCGAAGGTGCCAATATTCGCATTATTGAAAACGGTCAGGAAATCGCCCGCGCCGATGGACCTTACGGCGAAGAAGGCATGATCATTCAGCAGTTCTATCAACTGCCAAAATTTGGTGACAGCTATACGCTGATCGGCAGTTGGCTGATTGACGATCAACCTGCGGGAATCGGCATACGTGAAGATCGCGCGTTGATCACCCAAGATCTGTCGCGCTTCTATCCGCACACTTTTATTGAGTAATGGCTGAACCGCCCAAGTATATTGGGCGGTTCTGTTTAGCCAATCTGCACCGACATCATGCTGATCGCGCCCATTTCCATGCCTTCAACCGGAATGGTGATCGCTTCATCCGCAGCGCGCGCCCCCAGAATATACAGCAGCGGCAGATAATGCTCAGGTGTTGGGTTTGCTTGTTGTGCGTCCGGATGCTGCATAAAGTTCACCAGCGGATGATCCATGGCATCGCCCTGAAAATCCAAATTCTCACGCACGAACTGATCAAAATTCTCCGCCCACGGATAGGCAGTTTCTGCGCCCTGCCAGCGCAACATACGCAAGTTATGCACCACGTTGCCGCTAGCAACGATCATCACGCCTTCGTCACGTAAAGTCGCCAGCTTGCGGCCTAACTCAAAGTGCCACTCCGCCGGTTTGGTGCCATCGATACTGAGCTGCACCACGGGAATATCCGCTTCGGGATACATTTTTGCCAGCACGCCCCACGAACCATGATCGAAGCCCCATTCCTGATCGGCATGCACCGCAATTGGTTTTAATAAATCAATGACTTGTTGAGCCAATTCAGGCGATCCCGGCGCAGGATAACGCACATCAAACAGCGCCTGAGGAAAGCCGCCAAAATCATGAATGGTGCGGGGATTACTCATCGCCGTCACCGCAGTGCCACGGGTATACCAGTGCGCCGATACAGCAAGAATGGCGCGCGGACGCGGCAATGTCGCGCCCAAATGCTGCCACGTTTGGGTATAACGGTTATCTTCCAATACGTTCATTGGGCTGCCATGACCAAGGAACAGGGCTGGCATGCGATTGTGGCTCATGATTATTCCTCTAACGAAGTGTCGCTTTGTTAACCGCTACGATACGCGCTTTCCCTGTGGGATTAACGCTGATAAGCATGATGATCTCCATCAAGATATTTGAATGAATATTTCGTGAAACATTATCAGCAAGATTTGTCGCAATATTGTGATGGGACTTATTACATATCAGTAAGATAGGCCACTCAGTGGGTTGAGCGAGACCGGTCTTGTTACGCCACGCGGAAGGAATTCTTACACTCCACGCGATTTTATAAAAAAGAGCAGTGGAAAGTATGTTAATTCAGGGAGCAATACTTTGTTTGGCGATGAACATCTACCATGAAGCCCGCGGTGAGCCTGTGAAAGGGCAAATCGCGGTTGGAACGGTGACCATGAATCGCGCGAATTGGGATGTCAAAGAGATCTGCCCTGTGGTGTACGCACCCAAGCAGTTCTCCTGGACGTCTCTAAAGAAAAATCCTCATAGCTATCCACCCAAAGGAGATAAAAGTTGGCAACGCGCCAGGCAATTGGCAAAGAAGATTGTTGAAGGGGAATTACAAGACGTGACCAAAGGTGCAACTTATTTCCATGCACACAGCGTCAAACCGGTATGGCGTCATACTTTTCAACGTACCGTGGTGATTGGTAATCACGTGTTTTACGCCAGCCGTTAGGGCAAAAAGAGAGGCCGGATGATATTTCCGGCCTCTTTTTTTCGACATCAATTCAATTAGCTGGCTTGGCGCGTTTCACGCTGACGACGATAAGCAACCAAATCTTCAATGGTGACTACCGGCATATCATGTTGCTTGGCAAACACAATCGCTTCTGGCGCATGCGCCATGCTGCCGTCATCATTGGTCAATTCACACAGCACGCCGGCCGGCTTGAATCCAGCCAATGTCACCAGATCGATGGTGGCTTCAGTGTGGCCGCCGCGGGTTAATACGCCGCCTTCGCTGGCACGCAGCGGGAAAACATGGCCCGGACGATTGAGATCGCTCGGCTTGGTGCCATCAGCCACCGCAGTACGAATAGTCGTAATGCGATCGGCTGCTGATACACCGGTGGTCACGCCGCTTGCCGCTTCAATGGTGACGGTAAAACCGGTGCCATAAGCGCTGGTATTGGTTTCCACCATCATCGGTAATTCGAGTTGCTGACGGCGTTCTTCAGTGATGCAAAGACAAACAATACCGCTGCCGTGGCGGATAGTTAATGCCATCTGTTCTACGGTCATGGTTTCGGCGGCGAAGATCATATCGCCTTCGTTTTCACGATTTTCATCGTCAAGCACCATTACACCACGTCCATTACGTAGCGCATCAATGGCGCGTTCTACACGCTGTTCAGGCGTGCCAAATTCAGAAAGAAGCGTCTGATTCATGGTAAAAAAACCTTATATAGAAATATGAGTTACCAGAACCAGGGCGTGCTTAGGAGTGCGTACAAAACACATGGCAAAAACGAGACGCGGGCAAAGCCCGGCTGATGTCGTTACCCTCTCCCATCCGGACTCTAACCGTCGGCTCCGGAATTACACCGGATCTGCTGACCTTTCACTTTGCAGCGAAAGCGCTCGCGGGCTTTCAGCTAAAGCTGATTTACCGCCGGTGGGGAATTTCGCCCCGCCCTGAGAATAAGCGAAATAATCATAGCGCCAATCATCTGGACGGGCAATCGACAAAACTGCAATTGCTTTTGCATTTCCTGCGTTGTGGATTTCAGGTTTAACCTTTTCGTTTCAGGCATTACACTTAGTACTTATTGAGTCCGAACACGCGCAGCTATCGGCCACCGTAACCAGGAAATAATCATGATCGACACGAAAAAAATTGAACAACTGGCTCGCCAGGTACACGAAGCGATGCCGAAAGGAATCCGTGATTTTGGCGACGATGTCGAAAAGAAAATCCGTCAGGTATTGCAGGCACAGTTAACGCGCATGGACTTGGTTAACCGTGAAGAGTTCGATGTGCAGACGCAGGTGTTGCTGCGCACGCGTGAGAAATTGGCCGCGTTAGAACAACGCTTAGCCAAGCTGGAAAGTGAAAGTCCTGCGGCTCCGGCTCCAGCGGTTGTGACGCCCGATCCAGCAGGAAAGATCGATACGCCACAGTAATTTTTAGGGCGGGTGTCATCCCGCCCTTTTGCATTTAGTGGCTGCGAATGGTTTTGATGATGTTGGTAGTTGAAATGCCGTCTTCAAAATTCAGTACGCGCACATCGCCGCCATTGGCCCACACTTCCTTACTCCCCGCGATATCTTCCGGTTTGTAATCGCCACCTTTGACCAGCAGATCTGGCAATACTTCAGCAATCAAGCGCTGAGGCGTGTCTTCTTCGAACAATACCACCCAATCAACAGCTTCCAGTGCACCGAGCACAATCATGCGGTTTTCTTGCGGGTTAACCGGGCGCGTTTCGCCTTTCAAGCGCTTAGTTGAAGCATCGCTGTTCACCGCAACAATCAGACGATCGCCGAGCTTACGCGCATTGGCCAGATAGGAAACATGGCCAGCATGCAAGATGTCAAACACGCCATTGGTCATCACCACTTTCTCACCGCGTTGACGCGCCTGGGCTACAGCCGCTTTCAGTTCAGCTTCATTCATCACGCCGAATCCGCTATCTGGACGCGCATGAATTGCGTTCTCCAGTTCAACAGTGCTGACGGTTGAAGTACCCAGTTTGCCGACCACCACGCCCGCAGCGGCATTGGCAAGGAAACAAGCTTCTTCTAAGCTATCGCCCGCCGCCAGCACCGCCGCCAGCACACCAATCACGGTATCGCCAGCACCGGTGACGTCATACACTTCCTGCGCTTGCGTCGGCAGGTGCAGTGGCGCTTTGCCTGGCTGTAACAATGTCATGCCGTTTTCTGAACGCGTGACCAGCAGCGCAGAAAGATCGTAATCGGCAATTAACTGCATCCCACGGCTGACAATCTCTTCTACGGTTTTGCACTTGCCAACTACGGCTTCAAATTCAGAAAGATTTGGCGTCAATAGCGTCGCACCGCGATAGCGTTCGAAATCGGTGCCTTTTGGATCAATCAGTACTGGCACATTCGCTTCACGCGCTAACTGAATCATGGTCTGCACGCTGTTAAGCGCGCCTTTGGCGTAATCAGACAGCACCAACGCACCGGCTTGCGTCAAAGATTGGCGCATACGATCGTGAATCGGCTGTGGATCGATCTGCTCGAAACCTTCTTCAAAATCGAGTCGAATCAGCTGCTGGTTACGTGAAAGCACGCGCAGTTTGGTAATGGTGGGATGGCTTTTTAGTGCAACGAAATCGCAATCCACTTTCACCTTTTGCAACGTTTCGCTCAATACGCGTGCGGCATCATCTGCACCCGTCAGGCCAATCAAACGCGAAGCCGCGCCCAACGCAGCAATATTCATCGCGACGTTAGCCGCGCCGCCAGGGCGCTCTTCAATGGTATCCACTTTTACCACCGGCACCGGCGCTTCAGGAGAGATGCGGCTGGTAGGTCCATACCAATAGCGATCCAACATCACATCGCCAACGACCAGTACATTGGCCTTGCCAAAAGTGGGCAGTGTTACTTTCATTCAAGAGACTCCAGACTTCGGTCAAAAATAATTTCCAGATATTATCACATAAGCCATCAAGCTCATGGTTCCGCGCTGTTAGATTCGGTGGTGCTCAGCCAACGTTGCCAACTGGTGTTGACAACGGCGCGCTCGGCGGCAAACGCTTCTGGCGCAACATGGCCCGGCAGCTCTTGCAACGCCAGATGATGCAGAGCATCGCGCAGCGTGACGTAAGCATGGGTTAGCGCTTGAGCTTCTTCTTCCTGCATGATGCCGTGGCGCGCCATCAATTCAAAAATACGCACGTTATCGGACCAACGTGTTAAGGCTGGCTGAGCGGCAGCGTAATGTAGGACAAGATATTGCGCGATGAATTCAATATCGGTGATGCCGCCTTCATCGGTCTTAATTTCCCAGCGGCCTTTGTGTTTGTTACTGAGGTGCGATCGCATTTTTTCACGCATTTCACGCACTTCTTTTTGCAGCGTATTCACTTCACGCGGCAAGCAAAGAATGCCTCGACGAATGGCATCAAAACGCTCGCACAGTGCCGGTTCGCCAAACACAATGCGCGCGCGCACCAGCGCCTGATGTTCCCAGGTCCAGGCTTCGCTGCGCTGGTACTCATCAAAGGCCGAGAAAGTGCTTACCAACATACCGGCAGCGCCAGACGGGCGCAGGCGCGCATCCACTTCGTACAAAATGCCGGATGAGGTGCGAGTGCTGAACAGATGCATCACACGCTGTGCCAAACGCAGATAGAACTGGCGACCATCAATGACACGTTCGCCGTCAGTTTCTGCGTCATCCGGGCAATCGTGCAAGAACACCAAATCAAGATCTGAGCTGTAGCCCAATTCCCAACCGCCAAGTTTGCCATAGCCGACAACGGCAAAACCGCGCTCGCTGTCATTGGTGAGATGCGATGGACGACCATAACGTTGCACCATCATTTGCCAGGCTTGCTGTACCACCGATTCGATAATGGCTTCAGCTAACCAAGTTAAGTGATCGCTCACTTTCATCACCGGCAAGGTTTCAGCGATATCAGCCGCGGCAATGCGCAGATGCTGCGCTTGTTTAAATTGGCGCAGCGCTTCTAATTGCTGCTCTTCGTCATCGGTGGGAATGCGCAGCAAATACTGGCGGAGTTCATCGCGGTAAGCATCTGTCGCCGTCGCCTGATACAGCGTGGCCGGATCGAGCAATTCATCGAGCAGTAGCGGATAGCGCGCCAGTTGGCTGGCGACCATCGGCGATGCGGCGCACAGACGAATCAGGTGACGCAGCGCGCCATGATATTCGGTTAGCAGCTCAAGGTAGGTGCTGCGCGTGATTACGCCCAGCAGCAACGGCGTCAGGCGGCTGAGCAATACGTCCGCATCCTCGCGCGGACACACTTCACTCAGCAAACGCGGCATGAGTTGATCAAGTGCCAATCGTCCGCGCGGGCCAATGGTGCGACGACTGACATCCTGGCGGAAATTGTTGAGTGCATGATACAGCGCGTGGCGCTGAGCATCATCCAACTGTGGCACGACGGGAATCAGATCGCTCTCTTCCAGCGCGTCTTGCCACAAACCTGCGAATTCGGCCAACTGCGGTTGATCGTCAACATCAGGCGCGTCGTCGCCAATGAGTTCGTCAAAGATAGCGCGCACACCGGCCATTTGGCTTTCAAGCTGCACCATTAACGCATCCCAATCAGCTGCGCCCATTGCCCAGGCTAAACGCTGGCGATCAAGTTCATTTTCCGGCAGGGTTTGAGTTTGCTCGTCATTGATGCTTTGCAGCAGGTTTTCTAACCGACGCAGAATTAGGTAGGCAGCGCGCAGATGCTCGACTTGATGTGAGCTTAGTAAGGCCAGTTCGCCAATCGCTTCAAGTGTAGGCAGCAAGGAACGGAGTTGTAGTGAGCGCTCACGTCCACCACGAATGAGTTGGAAAACCTGGACGATAAATTCGGTTTCACGAATGCCGCCTGCGCCCAGTTTGATGTTGTCTTTCAAACCGCGGCGACGCACTTCGCGGGCAATCATGCCCTTCATGTTGCGCAGCGATTGAATCACGCTGAAATCGATGTAGCGGCGATAGACAAAAGGACGCAGCATTTGCTGCAATTCCTGGCTCCAATGGCCCTGATCGTCGCCCATCAGACGCGCTTTGACCATCGCATAGCGTTCCCAGTCGCGGCCTTGTTCCTGGTAATAATCCTCCAGTGCCGCGAAGCTCAACACCAGCGGGCCACTATCACCAAATGGCCGTAAACGCATATCTACGCGATAAACAAAGCCATCTACCGTAGGTTGATCCAGCACCTTAATCAGCCGCTGCCCCATGCGCGTAAAGAATTGCGCATTATCCAGTTCGCGTCGGCCACCTTGGGTAACGCCGTTTTCCGGCCAGGCAAAAATCAGATCGATATCAGAGGAGAAGTTGAGTTCACAACCGCCGAGTTTACCCATGCCAAGAATCAGCATCGGCTGAGCTTCGCCCGCGTCGTTGCACGGCGTACCAAAATCGCGGCTGCAATCCTGCCAAACCCAATCGCGTGCAGCTGCAATCAGAATTTCCGCCAGCGTGCTGAGTTGCTGCAAACTTTGCTCAGTGCTGGCATGGTGTAACGCCTGCATCCAGGCGATACGTACCAGCATATGACGGCGGAACAGACGCAGTTCGCGCATCAGAGCGTTTTCGTTAGCAACGTCTTGCAGCACGTCACTCAGCCAACTGGCGTAGTGTTGCCACTCATCCGGCACCGGCGCTTGCTGCTGCAATTGCTGCCACCATTCGGGGTGCTGCTGCAGGTTATCGAGGATAAAATCACTAAAGGTCAGCGCTCCAGCCTGCTCAGGCGTCAATGCTGAGGACGACAGATTCAATCGCTCTGCCACATTAGCTAATTGCGCCTGCATCAGCGCCGGTAACGGTAACAACATCTTCTCTCCCTGATTCGATTTTTCGTTAGCGTTTGGTTCCGCTATTAAGCCAGAACGGAGCCGGACGAATAGCAATATTCACCAGATGCATCAAACCACGCTCCTGCTTTTCGCGAATAGCATGTTGTAATTCCTGCCATCCTTCTAGCCAGCAATTCACTTCTTCGGCTGGATAAGCACCCGCCAGCAAGTTCACCGCCAGCAACTGGCGATTCAGCCGCGTAGCTTTATCCTGAAATTCATTGGCCAGTTGCACGCCATCAAAGGTTTCTCGCAGATCGGCGGCGATACGGCTCAACATAATATCGCTGAAGCGTTTAAACGAACCTTGCAGCTTGCTTTTACTCTTATCATCCAGCCAGCTTTGCCACTGAGACTCGACCAGCCAGTAAGTAAGTGCTAACTGGGCTTCAACCGAGATTAACGAGAAGCATGCCGCCTCTGCATTGTTCTCTTCTTCCGCCAGCAACTCTTCCTGACGGGTTAATTTCTGGCGCAGATCGCTACTTGCCTTGCGTGGCACCAGCGCACCAAATAATGAAAACGCCTGACGCAGCGTTTCCAGCGCTTCAATCACCGAAGCTTTAGCGGCTGCATTGCCGCGCAGCCACACTTCTTCGTGGTATTGCCAATGATTCAGTGCTGCGGTCATCGCGTTAATCATGCCCTGCTCAACCGACGCTTTCGCGGCGATTTTCTGCAATGGCAAGGTACGCAACGGGCGCGGCAGATTGCCCTGCGCCAATTGATAACCGCGCGCGGCTTTGCTCAAACTACCGAGACGCAATCCGCCCATGGCGATTAATTCTTCAGCGAATTTCAGCATGTCTTCACGCTGCCCGCTTTTCAGCTCCAGCTCCACTTCGTACAACGGCTCGCTGAACTCACCTGATGCCACTTCACCTTGGTCAAACGCCACTTCAATTTCGCTGTCGCCAAACTGCACCAACCACGCTTCGCGCTGGAAATGGGTGCTAAATAGTGGTTGTAAGCGCGATTGCAGTTCAGCGATATCGGTTCCTTGCGGCCAGATTTCTGCTGGCAAGCGCGCGATATCCAGCGTTGGCTCGGCGATATCAACGTTGTATTCCGGACGCTGATGCAGGCCACCAACGGTTTTACCGGCGGCTTTGAGCGTCATTTCATAGCGTTGGTCAACGCCACGAATGCGCAAGCCCATATCCCAACGACGCAGTTGGTTGTCGTCGGTTTCGTAATAGATGTTAGTCAGTTCGCGCGCGGCGAAGTGCTGATGTGGCCACGCGGCAAGCTTTTCCGCCAATTTTTCGGCGGCTTGCGGAGTGGCAATGAACTTTAATTCGATTTCGATGGTCATAATTTTTTATTCAATACGCTGCTGGCACTTACGAGTTTAATTTGGCGAAGAGTAATGCACCGGAAGCCCGCTGTCTCTGCTTTCTTGTGCTTTTACGACCCTTTTCGCACCAGATTGAGACCAGGATAGTTCTCATTCAGATTTATGAGAAGCGTCTCCAGACTGTGCCGGTAATTTTACGCCATTAAGAAAAAATGACATCGAATGAAAAAAATCACACTTGCTGCTCTTTCTTTGCTGGCTTTCAGCGCCATCGCTCCTGCTCACGCCGCTGACGAAAAGCGTTATATTTCAGATGAATTATCCACTTGGGTACGTAGCGGACCGGGCGATCAATATCGCCTGATCGGCAAGCTAAATGCCGGAGAGGAAGTGACCTTGCTGCAAACCAATAACGATTCTCAATATGGACAGATTCGCGATGCAGAAGGCAAGACCAACTGGATTCCCCTGTCTCAACTCAGTGCGAATCCTAGCCTGCGCACCCGCGTTCCACAGTTGGAACAACAGGTTAAAGATCTCACCGCCAAGCTGGCCAATATTGATAACAGTTGGAACCAGCGCACTTCTGAGATGCAAAACAAAGTCGCTAACAGCGACGGCACCATTGATGGCCTGAAAGCCGAAAATCAGAAGCTGAAAAATGAGCTGATTGTGGCGCAGAAGAAAGTCAGCGCCGCCAACGTACAGTTGGATGACAAGCAACGCACCATCATCATGCAGTGGTTTATGTATGGCGGCGGCGTGCTGGGCGTTGGCTTGCTGTTGGGTCTGTTGCTGCCGCACATGGTGCCGCGCCGTAAGAAAAACGATCGCTGGATGAACTAACACACCACGCAAATTTGTTCTTTTCTTTAAGGGGATCGTAAGATGCCCCTTTTGGCGTGCCCGATACTTAGCCAAAGTATGCAACAATAAAGCAACAAGCGTGCTCAGCACGCAATTTTTGATTGGCCTCTGGAGTGGTTGAGTGAAGACGTTTCTGGTCGGCGGCGCAGTGCGCGATGCCTTACTGCGATTGCCGGTAAAAGATAGAGATTGGGTGGTGGTTGGCGCTACGCCCGAAGCGATGCTGGCGGCAGGATATCAGCAGGTTGGCCGCGATTTCCCGGTGTTTTTGCATCCAGACAGCCGTGAAGAGCATGCCTTAGCGCGCACTGAACGTAAGAGCGGCAACGGTTACACCGGCTTTGTCACGCAATTCGCGCCCGATGTCACGCTGGAGCAAGATCTTCAGCGTCGCGATCTCACCATTAACGCCATCGCGCAAAGCGATGACGGTGAATTGATTGATCCTTATGGCGGTCAGCGCGATTTGGCGCAACGCCAACTGCGCCATGTCTCTGACGCATTTAATGAAGATCCGCTGCGCGTATTGCGCGTGGCACGTTTTGCTGCTCGCTTCGCCCACCTCAACTTCCGTATTGCTGATGAAACCCAGGCGTTAATGCGCGAAATGGCGGTTAGCGGCGAACTGTCGCACCTCACAGCAGAGCGCGTGTGGAAAGAGACAGAAAAAGCCTTGCTGACGCGCAATCCGCAAGTCTATTTCCAGGTGCTGCGTGATTGTGGTGCGCTACAAGTGCTGTTCCCGGAAATCGATAATCTTTACGGCATTCCGGCCCCCATCAAATGGCACCCAGAAATTGATACCGGCGTACATGCGCTGATGACGCTGACGATGTCGGCCGCGCTTTCCGATCAGCTTGATGTGCGTTTTGCCACGCTGTTTCACGATGTCGGCAAAGCCTTAACGCCGCCGGAAAAATGGCCGAGCCATCATGGCCACGGTTTGGCGGGCGTACCGATTGTTGAAGCGTTGTGCCAACGTCTGCGCGTGCCCAATCAAGTCCGCGATCTGGCATTAGTCGTCACCGAATTTCACGATGTGGTGCACACCATTGAGCGTCAGTCTGCTGAAGCGCTGATTGCCTTGTTTGATCGCATTGATGCGTGGCGCAAGCCCGAGCGGGTAGAAAAAATGGCGCTGACCAGCGAAGCCGATGCGCGCGGTCGTGCGGGATTAGAAAGCCTGCCATATCCGCAGGGCGACTATTTGCGTCAGGCATTTACCCTGACGCAAGCGGTTCCCACCAAAGAGGTGGTCGCAGCGGGTTTTAAAGGGGCGGAAGTGCGGGAAGAATTAACGCGTCGGCGTGTTGCGGTACTGCAAACAGAATTGATAGATGCGCGGCCAGCGTGACCGGCCGCGCACGGAAACTCACATAAACAGCGCGTACACCACACCCGCAACAATGAAGCGGTAGATGGCGAAGGAAACAAACGAGATCCGTTTAATCAGTTCCAGGAATACTTTGATTGCCAACAGAGCCACAACGAAAGCAGTCACGAAGCCTACCGCGAACATTGGGAAATCCTGCATCGTCAGGAAACTCATGCTCTTGTACAGATCCAAACCGGTAGCGCCAATCATCATCGGCACGGCCAGAATGAACGAGAACTCTGAAGCAGCATAACGGCTTACGCCCATCAGCATACCGCCAGAAATCGTTGCACCAGAACGTGAGAAGCCCGGCCACAGCGCCAGACACTGGAAGCAGCCAATCATAAACGCCTGAAGATAGGTAATATCATCAACGCCCACAGCTTTAGGTTGTTTCGGTTTGAAAAATTCCGCGACGAGCAGCAGTACACCACCGACAATCAACGCATACATCACGTTGATAGGATTGAATAAACTTTTAATTTGATCGTGTAACAACAAGCCAACAACCACCGCTGGCACCATACCTAACAGGATATGGATCAACGTCAATCTACCGGTGCCGACACCTTCGTGTTTGACCTCACCAAAGTGAATGCCGATCAAACCAAACAGTCGACGCCAGAACATCACTACCACAGCCAGAATGGAACCCAACTGAATCACAACTTCAAAAGTTTCGGCGGTTTGGCCTTCAAAACCCAACAAATGACCAACAATGATCATATGGCCCGTGGAAGAGACCGGCAGGAACTCCGTGAGGCCTTCTACGACCCCCAGGATTGCAGCTACCCAAAGCTGGTGAATGTCTGCCATCAAAATTTTTCCTCTATCCGTTTTAAACAGTAAAAAGGCGGTCGCAAAGGGCTACCGCCTAAAATTATGCCTGCGCCTCGCTGAAGGAAACCTTAAGAAATTCGGTAACTTCCCGCCGGTTAGCGCAACGGCCTCAAGTGAGACACACCATAATTTGGTTTGGTTTCATTGTGATGGCAATCACGTAGGATTTATTTAGGAATAGTCCCGCGCTCAATCCGCACGCCAACGCTGGCTGCTTGAGCCACAGCGCCCGGTTTTCCTACCTTTATACGTACTCCAGGCGTTTTGAAACGAATCATCAACAAATCGGCGATTTCTTCCGCCACACGTTCGACGAGGGCAAAACGCTGACCTTGCAGATGGTTAAGGATCACCTCGGTGACATCCGCGTAGCTCAAACAATCATTCACATCATCGCTAGCGGCCGCCTGGCGGTTGTCCCACGCCATTTCGACATCGAGCACCAGCTTCTGCTGCATACCCTGTTCCCAGTCGTAAACGCCAATAGTCGTGAATACGGTGAGTTGCTCGATAAATACAATATCCATGATGTCAGTCTCTGTTTTTGGCTTAGCCGGATACCACTTCCGGCGGATTATGCGTATTATCCACGCTTATCGAGAACAAAACGACCCAAAAGGAACGGTACGAAGCTATGAGTGCTATCGCGCTTGGTATGATTATTTTCGCGTATCTTTGCGGCTCGATTTCCAGTGCGATACTGGTTTGTAAACTGGCTGGTTTACCCGATCCGCGTACGCAAGGCTCAGGCAACCCTGGCGCGACCAATGTGTTGCGTATTGGTGGCAAAGCAGCCGCTGCGGCGGTACTAATTTTTGATGTAGCGAAAGGCATGTTCCCGGTGTGGATCGCTTATCTGCTGCACGTTGCACCGCTTTATCTTGGTCTCACGGCAATTGCCGCCTGCCTCGGTCACATCTATCCGGTGTTCTTTCGTTTTCGCGGCGGAAAAGGCGTGGCGACCGCATTTGGTGCGATTGCGCCGATTGGCTGGGATTTAACCGGATTGATGACCGGTACCTGGCTGCTGACGGTATTGCTGAGCGGATATTCGTCTCTCGGGGCGATTGTTAGCGCCTTGATCGCGCCGTTCTACGTTTGGTGGTTCAAGCCGCAATTCACCTTTCCGGTGTCGATGCTTTCCTGTTTGATTCTGTTGCGCCATCACGACAACATTCAGCGCCTGTGGCGCGGCCAGGAAAATAAGATCTGGAAGCGGAAGAAGAAATAAAAAAAACCGGCGCGATGCCGGTTTTTTCGTTTTAGATGGCGGGCAACTCGGCCAGCGGCCAACGTGGTCGGACGCTGACGCCCAGTTCACCGCGCGTGCCGCCTTTCAGCCGCACCATGCCCGCATAGGCAATCATCGCGCCGTTATCGGTGCAAAACTCAGGGCGCGCGTAAAATACTTCGCCGCCGCGTTTTTGCATCATTTCCGCCATACGCTCGCGTAATGTGCGATTGGCACTAACGCCACCCGCAATCACCAGACGTTTAAAACCGGTTTGCTCCAGCGCACGCTTGCACTTAATCATCAGCGTATCGACAACCGCATCTTCGAATGCGCGAGCAATATCAGCACGCGCTTGTTCGTCGCCTTGATGTTCGCGGATGGTATTCGCTGCGAAGGTTTTCAGACCGGAGAAGCTGAAATCCAGTCCTGGACGATCGGTCATTGGACGTGGGAATTTGAAGCGGTTTGGCGTGCCCTGTTGCGCCATACGCGACAGCATCGGCCCGCCCGGATAATCCAGCCCCAGCAACTTAGCGGTTTTATCAAACGCTTCGCCAGCCGCATCATCAATTGATTCGCCCAGCAAGGTGTATTCACCAATGCCGGTGACGCTAATCAACTGCGTATGACCGCCGGAAACCAGCAGCGCGACAAACGGGAATTCCGGTGGATTCTCTTCCAGCATTGGCGCCAGTAGATGCCCTTCCATATGATGAACCGGTACCGCCGGGACATTCCAGGCAAAGGCTAACGCACGACCAATGGTGGCGCCGACTAACAAAGCGCCAACTAATCCAGGTCCTGCCGTGTAGGCCACACCATCAATTTGATTGGGTTCCAGACCGGCTTCTTTTAATGCCGCCTGAATCAGTGGCACCGTTTTGCGCACGTGGTCGCGCGATGCCAATTCCGGCACCACGCCACCGTAATCGGCGTGCAGTTTTACCTGGCTATATAATTGATTTGCCAGCAGACCGGACGCATCGTCATAAATCGCGATGCCGGTTTCATCGCAGGACGTTTCAATACCCAGAACTCGCATAGCTTTTATCACCCTCTTCTCGCGGCGCGCAGTGTAGCACAGGCAAATCGTCGTCCAGAGACTTCAGCCTCGAAAAAGTGTTTTTCTGCCGCACAAAGAGTGCGCTATACTCCACGGCCTGAAAAAACCGGCAGCCGCGATGGCAATTGTCCCTGTTGGTTCTAAATTATACATGGTGCTTTACAAGTCAGCCGCGGCTGGAGTAAAATACTGCACCATTTTGAAATGTGCTGGCGCCGCAGTCAGCAGCAAAAACCGAATTTTATCGAGGTAAGAGTTACATGCCGGTAATTAAAGTACGTGAAAACGAGCCGTTCGACGTAGCACTGCGTCGCTTCAAGCGTTCATGCGAGAAAGCAGGTGTTCTGGCAGAAGTTCGTAGCCGTGAGTTCTACGAAAAGCCTACCACTGAGCGTAAGCGCGCTAAAGCATCTGCAGTTAAGCGTCATGCCAAGAAACTGGCTCGCGAAAACGCACGCCGCACTCGTCTGTACTAATTTCTTGCGGGAGTTCGCTTCCGCCGCGTGAATAACGCAGACAGAGTCAAGTAAAAGGCCGTGCTTTCCGAAAGGAAGCGCGGCTTGTTGTCGTTTATGAGCTGAAAAATCGGGGCTTATGGCTGGACGAATTCCACGCATATTTATCAACGACTTACTTGCCCGCACGGATATCGTGGATATTATCGATGCCCGCGTTAAGCTGAAGAAGCAGGGTAAGAATTACCACGCGTGCTGTCCATTTCATAACGAGAAAACCCCCTCTTTCACCGTTAGCGGCGAAAAGCAGTTCTATTACTGTTTTGGTTGTGGTGCCAAAGGCAACGCCATCGATTTCCTGATGAATCACGATCGTCTGGAATTTGTTGAGAGCGTTGAAGAGTTGGCAACACTTCATGGCTTAGAAGTGCCATATGAAGTGGGCAACGGCCCCAGCCAGATGGAACGCCATCAACGTCAAAGTCTTTATCAGTTGCTGGATGGCCTCAACGGCTTCTATCAACAAAGCCTGCGTAATCCGCAAGCGCAATCTGCACAGAACTACCTCGCCACGCGTGGTCTCAGCCTGGAAGTGATTGATCACTTCGCTATCGGCTATGCGCCCGCCGGTTGGGATAATGCATTGAAGCGCTTCGGTCAGCAAAAAGACGATCGCGAATCACTGATGGAAGCCGGCATGTTGGTCAGCAATGACTCAGGCCGCACCTATGATCGCTTCCGCGATCGTGTGATGTTTCCGATTCGCGACAAACGCGGACGTGTTATTGGCTTTGGTGGCCGCGTACTGGGCAACGATACGCCGAAGTATCTGAACTCACCGGAAACACCGATTTTCCATAAAGGCCGCCAGTTGTACGGGCTTTATGAAGCGCAGAAAAATCATCCACAACCGGCGCGATTGTTGGTTGTCGAAGGTTATATGGATGTGGTCGCGCTGGCGCAATTTGGCATCGATTATGCGGTTGCGTCATTGGGAACATCTACCACCGCCGAGCATGTGCAGCTGTTGTATCGTTCAACCGACACGGTGATTTGCTGTTACGACGGCGACCGCGCCGGACGTGAAGCCGCATGGCGTACGCTCGAGACCGCATTGCCTTACATGAATGATGGTCGTCAGCTACGCTTTATGTTTTTGCCCGATGGCGAAGACCCGGACACGTTGGTACGCAAAGAAGGCAAACAAGCTTTTGAAGCGCGGATGGAGCAGGCAACGCCGCTCTCCACGTTTTTGTTCGATAGTCTGATGCCGCAAGTGGATTTGAGCACGCGCGACGGTAAGACCAAGCTAGCGACACTGGCGCTACCGCTGATTAGTCAGATTCCCGGTGAAACGTTGCGCATTTATATGCGTCAAACATTGGGTAACAAACTTGGCATTCTTGACGATAACCAGTTAGACAAGCTGATGCCAAAGCTGGCAGAAAGCGGAGTATTGCCAACGGCACCGCCATTGAAACGCACAACAATGCGCGTGTTGATCGCTTTATTAGTGCAGAATCCGCAATTTGCCACCATCGTGCCTACACTGGATGGTCTTGAGCAGTCGAAAATGGCGGGTTTACCGCTTTTTGTCGAGTTAGTCAGTCGTTGTACAGAGAATCCTGGCCTGACAACCGGACAGCTACTAGAGTTATATCGCGGGACAAATTTTAGCCAGCCCCTTGAAACGCTGGCCACCTGGAACCACATGATAGTGGATGAAGAGGCGGAAGAGGTGTTCCAGGATTCACTGGCAAGCATTTACGATTCCGCGCTCGAACAGCGCCTTGAAGCGCTCATCGCACGCGAGCGAACAGAAGGCCTCAGCGCCACTGAACGCCGCGAATTCTGGGCTTTAAGCCAGGCATTAGCGAAAAAATAAGATTTTTAGCCAATCAGAAGGACGAGTGCTGCTAAAGCTACCTTTCTGATTGCCGATTTCGGGCTTCATCGACGCAATAAGCGAAGCCGGAATCACCACAAATTTAGGGCCGTCGGCGTCGCAGCCAGGCCCGGAAAGAATTCAGCGGCTTAAGTGCCGATTAAAGAAGGGCAAAAGCCCTGGCCGCGATGTAGGCAGCGGCAAAAACACAACGCCTTCACTGTTATTGTTGGCTTTCGCCGCCGACCGACACCAATCTAATTAACAGAAGTGTGGATACCGTCTTATGGAGCAAAACCCGCAGTCACAGCTTAAGCTACTTGTCACCCGTGGTAAGGAGCAAGGCTATCTGACCTATGCTGAGGTCAATGACCATCTGCCGGAAGATATCGTCGACTCCGATCAGATCGAAGACATCATCCAGATGATTAACGACATGGGTATTCAGGTTGTTGAAGAAGCGCCTGATGCTGATGATCTGATACTGAATGAAAACAGCTCCGACACTGACGAAGATGCCGCAGAAGCCGCCGCTCAAGTTTTATCCAGTGTTGAATCTGAAATTGGCCGTACCACCGATCCGGTGCGCATGTACATGCGCGAAATGGGTACCGTTGAACTGCTGACGCGCGAAGGCGAAATCGACATCGCTAAGCGTATTGAAGACGGCATCAACCAGGTTCAGTGCTCTGTTGCTGAATATCCAGAAGCCATCACCTATTTGCTCGATCAGTACGATCGCGTAGAAGCAGGCGATGCTCGTCTGTCAGACTTGATTATCGGCTTCATCGATCCGAACGCAGAAGAAGACATCGCGCCGACCGCGACCAACGTCGGTTCTGAGTTGTCGCAGGAAGATCGTGATGACGACGAAGAAGAAGATGAAGACGACGACGACAGCTCTGATGACGATAACTCTATCGATCCCGAACTGGCGCGCGAGAAGTTTGGTGATCTGCGTACGCAGTACGAAACCACGCGCACCGTCATCAAAGCCAAAGGCCGCAGCCACGCAGACGCCGTTGCCGAAATTCAAAATCTGTCTGAAGTGTTCAAACAGTTCCGCCTGGTACCGAAGCAATTCGATTACTTGGTGAACAGTATGCGTGTTATGATGGATCGCGTTCGTACGCAAGAACGCCTGATCATGAAGCTGTGTATTGAGCTGTGCAAAATGCCGAAGAAAAACTTCATCACGCTGTTTACCGGTAATGAAACCAATCCAAGCTGGTTTAAAGCTGCATTGGCCATGAACAAACCGTGGTCAGAAAAACTGCTGGAAGTTGAAGAAGATGTAAACCGTTCGCTGTTCAAATTGCAGCAGATCGAAGAAGAAACCGGCTTGACCATCGAGCAGGTTAAAGACATCAACCGTCGTATGTCGATCGGCGAAGCGAAAGCGCGTCGTGCGAAGAAAGAGATGGTTGAAGCAAACTTGCGTCTGGTTATTTCGATCGCCAAGAAATACACCAACCGTGGTCTGCAATTCCTTGATCTGATTCAGGAAGGTAACATCGGCCTGATGAAAGCGGTTGATAAGTTTGAATACCGTCGTGGTTATAAGTTCTCAACTTATGCAACATGGTGGATTCGTCAGGCGATCACTCGTTCTATCGCTGACCAGGCGCGTACCATCCGTATTCCGGTGCATATGATTGAGACTATTAACAAACTCAACCGTATTTCACGCCAGATGCTGCAAGAGATGGGCCGCGAGCCGACGCCAGAAGAGCTGGCTGAACGCATGCTGATGCCAGAAGATAAGATTCGCAAAGTACTGAAAATCGCTAAAGAGCCGATCTCCATGGAGACGCCGATTGGTGATGATGAAGATTCGCATCTGGGCGATTTTATCGAAGACACCACGCTGGAGCTGCCGCTGGATTCCGCTACCTCGGAAAGCCTCCGTTCAGCCACCCACGATGTGTTGGCTGGTTTGACGGCGCGTGAAGCGAAAGTTCTGCGTATGCGTTTCGGTATCGATATGAATACCGACCACACGCTGGAAGAGGTCGGCAAACAGTTTGACGTAACGCGTGAGCGTATTCGTCAGATCGAAGCCAAGGCGCTGCGTAAGCTGCGTCACCCAAGCCGCTCTGAAGTGCTGCGTAGCTTCCTCGACGATTAGTCGTTGTTGAGACGAAAAACCCCGGCTAGCCGGGGTTTTTTATTGCCATTAATAAGGTGTTAAACCTTTTTCCAACATCATCTTGCGCGCTTTGTCACTTTGCAGATATTTCACAAACTGCGCCGCCTCTTGCTTTTGCTGTGTGTTACGCGTGATCACCGCGCCATATAACGTATCCTGCTGTACAGCCTGCGGAATCAGCCCAACAATGGTAATTCCCTTCACCGCTTTAAGTTCACTGTTCTGCTGAAAACCAATTTCCGCTTTACCCTGCGCGACCGCTTCGCCGACCGGCGTTGCCGGAATTACCGCGACTTTCTGGGCAGTTTTGGGCCCTAACTCTAGCTTATCCAGCATCTTGCTTTGGATATATTTGCCACTCGCACTATCAGACACCGCGATGCTCGAAGCTTCGGTCAGCACCTGTTTAAACTTTGCCACCGTGCTAATGTCCAGCGGCGCCATGCCCTGCTTCACCGCCATCGCAATGTAGGAGTGTGCTAATACCTGATGACTTGAGCTATCTACCCAATTGGCCTGCTCAAGCGGTTTGATGGCGTAATCGACCATCACTAAAACATCAGCATTATCATGACGTTTGAGCCGATTAGGGATAGCTTGTGGCGTATCGCCCATTGATGGTGCAGCTTCCAGTTGAATGCTATTACCAGTCTGTTGCTGATAATCCTGCTTTAAACTCTCGATTACCGGATACATGCCGCCGGAACTGAATACCTTCAACGTCGCGGCCTGCGCACTGCTTTGTGTTGCCAGCAACAATGCTGTCAGCGCAATAATACCTTTCATCTTCCCTCACCTTTTTCTGCCATAAAGGATTGGGTTTAGTCAGTCACGCCATGTTAAACAACGTTTAGCTCGCACTTAGCGGAGCAAGCTCACGGGGTTTTCTGTAACCAATCATGAAGTTGCCGATAAGAGGCCGCCATCTCATCCAACGTCGCCCTGTTCAAGCCGCTGGGATTGGGCAGCACCCACAAGCTTGTTTCACCCAGCGTTTGCGGCTGCTCGCCCCACTCGACTTTGCGCTGTCGAAATGCTTTTTGAAACGCGTCCTTGCCCAACACCGCTAACGCACGCGGCTGATAATGCAAAATCTTGTGCTGCAAACGAGAACCGCCATCACGCAGCTCATCACCTGCCAATTCATTGGCTTGCACGGTTGGACGTTCAACCAGCATCGTAATGCCACATCCCGTTTCCAATAGTCGTTGCTCTTGTTCCGGCTTCAACAAATCCCGGGTGAATCCAGCTTGATAGATCACTTTCCAGAAGCGATTGCCGGGGTGCGCAAAGTGAAATCCGGTGTGTGCTGATGACTTTCCCGGATTGATGCCGCAAAACAGCACCTGTAAATCGGGCGCAATGATGTCGCGAATATCGTGCTCGCTCATGCCGTCTCCAAACCCGCGCGTTGCTTCACCGATCGGCGACTGCTTGCCAGCATCTGGCGGGCTTCTTCGGCATCGGGACACGCGCGCGCCAGCGATACGGCCCCCACCATTTCAGCCAGCATCATGGTTGCGGCTTCATCCGCCTGCGAGTGATGCAATTCATGTAAAGTCTGAACTAAACGTTGTCGCAAAAGCTCCCTGCGCTGGGAAAACAGAGCTCGCGTTTCAACAGGCAAATGCGCCATTTCACTCACCAATGCCGGCAGAGGACAGCCTTCACCCGGCGTATTGCAATGCTGCTCAGAGAGATAATGCTCGATGAGCTGATTCAGCCGCTCAGCCGGGTCCTCCAGCGCAGTGATATCCGCAAAACGTCGTGCTGAATCGGTAAACATCTCGGCGATCACCGCTTGCACTAACTCTTCGCGCGAAGCGAAATGTGCATAAAAGCCGCCGTGCGTTAAGCCTGCGCGTTTCATTAATGCTGCAACGCCAATACCTTCGGTACCGCTTTCTCGCATCACCACAGAGGCTTCATCCAGAATGCGCTGCCTGGTGCGCGCTTTATGACTCAGCTTTTCCATCAATTCCTATCCATCAATCGCTAATAGCAATCAGTGTAATTATTACGATCATCATATTCCAGCTTGACGATAAATATTATGACCGTCATATTTAACCACGTAAATATGACGACCATCATTTTAAGGAATCACTCATGTCACAGCAACTGGCTTTGATCACCGGCGCTTCAAGCGGCATCGGCGCGACGTATGCAAAACAACTGGCAGCACGCGGTAGCAACCTCATTTTGGTGGCGCGTGATGCCGCTAGATTGGACGCTCTGGCGCAATCTCTACGCGAAGAATTCAACATAGACGTTGCGGTTCTGGCTGCCGATCTAACCCATTCTGAAGGATTACAACAGGTCGACAAAGAACTGCGTGAAAACCAGCAAATTACCTGGCTGGTAAACAATGCAGGCATGGTGGTTGATGGCGAATTCGTTGACGGTGACATTGCGAATATCCAAACCATGCTGACCTTGAATATCGTTGCACTGACACAGTTGGCCCATACCGCAGCACAACAATTCCGAGCTCGACGTTCAGGAACAATTGTGAATATCGCATCGGTACTAGCGCTGGTCAGCGAGTCGGCAAATGGCGCTTACAACGCCAGTAAATCTTACGTGTTGTCTTTATCGCGCAATATGCAACGTGAATTGGCAAACAGCGGTGTTCGCGTACAGGCAGTACTGCCAGGTTTAACTCGCACGGAGATCTTCGAACGCGCAGGAAAATCCATCAATGATCTTCCCGCCGAAAAACTGATGGAAGTGGACGATTTGGTTGCCGCAGCGCTAAACGGGCTTGATACCGGCGAGTTGGTGACAATTCCATCTCTGGAAGATATGCAACTGTGGCAAGCTTATGAAAACGCACGCATCGCCATACTGCCATTCATCTCACTTAACAAGCCTGCATCGCGCTACTCACTGAACCTTCGTCTTGAATGAGCCTGGTCTCAAAAAACGGCGATGATTGTATGCTTATTGCACGTTAAAGCAGCGGATAAGGGATTTTTCTTTTTGAGATCAAAGAGTCAGCGATTGATGTAATTTTCACCATCCAAATGGCGAGCTCTGGATCACCCCAACAAGATACTCTATAATCCCCGCTCCGCTGGCCCCTTAGCTCAGTGGTTAGAGCAGGCGACTCATAATCGCTTGGTCGCTGGTTCAAACCCAGCAGGGGCCACCAAATTTAGTGATTGAATTCATATAATTAAGCCACCCATCTCATAGGTGGCTTTTTTGTTTAGGCGATTAAGTGTCGATGAAATGTCGCACCAGCCGCTACTGCATTCACTCGCGTTCCATTTCGCTTACCTGCCAGCGCACTGAACTCACTCCTTTCTCCAGGCTAATGCGGCTGACCAGGCTTTCGAGCTGATCGGTTAAGGTTGGGTTGCCAATCACTTCGGCGTTCACTTCCATGCGATGCGGCGGATTCATGTCTTCACTGTGCAGTGATTGCAGGCGCAGGCCGCTGCTGCCCAAGGTGTGCAACATCAGGCTACGCACTTGTACTTCATCTTGCGCGAGGCAGATGATTTGTACTTTGTAATGTTGAACCACTTCCGCTGGTGAGACGATGGTTTGGCGATTGATGCCAAGCGCCAGTTCGCGCAGCAGAATGTTGGCGCAAAGGATAACCATGCAGCCAATTGCCGCCTCCAGTAGTAATCCCATGCTGCACAACACGCCCACCGCGGCAGTGCACCACAGCGTTGCGGCGGTGTTCAATCCACGGATATTAAGGCCATCACGCATGATCACGCCACCGCCGAGAAATCCAATACCGGAAACAACATAAGCCGCAACACGTGAGGCATCAGCCGCGATGCCGGGCACGCTTTGCGTCATCAGAACAAAAAGACAAGCGCCTGTGCTCACCAGCGCATTAGTACGAAGTCCAGTCATGCGTTGGCGGAGTTGACGCTCACAACCAATCAGCGCGCCCAAAACCAGCGCAACAGTGACGCGCAGTAAAAAAATTTTCCAATCCATAATAAAATCCTCAAGCCGCAGAACAAACATGCGGAAAGATGAGTTAAATAAATGGATTACAGACAGTGCCAATACCGCCATTTATCGGCAGCATTTCGCTAATGCAAAGGGGGAAATTCTGGAGGGAAATCCACCGTCTTAACGCGCAGCTAAGACAGCGTGAAGGCTATCTTACCGCGAGGTCCTGCTGTAATCGTTCGGGACTTGTGTCCAATTTTTAATCCTCTTGGGTAAAAGTTCGCCGCGATTCTAAAAGCCTTTTGTCGTGATGCCAATAACAAATTGCCGTTTGTTGAGGTTGGGTTAAGCACACAAAAAACCCGCCGAAGCGGGTTTGATTAGCGTCCGGTCATCAGCCAGCGGTTTAACGTGCCAGAGTTAGCATATCCGCTAATAA
Source organism: Pantoea sp. CFCC18179 (assembly GCF_059412405.1). NCBI lineage: Bacteria > Pseudomonadati > Pseudomonadota > Gammaproteobacteria > Enterobacterales > Erwiniaceae > Pantoea > Pantoea sp. CFCC18179. Next base: position 149,708 of record NZ_JBNBPM010000002.1, on the reverse strand, counting down.
TGGCGGCATAGCTGTCGAAACGGTTGGTCACTTCACTCACCTGGTTATTGTACAAATCGCTCTCCGCGCTCAGCACATCCAGTAATGAACGACGTCCTAAGTGATACCACTGATCGAAGAAATCTTTGCGGATACGATCCGATTCCACAATCAAGCTCTTATACAACACCGCACGCTCCGCCGTTGAATGCGCATTCTGACTGGCTGCCCGTACGCGGTTCTCTAAATCACGGCGCTGTTCTTGCACCTGCTGACGACTGGCTTCAGCACGTTTAATTGCAGCGATTTCCTGCGCATTAGTTGAACCGCCACGGAATAGACCCCAACTGACGTTCAAGCCGGTTTGCCAGGCTTGCTGACGACCAAGCTGGTCTTCACGGGTGTTTTTGCTTACCGTCCAGTTGAGTTTTGGCAAACCAGAAGCCTTGATCGCTTCAGCTTCTTTAAATGCCGCGCGTTCTTCCGCACTGGCGCGCAAGATCAGTGGATGCACATCAAGGCTGGTTAGCTGACGATCAAGATTGCCGAACGATAATGCCCATTTATCGCTTGCGGGTAAGGTGACCCGGCTATTGCCCATCAAACGATTCAGGGTGATTTCAACATCGCGTGCGCGAGACTCCGCATTCTCCAGATAACTCTGCGCCTGCAATAAGCGCCCTTTCGCCTGAGTCAATTCGCTACGACGTCCAGTGTCCGATTGCACAATGCCGCTCAACATTTTGGTCAGTTGCGCCATGCGCGCTAAATACTGTTTGCTGATATCAATCACATGCTGCTGTTTGTTCCATTCAATCAAGGCATTGCTGACTTGCATCGCCAGATCTTCACGCTGTGCCTGCACCGATTGCAGCGCCGACTTCACCCGCTCTTCACGGCTTTCGATGGTGCGACTGGTTTGGCCGAAATCAATCAAGTTGGTTGCGACCGATACGCCTAAGGCTGGCGTATTACTTTGATATTCATAATTTTTATTTCCGCTACCAAACTCTTTAGTTGCGGATGTGGCGTTAACATCCACCTGTGGCCAACGCTGGCCTTTGGCTTCATCCACACTGGCTTCAGCCGCATCGCCTTGTGCGATGTAGGACTTTAGTGAAGGACTGATGCGCCAGGTAATACGCGCGGCAGTAAGAAACTTTTGTCTTACTTCGCTCTCCGCCACCGTTTCATCAGCAGTTCCGCTCAAAGCCACCGGCGAACTTTTGACGGCTTCTTCAGCCGCTGGCGGGCTGGCGTAATTGAAATTAGGCTCTTCACTCGGCGCTGGCACAGAAATCACCGTTTGTGGCGGTACTGCTGGCTTAACATGTTGTACTGGATTAAATGGCTGAGCCGCTGGACGTCTCTGCTCCTCAGTCAGGAACCCGCCACCTTGCACCTCGGCAGGTTGAGCTGGCCGTGGATTAGCAGGAGCCACTTGCTCCACCGGCGGGTTGCGTAGCGGAGCAACAGTAACCGGGGCTGGTGCAGGCACAGAAGGCTGAGCAAACACTGGCTCTGGTCGTTCAGCATAAACCGGCTGCTGCGCCGGTGCTGAAACCACCGGGCGAGCAACCGTTGGAGCGGGTTGAATACGCGTCGGTGCAACAGGCACTGGTGCTGGAGCCGCCGGACGCTGGCCGCTCATCTCAGCAAACATCATCAATTCATTGGTCGAATTTGCCATTACGCTGATAGCCGGAGCCATCACCACCGCGACACAAACGGCGAGCGCAGAGAGTCGACGCGCCTGTGTGTGGCGCACCTTGTTATTATTTTTCATGATTATTAACGCTCGCGGAATGCTTCTTTGGCTTTCAGGACCGGCTTCAGCAGGTAATCGAGAATGGTTTTTTCACCCGTGCGCACTTCAACGGTAGCGATCATGCCGGGAATAATCGGCAGATCTTTATTACCCGCATGCAGTGTGCTTTTATCGGTCAGGATCAGCACGCGATAGTAGGTATCATCCGGGCGCCCACTGGCCGCTTTCTGATCGTCTTTCAAGGTATCCGGACTGATGTACTCAACATGTCCATCAAGGCCACCGTAAATCGCAAAATCATAGGCAGTGATCTTAACCTTGGCGGGTAAACCAGGCCGCAAGAACGCCACATCGGAAGGACGGATCTTGCCTTCCACCAGCAGTTGTTCTTCCAGCGGCACGATCTCAAGAATGTGTTCGCCCGGCTGAATAACGCCGCCGATGGTGTTAACGCGCACGTTTTTCACCGTGCCGCGCACCGGCGCGTTAATGGTGGTGCGATCGACGATATCCGCACGACCAATCAGATTTTCACTGACCTGGCTGAGCTCCAACTCCATGCGCCCTAATTCACCATTCGCCTCAGATTGATAACGGTTACGACGCTCGACAATCTGTGCCTGAATATCATTCGCCTGGCGCTGCATACGCAGCAGCTCAACTTCTGATAGCAAGCCTTTCGCCGCCAGCGGTTCGGCTAGGTTGATCTCGCGCATCGACAACGCATAACTGCGCTGTAATGAGGTTACGCTGTCATTGAGTGCACGTTTGCGCGCTTCATAGGCTTTAGTTTCCTGCTGTACAACCGCCGGATCGCTCTTCACCTGTTCATCGAATACCAACGGCTGCGCGTAAGCTTCGGCACGCAAACGTGAAATGCTGGCTTTTAGGCCGACTACTTTGCTGAGCACTTCGCGATAGCTCGATTGCGCACGCGTTGGATCGATTTTCAGCAGCACATCACCGCGATCCACCACCGTACCTTCCCGCACATTCATTTCCGCCAGGATGCCGCCTTCCAGACTTTGGATCACCTGCTCGCGACTGCGTGAAATGACTTTGCCATCACCTTTAGTGATCTCCTCGACGCGGGCGTAATTGGCCCACGTAATGCCAACACCTAATACGGCGATGATGATCCACATCACCAACTTAGAACCAGGCGTGGTTTGGGACAGCAGAGAAGCCTGCACATCATTCATAAACTCGGCATCAGCAGCGGAGAGACCTTTCTCACGCTTACGCCACGACATTAACTTACTCATACTGCAGCCTCCTCTGCCACAGCATTAGCGGGCGCTGTCGCCGCTAACGCATCATTCGCCGGTTCTGGCGCACGCACCGGTTGTTCAACCGCCTGGCGTGGTTGCTGGCGCGCCTTATTTTTTCCTTCCAACGCTGCCAGCACCTGATCTTTTGGGCCATCTGCGACCACTTTTCCTTCTTCCACCACGATGATGCGATCAACCAGCGCCAAAATGGATGGGCGATGGGTGACGACAATCAGCGTGTGTCCTTCGCTGGCGCGGCGTAAGTGCGCAAGGAACTGGTTTTCGGTCATGCTGTCCATCGCGCTGGTAGGCTCATCCATCAGCAGCACTTTAGGGCGCGTCAGCAATGTGCGTGCCAAAGAAACCAACTGACGCTGACCACCAGACAGACCTTCACCGCCTTCGCCAACCGTCAGGTTAATGCCGCTAGGATGGCGCGCCGCAACATGATCCAAACCCGTCAGGTTCAGTACGCGCAGCAGTTCGTTGGCGGTGGCATCTGGACGGCCAATCATTACGTTTTCGCGCAGCGTGCCGTAAAACAGACGCGCATCCTGGCCCACAAAGCCGACCGTTTTGCGCCAATCCGCTGGATCGATCTGGTTTACATCCAAACCATCGGCGGAGATCTGACCTTTGACTGGCTGATACAGACGTGCCATCACACGCAGCAAGGTCGATTTTCCGCTGCCGATACGCCCCAGAATCGCAACACGTTCTCCAGCTTTAATATTCAGAGAGATATCTTTAAGGATCTCTGGATTGGGCTTCATCGGCGGTGCTGGATACGAGAAATTGACGTTGGTTAGCGAGATCTGGCCGCTCAATGGAGGATCGGTGAGATAAGTTTTGCTGCTGTCGCGATCGACCGGCATTTCCATCAACTTGTTCAATGAGGTCAACGCGGCTTTAGCTTGTTGATAACGTACCGCTAAGCCAATCACCTGGCCCAACGGGCCTGTCGCGCGGCTGGCAAGCATGACGGTAGCGATCATCGCACCCATGGTGAAGGTGCCTTCATTGATCAGATACACACCGGCCACCACCAGCATCACCGTTTGGAATTGTTGCAGGAACGTCACTACGCCGGTTGCCAGCGTCGAGTAGCGTTTGGATTTCATTGAGTTAGCGGATTGCAGTGCGCTGAAGTTTTCCCAACGACGCTGCATGTGCGCTTCTCCGCCCACCGCTTTCAGCGTTTCCATGCCTTCAACAGATTCGATCAACACGCCTTGCTTTAATGACGCATCGCGCAGGTTCTCTTTCATGATGCGTGCCAGCGGCCACTGGATCGCTGCGCTGACAATGATGATCATCGGGATCATCATCAATGGAATGATCGCCAACGGACCGCTAATAAAGAAGATCACGCCAACAAACATCAGGATGAACGGCAGATCGGAAATCGCCGCCAGCGTTGCGGATGCCACGAAATCACGCACCGATTCATATTCACGGATCTGGTTGGCGAAGGTGCCTGATGACGCCGGTTTATGCTCCATTTGAATCGACAGTGCCTGACGGAACAGCATGCTGCCGAGCACCAGATCCGCCTTCTTACCGGCCATATCCAGCAAATGCGCACGTACAAAACGGGTAATGGCTTCGAACACCATGGCAATCGTCACGCCAATCGCCAGCGACCACAGCGTGACGAACGCTTGGTTTGGCACCACGCGATCATAGACGTTCATGGTGAAGAAGATGCTGGAGAGCGCCAATACGTTGATCAGCACCGCTGCAATTGCCGCGCTGCGGTAATAACGGCGGTAACGCCACAGCGTGGTGAACAGCCAATGTCCTTTGACTTCCGGCAGCATTTCGCTGGCGCGTTCATCGACTACCGCAGCGGGTTTTGCCAGCACGGCAAAGCCTGCGTAAATCTCATTCAGCTCTGCGAGACTCAACTCGACGGCTTCTGCACTGACCTCTGGCATCACCAGTTGGAAACGCAGTTCGCGCTGCTTTTCCTCATTGGTGTGGATGCGACGTGACAGCACAATGCAGCCGCCGCCATTTTTGCGCAGCAGAATCATCGGCATTAATTGTTCAGGGAGATCCTGCAAGCGGCGCTCTACCATGCCGCCGGTTATGCCTGCATTCTCCAGTGCCGTCATGGCTTGTGAAGGTGATAACAATGTCGCTTTAGGCAAACCTGCCACCAGCGCTTCTTCGCTTTTCTCACGTTTGTAGTGTTTGCAGATCCAAGCCACGCTTTTCAGCAGCGTGTCATCCACCGTGGTTTCAATACGAGCAACAGAACGCGCATCCTGCTCCACAGCATCCTGCTTCTGGTCGACCATTTCCCGACTCCTGTAAACCTGACAAAAAAACGGTGAGCGCATAGCCCACCGTTGAACCTGTTTGAATTGGGAAAATTCTGACAGAAGGCAGGTTTCAAGCCGTCCAAGACTTGTCTCAAACGGTGTTCACTATTTGTTTAAAAGCATGTTTAAAGGCGCGAGATAGCGCTTTGAGGCGGAGAAAATTGTGCGGCTGTTGATGCTTGTCCTGGGCGTGATATCTTACTCGCTCGCTTGATAGCAATCGGACAAATAACAATGGCAAAACAGCGTGTAGGAATCGTGTTTGGTGGGAAATCGGCCGAGCATGAAGTGTCATTACAATCAGCTAAAAATATCCTTGAAGCCATTGATAAGCGCAAATTCGAGGTGGTGTTGCTGGGGATTGATAAACAGGGCGAATGGCATCTGAATGATGCGTCAGGTTTCTTACTTAATGCTGAGAATCCGAAGCTGATCGCGCTTAATCGTTCTGGTGAAAACGTTGCATTGGTGCCTGGTAGCGCATCGCAACAATTCATCACTCGCCAACAAGCACAGCCCCTGTCGCAACTGGATGTCATTTTCCCTATCGTGCACGGCACGCTGGGTGAGGACGGCTCGCTGCAAGGTTTGTTGCGCATGGCCAATTTGCCGTTTGTCGGCTCTGACGTGCTCGGTTCCGCGGTCAGCATGGATAAAGATTTCACCAAACGTTTGCTGCGTGATGCCGGACTGAATGTGGCACCGTGGCTAAGCGTGACTCAGGCGCAACGTGCGCAGGTGGATGCACAAGCGGTGATTGATCGCTTCGGCCTGCCGCTGTTTATCAAACCGGCTAATCAAGGTTCTTCGGTTGGCGTGAGTAAAGTGGATAGTCTGGACGCATTCGATGCCGCGCTGGATCTCGCTTTCACTTTTGATCGCAAAGTCTTGATCGAGCAAGGTATTAAAGGCCGCGAGATCGAGTGTGCGGTGCTGGGTAATGATGCCCCAGAAGCCAGCCCATGCGGCGAAGTGGTGGTGCACGATGCGTTCTACTCATACGACACCAAATACATCAGCGAAAGCGGTGCGCAAGTGGTGGTGCCAGCGGCGATAAGCGATGAAGCCAGCGCGGCAATTCGCGCCGTGGCGATCCGCGCATTTCAGGCGCTGGAATGCTTTGGCATGGCGCGTGTCGATGTGTTCCTGACCGAATCAGGCGAGATTATCGTCAATGAAGTGAATACCTTACCGGGCTTCACCAACATCAGCATGTATCCAAAGTTATGGCAGGCGGCGGGCCTGAGCTACAGCGATCTGATTACCCGCCTGATTGAGCTGGCGCAGCAGCGTCATCAACAAGCCAGCCAGCTTAAAAGCAGCATGTGATGAAACAGCATGACGTGGTTCACGCCACGTCATGCATGATGTTGCGCGGTTCCATTGCCGGTGAAGTTTGGTTGCGGCCATTGCGTTTGGCGAGATAGAGATTTTTATCCGCCGCCGAGACCAAACGGTTGATTACGCTCGGCCATTCGCGCTCGCTCAGAGCGCTGCCGCGCGCCAAACCTAAGCTGGCCGTCACCGTCACGGTGTTGCCCTGGATCCAGAATTTCTCTTTCACCATCGCTTGCCGCACCATCTCGGCGAGGTTGTATAACTGGCCGTGATTGTAGTCAAACACCACCACCACAAACTCTTCGCCGCCAAAGCGGCACACCATGCCGCGATTCCCCACCACTTGCTGAATACGACGCGCAATCTCTTCCAACACGCCATCGCCGGCATCATGACCAAAGTTGTCGTTAATGGCTTTGAAATAGTCGACATCCAGCATCACTACGCCCGCTTCACGCTGCAGTGAAAAAGGCTCGTTCTTCAGGCTTTCATATAAGCCGGAACGTGAAAGCAGCTGGGTGAGAAAATCAAAATTGGCGCGCAACGCCAGGCGATGATTGAGCTGGCGAATCGCATCCATGCTCACCGCCACCAGCAACGGGCTGAGCGCGACGGTCGCCACGCCAAGTCGCGCCGAGGTGAGATGGCTGATTGGCAGCAGCGCATCGTCGCCCTGAATGTTCATCACGCCATGTGATACCAGTACGATCTCGGTGATGCCGGTGATCAGGATCACCAGGCTGGTGAGCGGAATCGGTAATACAATCGCGCACCAGATTAAGGCCGGAACCGGGAATGTCAGGCTGCCAGCGCCACCAATCATCGCCCCTACGATCAACGACAACACTACCGCCGCCAACGGCAGCAGTTTGCCGGGATGGCGCAGGATGCGCGGTGAAACCGTACGTAACGGACGCGCCAGCATCACCGGCAGCAGCATTAGCGAAGTAGAGAACTGCTCACTAAACCAATCGCCCCACGCCACAATGAAACGAGCATTAAAATCAACATCTTGCGCCCAAGCGCCCCAGGTGGCGCAGGCTGCGGCCGCCAGAAAACAGGCCGGGAAAATGCGCATCGCATTGAACACCTGGCTATTGGCCGACGGGCGTTGCAGATGTTTGATCAGCATGCTGACCGCAACGAGGATAAACAGAATATTGGCGAAGTTAACCGTAAACGCGGGCAGCGCCCAGCCGGAAAATACCGTGTCGTTAAAAATCATCGCACTGAAGCACACCAAATAGCTCGAGGTGGTATGCAGATGCGGATTACGCACGATCAAACCGGCAACCAACGCATTCACTGGCCAGAACAGCGAGAACTCTTGCGGAATGCGTAAGTGGCTGCCAATAAAGCAGAAAAATAGCGTGATGAAGAACAGCGTGAGGGCATTCTTTTTAAAATTATTCTCTTCAAACAGCATAACGCGCATACGTCTGAACCCTGTAACCTGGAAATCGCTGCCATCAGCCATTGGCATCAGCAAGCATTAAACCTGAAATCACCTCACGATGATTCGGTAATTAAGCGAGTGTTCGTCATCCTACTCTGCGGCTGGACGGCGCTTAATCTGCCATGAAAGCAGAATCGGAGCCAAGTGGCATTGTGGAAACGCCAGAGATTGAGGATAAAACGTGCGGCAATTATGCCCTGCAAATAAAAAAATCGGCTATCCGAGATATCCGATTTTTGGCTTGAAAACGTGTTTTCCAGTCGAGACTTATTGCAATTTAACCGCAGTGGGCCATCGATTTAGGCGAATTCCGCGTTGTGGCGCATTCTCACCAAAGTCCTTCAGCACCGCTTTGACATCGGGATCCATGTAATCCGCATTATTGTTATCGACCACCACCACGCTGTTTTCTGGAATTTCTGCCAGCAAACCCTGCAATTTAGGGTTGTGCATAAAGGTCAGATTTTGTTGTAGGCGCAGCACGTAGTGATCGTCATGGCGCGTGAGCTGCAAGGCATTGCGATGGCTTTTATAGATGCTGCACAGAATCTGGGTGGCGATGCCCAAGCCGATGCCCGCCAACATGCCCAATACGATGATGCCGCCGATAGTGGCGAGGAATGGGACATACTGCTGTGGCCCCATGCGTATTTGCTCGACGAACAAACGCGGCGTCGCCAGTTTGTAGCCGGTGTACAGCAGCACCGCCGCCAGGCTCGCCAGTGGAATAGCGTTGAGCAGATTGCTGAACCACAAACCGCAGATCAGCAGTAGCATGCCATGCAGCAAAATAGACAATTTGGTCTGTGCCCCCACGCTGACATTCACGGAACTGCGCACGATTACCGCCGTAATCGGCATCGCACCGAGAAATCCGGCGGTTAGGTTACCGATGCCTTGGGCAAACATCTCTTTGTTTGGCGAGGGCGCAGGATGTTGCGGACGCAGCTTTTTCAGCGCTTCCTGGCTGAGCAATGTTTCGAGACTTGCCACCAACGCCAAGGTGATCGCCACTACCCACACTTGAGGATTTTGCCATGCTAGCCAATCTGGCGTTTCAAGCTCGGCGACGACTGCAGACAGGCTATCGAACGCCGGCAGCGTAATGCGCGGCAAACCTTCTGCCAGCGAAGGCAGCAAGCGATCGCCAAACACCGTGGCGGCACAGCCGAGTAATACCGCCACCAGCGGTCCCGGAATCCAACTCAAGGCTTTCACCGCTTTGATCAGCGGCGTGGTCCACAACCATAAAATCAGTAAACCCACACCAGCCACCAGCATGGCGCTGGCAGAGAATTGAAATTCGCCATTGACCAGTGAAATCAGTTCAGCATCGCCTGCCGCGCCGAATGCCACCGGAATCTGCTGCATGATCAGCAGCAGGCCAATCGCCGCCAGCATGCCTTTAATCACGCTGCTGGGCACCAGAGCGATGAAACGCCCCGCGCGCAGTAAGCCGAAAACACACTGCAATATGCCCGCCAAAATCAAGGCGGTAAGAAATGCGGAGAAACTGCCCAAGGTAGCAATAGAAGCCACCACGATGGTGACCAATCCCGCGGCAGGTCCGCTAACGGCAAAACGTGATGGGCTCAGCGAGGTGACCAACAGGCCGCCAATGACACCGGTAAGCAAACCGGCAAAAGGCGGCAATCCGCTGGCTTGAGCAATCCCCAAACACAGCGGCAAGGCGACCAGGAAAACCACCAGACCGGCAGGAAGATCCTGACGCAGCGTATTTAAATTCATGTTTACGTTTCCTTTGCATATCGAGCAACATCAAATTGGTGCTTACCGCACGGCAAAGCCCCTCTGCGATTATTCGCTAATAAGGTTTTAGGTATCGCCACAATAATCTTTTGTTAGCGCGCGGAAATAACGCTTTCCGGCTAATAGCGCTGCGAATTGGCGTATTGATACCGAGACACTGCGCGAGAAAGAAGAACTCCCTCACATAAATTGTTTATAGACGCTAATGCATAGAGTTGCACCATGCCTATATCCGCTAGCGGCAACATACCTCACTTTGTAAATTAAGGTTCAGTAACCGTATGATTTATGTAAAGTTATTTAATCAAGAAGCCATTCACAAACGCAAGTAAAAACCAATAATAACAATCAGGTAATTCCATTTTTTAATCATCCATTCTCAATGCTATTACAAAACAATACACATAATATTTTCAAGCCTATTGGTTGGATAAATAAATTAAACCTTTTGTGTTGGGATGATTCCTAATTATAAAATTTATGATTGGTGTGATTAACTGCCTGATGAGGCAATTGGTGAAATTATTCACTGAACGCACCGGGTAAAATAAGAGAGAGATAATGAAATTAATAAGAAGAATAATAATAACTGTAAAAAGTAAATTGCCGTGGCCCTGAAATCAAAATTACAGCGCCCGCAGGTGCAGGCGCTAATTCGCTTGACGAATTATTTACCGTTCCACGCTTTCATACGGTCTTCACGCACTTGCAACTGCTGCTGTGGCGTCAGTTTGTTGTAGTTTTCCGCCATACCACTTTCCCAATCGCCGTACAGTGGATTGGGCAGCACGATGAATTGCGTACCGAAACGTTGGTGATTGAGGCTGACGAACTGCTGACGCTGCGCGTTACCCTGATGCCAGGTGGCGCCGCCAAAATCATTTAGGTTGTCACCCACGTACAGCACCACGTTGTAACCGGCATTTTTCACCGCATCAAAGCGCTCTTGCTTGTTGGAATTGCCGGTGCTGAGGCGCACGGTTTTATCGCTGACGCCGCTGAAGCCTAATTTATTTAGGTTCTCCACCGTCGCGGCATAGTCTTTTTGATCGCGGTTGGAGATATAGAACATGGTGCCGCCGTGGCTGTTGACGTAATTGGCAAACTCCACTGCGCCTGGCACTGCGGTCGCCTGTCGTGCCTGGGTCCACGCTGACCAGCTTTTACCGGAGAAAGCCTTGCCGTTTTTCGCCTGCCACGCGCTGTAAGCGCTGTTGTCGATCATGGTTTCATCAAGATCGACAATCACTGCTTTGGGTTTTCCCGCCAATGAAGGGGCCTGATCAAATGCCATGCGCGCGGTGTTAAATGCCTGCCAGCTCAGCGCCTGATATTCGCCGGATTGCTGGAACCAATTCACTGCCAAAACCGATTGCTGACTAAGTTGCTGCTGCGCCAGCTCCTTTGCAGGTTGTGCACAGCCCGACAGAGCCAACGCCATGAGGCCGGACGCTGCCAGCAAGGTGGTGTTTTTCATCATTTCATCCTTAAGTGATTATGGTCAGTTTGTGTAAAGCTTTAAAAATGTAGCAGTTAACGTAAGCTGTGGGCAGAAGAATGCTGCCGTCAGTTAGAGGAGACACTTATGGCTCAGCACGAACAGCGCGGTCCTCGTTCAGCGTTGCTGGATGGATTTTCATGGCTGGAATACGCGTTTCAGCCCGCAGGTCAGCCGGTTCCAGCCGCTGCGGCGTATGGCCAGCAACGTCATAGCGCCAATGTGGTATTGGCGAGTCAAAATCTGCCGCCGAAGAGTTGTGAATCCGATGGCGTGATCGGCGAAAACGGTCTTCCCGTGGCGGTTTATACCGCAGATTGCTTGCCGGTGTTGTTTGCCGATCCACAACAACATCAAGTGGCGGCGGTACATGCGGGATTGCAAGGTACGTTAGGCGGCGTGTTGAATAGCGCCATCGATCGTTTAGTCGAGCGCGGGGCGCGCTATGAAACGCTGCGTGTAGCGATTGGGCCAGCCATCGGTCCGTGCTGTTACGAGCTCGGCAAGGATCGGATTGCGCACATGCAGGATCGCGACGATCTGCCACCGCTGCGGTGGTCAACTGAGCAGCCGCACAATGCGCAAGCCATTCGCCCGCAGGCGCGTGCGCAGCAGCAAGGCATTTGGTTCGATCTGCCACAACTGGCACGGGGATTATTGTTACAGCGCGGGCTTCTGGCGGAACATATTGAAGTGCTGGGCGTGTGTACCTATTGCATGGCGGAATCGCAATCCAGCTATCGCTACAACACCCATTTTGACAGCGGCTACCAATCGCGCTTTTCGTGGATTCGCAGCGTTGAGTAATGGCTTCACTTCCTTGTGAAGCCGCTGCGGTTTAGTGAATCACCGCGTTGAGCGCCAACACGCCAGCTAAACCCAGCACCGAGATCAGCGTTTCCATCACCGTCCAGGTTTTCAGGGTTTCGACCACGCTGAGGTTGAAATAGCCTTTGAACAGCCAAAAACCTGGATCGTTGACGTGCGAAGCGATCACGCTGCCTGATCCGACTGCCAGCACCATCAAAGCCGGATCGGCATGGGTTGCCGCAATGATCGGCGTCACGATGCCTGCGGTGGTGATCGCCGCCACCGTGGCTGAACCCAGCGCCACACGCAGCATTGCCGCTACCGTCCAGCACATCAGCAGCGGTGACAATGACGATCCTTTCATCATATCGGCGATGTAATTACCCACGCCGCTGTCCACCAGCACCTGCTTGAACGCGCCGCCGCCGGCAATGATGAAGATGATCATGGCAATCGCGGCAATCGAGTCACCGCACATATCCATTACTTCTTCCATCTTGCGACCATTGCGTAGACCGAGCGTTAACACCGCAATCACGACGGCGATGAATAGCGCCACGGCTGGATTGCCGACAAACTCAAAGAACTGACGCAACGGGTTTTCTTTTGGCGTAGTCAGCTCAAACACCGCGGCAATCGCCATCAGCACTACCGGGATAACTGCGGCAAAGATGCTGATCCAGAAACCTGGCATCTCATGTTCTTCAAAGATTTTCGGGTTATACAATCCTTCCGGCGGTGACTTCTCAAAACTCTTCAGGAACTTAGAGAAAATCGGACCGGCGATAATCACCGTCGGAATGGTGATGATCATGCCGTACAGCAGCGTGGTACCGAGATTGGCACCAAAGATGGTGGCAATCGCCGTTGGGCCGGGATGCGGCGGCAGGAAGCAGTGCGTTACGGACAACGCCGCCACCATCGGTACACCCACATACAACAGCGGCAAACCTGATGCGGCAACGATGGTGAACACCAGCGGCAACAGCAGCACAAAGCCGACTTCGTAGAACATCGCCAGGCCGACGATCAATCCGGTCAACACCAGCGCCCATTGCAGCCGCTCTTTGCCGAAAGCGGCGATCAGCGTGGTGGCAACGCGTTGCGCCGCGCCGGTATCGGACACTAAGCGCCCGAGCATGGCACCAAAGCCGAGAATCATCGCCAGGCTACCTAAGGTTGAACCAATACCTTTTTGAATCGAGGCCATAACATTCAGTGGCGTCATGCCTTCGGCAATCCCGACCACCGCAGAAACAAACACCAATGCGATAAAGCCATTGATTTTAAATACAATCATTAACACCAGCAGCAGTATCACACCCAGCACAATGATGGTTATTGGCATTTTTTATTATCCTTTTTGAATACAGAGGGGTGCTTAAGGTTTAGGCGCGGCCTGGCGATAATGCCAGCCGCGCCATGGCATTACACGGCGACGCGCATGCCACCATCAACGAACAGCAGATGTCCGTTGACGAAGTTCGAGGCACCCGATGCAAGGAATACCGCCGCACCAATCAGCTCTTCCGGCTTACCCCAACGCGCGGCGGGCGTGCGTTTCGTCAGCCAGCCGGTAAAGGCCGGATCGTCCACCAGCGCTTGCGTCATCTCCGTAACAAAGTAGCCCGGCGCAATCGCGTTGACCTGAATGTTATGGCGTGCCAATTCCACGCACATGCCGCGCGTCAGCATGGTGACGGCGCCTTTTGACGCGGCATACGGCGTGATGGTGTCGCGGCCCAGTTCGCTCTGCATTGAACCGATGTTGATGATTTTGCCCTGTTGGCGCTCGACCATCTTTTTCGCCACCGTTTGCGATACCAGGAACACCGCGGTTTGGTTTACCGCAATCACGTCATTCCAGTCTTGCTCCGGAAATTCGAGGAAAGGACGACGGCGCTGAATGCCTGCGTTGTTCACCAGCACATCAATCGCGCCCCACTCGGCTTCAATCTCGTCTACCGCCTGCTTAACCTGGTCGGATTGGGTCACGTCAAAGGCTTTGGCATGGGCGCGCAGTCCTAATTCACGCAGTTGTGCCGCGCCCTTTTCAGCCCCTTCTGGCGTCGTGGCGTTAACGATCACTTCAGCTCCGGCTTCTGCCAAGCCACGCGCTAATAAAAATCCAATGCCACGCGCCGAACCGGTGAGCAGCACACGTTTACCTTCGAGGGAAAATAACTGATTCATCGCGACTCCTTAAAAGGTCAACTGGACTTTGGCGGCCTGGGTTTTATCACCGGCAAATTGCAGCGCGGCATCAATGTCCTGCAAGGCATACGCGCCGCTGAACAGCGGCAACGGATTCACCACGCCGCTTGCCAGCCATTCAACCGCAGTATTGAATTCATGAGTGAAACGGAAGGAACCGACCAGATTAATTTCTTTGGCGATCAACGCCATGATCGGGAAGTCAGGAATGGTGCCGCCCATGCCAACCTGGACCAGCGTGCCTTTAGCGCACACCACATCAAGGCAACGCTGCAAGGAGGAAGGATGTCCTGAGGCTTCAAATGCCACATCGAAATAACCTTTGTCGGCGAGATACGGTGCGAAATCACCGTTGGCAGCATGAATCACATCAGTGGCGCCCATTTGTTGCGCCATAGCCAACGAACGCTCGCTGATATCGCTGCACACAATCGACGCCGCACCGCGCGCTTTTGCCGCCGCCGCAATCAAGCAACCAATCGGGCCTACACCAGAGATAAACACATGTTTGCCGGTGAGATCACCTGCCTGCTGCGTGGCGTGGATACACACGGCAAGCGGTTCCGCAAACACCATTACCGTTTCATCGGCTTCCTGCGGGAACGGCACACATTGTGCGCTATCCACCACTTTGTACTGGGTGAAGCCGCCATCAACGTGTGGAACATACATCGCACTGCCGAAGAAGCGCATCGTGGTGCACTGGTTTTCCTGATCGCGCTGGCAATATTTGCACTCGCCACAAGGCTTAGAAGGATTTACGGCGACTTTTTGCTTGGGCTGCAAATTTGGGTTATCACTTTCCACCACGTAACCAATCACTTCGTGGCCGAGGATCATCGGCATTTTGATTTCAAAGCTGCCGACTTTACCTTCTTGATAATAATGTAGATCTGAACCGCAGATGCCGCCGCGTGTGATGCGTACCAATGTTCCTTTGCCATCCCACTTAACTTGCTGCTGCGCGACGCTGACTTGTTTTTTACCGGTGATCACACCGGATTGCGTGTCGATATTCATAACTTTCCCATCAGTGATGTTGCAATGGGGGTTATGAAAGCGGGATATGTCGGTTGAAACTGTGACGAGCATCACCTAAAAACATGTTACGGCGGAGCTGTTACTGGGAACGTGATGTGCACGAGGCAGAAAAGGGAAGTGCTGGTGAATGGGTCACCAAAAATGGCGACCCAACGGCGAAGATCAATATCCTGACATCAAATCGTGGCTGTATTTGAATAACTCGGAATCGGAGCGCAAACCGAGTTTTTTCAACGCCGACTGCTTTTGGCCACTTACGGTTTTACGGCTGCGTTTAAACTTGACCGCAATTTGCGACACGCTCAAGCCATCGAGGAAACAACGCACCACTTCAACTTCACGCGGACTGAGGGTTTTCACCTTCTCGTACATATTGCCTTTGTGGTTGAAATCCATGTTTTCATCCAGCGACTCTTCACTCATGACATAGAGGTTTTCAACTTCATAGGCCACTTCTTTCGACAGGAATAAACGCCCTTGTGCCACCTGGCGAATCGCATGCGTAATATCCTGCATATTGTGGCTTTTACCAATAAACCCTTTCACGCCTGCGCTCAACACCATTTTGACGATGGCCGGGCTTTCCATGGATGAAGAGATCAGAATCTTTTGCTGCGGATAGTGATTGCGCAATTGCTTAACCAAGGCAAGGCCATCCAATTCTCGCTCACCTAACAAGAAATCTAATACCAATACATCAACTGGCGTGCTTCTCAGCTGATTAAACAATTCATTACTTGAAGCCCAGGTACCTACTAAATGAATGTCGGGCTCATGCTTTAAACACAACTCGAAAACAGTACGTACCATTGGGTGATCATCAAGGACAGCAACACGCACTTGTTTATTGTGTGCATATACCATTTATTTATTCCCTTATTGCAGTTCTTTCTTTGTCCAATTGTGATAACCACACCAGTTGAAGTGACCTGATGACATTAATAAGCGACAATTGAGTTCATTAATTTACCTCAACGCTTTAAACATTAAAGTTAACGTATCGACTAAATGGCAACACCGCCTGCTGGAGTCGAATATCTTTTTATACTTAAAAATTTAATGTTGCCCACTCACGTAAAAGTGCGAAAATTCTGACTTAACACAGCAACAAGACCACATAAGAATTGTCTTGAAAGGACTCATCATGATTATCACTTTGAATAACATGAATAATTAATAAAATCTTACGACACATAAATAGAATATTTTCTTCAACAAAAGTGCGTATTTTTGAGAATCGTCGCAAAATATTGGTAGTAACAAATTAGAATGCGAGAAATATCAAAATATCTTTATACTCCAATGTCCTTACTGCAACTAATGTGGTTTATCCTTTTCGAGAGAGTGCCGTGCTCAATCTGCCCGCTATTTTCCGTTTGGCAACTTTATTGTTCCTGCTGATATTATCACCGATCTTATTTGCCAATGAAAAAACATTGCAACTGCTGGCTCGATATGACACGACGCAGCCAACTTTGCAATTAGCAGAGCCTATTTCTTCGGGATTTCGTCAACAAATTATCAAAGTTGCGGTAGCAGGGCAGCCACAACCTCCGTTGTATATGGATACCGATCCGCGCCGATTTGAAGGGCTGAGCGCTGATTATCTCTCTCTGATTCAAAGTATGCTTGATACCACCATCGAACTATATCAGTACCCCAGTTACAGTGCTGCTTATAAGGCCGTGATCAGCGGTGAAATGCAGATGTTGGCTATCCATGTGGAGGTTCCCTCATCGGGACCACAAACACTCATCGCCAGCGAACCCTGGATGCTGGATTACAGTGTGGTAGGTTATAAAGCCAATCATCTCTTAAGCTTAAATAGTACGCTTGAGCAGCGCATCGCTTGGTCTGGCGCGCCATCTTTGCGCGAGTATTTAAATCACACCTACAAAAGTGATCAACTGGTACGTTATCCCAGCAATTATGATGCCGTAGCAACGGTGGCATTTGGTCAGATGGGCCAGATATGGGGCAACGCCGCCACAATGAATCATCTTAATCGTTACGTGTTTGCCAATGCTTTGAAAATTGCACCTGATCCACACAGTATTCCATTGAATGTTAGCTTTGGTATCAGTCCGCAACTGCCACAATTGGCAGAGGCCATTGATCAGGCATTAATTCAGATTCCCCTCGCTATTCGCCTACAGATAGCTAAACGCTGGCAACTTGATGCCCACCATGTTTTACAGCGTAATCCGCTGGCATTGACTCAAGAAGAGGAGCAATGGCTTAAAGAGCATCGGGAGATAGCGACCACACTTTCTCAAACTTTGGCACCTTTAAGTAGCCGCTACACCAGAATGCCTTTTCGTGGCATGATTGTGGATGTGCTAGAGCTGATCTCTAATCTCAGCGATCTGAATTTTGAATTTCAATCCACTCAAGAAACTCCGTCTAATAATGCCCCTCGTCTGTTTCCGTTAGAACTCATTGAGCGCGCGGATGAAGCACACCCAGAATTAAATACACGACCGTGGTTAGTTTCGCATTGGGTCATTATTCGCAATCAAAAACCGCGCAGCATTCTTGGTCTCGATACGTTTCCTTTTGGTACGGCATTAATCTTGAGCAATCAAGCGGTGAAAGAGTGGATGATGCAGCATTACCCGAATTTGAACCTCGTTAACAGCCAGGATCCCGTCGATGCTTTGCATAAACTTCGCGAGCACAGAGTTGATGCAGTAGTGGTGCCAAAAATATTTGCCGATTATCTGCTGCGCAATGATTTCAGTGACGGCTTAACCGTTGAAAGCACACTCGGCGCGGAACCAGCGCGTTTTGTTATGCGTGTTGAACCGGGCAATGAAATGCTGGTGAGTATTCTTAATAAAGCGCTGTTAGCTATTCCACCTGAAACATTATTTAAGTTGTTAGCGCATTGGCGGCAGGCTGAGACGCCTTTTCTCAGCGCATCCTGGCAGAATTATAAACAGGCAATCTTAATTATTGTGCTGATTTCAGCCGGAGTCATTGTGCTGATTCTGTTGTGGAACCGCCATTTACGGAAGGTCATTCAGCAACGAATTCAAGCTGAAAACGCGCTGAAGAATCAGCTTAATTTTACGCATACTCTTTTTAACGATTCGCCGGTTGCGATGTACATTCGCGACAAGAAAGCCCGATTAGTTGACTGTAACAAAGCCTATCTTCGCTTTATGAATTTCCGCCGCGAGGAAGTCATCGGTAAACGCCTTTCAGACGTGCTAACCGGCAAAAATTCCAGCATTCACAGCATTGAAGATGGCTATTTGCAAACCTTACAGGACGGTGAAGCGGTTATGCGCGATATACAAATGGCGTTTAATCAACAAACGTTCCAGCTTTATCACTGGACGCTTCCTTTTCGCGATCGGCATGGCGATGTTGCCGGGGTAATTGGCGGTTGGTTAGATATCACTGAACGCAACGCTTTATTACAAGAGCTTCAATTGGCAAAGGACGCAGCAGACAAGGCAAATCGCTCTAAAAGTGCCTTTCTCGCCAGCATGAGTCATGAAATCCGCACCCCGTTACATGCCATTATTGGCTTGCTGGAATTGGAAACGCGATCGCAACCAGCCGATTCACTGTCAGAAAACATTCGCGTGGCATACAGTTCAGCGCATGCTCTGCTGTCATTAATTGGCGATGTACTCGATTTATCAAAGATCGAATCTGGCTTATATCAACCCACGCTGGAAACCGTTTATTTACCGGACGTGATTGAACAGGCTGTGGCACTGTTTCGTAATAAGGCGGAAAGCAAAGGGCTGAATCTGCTGATTGAAATGGACATCGCCGCTTATTGGGTCAAAACCGATCCACTGATGATTAATCAAATTCTCTCTAACCTCTTAAGCAACGCTATAAAATTCACCGATGAAGGCACGGTAACCGTGGTGTTGATGCAGGGCATTGCTCAAGAGGAAGAAGGCAACGAATTCGTCATTGAAGTGAGCGATAACGGCTGTGGGATGACGGAAGATCAGCAGCATGCCATCTTCGAACCTTTCGTTCAGGTTGGCGAGCGACATCAACAGCAGCTTGGCACCGGCCTGGGACTTAGCATCTGTCACAATCTTGCCCACCTTTTGGACGGTGAATTGATAGTAGAGAGCGCACCTGGCGAAGGTGCGGTTTTCTCGTTCTATTTTCGCGCTCAGCAAGGCGAACCGCGCGATCAAACACAACCTCATCTATCGCAACCACAGCTATCAGACAAGCTTTCGGTATTAGTGATAGACGATCATGCGCCCAATCGCCTGTTATTGGGTAAACAGCTTGAGTTGGCAGATCATCAAGTGGTGGTCAGTGAGAGTGCAGCAGAAGCGTTAGCACTGTGGCAACGGAATCCGCTCCGTTTTGATTTAATCATCACCGACTGCAATATGCCCGGCATGAACGGTTTCCAGTTTGCTGAGGCATTACGCGAATATGAGCATCAACATCATTTGCCGCCAATTATGCTCTATGGTCTGACAGCTTCTGCTGAGGAGCACATTTTGCAGCGCTGCTTGCAATCTGGCATGAATGACTGCTTATTTAAGCCATTGAATTTAGATAAATTACTTGGAAAAATTGCGTATTGCATTCACCGTGACTCAGATAAGGTTATGACAGGTGAGGTAGTAGAAACGGTTGAAATGCTCGAAAGAGTAGAGAGGGTCGAAACAGGCATAACAATTTTTCCGCCTCTGTTAACGCAATTGGCTGAACGCGATCCTGATAGCTGTTTGGCATTAATTACCAGCATCCGCACCAGCCACCAACAACTGTTGGTAGAATTGCAGCAATCTCAGCGAGCCAGTGCGTTATCGCAATTGGGTCATAAACTTAAGGGTGGCGCAGCCATGATCAATGCGAATGCATTGATGCAGTTGGGACGTCGCCTGGAGAATTATGAAGAAGTAGATACGCAGCTGATAATAGAGGAAATTACTCTAGAAATAGATCGCGTAGATCAGGCATTAATTGAATTCGTAACGTCTCGCTTGAAAAAACAGCAGATTTTCTAGAATCATAATCTTAACGAGACATTTCTCGGTTCGCCCTATTAATCCGCCGGACATAATAACCGTCAACGTTATCATTACGGTGACGTTAAAGGGAGAGATATGTTTAATGCAAAAATTCTCATCATTGATGAGCATCGGTTGGCGGCCGCGGGTGTACAGGCATTATTATTGATGAATGGTTTTAATTGTGTCACTACTGCACACACAATTAACGATGGTATAGATGATATCATTCATCATCACATTGATATATTGATATTGGATCCAGATTTCAAAGAAAAAAATGGTATCGCATTTTTACGCGATATCGTTAAATCAAAAGCCTGGATGAAGGTCATCCTGATAAGTCAGGGCGGTAACAACCACCCTTCCATACAATCACTTAGCCAGGGAGTAAATGGATTCATATCCACATATGATCCTATTCAAACCCTGATTGCAGCCATTGGCTGTGTATCCAATAATGTTAATTATCTTCCTGGTGATATCTTAGATAAACTTCAGCGCTACACGAATGAGCAAGATATGCTTTCTCGATTAACAGATCGTGAAAATTTAATCTTGCGTCAACTCGCGCAAGGAAAATCAAATAAAATCATCGCTTGTGAATTAGGGTTAAATAATAAAACCATTAGCACCTATAAAACAAAGATATTCCAAAAACTTGAATCAAAAAACCTGGTAGATATTATTGAACTCGCCCGCCGCAACGGTGCATGCTAAGCAAAAAATCAAGACTAGTCTTGCGGATTAATAGTGCTAAACCGTGGCATGATGTGCCTCGTTCATACCTCGAACAGTTTTTAAAAGATTGAGTCTTAACAGAATTAATAACCACAGAGCTAATTTATTAGCCCCTTCTTCATGCTATTACAGGGCGAGCTGGTTTCTTCCCGTGCCTGGCGAAGGCAATCCGATGCTTTCGTCTGCGACTGGCCGCCCTGCTTTTTTTTGATGCTTCTCACAGGCTGAACGCCGCACACTTTCTTCCCGCTAAAATCCCGCTAGAGTTCACTCATCCGACCACTTTATGAGTATGTGATCATGTCTGAGCACTATGCCCACCTTTTTGCCCCGCTGGATTTGGGCTTTACCCAACTGAAAAACCGTTTCCTGATGGGTTCAATGCATACCGGATTGGAAGAGCATGCAGATGGCGCTGAACGCTTAGCCGCTTTTTATGCCGAACGCGCACGCGAAGGCGTGGCGCTGATTGTCACAGGCGGCATTGCCCCCAATCCGCAAGGTGTGGTGGCACACGGCGGAGCGATGCTCAATCAAGAAGATCAATGCGGCTGGCACCGCGTCATCACCGATGCGGTGCATGCTGAAGGCGGGAAAATTGCGCTGCAAATTCTGCATGCCGGGCGCTACAGTTATCAACGCGATTTGGTCGCCCCTTCACCGTTACAAGCGCCCATCAACCCTTTCACGCCGCATGCGTTAAGCGACGCTGAGATTCGCCAAACCATTCAAGACTTCGCGCACTGCGCCAAATTGGCACAACAAGCGGGTTACGACGGCGTTGAAATCATGGGCTCGGAAGGCTATCTGATTAATCAGTTTTTAGTGGCGCACACCAATCAGCGTGATGATGATTGGGGCGGCGATATTGAGCGGCGACAACGCTTCGCGTTGGAAGTGACTCAGGCAGTGCGCAGTGCGGTCGGTCGCGAATTCATCATTATTTTCCGTCTCTCGATGCTCGATCTGGTCAATAACGGCAGTTCACTTGAAGAGACGTTAGCGCTGGCGAGCAAACTTGAGCAGTGCGGTGTGACCCTCTTCAACAGCGGCATTGGCTGGCATGAAGCGCGCATTCCTACTATCGCCACCTGCGTGCCGCGTGCTGGGTTTGCCTGGGTAACGCAGCATCTGCGCGAACAGGTTTCGGTGCCGGTGATTGCCACCAACCGCATCAATCATCCGGAGGTAGCAGAACAACTGCTGCGCGATGGCATTGCCGATATGGTATCGATGGCGCGCCCTTTCCTCGCCGACGCCGCGTTTGTCCGCAAAGCGCAATCTGGTCAGCCGGATGCAATCAATACCTGCATTGCCTGCAATCAAGCCTGCCTTGATCAGATTTTTGTCGGCAAAGTGACCTCTTGCCTGGTGAATCCGCGTGCCTGCCACGAAACCTTGATGCCAGTGAGCAACGCTGAAAAACCGAAAAAATTAGCTGTTGTCGGTGCAGGTCCCGCAGGCATGGCTTTCGCGCTACAGGCGGCGCAGCGCGGCCATCAGGTTGCTCTGTATGAAGCGGATGCGCAGATTGGCGGACAATTTAATATCGCTCGACAGATTCCCGGCAAAGAGGAGTTCAGCGAAACGCTGCGCTATTTCCGCCACCAATTAGCGGCGGCTGGCGTAACGATTCATACCAACCAACGCGTCTCCGCTAATGACCTCGAATCAGCCGATGAAGTGATCATCGCCACCGGCATTGTGCCGCGCCAGCTCACCCTGCCCGGCATCGATCATCCCAGCGTGCTCAGCTACCTCGACGTCATTCGCGATAAAAAACCGGTCGGCAAACGCGTGGCGATTATTGGCGCAGGCGGCATTGGCTTTGATACTGCTGAGTTTTTGCTGCATCAATCCAGCCATGAGGATTTCTACCAAAGCTGGGGCATCGACCACAGCTTGCAAGCGCGCGGCGGTTTGATCGTACCCAAGCCGCAACCTGCCGACCGCGAAATCTGGCTGCTGCAACGCAAATCCGGCAAACCGGGCGCGGGATTGGCGAAAACCACCGGCTGGATTCATCGCGCCAGTTTGCAAGCGCACGGCGTAAAATTGTGGGGCGATGTGGAGTATCTGAAGATTGATGATGCGGGCCTGCATCTACGCCATCAAGGCGAAGCCATTACGTTGGCGGTGGATAACGTGGTGATTTGTGCTGGCCAGGAACCGCTGCGGCTATTGGCAGATCAACTCAGCGCGCGCGGCAAAACGGTGCGGCTGATTGGTGGAGCAGATGTGGCGCAGGAGCTGGATGCTCGCCGCGCCATCGCTCAGGCGACCGAACTGGCGCTGAGTGTGTAATTAGCGCAGTTTGACCGAACGCAGTACCACGAACTTGGCGTTAGAGGCCACCAGTTCGCAGTTGCCAAACAGCTTTTTCATTTTGACGTGATAACCGAGGTGGCGGTTGCCGACGATGCGCAACTCGCCGCCATATTGCAGGCAACGCTTGGCATCGCGCAGCATTTGCCACGCCAGATGATCGGTAACCGCGTGCTGCTGATGGAATGGCGGATTGCACAGTACCGCATGCAGACGATCCGACGGGAAGCCGCTCAGCACGTTGTTAACGCGGAACTGGCAACGCGCCAAGTCCTGCGGACGGTTCACTTCCACGTTCAGCTGGCTGGATGCCACTGCCATGTAAGATTCGTCATAGAACAGCACGTCCGCATTCGGGTTCTGCTCCAGCGCCAGCAAACCAATCACGCCATTGCCGCAACCCAGATCGAGAATCTCACCTTCAATATCAAACGGCAGATGCTGCATAAAGAAGCGTGCACCGACATCCAGCGACGCACGCGAGAAGACGTTGGCGTGGTTGTGAATCTGGTAGGCTGAATCGTCGAGCGGCCAAACGGTGGTTTCAGACTGCTCGGCCAGTTTTGGCGCGGTGTAACGGCTGTAAATCAGGCGCGCTTTTTTCCATGCCAGTGAGGTTTTGCTCTCACCGAGGATGCGCTCGAACAGTTGCAGTGTGGAGTTATGAATATCTTTGGCTTTCGCCGCGGCCAGAATCAGCGTTTCCGGCGTCACCACTTCACGCAGCGCACGCAACTGGTGTTCCAGCAGCGCCAGCGCTTTAGGGATTTTGATCAACACCACCGCCGGAGCAGCCGGCAATGGCGCAAGGCTATCGAGAAAGTGCACCTGATCCTCGTCCATCTCATTGAGACGCAGGTTTTGTTTCGCCGCCTGCTCACTCAGCAGCGAATCACTGACATGCCACACTGGACGTTCGCCCAAGCCGCAAGTCAACGCACCAAAGCTGTCGTTGAACACCAGCACCGGTCCTTCTGGCAGCTCTTGCTGCAACAGGTATTCATCGGCGGAATCCCACGCCTGTAGCGGGCTTTCCTCGCGCATAGGCGGGAAGCGGTGCAGCGTCAGCGTGCGATTGGTCAGTTCAAGTTGGCTCATGGAATCTCCGGCGTGGTACACTTTGCGCGATTTTCGCCCTAAAAAGGGGGCGCAGTATACTGTCTTTCGCCGGGAATCCCAATGTCATTAATTTACTTACAGGGTTACCCTGAAAACATCCTCGAACAAGTGCAGACTTTAATCGAACATCAGCGATTAGGTGCCTTTTTGCAGGAACGCTATCCCGATACCCATAATATCGTTAGCGATCGCGCGCTTTATGATTACACCCAAAAACTGAAAAACCGTTACATGCGCAGCGCACCGCCGGTAAGCAAAGTGATTTGGGATAATAAAATCAAGGTGATGAAGCATGCGTTGGGTTTGCATACTGCGATTTCACGCGTGCAAGGTGGCAACCTGAAAGCCAAAGCCGAGATTCGTATCTCGACTTTCTTCCGCCTCGCGCCAGAACCGTTTTTGCGCATGATCGTGGTGCACGAACTGGCGCATCTGAAAGAAAAAGATCACGACAAAGCGTTCTATCAACTCTGCTGCCACATGGAACCGGATTACCATCAACTGGAATTTGACGCTCGCCTGTGGATGACCGATCAGGCGATGCGCGGCAACGCGGCTTAAAGAAACTCCTGCGCTTTTTGGATCAGACTGGTTTTCGTCAGCGCGCCCATAAAACGGCGCTCTTGCGGATTATTCAGCACCGGCAAACGCTCCAGCGTCACGCGAGCAAACGCTTCCCAACCTTCACGCATACTTTGATTCTGGTAAATACAGGGAAAATCGTTGTCCATCACGCTGCTCACCGGCGAATGCAAGGTGATCTCCTCGGCCAGCACTTTGCGTGAGATATCGTGAATCGACACCACGCCGAGAAATTGCCCGGCACCGTTAATCACATAAACATAACGCTCACGTTTCAGTGAACTTACCGCCAGCGCTTGCCCCACCGACTCTTCCGGTTGTAACGCCGCGCCGGGAATGATCAACTGGTCGACGCGCATATTGTCGAAATCGTACTTAGCATCGGAACGACTGAAGTGATTGCTCACCACCGGATAAGTGCTGGTCGATTGCAGGCGATACACCACCATCGAGGCTAAAACCGAGGCGATCATTATTGGGAACAGCAGGCTGCTATTTAGCGTCATTTCTAACACCATCAACATCGCCATCAACGGCGCCTGGCTGACCGCCGCCAATACCGCCGCCATGCCAATCGCCGCGTACAGCAAAGTATTGCCAACCGGCAAATGAAGCATTACGCCAATTTGGGCCAACGCCACGCCGAGCAGTGCGCCGATCAATAATGAAGGTGTAAACAACCCGCCAACCGCGTTGGAGCCAACCGATAAGGTGGTCGCCAGCGTTTTCAACACCAGCAATCCCAGCAAGCCCATTAATAGATAGTGGCCTTCGATGATTTTGACGATCACTTCATAACCGTTGCCGAGAATATCGGTGGAGATCAGCGCCAAAAAGCCCACCGCTAAACCGCCAGCGCCGAGACGTAATGGCAGCGATTGCACGCGCGCAAACAACGCCTTGCTGCGCGCAATCAGTTTGATCAGCAGCCAGCCCGCCAATCCGGCGACAAAACCAATTACCATGGTCATCAGCAAACTACTGACATCCATCTGGAATAGCGCATCTGATAATGGATATAGCGCGCTGCGAAAACCCAGCGACCACATGGTCATCACTGCAACTGCCGATGCCACAATCAGCGGAATCAGCCGTTGCAGCGCCGAGATACCAAAGGCAATTTCCGCGACAAAAATCGCCGAAGCCAGCGGAGCGTGATACACCGATGAGAGTCCGGCAGCGGCAGCCATCGCCACCACATCGCTATTGCGCAGATTCAATGACGCTGGCAACCAGCGGCCAATCAAGCTGCCGCTGAGCGCCGAAAGCTGCACCATCGGCCCTTCTTTACCAATCGACGCACCGCTGCCGATACTGGCAATTGACGATAGCGCCCGGAACAGCGAAGTTTTGGTCGGCACCGCATCAAGACGCGCGTTGATCACTTCCAGATAATCGGTTTGCACCGTTTCCTGTTTTTCAATCGTCACCGCATAACACAGGAACCAGCCAGCCAGCAAACCGCCCGCGCCCACCAGCAGCGGCCAGAAAATCCACGGCCAAACGTGCATCGCCACGGTGATTTCGTTATCACTGTTGAACAACAGGCGGTTAATCACATCGATCACACCGCGAAAAGCCAGCGTGACCAGCGAATCCACACATCCAACGGGAATGGCGATCAGTAATGTGGTCCAGTTCAGAGCATGTTTACTTCCACTCACCCGCGCGTCCCCGATCAGTCGGTTAAAAAGTTGTGCGGCATCATCATATTGGAATGCGGATCTCAGGATCAAATTTCGCCTGCCAACCTGCCAAATGAACATGCTACTCTGCCGCTTTACTTTAGCAGGAGAGTAGCACGTGATTCGTTTCGCCATTGTGGGAACCAACTGGATTACCCGCCAGTTTATCGACGCCGCACATGAAACCGGCAAGATGAAACTCAGCGGAGTCTATTCACGCAATCAGCAGCAGGCCGACGCGTTTGTGGCGGATTATCCTTGCCAGCTGACCTTCACCTCATTGGATGAACTGGCCGCCAGCAGCGAGATCGATGCGGTTTACATCGCCAGCCCCAACGCATTGCACAGCGAGCAGGCAATTCTGTTTATGTCGCACGGCAAGCATGTGATTTGCGAAAAACCGATGGCTTCCAACTTGCGTGAAGCCGAAGCGATGATCGCCTGTGCGCGTCAGCATCAGGTCGTGCTGTTCGAAGCTTTTAAAACCGCCAGTTTGCCAACCTTCCTGCAACTGCAAAAAACCTTGCCGCAGTTGGGCAAGCTGCGCAAAGCCTTGATTAACTATTGCCAATATTCATCGCGTTATCAGCGTTATCTGGATGGCGAGAACCCGAATACCTTTAATCCGCGCTGGTCGAACGGTTCGATCATGGATATCGGCTTTTACTGCCTCGCCGCCGCCGTCACGTTGTGGGGCGCGCCGCAGCAGGTGCAAGCGCAAGCTTCACTGCTGGAAAGTGGCGTTGATGCACACGGCGTGGTGGTCTTGGGCTACGGCGATTTTGATGTCACTTTGTTGCACTCAAAAGTCAGCGACTCGCTGATCCCCAGTGAGATTCAGGGCGAAGCGGGATCATTGGTGATCGACAAGATCTCCGAATGCCAGCAACTGCGCTTTATTCCGCGCGGCGGCGAGAGCCAGAACCTGACGCAACCGCAGCACATCAACACTATGCTGTACGAAGCAGAAACCTTCGCCAGATTGGTGGAAGCCGGAGAAGTGGAGCATCCAGCGCTAGAAACGTCGCGCATTACCGCACAACTGCTAACAGAAATTCGTCGCCAGACCGGCGTGGTGTTCCCGGCGGATCAGGCAGAAGTGTAAATATTGCAAAACATTTCCAGTGCCCTCTTGCCAGCAACAATGGTCGTAAGTATCTTGAGCGCTGCAAAGGGGAGTAACTTCTACGCTGATTGATCGTCATTACGATGCGTTGCTAATGCATCCGGTCATCAGGCAACCCGGAATCTATTCTGAGTTGTAAGTGAGACCTTGCCGGAAGGCGAGGTTTGCTTGCAGCACGATCAAAGCGGCTGACGTCTTCTGACTCCAGCCGCTTTTTTATTTTCAGAACAGGAGACTACGATGCAATCAGTAGGCACACCGTTACTCTGGGGCAGCTTTGCTGTCGTTGTTGTCATCATGCTTGCCATCGACTTGTTATTACAGGGTCGGCGTGGCGCGCAAACCATGTCATTCAAACAAGCGGCTGTCTGGTCGCTGATTTGGGTATCCATTTCACTGCTGTTCAGCGCGGCGTTCTGGTGGTATCTCGACGGCACTGTTGGCCGTGAAGTGGCAACCGCACAAACCCTCGCCTTTCTCACCGGCTACGTTTTAGAAAAAGCGCTGGCGGTGGATAACGTCTTCGTCTGGCTGATGCTGTTTAGCTACTTTGCTATTCCAGCGCATCTGCAACGCCGGGTACTGATTTATGGCGTATTAGGCGCGATCGTGCTGCGAACCCTCATGATTTTCGCTGGCAGCTATTTGGTGACGCAGTTCAGTTGGATCCTTTACATCTTCGGTGCGTTCTTGCTGTTCACCGGCCTGAAAATGGCGCTGGCGAAGGAAGAAGATGGCAGCGCCGTCGGCGAAAAACCGGTGGTGCGTTGGCTGCGCAAACATCTGCGTATGACGGATGATCTGGATGGCGAAAAGTTTTTCACGCGCAAAAACGGCATATTATTTGCGACGCCGCTGTTGCTGGTGCTGATTATGGTGGAACTCAGCGACGTGATTTTCGCCGTTGATAGCATCCCGGCCATCTTCGCGGTGACCACCGATCCGTTCATTGTGCTGACCTCAAATCTGTTCGCGATTCTCGGCCTGCGTGCGATGTATTTCCTGTTGGCGAACGTGGCAGAGCGCTTCTCAATGTTGAAGTACGGATTGGCGATTGTGTTGGTGTTTATCGGCATCAAAATGCTGATCGTCGAGTTCTATCATATTCCGGTAGCGATCTCGTTAACGGTGGTGGGCGTGATTCTTGGCGGTACGCTGCTGATTAACGCGTGGGTTAACCATAGAAACGACCAAAAGAACATCTCACCATAATCTTCTACAGGGGCGCAAATCGCCCCTGCTTTATTTCGCCAGTAGCAAACTTTACCTTTTATATGTCTGTCACATTTCCCCTCATTAGCAGATCAAAAAACCGACCTGCCGCGCAAGCTCAGAATTATCTCTTTCATCATCAACTCTTTTCCTTATACTCCGCCGGGCAAACCGTTGGGCGTGGTGGAATTGCGCACAACACTCATGACCACAATAAAAAGACCTGTGATATGCAAAACAACTTTATTGGACGTCTGGGCGCGCTGTTCGCAGGAAGCCTGGTAAAACAAATTATGATCGGCCTGGTGGCTGGCGTGGCGCTAGCGTGGTTCTCACGCGATGCGGCATTAGCCGTTGGCTTGCTGGGTGAACTGTTCGTGCGCGCACTGAAAGCTGTCGCGCCGTTGCTGGTATTGGTGTTGGTGATCTCCTCGATTGCCAACCATCAGCAGGGACAAAAAACCAATATCCGCCCGATCATCATGCTCTATCTGCTCAGTACCTTCTTCGCCGCAGTCGTGGCAGTGATCTTCAGTCATTTGTTCCCACAAACGCTGTCGATGAACGTCGGTGCCACGCAGATCACGCCGCCGTCGGGCATCACCGAAGTGCTGCATGGCTTGTTGATGAGCATGGTGTCGAACCCAATTGAAGCGCTGATGAACGCTAACTACATCGGCATTTTGGTGTGGGCGCTGGGATTAGGTTTGGCGTTTCGTCATGCCAGCCCAAGCAGCAAAGCGTTTCTTAACGACGCGTCCAACGCTGCAACCTGGGTGGTACGCTGCGTGATTCGTTGTGCGCCAGTAGGGATTTTTGGTCTGGTGGCATCGATTTTGGCTTCAACCGGCTTCGATGCAATTTGGGAATACGCCAATCTGCTGGCGCTGTTGTTAGGTTGCATGCTGATTATGGCACTGGTGGTCAACCCCATGTTGGTGTTCCAGAAAATTCGCCGCAATCCTTATCCATTAGTGTTCACCTGCCTGCGTGAAAGTGGCGTTACTGCCTTCTTCACCCGCAGCTCAGCGGCCAATATTCCGGTCAATATGGCGCTGGCGAAACGCCTGAATCTGGATGAAGACACCTATTCCGTGTCGATTCCGCTCGGTGCCACCATCAGCATGGCGGGTGCGTCGATCACCATCACCGTGTTGACGCTGGCGGCGGTGCATACGCTGGGAATTTCTGTTGATGTGCCAACCGCGATTCTACTGAGTTTGGTGGCCTCGCTGTGTGCCTGTGGCGCATCCGGCGTGGCGGGCGGTTCGCTGCTGTTGATTCCGGTTGCCTGCAATATGTTTGGTATTCCAAATGATCTGGCGATGCAGGTAGTGGCGGTCGGCTTTATTATTGGCGTGCTGCAAGATTCCGCCGAGACTGCGCTGAATTCATCAACAGATATTCTGTTTACTGCGGCGGTATGCCAGGCAGAAGCCGAACGCGAACCGCGTCGTACGGTGTCAGAATCGGAATAATTGCCCAGGTCACCATGAATGGCGACCCTACAGATATGTGGCGAGATTTCGTAGGGTGCGCATTCATGCGCACCTGGTTTTAAAGCGTAACGCCGCTTTTAAAGATGGCTAACTCGCGGAAATCATTGGTTTCATTCCGTGCAGGTTGGCCATTCGCAATCGCCACAATCATATCGACAAAATCCGCCAACATCTCCGGCATGCTCATCCCTTCAATCAAACGCCCGGCATTGAAATCGATCCAGTGCGGTTTCTTCTCGGCTAACTGCGTATTGGTGGCAATCTTCACGGTCGGCACAAATCCGCCATACGGCGTGCCGCGTCCGGTGGTGAACAACACCATATGACAACCGGCGCCTGCCAGCGCGCTGGTTGCTACCGCATCGTTGCCCGGCGCACTGAGCAAATTCAGCCCCGGCGTGTGCAGGCGTTCACCATATTTCAGCACATCGACCACCTGACTTTGCCCAGCTTTCTGCGTGCAGCCGAGTGACTTCTCTTCCAGCGTGGTGATGCCGCCCGCTTTGTTGCCCGGCGAAGGGTTCTCGTAAATCGGCTGCTGATGATCGATAAAATAGCGCTTGAAATCGTTGATCATCGCCACGGTTTTCTCGAAGGTGGCTTCATCGCGACAGCGGCTCATCAAAATGCGTTCGGCACCAAACATTTCCGGCACTTCCGTCAATACCGTGGTGCCGCCGTTGGCGATCATTTGGTCGGAGAAACAACCAAGCATCGGATTCGCGGTGATGCCGGAGAAGCCATCCGAACCGCCGCATTCCAGACCGAACTTCAGCTCGCTGAGTTTGCCCGGCTGGCGCTGATCCTGACGCATCACCTGATAAAGTGCGTGCAAGCGTTCCAGCCCCGCTTCCACTTCATCATCCTGTTTTTGGCACTCCATAAACTGCACGCGATCGCTGTCGAAGCCGCCGAGCGTGTCGCGGAATACATCAACCTGATTATTCTCGCAGCCAAGACCAATCACCAATACCGCGCCCGCATTGGGATGGCGCACCATGTTTTGCAGCATGGTGCGAGTGTTTTCATGGTCCTGACCGAGTTGCGAGCAGCCAAACGGGTGGCTGAACAGGTGCACGCCATCAATCCCGGCAGCGTCATCGGTCTCTTTCATAAAGCGCGTGAGGATTTGTCGCGCGATACCGTTGACGCAACCCACGGTTGGCAAGATCCACAGCTCATTGCGAATGCCCACTTCGCCGCTGGCGCGACGATAAATCTGCACCTCGCGATCGCCGGCTTGCGGCGGCAGATCAAGAAAGTCAGGCTGATAATCGTATTCATCGACATCGCTGAGATTGGTGCGCGCGTTGCTGGAGTGAATGATCTCACCCGCTGCAATGGGCTGCGTGGCATGCGCAATCGGCAAACCGTACTTAATCACCAGCGCGTCGCTGGCTAACGGCTGCAAAGCAAACTTATGCCCGCGCCCAACCTCTTGCTGCAAGGTCACCGCGACGTCATCAATAACCACAGAACTGTTCGCCGCCAAATCGCGCAGCGCCACCGCAACGTTGTCGCGGGTATGAATTTTGATCGCATCTTGCATAGCGTTATCTCAGTTGTGTCAACGCCGTCCGCATCCCGTGGACGATGATGTTTTGCAGGTGTTGGCTTACCGCAGCCACTAATTCCGGCCGCTGAGTGAGATCTTCGCCCCAATGGTTGGCATCGCTGAGTACCGCGCGCACCAACTGTTCTGGCGTTTGTTGATCGCTGTTAACCGCCGGCCACAGCTCGGCAAAACGTTGTAGCCAGTGTTCATCGTCCTGCAACGGCCAGTGGCGATCGCCCTGCTCACCGCGATAAAACGCCAGCAAAGCCGCCAAGGCGAACGTCAGGCGCTCGGGCCATTTGCCGGTTTGCTGGTGTGACAAAAGCAGTTGTGGCAGCAAGCGAGTGCGGAATTTGGTCATGCCGTTGAGCGCAATCGACAGCAACGCATGCCGAATAAATGGATTACGGAAGCGGCGTTGCACTGCATCGGCGAAGGTGTGCAATTCCTCCCGAGGCAGATCCAATGTGGGAATCACCTCTTCGCGTAGCAACGCGTCAACAAAGCTGGCCATTTGCGTGTCATCCATCGCTTCGCCAACGCTGACTAATCCAGCCTGAAACGCAACCGGCACCAGCGCGGTGTGCGCGCCGTTGAGGATCGCCACTTTCTGCGCTTTGTAAGGCGTGATGTCATCGACCATCTTCACTTCAGGCGCCAGCGCGTGCAGCTTGAGTTCTTGCGCCAGCGCATCCGTCCCTTGAATCACAAACTGGTAATAGACTTCACCTGCCACTAAATAACGATCTTCGTAGCCTAATTGCGCGCTGATCGCAGAGCCGTCTTCGGGATAACCGGTGACAATACGATCCACCAGCGTGTTGTAAAACGCGCAATGATCCTGCACCCAGCGGGCGAATTCGGCTGGCAACTGCCAATGTTGGCTGTATTGCAATACCCGCGCTCGCAGCGTGTCGCCGTTGTTGTCGATAAGCTCACACGGCACCACCAACCAACCTTTATCGCTGGCGGCGGCAAAGTGGTTGAAGCGCGCCCACAACAGTTGCGTCAGCTTGCCGGGGAAGGACGATGCGGGGGCATCATCCAGTTGATCCTGCGGGTTAAAGACAATCCCGGCTTCGGTGGTGTTGGAAAACACAAACCGCATTTGCGGTGCGT
Organism: Pantoea sp. CFCC18179; assembly: GCF_059412405.1. Lineage (NCBI taxonomy): Bacteria > Pseudomonadati > Pseudomonadota > Gammaproteobacteria > Enterobacterales > Erwiniaceae > Pantoea > Pantoea sp. CFCC18179. The sequence continues at coordinate 116,267 of NZ_JBNBPM010000002.1, read as the reverse complement.
GAGCGAGTGCGAGGAATGCATCAAACTGCTGATAAGGCTGGATTTCACGGTTAATCGTGCGAATTAGCCGGGTTTCGCTCACTCGCTCACCTGCCGCGTTGAGCCCGCGAATCAAGGTGGTATATAAACCATCTTGCTGATTGAGCGAATCATCAACCACGCGATTACGCGGTCGAACCACCACTACACCCGCATCGGTGGCTTGGTGTTGATTCAACCAATCAAGCTGCCAATCAATAAACGCGCGTAAAAAATTACCTTCGCCAAACTGAATGACGCGATCGGTGTAGTGCGCGCCGGGAAAATCATTCCGGTTCAACCGCTGCATACTCACTTCCTCAATTCCGTCGCTATCGAATAATAAAACAAAAGTTATCATACCAAATTTTAGAATTGACAGAATTGTTTGCGATGCAGTTCACAATAATGATGATTATATTGTGGGTAATAAGCAGTATTGAATTTTAAATTCATTAATAACAACATGATAAGTAAAACCCGCATTACTCACCTTTCGGTACGCAACTTCTTATCATGTATAACAACTCGTCCATTTCGCTCTTCTCATTATTTCCCTACAAAGCATTAGCAGGCGTTTCTTGCTTCCAGAGACGTACACGCCAATCCGTTTCCTCAAAGCCGCCAAAGTGGTATAACAACTCAACTTTTTTCACACAGTGGAGCGCGTGATGGACCTCAACGAATCCCGTCGCCTGTATCAACAACTCGCCAGCGATTTGAAACGCCGTATTGAAGCGGGCGATTACGCCGTTGGCGACAAACTGCCAGCCGAGCGCTTGATTGCGGAAGAGATGCAAGTCAGCCGCACCGTGGTACGTGAAGCGATCATCATGCTGGAAGTAGAAGGTTACGTGGAGGTGCGCAAAGGCTCTGGCATTCATGTGATCAGCAGTCAGCAGCAGAATCGCGTGGCGACGCCCAGCCAGCTTGAGTTCGCCCATTTCGGCCCATTTGAACTGTTACAAGCGCGGCAATTAATTGAGAGCAATGTGGCGGAGTTTGCTGCCACCCAAGTGACGCGCCAGGACATCGTGGCGTTGATGGCGATCCAGGAAAAAGCCCGCCAGGAAGATCATTCACGTGATTCCAGCTGGGATATGGAGTTTCACGTGCGCATTGCTCAGGCGACGCAAAACAGCGCACTGGCGGCGATTGTCGAGAAGATGTGGCTGCATCGACTGCACAATCCCTATTGGCTCAAACTGCACGAACACATTGATGCCAAAAACATCACCAGTTGGTGTGATGATCATGACCAGATTCTGAAAGCACTGATACGCAAAGATCCGGCCGCCAGTAAGTTGGCAATGTGGCAACATCTGGAAAATACTAAGCAGATGCTGTTCAATGCCACCACTGACGATTTTGAATTTAATGTGGATCGTTACATGTTTGCGGAAAATCCGGTCATCCTGCCGGAAGGCAGTGACCACCCACGCTGATCCTGCTTATTTTTCAGGCATTTTGCTGCTGAAAAAGTCAGTTAGTCTGCAATAGTGTCAGCTCATGTAAAGCTCCTTTGGACCATCCGCGTCTAAAGGTAAAACTCCTGTGGGCAGGCACTTTCCCCTGTCTGGATAACGTTATTTTTGTTACAGTTATCGCCCTTTTATTACCCTTTGCGACAGGGCTGTAAAAAGTCGCTGATTTAACAATCAATTCTGGAAGGACCCGGAAAATCCTGCTCAGGCTGCTTATCTAAAATGTATAACCAACGCCAGTCTGCGCCTAAGCCCCTCACGGGCACGTTTAACAATGATGTTCAGGAATGATTGATGGATATTTTGAAAGCATTGCTGCATGCCTTATGGCAGCAGGATTACGAAATGCTCTCCGACCCGACATTGGTTTGGGCCATTTACGGCGTGTTGTTCATGATCCTGTTTTTGGAAAATGGACTGCTGCCAGCCGCATTTCTGCCGGGCGACAGCTTACTGATTTTAGTTGGCGTGCTGATTGCCAAAGGCACCATGAGTTTCCCACTGACCATTTTGATTTTGACCACCGGCGCCAGCTTGGGCTGCTGGGTCAGTTACATTCAGGGCCGATGGCTGGGTAATACGCCCACCGTACAAAATTGGTTATCGCATCTGCCCGCACAATATCACCAACGCGCACACGCCCTGTTCCATCGCCACGGTTTATCAGCGCTGTTAATTGGCCGCTTTATCGCCTTCGTGCGCACCTTGCTGCCGACCATTGCTGGGCTGTCTGGCCTGAGCAACGCGCGTTTCCAGTTCTTTAACTGGATGAGCGGTTTCCTGTGGGTGGTGATCCTCACCGTGCTGGGCTTTGCATTAGGCAAGACGCCGATTTTCCGCCGTTACGAAGAAGAGCTAACGTTGGGACTGATGCTGTTGCCGCTGGTGTTGCTGGTGATTGGTTTGGTGGGCTCTCTTGTGGTGCTATGGCGCAAACGCCAGTCAAATCGCAAAGGGAATTCACAACCATGATCAAATTCAGCGGATTCCCAAGGCGCTATCTACCTTGGGCGTTGGGTGGTGCGTTGGCATTACTGGCGGTGTGTTTTATTCCGGCCATGATGCAGCATGAAACCGTGGTGCAAATCCGAGTTTCAAACAACAGCACTAATTTACCTGACGGTTTTTACCTTTATCAGCAACTTTCGGCGCAGGGCGTGCGTATCAAAAGCATTACGCCTTCTGGCGATGCGCTGGTGATTCATTTTGACAATGAAGAGCAAAGTATCGCCGCGCAGAAAGTATTGAAACGCCTGTTGCCACAAGGTTTTGTCGTGGCCGCTGGCCCGCAAGCGTCACAACAAAATTCTGATAGTAATCGCCCAACCTACAGCTAATCTTTGCCGCCTGCGCGATAAGCCAGGCGGCGAGTTAATCCTCGCTATCCCCGCGTCTTCTTTGAATTTTTTCGTCTGCTGACTATCCTTAGAGGTAGCGTAAGCCTAAGACATGCTGGGATGCCCTTTTGCCCGTGTATGGCAAGTCATCAACAATGGAAGGTCACAACCTGATGAAACATCAATTACTGCTAGGTGCTATTCTTTTCTCTCTTTCAGGTTCGCTTTTGGCAGCTGAATCCCTTTGCCAGCAAAAGGAGCAGGACATTCAGCGTGAAATTGATATGGCGAAACAGCACAACAACCAGCGCCGCGTCACCGGGCTGGAACGCGCGCTGACCGAAGTCCGCGCCGGCTGCACCGATGAGAAATTGAAATCTGCTCATAGCGAACGTATCGCGGCGCAAAAACACAAAATTGCTGAGCGCGAGCGTGAACTGAAGGAAGAGCGTCAGGATGGTGACAAAGACAAGATTGAGAAGCGCGAACGTAAGCTAGAAGAGGCGCAGCACGAGCTTAAAAAGCTTGAGACTGAATCTTATTAATCGGACTTAACTACATGCTGTAAAAGGAGATTTCCATGGCTAAAGAATCATCATCTGAACATCTGCGCGCTGAACTGAAAAATCTGGCGGATACCCTGGAAGAAGTGCTGAGCAGCTCAGCGGACAAATCCAAAACCGAACTCGACAAACTGCGCAGCAAAGCGCGTGGTGCAATCGAAAGCTCGCGTGAACGCCTCGGCGACTCCGGCGAACGTATCGCGCAAACCACGCGTGAAGCGGCGGAAAAAGCCGATGAATACGTGCGTGATAATCCATGGCACGGCGTAGGTATCGGTGCAGCGGTAGGCATTTTAATCGGCATTCTAATCTCACGGCGTTAATGATGAGTGATAGTCAGCAAAGCCACGGCCCCGGCAAAGGGGTCTTTAACATTGGTCAGCGCATCGTAACCACGCTGGTTAGCATGGTCGAAACCCGTGTTCGACTGGCGATTGTCGAGCTGGAAGAAGAGAAGGCGAACCTGATTCAGATGCTGATGATGGTTGGCCTGACCATGTTGTTTACCGCTTTCGGTTTGATGAGTTTGATGGTGCTGATCATCTGGGCGGTGGATGCGCAATATCGTCTGATGGCGATTGCCATCACCACTGGCGTGCTGTTTGCCTTAGCGCTGATCTTCGGACTGTGGACGTTACACAAATCGCGCCAATCAACGCTATTACGCCACACACGTAAAGAGCTGGATACCGATCGCAAATTGCTGGAGGAGCATCGCTCATGAGCCGCCGCGAACGTGAAGCGCGTATTCACGAACTGCTTAATCAGGTTCAGCAACAGCGGCTCGATCTCAGTGCTGGCCGCCGCGATTGGCTGGCGGGCACAGCGCAGTACGATCGTGGCTGGCTGACACTGATTGGCATGCGTCGTTATCTGGCGATTGGCAGCAGCGCTCTGGCGATTTGGTCGATTCGCAGCCCCAACCGTTTGCTGCGCTGGGCGAAGCGCGGTTTTGGCGCCTGGAGCACCTGGCGCATGATCAAATCCACGCTGGATACGCGATAAATCTCTCTATTAAAGGCCGGGCCGAAAAGGTTCGGTTTTACTCCATCAAAATCCCTGAACAACATTAACAGTTTATCTCGCTTACAACTCTTTCAGCCTGCGATTATCATCTCCCTCCATCAGCCCAATGAACTTATTTAAGCGGTTCAACGGGATTCAAACCCCGCAGGCCAACAACCTGCAACAAAAACCTTGTTGGAGTAGATGATGAAAAAATTCGAAGACTCAGGCCTGTTGGCAGCACGTATCTTAATGACCATTCTGTTTATTACTGCAGGCTGGGGCAAAATCACCGGTTACGCTGGCACCGCACAATACATGCAAGCCATGGGCGTTCCGGGCTTCTTCCTGCCGCTGGTTATCCTGTTGGAGTTTGGTGGCGGTCTGGCAATTCTGTTCGGTTTCCTGACGCGTTTCACCGCACTGTTCACCGCGGGCTTCACGCTGCTGACAGCATTCCTGTTCCACAGCAACTTCGCTGAAGGCGTTAACCAGCTGATGTTCATGAAAAACCTGTCCATCGCCGGTGGTTTCCTGGTGCTGGGTCTGGTTGGTCCAGGTGCTTACAGCATTGACCGTCTGATTCGCCAGCGCTTCCAGCCGGCAGCAGCACGCTAAACGCGGCAACACCACATATACTGATTGTCAGGGGCGGGGATTTTCCTCGCCCCATTTTTTTTATGGAGGGCTTATGGGACAGCTGATTGACGGTGTCTGGCACGACACTTGGTACGATACGAAGTCAACCGGTGGCCGCTTCAAACGCACTGAAGCCGTGTGGCGTAACTGGATCACCGCTGATGGCAGCGCTGGCCCAACCGGCAAAGCGGGTTTCGCCGCCGAACGCGATCGCTATCATCTGTATGTCTCACTCGCCTGCCCGTGGGCGCATCGCACTTTACTCATGCGCCAGTTGAAAGGGTTGGAAGAGATGATCTCCGTTTCGGTGGTGCATCCGCTGATGCTGGAAAACGGCTGGACCTTCGACATTGATTTCCCGGCCGCAACCGGCGATGCCTTGTATCAAAAAGAGTTCTTATACCAACTCTATCTGCATGCCGACGCGCAATATACCGGCCGCGTGACCGTGCCGGTGCTGTGGGACAAGCAGCAACAAACCATCGTCAGCAATGAATCCGCCGATATCATGCGTATGTTGAACAGCGCGTTCGATGCACAAGGTGCACGTGCTGGTGATTACTATCCCGCGGAACTGCGTGACAAGATTGATGAGGTGAATAGCTGGGTTTACGACACCGTGAACAACGGCGTGTACAAAAGCGGTTTCGCTACCTCACAGGCGGCTTACGACGAAGCGGTGACGGCGCTGTTCCATTCGTTAGCGCGACTTGAGCAGATTCTCGGCCAGCATCGTTATCTCACTGGCAATCAGCTGACCGAAGCCGATTTACGCCTGTGGACCACCTTGGTGCGCTTCGATCCGGTCTACGTCACCCACTTTAAGTGCGATCGCCACCGCATCAGTGATTTCCGCAATCTGAGCGGCTTCCTGCGCGACATTTACCAAATGCCGGGTATCGCCGATACGGTAAATCTGCCGCACATCCGCCATCACTATTATTGCAGCCATAAAACCATCAACCCCAGCGGCGTGATCTCGCTCGGCCCCGCTTTTGATTGGGATGAGCCACACGGCCGAGATTGATGGATGCATTCACCTCTCCACTCGAGAGGTGAATTATTTTAGGCAAATTTAATCAGTACCATGCCGGCCAGTAGCAATGCCACACCCAACCAGCCAACGCGGCTCAGCCGTTGTCCAAACAGAATCCAGCCCGCCGCCACCGTGGCGACTAAACCTAATCCGCCCCATAAAGCGTAAGCGACAGTCAGATCGATACCTTTTACCGCCTGTGCCAGTGCACTGAACGCCGCCAACACTGCCGCTAGCGATAGCACGCCAAACAACGGGCGGCGAAAACCGTTGGAGTATTTCAGGAAGATATTCGCGGCAATTTCCAGTACCACCGCCAGCACTAACCACGCAATGTGCAATCCGTTAAACGTTGCCATGACGCAGCTCCTTGCGGGTTAACGTGCCGGATTTAATCAACACAATGCCAAGCACTAATGTCAGCAAACCGGCAACTTTCGCCACGGAGAGGGTTTCATCGAACAATAGCACGCTAAACAGCGTAATAAACAGAATGCCGATACCTTCCCACATGGCATACGCCACGCCGAGCGCGATTCGTTTGATAGCAAAAGACAAGAGAATATAAGACAGCGCGATCATCACCAGCATAAAAATATAACCAGCGTTGCCGCCGTTGACGCTGGCCCATTTCATTGACACCGTGCCGATAATTTCCGCCACGATTGCCAGAGCTAATAAAATCCAATACAGCATGATTTCTCTCCTAACGAGAAATAAACGCCAGCCACGCGAAAAATAAGCGTGTTAGCCAATTAAATTAAAAATGTAGATAAGGAGAGAACGAGACTAAAGCGCGAAGCGCCAGTGCTGATCGCAGATAGAGCAGTTGGAGGTAAAGAGAGATGAGAATAGTGATGCTTTAAAGGGTGCGAACATTTTGTCCATAAAATTACAACTTATCCACGTTGTTGCTTCTCGTCAGTGTGGATTAAATTTGTCCTCAGTAGTTAAACACGCGCTTATTCTGGCACAGGCGAAATCTTGTTTTCTGGTATTTTCAATTCTTTACGTGCCGGGAATTTAATTAACCATGTGTTTACTGATGCCCTCAATATTAACTAATCGCTCGATCGGTCCCTTCTCCCGCCTGCGGGAGAAGGCTAGGATGAGGGCTAGCGTGCACCCAGCGACACAAAGTAAAACGCCCACAAGATTTCTCTTGCGGGCGTCTTTTTCGAAAAGTCGAAACTGACCGATAAGCCGGGTTCTGTCGTGGACAGTCATTCATCTAGGCCAGCAATCGCTCACTGGCTCAAGCAGCCTACCCGGGTTCAGTACGGGCCGTACCTAGTGAACCCCTATTTGGCCTTGCTCCGGGTGGAGTTTACCGTGCCACGAACTGTTGCCAGCCGCGCGGTGCGCTCTTACCGCACCCTTTCACCCTTACCTGATCCCATTACTGGGCCATCGGCGGTTTGCTCTCTGTTGCACTGGTCGTAGGCTTGCGCCCCCCAGGCGTTACCTGGCACCCTGCCCTATGGAGCCCGGACTTTCCTCCCCTTTGCCCGTCTCCCCCCGAAAGAGGACGACGACAAAGCGGCGACTGTCTGGTCAGCTTCGGCGCGGGATAATAGGCGATCCGCCGCCGTTTGTCACGCCTCTTGCTGCTCGAGCGCGTACTTATACAGAGCGTTCTTCTTAACGCCATGAATTTCTGCCGTTAGCGCAGCGGCTTTCTTTAATGGCAGCTCTTTTTGCAGCAGCGCCAGCGTGCGCAACGCTTCGGCAGGCAGGGCTTCTTCATCGGCTTTATGGCCTTCAACAATCAGCACCATTTCGCCTTTGCGGCGATTTTCATCCTCCAGCACCCACGCCAGCAGTTCGCCGACCGGTGCACCTTGAATCGATTCCCAGGTTTTGGTGATCTCACGCGCCAGCACCACATAACGATCGCCGCCCCACACGCTGACCATATCTTGCAAGCTATCGATCAGGCGATGCGTCGATTCATAGAAAATCAGCGTGCGCGGCTCCTCGCCAAGCGCGCGCAGCACATCGCAACGCCCTTTGCTTTTGGCCGGTAGAAATCCTTCGTAACAGAAACGATCGGACGGTAATCCCGCTGCGCTTAATGCTGTGATGGCCGCGCAAGCCCCCGGCAATGGCACCACGCGCACACCGGCTTCACGGCAGCGACGCACCAGATGGTAGCCCGGATCGTTGATTAATGGCGTGCCCGCATCGGAGACCAGCGCGATGCTCTGGCCCTCTTGCAGCTTGGCTAACAGCACTTCGGCTTTCTGCTGTTCGTTGTGGTCGTGTAATGCGAAGAGTCGCGCATTGATGGCGAAATGTTGTAGCAACAGCCCGGTATGACGTGTATCTTCCGCTGCGACGAGATCGACGCTGGCGAGCACCGTTAACGCTCGTTGCGTAATATCACCCAGGTTACCGATCGGGGTAGGAACGATATAGAGCGTGCTGGCAGAAATCTCTGCCCGATCGAGTTGTTTCATTGTTTCATCCGAATTGCCGATTTAATATTGAGCATCTTGAAAAAAACATCACTGGATACAGTATGCTTCCTTCAAAAGTCGTACGTCATAAAGCAGGACGCTTAGTACCTGTTCTTCTTGCTGGGCTGATTTTAGCCGCTTGTAGTGGTCAGGGACCGCAACAAACCTCCAACGTCAATATTCAGGGTCCTGCGACGGGTCGATCTGACTATTATCTGCAACAGGTGCAGCAAAGCAGCGATGATAGCAAGACCGACTGGCAATTACTTGCCATCCGTGCCCTGTTGAAGGAAGGAAAGTATCCGCAGGCCGCAAATCAGATCTCGCAACTGCCGCAACAACTCTCCGATGTGCAACAGCAAGAACTGCTGCTGCTGCGGGCGCAGATGCAGATTGGTCAGCAAGATTACAACGGCGCGCAACAGTTACTCAGCCAGGTGAAAACCGGCGGACTGTCGCAGGATCAGCAGGTACGCTTCTATGCACTGCAAATCGCGGCGGCGCAGAATCGCCCTTCACTCGCCCTTTTGCGTGCCTATATTGCGCAGGAACCGCTGCTGAAAGGTGCCGATCACCAAACCAATATCGATGCCACCTGGCAAGCGCTGACGCAAATGACCACCGATCAGGTCAACAGTCTGGTGATCAATGCCGATGAAAACACGCTGCAAGGCTGGCTGGATCTGCTCAACACCTGGCGCGCTAACAGCCAGGATCCACAAATGCTGAAAGCGGCGATTCAGGATTGGCAAACGCGCTATCCGCAGAATCCGGGCGCGAAAACGCTGCCAACCCAACTCAGCCAAGTGCAGAACTTCACCAAAGCCTCCACCAATACCATCGCCCTGCTGCTGCCGCTGAACGGCCAGGCGCAAGTGTTTGCCAACGCGATTCAGAAAGGTTTTAACGATGCGCGTAATGGCGTGTTGAGTGCGCCAGCGCCGCAACCCGCGCCTGCGGCCGCTCCAGCGGATGCCAACGCGCAACCCGCCGCTGACGCCAATGCCAATACCGATGCCAACAGTGTGGTGAGTCCAGCCGTTGCGGGCAACACGCCGCAGCAACCTGAGCAACCGCAGCCAGCCGCGCAGCCTGCTGCCGCACAAGCCGACAGCAATGCGCAGGTGAAGGTGTATGACACCAGCAGCCAGCCGATTGCCCAGGTGATGCAGCAAGCACAGCAGGATGGCGCCACCATTGTGGTTGGCCCGTTACTGAAGAATGATGTTGAGACGGTGGCTAACAGCAATACCGCGCTCAACGTGCTGGCGCTCAACGAGCCAGAACAGATCCAGAACCATCCGAATATTTGTTACTTTGCGCTTTCTCCTGAAGACGAAGCGCGCGATGCCGCGCACCATATCTACGATCAAGGCAAGCGCCAGCCATTATTGTTGGTGCCGCGTAGCAGCTATGGCGATCGCATCAGCAAAGCCTTTGCGCAAGAGTGGCAAAAACTGGGCGGCTCAACCGTGCTGCAACAGCGTTTTGGTGGCGTTGCGGAGTTGAAGCAAGGCATCAACAGCGGTGCCGGTATCGCATTGAGCGGTACGCCGCTGAATGTCGCGCCGGATCAAGCACAGAACGTGGCGATTGCCGGTCTGACAATTCCCGCGCCGCAAACCAGCGCGCCAGCTCCAGCGGCTGATGCCAGTAGCGGCAGCGTCGATTCGGTTTACATCGTTGCTAGCCAGGATGAGTTGCAGCTGATCAAGCCGATGATTGCGATGCGCACCAGCAGCCGCAACAACACTGCGCTGTATGCCAGTTCGCGCAGCGCGCAGGCCGGTGCCGGTCCGGACTTCCGTCTGGAAATGGATGGTCTGCAATTCAGTGATATTCCGCTGCTCTCCGGCAGCAATCCGGGCCTGATGCAGCAGGCGGCGAAGTCGTTTAACAACGATTACTCGCTGGTTCGCCTCTACGCGATGGGCATTGATGCCTGGACGCTGGCGAATCATTTTAACCAGATGCGTCAGGTGCCTGGCTTTGCCATTGATGGCAACACCGGCAAGTTAAACGCCGACGCGGATTGCGTGATCAACAGGAAGTTGGCATGGAACCAGTATCGTCAAGGACAGATCGTTCCGGTGCAGTAAACCGCCAGCGCATCGGCGCTGAGCAGGAACAACTGGCGCGCCGCTATCTGGAGCACGCCGGGCTGCGCTGGTTCGCCAGCAACGTGCGTTGTCGCAGCGGTGAAATTGACCTGATCATGCGCGACGCCGATTGCTGGGTATTTGTAGAAGTGCGCTATCGTCGCGATGCGCGTTTTGGCGGTGCCGCCGCCAGCGTGACGCGACAGAAACAACAAAAGCTGTTACGTGCTGCAGCAATTTGGCTGTTAGCACGTGGCGGCAGTTTTGATACGGTGAATTGCCGATTTGACATCATTGCCATTACCGGGTGTGAGCTGGAGTGGCTACCCGATGCCTTTAATGCCGATGGATAGAACCAGGTGGTCTTGTGCAGGACAGAATTAAAGCGTGTTTTACCGAAAGTATTCAGACGCAAATCGCCGCAGCCGAAGCGCTGCCAGATGCGATTTCGCGCGCCGCGATGACGCTGGTGCAATCGCTGCTGAACGGTAACAAAATCCTCAGCTGCGGAAACGGCGCTTCATCGGCCAATGCCCAACATTTTGCCGCCAGCATGATTAACCGTTTTGAGACCGAGCGTCCAAGCCTGCCGGCGCTGGCGCTGAGTGCCGATAATGTGATGCTGACGGCGATTGGCAACGATCGTCTGCATGATGAAATTTATGCCAAGCAGGTTCGAGCGCTTGGTCAGGCTGGCGATGTACTGCTGGCCATTTCCACCCGTGGCAACACCCGCGATATCGTCAAAGCGGTTGAAGCTGCGGTTACCCGCGATATGACCATCGTTGCGCTCACCGGCCATGACGGCGGCGAGCTGGCGGGCCTGTTGGGTCCGCATGATGTGGAAATTCGCATTCCATCACATCGCAGTGCACGCATTCAGGAGATGCATATGCTGACGCTGAATTGCCTGTGTGATTTGATTGATAACACTTTATTCCCACACCAGGAATGACTGAAGGAGCTCAAATGAAAGCATTGAACGCTGTCGCCATTCTACTCACCGCCATGATGCTGCAAGGCTGTGTTGCCGTCGTTGCTGGCGGCGCCGCTGTTGCCACCAAAACCGCTACCGATCCGCGCACCGTAGGTACGCAGGTTGATGATGGCACGCTTGAGCTGCGCGTCACTAACGCGCTGGCAAAAGATGAACAAATCAAAAGCCAGGCGCGCGTCGTCGTAACCGCTTATCAGGGCAAAGTACTGCTGACCGGCCAATCACCAACGCCAGATCTGGCGAGCCGTGCGAAACAGATCGCCATGGGCGTTGATGGTGCCACCGAGGTGTATAACGAAATCCGTAGCGGCCAGAAAGTCAGCCTCGGCACCTCGTCATCTGATACCTGGATCACCACCAAAATCCGCTCACAGCTGCTGGGTAGCGATCAGGTGAAATCTTCGAACGTGAAAGTAACCACCGAAAACGGTGAAGTGTTCCTGCTGGGTCTGGTGACACCACAGGAAGCGCAGGCAGCGGCTGATGTTGCCAGCCGTGTCAGCGGCGTGAAACACGTCACGACTGCCTTCACTATTCTCAAATAAGCGCGTTTAGCTGCATAAAAAAGGGTTCATGCAAAACATGAACCCTTTTTTTATCGCTGCGATTAGCGTGACTTGCGACGCCTCACAAAGATCCCTCCGCCAACCAACAAAAGTACTACCGCCGCTGCACCCGCCATCATGGCATACAGCGTATTGGTCGGATTGGCTCCGCCAGCACGCAAGGTCGCGACACGCTCGGGAGTGATAGTGACATCAGGATTGCCAAAAGTGCCTGTAACAAAGTTCGCAATCTCTGACACCTCGTCATCACTCAAAGTATCGCCCATCGCAGGCATCAGGCGAGTATTGCCCTGCGTGGTAATACTTACACCATTAAGAATGGTCGCCACCAGATTATCGCCGTTACCACCGACCGCCGAGTTGTGCACCAAAGAGGGCCAGGCGTGATCTGGCGTACCTTGGCCATTAGTTTGATGGCAACTGGCGCAATTCGCGCTATATAGCTGTGCTCCGCTGGTTAACTGGGCGTAGCCTGGCTGGTTTTTGTGATACTCAATGCCCGGATTGTTGGCGCGTAAAGCGGGCTCAAAGTTCTTGCCGTTACCTGCCCAGCTATAATCCGCTTTGAGGTCTTTCGCATTGCGAATCGGCGGCGTGGCTTTCAGGTAAGTGGCGATAGCGCTGATGTCTTCATCGGTCAGATATTGCAGGCTTTTCTCAATCGCTTCCGCCATGCCGCCCGCCGCCTGACCTTTATTGGCGACCGCGCCGGTACGCAAGTATTGCACCAGTTCCTGATGCGACCAGCCACCGATGCCGCTAATCGGATCCGAGGTGATGTTCGGCGCATACCATGCGCCCACCTCGCCGCCCGCCAGCGCCTTGCCACTCTCTTCACCCATAGCGATGTTGCGCGGCGTATGGCAAGCATCGCAGTGCCCCAACGCATCAACCAGATAACGCCCACGATTCCACTCCGGACTTTTACTCTCGTCGTTAACCCGCGGTTTGCCGTTGGCAAACAGCATATTCCAGCCAAACATCAGCCAGCGCTGGTTAAACGGGAAAGCTAATTGCGTCGCAGGCGGCGCGGCGTCAACCGGTTTCACGCCCTGCATGAACCAGAAGTAGAGTGCGTGCATGTCGTCATCACTGATTCCAGTGTAGGAAGGATACGGCATCGCCGGATAGAGATGTTCACCTTTGGCATTCACGCCTTCGCGCACCGCACGGGCAAACTGCGCTTCGCTGTAGTCGCCAATGCCGAACTGTTTGGAAGGCGTGATATTGCTGGAGTAGATCTCACCAAACGGTGAAGCAATCGGCAATCCACCCGCCAGCGGTTTGTCGCCAGAAACGCTGTGGCAGGCGGCGCAATCTGCGGCGGTCGCCAGATATTGGCCGCGCGCCAGCAGCGTGGCGTCAGCTGATGTATCCGCAAATGCCGTGCTGCTCAGCAGCAGCAGCGCCAACCCGGTAATACCGCATCGAATCCCTGTTTTTGGCATCTTGGCTCGCCTCCGCTTATCCATGAAGAAGCTCTGATTTAATGGTGTCGGCCACACGCAATGCGATGGCGGCAACCGTCAAGGTTGGGTTGCCGGTGCCCGTCGAGTTGAACACCGCGCTGGAAGCAAAATAGAGATTCTTTTGTTCGTGCGAGCGGCACTCTTTATCACACACCGAGGTGGCCGGATCGTTGCCCATTAACGCGCCGCCCATCGGGTGATCCTGTGCGGCAAACTTGAGTGGATTATTGGCATCGGGGATGTACAAAATATCCGTCGCGCCCATGCCACGGAAAATGTCGTCATACATCTCAATGGTGCGGCGTGCACTCTTGCGTGTGTACTCATCAATCAAGTAATAGACTTTAGGGAACGGAATGCCGAGAACGTCTTTTTTCTCCGACAACGTCAGGCGGTTTTCTGGGTTTGGCAGCACCGCATGATGGGTTGAAAGCTCAATGCGGTGTGCCGCGCCATGACGAATTTCTTCATCCAGGGCTTTGCCGACCAGGCCCATACTCAACGCACGCTGCGTGGCGTAGGTGGTTTGGTTGGTGTCATCAATGCGGGTAATGGCGGCGGCCATTTCACTGCGCCACGGGCCGTCACGTAAACTGTCAATCGCCGCGGTATGTTGCGGCCCTTGCCCCATCCACACCGGATCGCGCGTAGTGAACTGCACTTCCGTTCCCGCATGTTCCATCATATAGCGCCCAACCTGATCGGTTTTATTCGCCAGGCCATTCGGATTCTTGTCGTCTTTCGACATCAGCAACAGCTTCACGCTTTCGATGTTGTGCGCGGCGAGGATGAAAGCTTTGCCGGTCACGCGATAACTTTTCTTGTTGGGATCGTAGAAATGAACCGCTACCACTGCGCCGTTGGAAGCATCGGTTTCGATGTAGTAAACCACCGAGTTTTCCATCACGCGCGCACCGGCTTTTTCCGCTTTCAGCACGCTTTCCATGCCGTTATACATCGCACCGATCGGGCAAATCGGCATGCAGTTGTTATTACCACCGCAGGCAGGACGGCCATCATACGGCTGAACGTTGCGCGCTTCCGGTTCGTGGATCAGACGGTAATCGGTGTATTTTGCCACCGCGTCGGCGAACACCCGGCTGGTATACGTCCAAGGCATTTCTGGCATCGGATAAGGTTGGCTACGCGGCGATCCCAAATCCACGCCGCCACGCGACGGATCCGGGCCGCACACGCCCATCGCCAACTCAGCACGGTAATAATAAGGTTCTAATTCGGCATAACTCACCGGCCAGTCGCGGCCCACGCCATACATCGATTGCAGACGGAAATCGTTCGGCAAATGTCGCCATGCGCAGCCCGCCCAGTGCCAGGTGGTGCCGCCGACTAAGCGCAGATAATCGGTTTGATATGCGTAACCGTCTGGGCCATCGACCTGTAAATAGTCCAACGCGGTGCCATCAACATCGTTGAACGGCGCCAGCGCCCAAGGTTTAGGTGGATACGGTGTGGTTAATGCGCGCGTGGTGGCGGGCGCATTGCGGAAGTTCTCCACGATTTCGCCGCGTGTGACGCGCGGTCCAGCGTCCAATACCAACACCGATAAACCGCTGCTTGCCAGCTCCAATGCGGAGAGACTGCCTGCAACACCTGCGCCGATAATCACGACATCGGCTGAGAGTGCTTCTTCCTTGCTCATAAAAGTGATCCAAATGAATTGATAGTGACTGTTTTTAAATTATTTTTTACGCAGGGTTCGGTGGCTGGGAGTTCGCCCAATTCAATGGGCCACCGCGCGTATAGCTTGGCGGGCTGAGCACATCGTGCGTTGGCCGATACATCAACGCGCCTTCGTAGGCATAAGTGCGATGGTCAACAATCCCGGTATACCGGGCCGCTACCATGCTGTGCACGGTGGCCAGCAATTGCGGCTGTTGGCCGCTTTTCAGTGCATCAACCAGCGATTCAATGGTGAGATTGGCCTGAGTGGTGACCATTTTTGCCAGCACGCGCAAGTGTTCATCCAACGCAGGATTGCCGGGTTTTAACGCGGCATACAGCGCCGCACCGGTTTGTGGCGATAAAGGTTCAGCGCTGATTAACTGCGATACCTGCATAAACAAAC
Organism: Pantoea sp. CFCC18179; assembly: GCF_059412405.1. Taxonomy (NCBI): domain Bacteria; kingdom Pseudomonadati; phylum Pseudomonadota; class Gammaproteobacteria; order Enterobacterales; family Erwiniaceae; genus Pantoea; species Pantoea sp. CFCC18179. The sequence continues at coordinate 100,509 of NZ_JBNBPM010000002.1, read as the reverse complement.
CAAGTTGGTCGATTTGCGCGGCAGCCCAACCGGCAGAAACGGGGGAGATAAGTGATAACGTTGCCAGCGCGACGCCTGCTGTAACAAAGCGGCGACGGCTTAATCCCGCTGGCGGGTGTGCAAAACGCATGAGGAGTTCCTTTCGATAGCAACACATCGATGTGTGGTTTGTTGCTGGGGATAATGTGAAAGCCCGCGGGTTCCAGCGGAATTTTAACGTGAGTACACCACGCGAAAATGCAGTTCTGGCCTGAGAGATCTGTAGGGGAGAGATGAATATTTGTCGGATGAGGCTTACAGCGAAAATTTACGCACAAAAAAACCGATCGCCACAGCGATCGGTTCTTGTTGATTCAAGAGTGTTTTCCTAGCGGAATCAAACTGGAATATCAATCACCAGCGCACGCAGCGGCGTGGTGGCTTGCAGCGTAATCTGCTGCTCATCACTGAGAAACGCGCCATCGCCACAGCCGAGTGGTTCTTGATTGGCGCTGCTGGCTTGCAGATCCAGCGATCCATGGATCGATTGCAAGTAGGCGCGCGGTCCATGCAACTTCACGCTGCACTGCTCGCCCGGCGCTAGCGTGATCTGGTGCACCCACACTTGCTGGCGTAGTTGTAAGCTGCCCTCCGCACCATCGGGTGAAGCGATCAGCACGCTGGTTTTCTGCGGCAGTTCGAGTTTCTGCAACAGCGGATTTTCCCGATCCGGGCAGGCGGCTAACCACAGTTGCATACGCGTCAGCGGGCGATCTTTGCTGAGGTTAATTTCGCTGTAATTCACGCCCTGGCGCGCCGAAAGCAGCATTGCTTCGCCTTCCTGCGCCACAAGATGATTCCCTTCGCTATCGCGATATTCGGCTTCACCTTGCAGCACCAGATTCAGCACATCCACCTGCGGATAGCTTCGCGGTTGAAACGCCGCGCCTGGTGCAAGAATTTCCTGATTGAGCACGCGCAATGAGGCGTAGCCCATCAATTTTGGATCAAAATAGTGGCCAAATGAGAAGCTGTAGCGCGCCTGCAACCAACCGAAATCGGCCTGGCCACATGCGGACGCGCAGCGGGTTGTCATCATGATAATCCTCCGACGCGCTGCGGTGAGATTCGACCGCAGGCTTTATAAGGATCATGGTAAAAGTCTGGACGCCGGATTGTAAGCCAGTTAATCTGCCTGGCATGTTCAAATTTACTGACAGAGAATCGGCATGGCAAAAGACCGCGCGTTAACCCTTGAAGCTTTACGTGTGATGGATGCTATTGACCGCCGTGGCAGTTTTGCCGCCGCGGCCGATGAACTGGGCCGCGTCCCTTCTGCGCTGAGCTACACCATGCAGAAGCTGGAAGAGGAGTTGGATGTGGTGCTGTTTGACCGCTCTGGCCATCGCACCAAGTTCACCAACGTAGGACGTATGCTGCTGGAGCGCGGCCGCGTGCTGCTGGAAGCCGCCGATAAACTCACCACCGATGCCGAAGCGCTGGCGCGCGGCTGGGAAACCCATCTCACCATCGTCGCCGAAGCGCTGATTCCCACCGAACGTCTGTTTCCGCTGGTTGAGAAGCTGGCAGAAAAAGCCAACACCCAGATTTCGCTGGTGACTGAAGTGCTGGCTGGCGCGTGGGAACGATTGGAACAAGGGCGCGCTGATATCGTGATTGCACCGGATATGCACTTCCGCGCCTCGACGGAGATCAACACCCGTAAGCTGTACAGCATGATGAGCGTGTATGTCGCCAGCCCGGATCACCCGATTCATCAGGAAGCCGAGCCGCTGTCTGAAGTGACGCGCGTGAAATATCGCGGCATTGCGGTGGCCGATACCGCGCGTGAACGTCCGGTGTTGACGGTGCAATTGCTGGATAAACAGCAACGTCTGACGGTGAGCAGCATGGATGATAAACGTCGCGCGCTGTTGGCCGGTTTGGGCGTGGCAACCATGCCGTATCCGATGGTTGAGCAGGATATTGCTGAAGGTCGTTTACGTGTGGTGAGCGCCGAATATACGCGCGAAGTGGATATTATTATGGCCTGGCGTCGCGACAGCATGGGCGAAGCCAAGGCGTGGTGCTTACGCGAGATTCCGAGATTGTTGGCGAAGCGCGGATAGGTTTAGCGGTCACCATTAATGGCGCCCCTACGGATTTGGCGTGTTTTGTAGGGTCACCATTTATGGTGAGCTGGTTAACTCCACTCCAATCACAACCTACTCAAACAATCGATCGCCACCGCTTTAAAACTGACGAAATCGGCGCAATCTCGCAGCCGTGCCGTGGCCCTTTCGCGCAGGAAAGTCACGAACAAATCGTAAATCGCCATCGCCTCTTCATATTCGCTTTTGCTGATTGCCAGCAAGAAAATCACCGAGGCCGTTTCATCGCCCCAACTCACGCCATGCGGTGCCAGCACCGTATACACCACGGTTTTCTTCGCCAATAAACCCAGTGAGTGTGGCAGCGCGATGCCCTCACCTAACATAGTACTGACAATCGCTTCGCGCTCTTCCACCGACGGGCAAAAATCCGCATCGACATACTCTTCGGCTTGCAGCTGATCGCACAGCAGGCGGAACAGATCAGCCTGCGCCATCGGCTTATCCAGCACCATAAAATGCTGCGCGTCGAAGTACTTCTCCAGCATGTAAGGACGGGTGCGATCCACCAGCACCAGCTTGCCCAGTTGCTCAAGCTGAAACTCGGTGGGGAATGGCGACATCACCACAATCGGCTTGTTCTTTTCCGTCAAACGCGCGGTGGAGATTACAAAATCTTCGTCGATATGTTGGCGTAGTTCGTAGTCACGTTGCGACAGTCGTGCGGTGACGACAAGTTGCGGGTATTTGCGTAGCAACAGCGCTTCAATCATGCGTAACGTCGAGTTGCCGCTGTCGCAAACCAGCAACACCTGTGGATGTCGTTGATAGCCGACATCGTAATGTCGCTCCAACCCGACGCCGATGTGCAGCACCAGAAAACCGATCTCGTTCTCACTGATGGTGTAAGGGGTGTATTTTCCCCAGCTGGTGACCGCGGCCAGCGTCACATCGTAGGCCATTGGATAGTGCTGCTTGATGTTGCCGAGCAGTGGATTGGGAATGTGAATCTGGTAGCGCACCCGCGTAATCATGGTTTTGATATGGGTGAGCAGATCGGCGCGCAACTGTTCATCGTGTTGCAGCCGATAGTTGTAATGGGTGTTGATATAATTCAGCAGGTAATCGACCAGCGCATCCGCGTCATCGGCATTGATGGTGCTGGGTGCCAGCGCCTGAATCTGGCGCGCGGCGATGTTGACCCGCAGCCAATTCTCTTCCGCCTGAGAGATCGGTTTGCCGACCAGCGGACGCATCAGATTGACCAAATCATGTGCCGCTTCACGCACTTCCTCGCCAACATCTTCCGCGCCGGGATCGTTAAGCGGGAAACCTTCGCTAATCCGTCGCACCGCCACCGCGCAGTAGATTTGCAAATAACGATCGCCTTCATCGCTGAGGCGAATCGCATGTTGGGCAAAACACTGTTGCAGCAACGGTTCGAGCTGCTCCAGCATGCCGCTGTGCAGCGCTTCCACCGTCAGCAGCGGACTATCCGGCGTTTCCTGATCGATCTGCCACAGCAAGTCGGTTAAGCAAGTACGAATCGCCGCCTCGCTACCGAACAGCTTCATGCCGTAATGCGGTTTGGTTTCGATATTGAGGTGATAACGGTTCAGCCATTCGCGCACTTCCGCCATATCACTTTGCAGCGTGGCGCGACTGACAAACCACTCTTCCGACAGATCTTCCAGCTTGATGGAATACGCCGCGGTGAGGAAACGCGTTAGCAGATAGCGCACGCGCTCCTGCGAGGTGCGCGGCACCCGCAGCGGCGTGGCACTCTCTGCTTGCAAGCGGCCAAAGCGCGCCGCATCGTCAATCTTCAGTTGATATCCCGCGCCACGCGCCAGCACGAACTGCGCGCCATGCTGTTCCAGCAGCGCATTCAGCGCGGTGATATCGGTGCGCACCGTGCGCGTCGAAACGGAAAAGCGGCGTGCCAGCTCATCCTGCGGCAGCGTTTCATTTTGCAGCGCAGCGAAAAGCTGAGTCAGACGCTGATTGGGAAATCTCACGGAGCCTCACCTGTTACTAAATTGTTACAGCAGTTTCTTGCACGTTGCCAGAAGCTGGCGCACATCGTCAATACGCGTGTCGCCGGTTGCGCTATCTATAATCGAACTGTAGACGTGCGGAATCACTTTGCTGACACCCGCATCGAGCGCAATACGTACAATCTCTTCAAAATTGTTGAGATCGATGCCGCCAGTAGGTTCCAGCCAGAAGTCGTGGCGTGCACAGGCTTCCGCCACTGCACGATACTCATTCACCGCTTTCAGTCCGCCCATCGGGAAGTATTTTACCGAGCTGCCGCCCATGTCCTGCAACATGGCGATGGCGCTGTCGATTGGCACAATGGCATCAGCACCTTGCGAACTGCGCGGCCCGGTAGAAATCTTCACCCTGCCCGGCGTGCCGGTTGGTGAGATCAAACCATTGACCACCGTTTGATTCTGGCCGAGCAGCGCTCGGCTGGTCGCCACGCCGGTGAATACCTGATTGACGTGCTGGGGTTGCAGCACCGCAGAAATTTCACTCACCATCGCCGACTGATTAGGATCGCCCGCGCCCAAACCCACCGACAACGCATTGTCGATCAATGCCGCGTACTCGCGCATGTCGGCAATCGCCTCTTCGTTGCTGGCGTAGTTTTTTGACAACACGCCAACCAGCACATGACCTTCCGCCGCTTGCCAGATCTCTTTGGCATTTTGCTTTGATCCGGCCAGCACGTTCAGGCACAAACGGCCCTGATAGAAATTCGGGTTCAGACTCATGCGCGTTTTCCTCCGCTGATTAACGCCTGGATACGACTAAAGATGATGTGTAGCTGATCGGCGCTGACGCTGCGCACATCGGCCTCAATGATGCCTTCGTTGGCTTTGTAGCCACGGAAATAGATGGCGATGTCGCCGGTTTTCAGTGCCTGCACCAGTTCGCCGGTTGGCCAGCCGGTTACCGCTTCATCGAACTTGATTTCAGCGCGCGCGATATCACGTCCAGCGGCATCCCACACCACGCGGGCGGTAACGCCGTTGAGCGTGTTGAGGTTGTCGATAAATGGCGTCATGTTTGCCACCATTTCCGCGCCGGTGGTTTTGGCGTTAACCAGATAGTTTTCAATCGCCTGGGTCAGCCCAAGAATGCCCTCTTTGCCGACTTTCATTGCGCGGCCAATGCCATTGCTTTGACGTTTTACCCACTCAACGTACTGTGTGCGACCAATGACCAAGCCGCTGGTTGGCCCTTCAATCGCTTTGGCGCCGCTGTAAATCACCAGATCCGCGCCCATTTGGTAATAGCACTGCAAATCTTCTTCAGCAGCCGCATCAACAATCAACGGAATGCCGTGCTTGCGCGCGACAACCGCCGCTTGCTCCACGCTGAGATGACTTTTCTGCACGCAGTGATGTGATTTGATGTACAGCAATGCCGCCGTGGTTGGGGTGATCGCTGCTGCCAGCTGTTCTGGCGAACATTCGTTGCTGTAGCCGGCTTCGATCAAACGACCGCCGCCGAGTGCCACCATAGTGCCGACCGGCGCGCCAAAGTTTACGTTGTGGCCTTTCGGCACCACGATATCGTGCGGCACGCTAAGCGGCGCGGCGTGCAGGTTTTCCAGCAGCCAATCGTTATCTTTAACGATCACCGCCGCCACGCTTTGTGCAATGCCCGCCGAGGCGCAAGACACCACCACCGCATTTTCCACATCCAGCAATTTAGCGATGTAAGCGCCGGTTTTATTGACCAGATCTTTTATTTCGAAATAGTGATTCAGGCCGTAGCTGACGGTTTCCACCACGTCGGCGGACGGCGTGGAAACGCCGAGAATGGTCATGCGGCCAGACGCGTTGATGACCTGCTTCAGGTCATATTTTTCATAAATCGAAGACATGATTCGCTTTCCCTTCATCAGTCAGATGCCAGTGACCGGCGATAACCACGGCCTGCGGCAGAATATGTTGCTCACCCAAAACCCGTTCGCCTTCAGCATCGACGAACGGGCGGGCTTCCTCTTTGACGGTAAAAATGGTCAGGTCGGCGTCATAACCCACGGTTAAGCGCCCTTTGCCGGCCAGTCGCAGGCCAGCGGCAGCATTGGCGGTAACGCATTCGATAATCTGCGGCAGCGTCATGCCAATGCTGAAGAATTTCGACATCACGTGCGCAAGGCTGTGCACCGGGCCGTTAATGCGGTTGCGGCAATAAATGTCGGAGCTGATGGTGTCGGGCAGAATGCCCTGAGCAATCGCCTGGCGTGCCACTTCAAAGCTGAAGCTGGCGCTGCCGTGGCCGATATCCAGCTTCACGCCACGCGCGATGGCATTTTTCACCGCTGCTTTCAGCTCGCCCTGCGGCGACAGAATACGGTTCGGTTTGCCGTTGAAGCAGTGAGTGATGATGTCGCCAGAGGTCAGCAGATCGGCGATCTCTTCCAGTACCGGTGGATTGTTGCCGATGTGCACCATCAACGGCAGATTGCCCGCCGCCTGTTGAATCGCTTTGGCACGAATCAGCGGCTTAATGCCGTTTTCGCCCACCACGCTGCTGCTCATGCGTGCTTTCAGGCCAACAATAAAATCGGGACGGCGTTTTACCGCCTGCACCACCGCATCGCTGTCGATCTGCGCCATATCAGCCAGTTCGTTCTGCGTCACAATGCCGCTGCGCGAGATGTTGATCAGCGCACGCACTTCGGTAGTGGCGGCGCGGGTGATTTGGTAGAAGTCGTCGATATCATCAGCGCCGGTGCTGCCCGCGTCGATCACCGTGGTGACGCCTTGCGCCATGCCGATGGCATCCGCTTCATCGTGATAAATCGGTGACTTGGGATAACAGTGCACGTGGCTATCAATCCAGCCCGCGCTGACGTAAAAACGCCCAGCCAGATCGCGTTCCTGCTGGGCCGGGCCGCTCACCTCACCAACGGCGGCAATTTTGCCGTGCTGGATGGCGATATCCACCCGTTGTTCGTCGCACAAACGCGCGCGGCGCAGAATCAGATCAAACATGCAAACTCCTTTCTTTCAAAGCGCTCATATCGTAGCGACGCGATTTATCGCGCAATAAATTGCGCCGCTACGGATGTGTGCGGTTATTGGGCCGCAAACCACATCACAGCGAAATCGGGAACATCGCACCCAACACCATCGCGCCCAAAATCGCGCCGCCGGTGATCGGCTTATTCCACAGGTAGAACAACAGCGCGCCAACCAGCGAACCGAGACCAATTGGAATCGATGCCGCCATCGCCGACAGGATAATCAGCGGACCGAGGAAGCGACCGGAAGCGTTACCCGCGCCCATCATCACATCAGCGCCGTAAGTCGAATCGCTTTGGTTGATGGTGAATTTACGCGCCAGGATAATCAGATAACCAATCGCTAAGCCCACCACCAAACCGGTTGCCAGCGATGCGGCGAAGTTAGCCACCGGGAACACGATCCCTGCGCCGAGCAACAGCGCCGGAACGCCCAAGCCCACGCCGGTTTGAATCGCGCCGCCGATATCCAAAATCCCCACCAGCGAACCTTCGATGATGCGCGCAAACAGGAAGCTGGCACCAAATGCCGCCACCGCGCCATACACGCCGGTTTCCATCCCGGAACGCAGCATCGAAACAAACGCCACTTCGTTAAACGCGCCAATGCCGTACAGGTAATACATGTGCGTACCGGCAAACACACCGGCGGAGAGCAAGCCAACAAAAATCGGGAATGACCAGTCGGCGTACCAGAACCCTTTGTTTTCGGTTTCGTTCATGCTGATGGCTCCTTATTTGCCGCTGACGCTGTTGTGAATCATATCCAGCCAACCCGGAATACCCAGTTGGAAGGATTGCAGCAGTTTCATGTCGAAACCGCGGAAGAAGCCGCTCAAGGCAAACAGCAGCACAATGGCAAACATCATCACTTTGGTGACTTTGTTCCAGCCGCTCTCTTCCACGCCTTTACCAATCAGGATGCCGAGGACTAAACCTGGCACGGCGTTGCCCATGATCAGCTGCGCTAAACCACCGAAAATCGTGGCCCAGAAGCCTGATTTCTTACCGGCATCAATCGCTGCCAGCCAGAAGATCACTGGCATCACGGTGTTCACCAGCAGGTTTGCCGCCGGAACCAGCACTTTGACTGCGGTAACCTGCAACGCTGCCGGAACCGCCGATGCGGTGCTGTTGAGGAACGCCACCACGATCATGCCGATGATGCCGCAGGCAATCGCCATGCGTTTCGGGTTGTGCAGGGTTTCTGCTACGTTGCGATTTTTTACCATCAACGCCGCCGCGCCCCAGTTCGGCAAAATACGGTGGTCAACGTCCTGCGTGAAAGAGCCCGCAGCAACGGATGATGCCCAAGCGTTAAAGAAGAAGCCGAGACCAAAGGAGAAGTGCGATGCCGGATCGCCTTCGCACGAATTGAGTTCACCTAAGGTACGGAACGCGCCCATACCTTGGGTGGTGGGTGCGTGGAACATACGTGCCGCCCCCGCGCCAACGCCCACACCCACCAATCCGCCAATGATTAACGACTTAAACAAAATGATTAAAAACATGTCGTTGTGCCCTTGTTGTCGTTTTTTTAAGCCGTGATAAATTCCACCTTGTCGGTGTCAATCACGGTGACGCTAACGGTAATTTCCAGCTCGACGCTGTAACTCCGTCGTTCGCGCGCGAGGAAGAAGAACAAGAATTTCTCCTTGCGCACGCTCTCCTGCGCGCGCAGCACCCGCACATCCATGGGTTCAATGCGCAACAGAATCTTTTGGCTGGTACGCAGCACTTGCTGCTGCACCTTACTCAGCGCATCGGCAAAGGCTTTTGCTTTACTGTCGCCTTTGCCTTGCACCGTAACTTGCGTCTCGTATTGCTGTTTCATACTTAGCTGCCGTGTTTTTTGTTCCAGGCCTGAACCAAACGCTCGCCCAGCTCTTCTTTATCCATAAAGCCAAAGCCCAGCACGGTGGCGCCTTCGTTGATGGCGGTCACGCCTTCGTCAATCGAGCGCATGCCGTGTTTGGCTTTGTAGCCATATTTGTTCTGTGCGGTAATCGCACCTGCGCCGCCGCTGCCGCAGAAAGAGATGCCGAAGTCGGCGTTTTCCGCTTTCATCACGTCGCCCAGCTTCATGTCGGCTGCCACGCCCGGCACCACCACCGCACGGCCACCCGCTTTCTCGATGCCCGCTGCTACTTTCTGACCTTTACCCAGACGATCGCCAATCACTACAGTTACCATGTTGAATTCCTCTTATTGATGCTCAATGCTGCACGGATGCTGCTGCCAGACGGGCGCGCTGAAGCACGCCCCTACAGGTGCAGACCTCATTTAATCTTCGTTGGCACGCGCCACTTCTATGTGAACGGATAACAGCCAGGCTTCCTCTTTTGGCAGATTGCCAAACAAATCCACCACCTGCTGCGCCAGCGCCATGGTTTCAGGCGAGATATCTTCAAACAGTTCAGCTTCGACTTCCGGCAGCGCTTCGCCGGTGAGCGAACGCGAGGCCATCGCACGAACATGTGAAGCCAGCATTTGCTGTTGCACGGCGTTGGCTTCGATGTGGTGTGCGCGGTAGATCGCGGCAATTTGGTTCAATACGTTATCCGCCAGCGCCTGAATCGCTTCCGGCGTGCTCTGTTTCAGCGGGACAGCTTCACTCCTCACCTTGTTACTCCTGTTAACAGCGGACAATTACAGATATTTCTCGTTGATAAGAAAGTACGCTTTCCACTTCAGGCTGTTGAGACGCATCTTTTCCACCTTGAAGTGGAAATCCCACGGGCGAGTGTGCGCCAGATCTCAGGACGCACGAAGTGTGCGAAATCGGTCACAAAATGCGTAATAAGTTGAGTAAATAGGGAGTAAAGCGGTGAAGTGGTTACAGCCGAGAGGGAGAAATAAGGCCAGCCAAGGGGCTGGCCGGTGTATCAGCGGAATTTCTTATGGTTGGCGTTGCGAATATCTTCCAGTTTCTTCGCTTCAGCCTTGGCTTCGTCCAGCTTGTTCGCTTGAGCCAATTGATCGACTACATCGATCTGCGCGATCAATGAATCCAGACCGGCGTGATAATCCTTGATCTGCGCGCTATCAGCCGCCTGACCTTCCAGTTTTTCCGGCGTGGATTTTTTCGCATCCGTCGCCGCCTGGCGCATCTTGCCCAACGCGGTGTGCATTTCCTGCGCGTCAGAGGTTTTCTTCACAACGCTCAAACCATCCTTCAGAGCGTCCATATCTTTCTCCAGGTCAGCGGCAAATACGCTAGCCGAGGAGAACAACAGCGAGAGAGATAACATTGCAACGACATGCTTACGCATAAAATTTATCCTTTTTATTGTCGGGCGAAAAAAAAAGCAGCCTTGCGGGCTGCTTTCAAGAAGCGATGAATTTATTGTCCGGCGATTTTCATCTCCGGCAGCAGCACCGAACCGCATTGTATATTGCTGCGGGTTTCAATGTCGTTACCGACAGTTACCATATTGAGCCACATGTCTTTCAGGTTGCCGGCGATTGTGATCTCGCTCACAGGATATTGAATCTCACCGTTTTCCACCCAGAAGCCGGATGCGCCGCGTGAATAATCACCGGTCATCGCGCTGACGCTGGAACCCATCATCTCGGTCACCACCAAGCCGGTTCCCATCTGCTTCAGCATGTCGTCGAAGCTATGGCCTTGTCCGGCGATGCGCCAGTTATGAATACCGCCCGCGTGCCCGGTGCTCTGCAAGCCCAACTTGCGTGCCGAGTAGCTGGTTAACAGCCAGTTTTGCAGCACGCCATCTTTAATGATGTCGCGCGATTGGGTACGCACACCTTCGCTGTCGAACGGCGTAGACGCCAATCCTTTCAGCAAATGTGGATGCTCTTCGATGGTCAGCCAATCCGGCAAAATCTGCTTGCCGAGTGAATCCAGCAGGAAAGTGGATTTACGGTAAACGCTGCTGCCGCTGATCATGCCAACCAGATGGCCGAACAAGCCAGTCGCCACTTCCGGCGCGAAGATCACCGGCGCTTTCATGGTAGACAGTTTACGCGGCGACAAACGCGACAGCGTACGACGAGCGCACTCGGCACCAACCCATTCTGGACTTTGCAAATCTTCAAACGCGCGGCCGATGGTGTAGGCGTAATCGCGTTCCATGTCGCCGTTGTGTTCGGCAATCACGCAGCTGGAGAGCGAATGGCGGCTCGAGCAGTAGCTCTGCAACATGCCGTGGCTGTTACCAAACACTTTGATGCCGACGTGGCTATTGAAGCTGCCGCCTTCGGTATTGGTGATGCGTTTGTCGGCTTCTAACGAAGCTTGTTCCGCTTTGGCTGCCAGTTCGATAGCGCGATCGGCATCGATCTCCCACGGATGGTAAAGATCAAGATCCGGCGCTTCAAAAGCCAGCAATTCGGGATCGGCCGGAGCGCCAAACGGATCCACTGAGGTGTAGCGCGCAATGTCGATCGCCGCCTGCACGGTGCGTTTAATCGCATCCGGGCTAAGATCGGTAGAAGAGGCGCTGCCTTTACGATTTTGATGATAGACGGTGATGCCAAGCGCACCATCGCTGTTGAATTCGACGTTTTCCACTTCGCCATAACGGGTACTGACGCCGATGCCGGTAGTTTTCGTGACCGCCACTTCAGCGCCATCGGTGCTGGCTTTTGCCAGTTCCAACGCCTGCGCGACAGCCTGTTCCAACACTTTACGTTGTTCTGCAACCTGAGTAGATACGTTCATCGACCTGCCGTCTAATCTTAAGTATGAATTGTTTGAGTCTATCAGACTCAGAGAACAATTTCGCAGTCGCCCGATAAACTGGTAGGATTAGCCTCTTTTTTTTGGGAGCCAAGAGATGACCAAGCAGCCCGATGACTGGCTCGACGATGTGCCGGATAATAATGACGAAGAAGACGAAGAGATTATCTGGGTCAGCAAAAGCGAAATTAAACGCGATGCCGAAGAGCTGAAACGCCTTGGCGCCGAGTTAGTTGATTTGGGGAAAAATTCCCTCGACAAGATTCCACTCGACGAACAACTGCGTGACGCGATTGAACTGGCGCAGCGCATTAAGAAAGAAGGCCGTCGCCGCCAATTGCAGCTGATCGGTAAGATGTTGCGCGCACGCGATGAAGATCCGATTCGTCAGGCGTTGGATAAGCTGAAGAATCGTCATAATCAGCAAGTGGCTTTGTTCCACAAACTGGAGATATTGCGCGATCGTTTGATCGAGCAAGGTGATGACGCGGTAGCCGAAGTGTTTAACCTCTATCCGCATGCCGATCGTCAGCAACTGCGCAGTATGATCCGCAATGCGCAGAAAGAGAAAGCCACCAACAAGCCGCCAAAATCAGCGCGCCTGATTTTCCAGTACCTGCGCGAGTTGGCAGAAGCTTAAGTTTTCTGCGGACATAAAAAAGGTCGGCATGAATGCCGACCCTACAATGTTCCGTTGTAGGGTGGCCATTTATGGCCACCGCTAATTACCGCCCCAACCGCTCCAGCAGTTTCTGGTGAATGCCACCAAATCCGCCGTTACTCATCACCAGAATCGAATCGCCTGGCTGGGCTTTCTTCGCCACCATTTCCACCAGCGTATCGATATCCGCGCTCCACTGTGCCGGTTGCATGCAGGCTTCTGCAACATCTGAAACCTGCCACGGAATGTGGTGCGGCTGGAACAGGAACACTTCATCCGCACGGCCCAGCGAAGGTGCCAGCTCGTTTTTGCTTACGCCCATTTTCATGGTGTTAGAGCGCGGCTCGAGCACCGCCAAAATGCGCGCAGTGCCGCCTACTTTGCTGCGCAATGCCGCTAGCGTGGCGAGAATCGCAGTGGGATGATGGGCAAAATCGTCATACACCTTAATCGCATTCACTTCGCCGCGTAGTTCCAGGCGACGACGCGCATTGATAAAGCTGCTCAACGCTTCGCCCGCATCCGAAGGCTTCACGCCAACGTGACGCGCAGCCGCAACCGCCATCAAGCCGTTGTGCATGTTGTGTTCGCCGACCAGCGCCCAGTTCACTTCGCCTGCTTTCTCGCCGTCGAGCCAGATTTCCCAATGCGAAGAATCCGGCGTCAGCTTTTTCGCCTGCCAATGACCGTTATCGCCGACCGTTTCCTGCTCGCTCCAGCAGCCCATCGCCATCACTTGCTTGAGATTGTTGTCATGCTCTGGCAACAGGATCTTGCCCTGGCCTGGCACAATACGGATCAAGTGATGGAACTGCTTCTGAATCGCACGCAGATCGTCAAAGATGTCGGCATGATCGAATTCGAGGTTGTTGAGGATCAATGTGCGCGGGCAGTAATGGACAAATTTGGAACGCTTGTCGAAGAACGCGCTGTCGTATTCATCCGCTTCAATCACGAAGAATGGACTTTTTCCTAATTTTGCCGAAACCTCAAAGTTTCCTGGCACACCACCGATGATAAAGCCCGGTTCAAGGCCGCAAGCCTCGAGAATCCACGCTGCCATACCGGCTGTGGTGGTTTTACCGTGTGTGCCGGCAACGGCCAGCACCCAGCGATCGCGCAACACGAAATCGTGCAGCCATTGCGGGCCAGAGAGGTAAGGAATATTGCGTTCCAGCACCGCTTCGACACACGGATTGCCGCGCGTCATTGCGTTACCGATGATCACCAAATCCGGTTGCGGTTCGAGCTGAGTCGCATCGTAACCTTCTGTTAATTCAATACCTTGCTGTTCCAGCAACGTGCTCATCGGCGGGTAGACGTTGGCGTCTGAGCCGGTGACTTCGTGTCCCAGCGAGCGTGCCAGCATCGCCAGTCCGCCCATGAAAGTGCCACAAATCCCAAGGATGTGAATACGCATAAAGAGATCCATTACTCAAAAGTTCGGCGCACAGTGTAACGCCGAGTTGAGAGGGAAGAAACGGATTAGGACTATGGTTTTTAAAGTTCAATCGGCTAAACTGCGCTCATACGTTGGTAGCTTGTTACAGCTGCTGCCACTCCATCGTAGATTCAGGGAATGTGTTATGAAAACGTTAGGCGAATTCATCGTCGAGAAGCAACACGACTTTCCACACGCCACAGGTGAACTGACGGCGCTGATTTCTTCCATTAAGCTTGGCGCTAAAATTATCCACCGCGACATCAACAAAGCGGGTCTGGTGGATATTCTGGGTGCCAGCGGCGTGGAAAACGTGCAGGGCGAGCAGCAAATGAAGCTCGACCTGTTCGCGAACGAAAAGCTGAAAGCAGCTTTGAAAGCGCGTGGCGTGGTGGCGGGTATCGCCTCTGAAGAAGAAGACGAGTTCGTGATCTTCGAAGGTTCCGAGAACGGTAAATACGTGGTGCTGATGGATCCGCTGGACGGCTCATCCAACATCGACGTTAACGTGTCTGTCGGCACCATCTTCTCCATTTATCACCGTATCAGCGAGCCAGGCACGCCGATTACCGAAGCTGACTTCATGCAGCCGGGTAGCAAGCAGGTGGCTGCCGGTTATGTGGTGTACGGTTCTTCGACCATGATGGTGTACACCACCGGCGTGGGCGTGCATGCGTTTACTTACGATCCGTCGCTGGGCGTGTTCTGCCTGAGCCACGAACGCATGACCTTCCCGGAGAAGGGTTACACCTACTCGATTAACGAAGGTAACTACATTCGCTTCCCGCAGGGCGTGAAGAAATACCTGAAGTTCTGTCAGGAAGAAGATGCCGCGACTAAGCGTCCGTACACCTCGCGCTACATCGGTTCATTGGTGGCAGACTTCCACCGTAACCTGCTGAAAGGCGGCATCTATTTGTATCCAAGCACCGCGAGCCATCCGAAAGGCAAGCTGCGTCTGCTGTACGAATGCAACCCGATGGCCTTCCTCGCCGAGCAAGCTGGCGGTAAAGCCAGCGATGGTGCCAATCGTATCCTCGATATCCAGCCAGAAACGCTGCACCAGCGCTGCCCGTTCTTCTGCGGCAACGACGCAATGGTCGGTGACGTTGAGCGCTTTATCCGTGAATTCCCGGACGATCACTCAGCGTAAGTTGCTTTAGCTTAGAAAAGCCCGCCTCCGTGCGGGCTTTTTGTTGGCGCGCAGAAATGCGCGCCCTACGAATGCAGCGCTGCGACTACGCGGAATTGCGCCATCGATTCCTGCAACTGCTGCGACTGCGCTTCCAGCGATTGCGTGGCGGCGCTGGCTTCCTCGACCAATGCGGCGTTCTGCTGCGCGGCTTCATCCATCTGCGTCACCGCCTGATTCACCTGCTCGATGCCCCGACTTTGTTCTTCGGAAGCAATGGAGATCTCTTTCATCAGCGTGGTCACGCGCATCACTTCGCTGGAGATTTCATCCATGGTTTCGCCAGCGCGCGTTGCCATGTCGCTGCCCTCTTTCACCCGCGTTTGCGATTCCGCAATCAACTCGCGAATCTCTTTGGCGGCGGTGGCGCTGCGTCCTGCCAGCGTGCGTACTTCGTTAGCGACCACGGCAAATCCGCGCCCTTGTTCACCCGCACGTGCGGCTTCCACTGAAGCGTTCAGCGCAAGGATGTTGGTTTGGAAAGCGATGCCATCGATTACGCTCAGGATATCGCCGATGCGGTTGGAGCTTTGGGTGATCTCCTGCATCTTCTCCATCACATACCCCACCACTTCGGCCCCGCGATCGGCGCTGCCGGAGACATTGCTAGCGAGTTGGTTGGCTTCTTTGGCGTTGCTGGCATTGAGGCGCACGGTGGCGGTGAGCTGTTCCATGCTGGCAGCGGTTTGCTCCAGCGAAGCGGCTGACTCTTCGGTACGTTGCGAAAGATGCACGGTTCCGGCAGCGAGTTCACGACTGCCGACATCGATTTGCAAACTGGCTTCACGCACCTGGCTAACCGAATTGCTCAGTGATAACTGCATGTTGGCCAGCGCTTGATTCAAGCGGCCCAGTTCGTTTTTGCCGGCTTGCGGCAGCGGCTGGGATAAATCACCGGCGGCAATCTGCTCCAGATGCTCAATCGCGCCATCCAACGGACGCAGCAGCAAGCGGCGCAGCAACTGCCAGGCCAGCACGATCAGCAGCAGCGTTAACGCCATCGAAACACCAATCAGGATCTTCATGCGCGTTTCGTTTTCGGCTGCTTGTTGTAGACGCGAGCTGGAGACTTCGTCGGCATATTTGCTGAAATCATTGACCGCTTTGGAGTAGTTCGCCGCCAGCTGCGACTGCTTACCTTCCAAAACCTGGTAATACTCATCGGTGTACTGTTTTTGCAGTGCGGCGATCATCGGCGTGATGCCTTCTTTCTCGTACGCGGCGTAGGTCGCAACAATCGCATCGGCCAAGGTTTTACCGTGCGCAGTGACGGTGCCCGCCGCGACAAAGGCGTCTAAGAATTTACGCGAACTTTCCACCGCCGCCTGCGATTGCTTAGTGACAACGGCGCCATCATCCAGTAATCCAATTTCAATTTTGCGCACCGCTAAGGCGGCGTTGGCACGCGCACGCATCAGCTCGGAGCGGCTTTGGAATAAGCTGTTAAGCTCAATGCCCTGAATGCGGTTAATGGCATCCAACGATTGGTTGCCGGCGTTGATGGCAGAAATGCCCATGGCGCTGACTGCCAATAGCAGCAGCGTCATAAAGGCCAATAGAGCGAGTAGTGCGGTACGAATTGATAGCTGTTTCATCATGATTATCCCCGTATGCAAGAAAAGGCAGAAATCCGCTAGCCCTAAAACGGAGAGATTATCGGCAATGTCACCCGGAAACTTTATCGCGTGTTGATGGTCAATTGGCTGACGATCACTTACGCTTCAAATTTACTGAAGTCCGCTGCATCAAAATTAAGGAATGAAATGATGAAAAAATGGCTCCCGATTGCGTTTTTGTTGGCCAGCGGCGTTGCCGTGGCGCAGCAGAACCCCATCGACCAGCAGCTTGAACAGTGTCTGAACAAGGAATCCAGCACCGCGGGCATGTCCCAATGCTACGGCAATGCCAATAAGGCATGGGATAAAGAGATGAATGCGCAGTACACCCAAGTGATGAAAAAATTAACTGGTGCACCTAAAGACAAATTGCGCAATGCACAGCGCGCGTGGCTGGCTTATCGCGATAACTGGCTTGATGCCAGCCGCAGCTATTTCCTCAGCAGCCAGGGCAGCATGGCGGCGCTGTCTGTCGGCGCGCAAGGGGTAAGTTTGGTGCGCAATCAAGCACTCATGTTGCAATCAATTAACAAAGGCAGTTGCGCCAATCCCGATGATTGTTGATAAATGGAAGCGTTAAACACGCTTAGCGCTGGTATTTGCCAGCGCGCCCATTAATCCTCAGGGAGAAATCATGGCTGCTTATGCCTCCACCATCATTCTGGTTTGCCTCGCCGTTCTCAGCTATTTCGTCCATAACAGCGCTGTTACCATTTCGATTCTGATTCTGTTAGCCATCAAGCTGACGCCGCTGGCGCAGTTCTTCCCGTACGTGGAAAAACAGGGCATTCAAATTGGCATCATAATCCTCACCGTGGCGGTGATGGCACCGCTGGCCAGCGGATCGCTGCCGGCCTCTTCGCTGCTGAAATCTTTCGCTAATTGGCAATCGATTGTGGCGATTGTGGTCGGCGTTTTTGTCGCCTGGCTGGGCGGACGCGGTGTGAATTTTATGAGTGTGCAACCGTCGGTGATTGGTGGGCTGTTAATTGGTACGGTGATTGGCGTGGCGTTCTTCCGTGGCGTACCGGTCGGACCACTGATTGCTGCGGGGATCGTCTCGCTGTTTGTCACTGCGAAGTAGCGGGTTGGAGCATTCCGAAACGCCAAAAAGGGGGCATACTTTCAGAGTCAGTTGGCTATAATAGCCGTCACTCAACATATGACTAATGAAGGAAAGCCAGATGAGTTTGAACCAGGTGCCTGCAGGTAAAGAGTTGCCAGAAGATATCTATGTTGTCATCGAGATCCCGGCGAATGCCGATCCGATCAAATATGAAGTCGACAAAGAATCTGGTGCCCTGTTTGTAGACCGTTTCATGTCTACCGCCATGTTCTATCCGTGCAACTACGGTTACATCAACCACACCCTGTCTCTGGATGGTGATCCGGTTGACGTGCTGGTGCCAACCCCGTATCCACTGGTGCCGGGCTCAGTGATTCGCTGCCGTCCAGTTGGCGTGCTGAAAATGACCGATGAGTCTGGCGAAGATGCCAAACTGGTTGCGGTTCCGCACACCAAACTGAGCAAAGAGTACGATCACATCAAAGATGTGAACGACCTGCCAGAACTGCTGAAAGCGCAGATCACCCATTTCTTCGAGCAATACAAAGCTCTGGAAGCAGGCAAATGGGTGAAAGTTGACGGCTGGGATAACGCAGCAGCGGCCAAAGCTGAAATCCTGACCTCTTTCGAGCGCGCTAAGCAGAAATAAGTTTCTTCTCTGCCACGCCGATAAAAAAACACCGCCCATTGGGCGGTGTTTTTATTTATGCCTGTTCACCATCGCGGTTTAGCCAATCGCCGCTCGCGATATGCGTGCGTCCAGCCACCGAACGTTGATAGACATACAGCCAGGCGCTGCCGTAAGGGGTTTGGATCAGCTGGCGTTTGTATTCGCCATTCTTGGTGCGCAAGGCATCAAGCTCGCCGAGCGTGCTGGCGTCGATGCGATAAACCTCGCAATAGACGCTGCCTTCACCCGCAATCACGCCCGGATAGTGACCCAGATTGTAGAGATCAAACCCTGCAATCTGGTGGTCGCCGAGCCATTGCGCATTCGTCATCCAATGACTGTTTCCCTGTTTGCGCCGTAAACTGCCGTAGACAATTATTCGCATTGCTAAAACTCAAACTGATAGAGCAAATCCAATGCCTGGTCGAGACCGGACACGGCTTCAAGATAGAGTTTGGGCATCAGGCGATAACGCAAGGTTAAGGTCGCCAGTGAATCAAAGATGCCGACACCGTATTTTACTTGTAGACCTGGCAGCACATAACCACTCACCTGCACTTGCTGGCTGTCGCCGACGCCTGCGGTATCAAGTGCGAGGTTACTCACGCCGAATGTCTCGCCGATTTTACCCACAACCTGACCACTTTGCGCAACCCCCAAACCGACAAGCGCGGAAGTTAATGCGTTACTGTCGCCATCGCTACCCAATCCCTGGCCGCGTAACAGGTAAGAAAGCGCCTCTTGCTGCGACATCGCCGGGTCGGAGAACACTTCCACTTTCGGCTCATCTGCCAATCCTGTCACGCGCAAACCAGCCGTCACATCATCTTCGGTGGCTTCCGGATTACGGATTGCTTCGAGGTTAACGTACGGCTGATCCGGCGGCCCGGCGAACTGCAATTCACCTTTACGCACCAGCAAGTCCTGACCATACGCATGGAAACGACCGGATGGAATATTGATTTGTCCGTTTAAGCCGAGGCCATTTTTATCCTGCACCAGCTTGAGATCGCCATTCAGCTTAGCTTTCAGACCAAACGCTGAGAGACGCACATCGTTGCCAACGTGAATCACCAGATTGCTGTTGATTGGGATGGCGGCGGTTTTCGGTTGAATCGGCTTCAGCTGTTTATCCAGCATCACTTCATCCGACGACACGCCGGTGGCGCTTTCCGGCACTTCCTGCACCGTAATGCGCGCCCACGGGATATCAACTTTGCCGTCAAGGTTGAAGGCGGCTGGCGTGGCTTCGAATACCAGATCCGGCGAGACATCCATGCGCACCATCGGCGGCACGGTGACGCGCACACGGCTGCCTTGGGCGGCTACGCGCGCGCGCCAGTTATCCAGACGGCTCCAGTCAGCATCGCCGCTGAGATTGATGTTGCCTTGCGCGGTTTGAATCAGGCCGTTGAGCGTTGAGCTCATGCCGTTGAACACCATGTTGAGATTAGCCGAGGTGAGATCGACCGGCATAAAGCTGGCGTCCATATCGACATCGCTCAATCCCAACTGACCAAAAATCTGCGGCTGTTGCAGCGAACCGCCAAGGCGCAGATTGGTATTCAGGTTGCCTTTGATCTTCTCGCCCTGCATCAGCGCCGGATTAAGCATCGCCAGCGAAATATTGCTGATACCGATGTTGCCCGAAAGCTGACGGCGATTCTGTGGATCGGCGATCTGCACATTGCCGCTTAACTGGCCGTTGTTGACGATATGAATCAGCCAATCCAGCTGTGCGCGGCCGTTACGCATCGCCGCATTCAGGTTCAGCGTATCGAAGGCGATCGGCAAGGTGTTGCCTTGCACGTCCTGCTCAACTTTCACGCCGTTGCCTTTCAGCGCTATGGTGCCGGTTGGCAGCGCGCCATCGGCGGTCCAGTTAACGCGCGCATCACCGCTGAACACGCCATTCAGTTTGGTGGCGTCGGTGAGGAACGGTTTGATCATCGCCAAATCAAAGCGATTCAGCACCACGTGCGCATGCCCGCTGGCACCGGCTTCAATCGGTTCCGGCACGCACAGTTGCGCGTTCGGGTTTTGCCAGCAATGCGGGCCAATCGTCGCGGTTTGCTTGCTGTTGAGGTAATCAATCGCCATCGCGCGGGTCAAACGCCATTCGCCGACCGGTGTGTCAAAGCGCGTGTTGTTGAGATTGCCCTGCCAGCGCTCAGTTTTGCGATCAAAGCTGCCGTTAAGCGCCAACTGACCGGAAACCGGTTCGCCCTGCACATTGAGTTTCAGCTGATGCTGCTTTTCATTGCCGTCGGCGTTCAGCGTCAGCAAGTTCACTTTCAGCGCATCCTGCTGTAACTGTTCAACGCGCAATTGCAGCTTACCGGCGATTTGATCGCTGGATTTCACATCGCCCTGCAAGGCGACGCGACGGATTTGCAGCTGCTGCCAGCGCAAACCGGTGGCGGTGAGATCGGCCAGCAGCTGCGGCGCCTGCAAAGTGCCACGTGCTTTGATAGTGCCTTTGGCGACGCCGCCCAGCCCCGGCAGCGCGTTATCCAGATTGGGCGCATCAATGTTGGCATCGAGATTGAGCGCATCGCCCAATTCGCCTTTTACATCCAGATGGTTACGACCTAGCGCAATGTTGAGGCCGGGGATTTTCCATTGGTTGTAGCTGTTGCCGGTTAAGGTGCCTTTGGCGCTCACCGCGTTCTGTTTAACGTTCCCTTTCAGCTCCAACTGCGGCACGCTGAGTTGCCAGCTTCCACCGTACAGGCTGCCGCGCGTGGCGATTTTGCCATCCAGTTTGGCTGGCCAATCCGGATACTGTTTGGCGGTGTTGATGCCGGAAAGCGTCAACTCGCTGCGCCAGCTAATGGCTTTGCTCCAGTCCACCAGCGCCGTCAGATCGATATTGCCCTGCAATGCCGCGACGCGCAGTTTATCGAGGTTAAACTGCTGCTCGTTGCCTTTACCGTCCAGCGCAATGTTGGCCGGCGGCACGCCTTCGCCTTTCACCGCGGTACGCAGCGACATCACGTAATCAGTGGCTTTGCCTTTGAACTGGTAATCGAGATTATCCGCCTGATACTGCACCGGACCGGTCAGCGGCCAACGCAGCTGCGGGCTGGTGAGTTGCAGCGACAGTGGCAAACCGGCGACCGCCGGTTGCGCGCGGGCATCCAACTGCGCACGCACCGGCCCCGAGAGATTCAGCCCCAGTTTCAGCTCGTCGCGCATCGCACCCGCGAGGTTCATCTTGATCTTCTCGCCCTTGATCGGGTCGAGATTGAGCGTGCCGTTGAGCGCAAAATTCACCGGCCAGTTGTCGGCTAAAGTCGCTTCCCCGCTGGCATTCACCTGCCCTTGCGGCGAATCGACATCAAAAGTTTCGAGCTGCAAATGGCGATCGGCGGTTTTTGCTTTTAGCAGCAAACGCGTAATGGAAACATCGGTGTCGCCAGTGACACGCAGCTGTTCGCCCAGCAACTCCTGCACGGTGATATCCAGCGGTAACTGGAAGTCCGGTAATTCAGGCAACAATGGCTTGGCGAACATCGCTTGCAGCGTTTCACCCAGCGGTTTTTCATCCGGCTGCGGCTGCTGCACTTTGGGTTGCACCACTTGCTCATCCACTACTTTGGCGGCTTTTGGCAAGGCAATCAGCAGGCTTTGGATATGCGTCGGCGACAGCGTCAGCGCGCGTTCCTGCCATTGCAATCCGGTGGTGAAATCCAGCAACGAAATCGCGGTGTCATCCACTTTGACGTTGATGTTATGCAAACCGACTTTGCTCAGCGTGATCGGATACGGCGTGCTGAGATTCAGGCTGCCGCTCTCTTCTTCCGGCGGCGGTGCGGCGGCTGGCGTCATTTTTTTACTGTCGACCACCACGCTGACATCTTTTAAATCAATGTCGTTAACGCACACTGAGGAGTGCAGCAGGCAGTTAAGATTCAGTGCCAGATGAAAACGTCCGGCATCTACGCTGACGCCCGGCATCTCATATTTCACGCCGCTCAGCGTCAAATCGCGCCAGCCACCTTCAACCTGTTTGATGGATAAACCCGGCACCCAACGATCGGCGCCTTTCAGCAATAAATGCAAACCCGGCGTGGTGCCAACTAAAAACGCCACGCTGCCCAACAGCAGCACCAGAAAAATAGCGATGCCAATCAGGACCTTTT
Source organism: Pantoea sp. CFCC18179 (assembly GCF_059412405.1). Lineage (NCBI taxonomy): Bacteria > Pseudomonadati > Pseudomonadota > Gammaproteobacteria > Enterobacterales > Erwiniaceae > Pantoea > Pantoea sp. CFCC18179. The sequence goes on along the minus strand of NZ_JBNBPM010000002.1, from coordinate 77,882 downwards.
TCCACAGCTTCATAGTTCAGGCCCCAACCCGATGTAAAATTGCAATCCGTGTTCCTTGTCATCACCAATCGGCCGCGCGATATCGAATTTGATCGGCCCAACCGGAGAAGACCAGCGCACACCGAAACCTGCGCCGGTTTTGAAGTCACTCTGTTTGATGTCGTTAACCGCTTCTCCGGAATCGACAAACACCGCGCCCCACCACTTGCCGGTCACGTTGTATTGATATTCCAGCGATCCAGTGGCCATTTTCGACGCACCGGTTAACTTGCCGTTGTCATCGCGTGGTGAAATGTCTTTGTATTTGTAGCCACGAATACTGCGGTCGCCACCGGCGAAGAAGCGCAGATCTGGCGGCACTTTGTCGAAGTCGTTGGTTTCGATCCAACCGAGATTACCGCGCGCCACAAAGCGATGTTTATCGGCGAGCGTACGGATCCAGACGTTTTGCGCCTGCAAGATCAGGAAATCAACGTCCGATCCCCACGTGGTATCCGACACATCCACCGAGTAACGTTGTGAATCGCCCCATGTCGGCATTAATCCGCCGCGCGAACGGGTGCGGTTCAGGCTGACGCCCGGATAAAGCAGCATGGTGGTGTTGGTGACGCTGGCTTGGGTAAAGTGATCGAGGCTCCAGCGTAAGTTGACGGCTTTTTGCCAGCCGCTGCTGCTGTCCCAGTTACGCGACATCGCCAATGTGGTGGTATCGGATTTGGTGTCGTTGAGGTCGGTGCGCTTCAGACCGCCAGAGAAGGTGTAATACTGCTCGAGCGGACTTTTCAGCAGCGGCACTTTGTAGCTGAGATCAAGCTGCTGCTCTGGCGCAGAGATATAGGCGCTGGAGGTCAAGCTGTGACCGCTGCTGTTCACCCACGGCTTTTTCCACGTGCCTTTCAAGCGCGGGCCGACATCCGTCGAGTAACCAACCCCGGTTTCTAAGGTGTTTTCCACGCGTGGCGAAACAGCAGCATTGAGCGGCAACACTTTGGTTTTGCGCCCTTTATCGAACTCAGGCGCCACCACCACCGAATTAAACCAGCCGGTGGCAGATAAACGGCGATTGAGTTCAGCCAGATCGCGCGAGCTATAGTGATCGCCCTTTTTGAACGGCACCAGATTTCTTAGGTAGGCTTCGTCGATTTGCGATCCCTGGAAGCTGACATCACCAAAACGGTAACGCGGGCCGCTGTCGTAATCGATATCCCAAAACGCTTCACGCCGTTCCACTGATACGCCAAGCTGGCTTTGCTTAAAGTCACCGTCGAAGTAACCATTACGCAGTGCCAGGCTGGAGAAGCCGTTTTTGAATTTGTCGTAATCGCCGTGATTAAGCTGGGTGCCGACTTTCGGCGTGCCCTGTTTCACCCAGGCTTTATAATCGGCATCGTCTTTCGCTTCGCCCTGAATCACGATAGTGCTGCCGCCAATTTTCACCGGTTCACCCGGCGTGACGTGGGCAATCAATACCGGACGGCCACCTTGCGGCGGTGCAGGACGTGATTCGAAATCAATCTGCGGTTCGTAATAACCCAGCGCGCGCAGACCTTCCTTGATCGCTTCGGATACGCGCGCCTGAAAACGCCCATCGTTCGACACCTCGTCACTGCTAATGGTCGACAAGCGTGCCCTGGCGTTCTTCTGTAATTCCCCGGAAAGGCCTTCCAGCTGCAAGCGCACTTTCGCTGCCTCGACGGCAGGTGCGGCAAGCATCAGGCTAGCCAAACAATAAATATGCAATCGTGGCACGCTTACTCCTGTTAATAATGCCGGCCCCTATTCCGCGGGGCGTTTATGCTATCGAAGGGCACGTGTACCCATCAGCATAGCCGCTGTTTATGACGCGCAACGGCGGAAACACAGCGACTAAGCCAAATTGTGACCTATTGTCGGCAAATGGACGAAACGATACAACAACCAAGCAGATGTTCTGCCTGTTCCAGCCATTCACTCGGATTAATCCGAGCCCATAACGCGCCGTGCTAGCGGCATGATAAGCGCTGCTGCTATAATCAGCGACCAGCAGGCCTCGCCTGCACCCTTTCTGCCCCGACGTTAACCTTATCTTGTCGAAATGGCGCAGACATTTTTGGCACGGATAGCCTGTTTGACTGGCAATACCGGATGTACGCCCACTCCCGCGCTGCCCAGGCCAAAAATGACAAGTGTTTAACCCAACGGACCTTTTATGCTCGATAGCTTACTTGTCATTCTTTTACTGATACTCATCAGTTCATTCTTTTCCCTTTCGGAGATCTCGCTGGCAGCCGCCCGTAAGATCAAGCTGAAGCTGCTGGCTGACGAAGGCAATATCAACGCACAACGCGTATTGAAGATGCAGGAACAACCTGGCATGTTCTTCACCGTGGTGCAGATTGGCCTGAATGCGGTTGCCATCCTCGGCGGTATTGTTGGCGATGCGGCCTTCTCGCCCGCCTTTAATAGCCTGTTTAGCCGCTTTATGGCACCGGATTTGGCTGAACAACTCAGCTTTATCTGCTCCTTCACCATCGTCACCAGCCTGTTCATTCTGTTTGCCGATCTGACACCAAAACGCGTCGGCATGATTGCGCCAGAAGCGGTTGCGCTGCGTATCATCAACCCGATGCGTTTCTGCCTGGTGGTGCTGCGTCCGCTGGTGTGGCTGTTCAACGGCTTAGCCAATGTCTTCTTCCGCCTCTTCAAATTGCCGATGGTGCGCAAAGACGACATCACTTCTGACGATATTTATGCGGTAGTTGAAGCCGGCGCCTTAGCGGGCGTGCTGCGTAAGCAGGAACATGAACTGATCGAGAACGTGTTTGAGCTGGAATCACGTACCGTGCCGTCATCCATGACCTCGCGCGAAAACGTGGTGTGGTTCGATCTGCACGAAGATGAAACCACGCTGAAAAATAAAATCGCCCAGCACCCGCATTCGAAATTCATTGTTTGCGATGGCGATATCGACCACATCGTTGGTTATGTCGATTCCAAAGAGTTGCTGCTGCGCGTGTTGGGTAACCAAAGCCTGACGCTCAGTAGCGGCGTACAGATTCGTTCAGCGCTGATTGTGCCGGATACCTTGACGCTGTCTGAAGCGCTGGAAAGCTTCAAAACCGCCGGTGAAGATTTCGCGGTGATCATGAACGAATATGCGCTGGTGGTCGGCATCATTACGCTGAATGACGTGATGACGACGCTGATGGGCGATTTGGTCGGCCAAGGTCAGGAAGAGCAGATCGTGGCGCGTGATGAGAATTCGTGGCTGGTTGAAGGCGGTACGCCAATTGATGATGTGATGCGCGTGCTGGATATCGACGATTTCCCGCAGTCGGGCAACTACGAAACCATCGGCGGCTTCATGATGTATATGCTGCGCAAGATTCCGAAACGTACCGATTTCGTGAAGTTCTCAGGCTACAAGTTTGAAGTGGTGGATATTGATAGCTATCGCATCGACCAGTTACTGGTGACGCGTATTGATGAACGCCCGCCAGTGCTGAATGTGACTAAAAACGCGGTGGATGAAACTGAGACGCCAGCAGGTTAACGCTTTGTTGGGTCGCCATTTATGGTGACCTGGAAAAAATAAAGGCGCGATAAATCGCGCCGCTACGGGGCGCCAACGGCGCCCTTTTTCATGCTGACTCAGTTGTACTTGGCTTGCAATCGCAGAACCTGACGATTGATTTCAGACATCACGCTTAGATGCTGTTTATCTTTGACGCGCGGCAACATCACTTTGCCTTTATCAAACTCAAACGCGCCAACATCCTTGATGTACAACCTTCCTTTAAATAGCGTTTTTACATATTTCGCAATTTGCAGCGGATTATAGCGCTGGAAGATCTTCATGCTGTTTAACTCCTGAACAGATGTAATACGCTCCGTCGTTACCAAATTTGGAACGAAACCATGAAGCGCAAATGAGGCATAACTATAGAGCATCCTTTCTTACCAATGTTCCGAAAAGGTGAATTATTTACTGAATTGACACATCATTACAGAACACTCTGTTATCAGCCTCACAAAACTCAGTATAAACCTTCACTCATTATGGATTTGTGGCATAGGTTGCAAACCTGTTAACTCATTGCGACAGACGCATCATCCACACCTAATATTGCAGGAACATGAATGACTGGTCGGATCACTAAGGAGCATAAGAAATGCGTTTGGCACACACTGTGATAGCTCTGGCACTGCTAATGCCTGGATTGGCATCAGCACATGCATTTAAATTAGGTGAACGCGTACCGGCGGTTGGCGTTAATGACCGAGGTGAGCTGCTATATCAACAAGATAAGTTTAGCTATAAATCGTGGAATAGCGCGCAACTGAGTGGAAAAGTGCGCGTCATCTTACATATTGCTGGCCGCTCTTCTGCCAAAGAGCAAAATGCCGCGTTGATTGAAGCGATTAAAGCGGCGCACCTGCCACACGATCGCTATCAAACCACCACCATTGTGAATACCGACGATGCGATTCCCGGCACCGGCATGTTCGTGCGCAGCAGCATTGAGAGCAATAAGCAACAATATCCGTGGTCGCAATTTATTGTCGACAGCAACGGCAATGCGCGTCAGGCGTGGCAGTTAGAGAAAGGCGGTTCGGCGATTGTGATTCTGGATAACAGCGCGCATGTGCGTTATGCCAAAGAGGGCGCATTGACCCAGGATGAAGTGCAGCAGGCGATGACGTTGATTCACGAATTGTTGAAACAGTGATTGCAGGTCGCCAGCAATGGCGACCTGACAATCGGTTAAAACAGGGAGACGCGGAAACCGGGATTCAGGAACGATTCACGCGGCGTGTAATCCAGCGTTTTTCCCTGCCAGTCATGCACATGCGCGCCTGCGGCAATCGCCACGGCGTGGCCTGCACCGGTATCCCAAATGTTGGTTGGCCCGAAGCGCGGATAGAGTTGCGCCGCACCTTCGGCCACCAAACAGAACTTGAGCGAAGAGCCAATCGCGGTAGTTTGATGCTCACCAAGTTGATGCAAATACTCTTGCAGCTCTTGGTCGCTATCGAAATGCGAACGGCTCACCACCACTAACGGTGGACGCGCTTCACGTGCATGAATCTGCGCGCGTTGACCATTTTCTTCTTTCCAGGCTTTGCCTTCGGCGGCGGAATACATCACGCCGAGCGCAGGCGCATAAACCACACCCAGCACCGGTTTACCCTTTTCAATCAGCGCGATGTTCACGGTGAATTCGCCGTTGCGTTTGATGAACTCTTTGGTGCCATCCAGCGGATCAACCAACCAATATTTTTGCCAATGCTGACGCACTTCCCAGCTCGGCGGATCTTCTTCCGACAAAACTGGCACATCCGGCGTTAACGCATTCAATCCTTGCAGAATCACGCCGTGTGCCGCGAGATCGGCCGCAGTGACCGGCGAATCATCCGATTTACGCGTCACATCCATTGGCTGCGCGCCATCGTAAACCTGCATGATGGCATCGCCCGCGTCACGCGCCAGCTGACAAATTTTATCTAACATTGTTGACCTCTTTTCCGTTGATGCTGCCTGCCAGACTGCAACAGCCCATCTGTTCTTATTTTAGCAGTAGTGCTCTAACCGCTTGCGGCTGCGCGTTGTGGAACGGCAATTTATATGATTATCAATACCATAGTTCGTCAGCGGCGGCTATGGCGCGATGCTGAATGCGCAATCGTCTGAGCACGGCGCCAGATATTGGGCGAAAGTCAGAGCCTCATCACAAATTGAAATGATAATTCGTCATGTTTTTACATTATTTTGAGAGGCCCATTGGACCGAACAAGGAGCAAGCGATGTTTAAAGCGAGCATGTCGTTATTGGCACTGTGTATTACTGCCGCCACGGTACAGGCTACTACGGTGGATCTGCGCATTCTGGAAACCACTGACTTGCACAGCAATATGATGGATTTCGATTATTACAAAGACACGCCAACGGCGAAGTTTGGCCTGGTACGCACCGCAACATTGATTCAGCAGGCACGCGCTGAGGCAAAAAACAGCGTGCTGGTTGATAACGGCGATATCATTCAGGGCAGTCCGCTGGGTGATTACATGGCGGCGAAAGGATTGAAATCCGGCGAAGTGCATCCGGTTTATAAAGCGATGAACACGCTGGATTACACCGTCGGCAATCTCGGCAATCACGAATTCAATTACGGTTTGCCGTATCTGCAAAAAGCGTTGGCGGGTGCACGCTTTCCCTACGTCAATGCCAACATTATCGATGAAAAGAGCGGGGAACCGCTGTTTACACCCTACTTAATCAAAGAAACCACAGTGGTAGACAGTGATGGTCAGCAACATCGGTTAAAAATTGGTTACATCGGCTTCGTTCCGCCGCAGATTATGGTGTGGGATTGCAACAATCTGCAGGGAAAAGTGCGAGTTGATGACATCACGGAAACAGCGAAGCGCTATGTGCCGGAAATGCGCGCAAAAGGTGCTGAAATAATCATCGCTATTCCGCACTCCGGTTTGAGCAGCGAGCCTTATCACGCCATGGCTGAAAATTCGGTCTACTACCTCAGTCAGGTTCCGGGCATCAACGCCATTATGTTTGGTCACGCCCATGCGGTATTCCCCAGCAAAGAGTTTGCGGCGATCAAAGGCGCGGATATCGCGCAAGGGACACTGAACGGCGTTCCAGCGGTAATGCCAGGCATGTGGGGCGATCATCTTGGTGTGGTTGATTTGGTACTGAGCAACCAAGCCGGAAGCTGGCAAGTCACCCAGGGCAAAGCTGAAGCGCGGCCCATTTATGATAGCGTGGCGAAAAAATCGCTGGCTACTGAAGATGCTGATTTAGTGAAAGTGCTGGATCAGGATCATCGCGCCACGCGCGAGTTTGTCGCCAAGCCAATCGGCAAATCGGCTGACGTGATGTATAGCTATTTGTCGCTGGTGCAGGACGATCCTACAGTGCAGATCGTCAATAATGCGCAACGCGCTTACGTTGAGCACTTTATTCAGGGCGATCCCGATTTAGGCCGCTTACCAGTGCTCTCGGCCGCCGCACCGTTTAAAGCGGGCGGACGTAAAAACGATCCCGCCAGTTATGTCGAAGTGGAAAAAGGCAACCTCACCTTCCGCAATGCCGCCGATCTTTACCTCTATCCAAACACTTTGGTGGTGATGAAAGTCAGTGGTGCGCAGGTGAAAGAGTGGCTGGAGTGTTCCGCCGCGCAGTTTAATCAGATCGATCCGCGCAGTAGCAAGCCGCAATCGCTGATTAACTGGGATTTCCGCACCTACAACTTTGATGTGATTGATGGCGTGCAGTACCAAATCGATGTGACACAACCGGCACGCTACGACGCGGAATGCACGCTAATCAATAAAGACGCCTCGCGCATTAAAGACCTGACGTGGCAAGGCAAGCCAATCGATCCTAACGCTACCTTCCTGGTCGCCACCAATAACTATCGCGCGTATGGCGGCAAGTTTGCCGGCACCGGCGATAAATATGTGGCCTTCGCCTCACCGGATGAGAACCGCTCGGTGGTTGCCGCCTATATCAGCAGCGAAACCAAAGCGCACGGCGAAGTGAAACCGCAAGCGGATCACAACTGGCGTTTAGCACCGATAAGCAGCACCACGCCGCTGGATATCCGTTTTGAAACCGCGCCTGGCGCGAAAGCCACGACATTTATTGAGCAGCATGCCGATTATCCGATGAAAGCGGTTGGCAGCGATGAGATAGGTTTTGCGTTGTGGCAGGTGGATTTGCAGAAGAGATAACCGCAAAGGGCGGCAATCGCCGCCCTCTTAAACTTACAGAATTTCCAGCAGCTCAACTTCGAAGATCAAGGTGCTGAATGGTGGGATAGAGGCACCCGCACCGCGCTCGCCGTAGGCGAGGTTATGTGGAATCGCCAGTTCCCATTTGGAACCGACTGGCATCAGCGTCAGCGCTTCAATCCAGCCCGCGATTACACCGCTTACCGGGAATTCAGCCGGTTCGCCGCGCGCCACTGAGCTATCAAACACGGTGCCGTCGATCAGCTTACCGGTGTAGTGTACGCGCACACGATCCTGACGCGATGGGATTGGGCCTTCGCCTTGGGTCAGCACGCTGAATTGCAGACCGGTTTCGGTGCTGCTCACACCTTCACGCTGCGCGTTCTGCTCCAGGAATTTCTGGCCTTCTGCGGCCATAGCTTCTACACGCTCACGACGCACGCCTTCGGCACGTTCGTGCACTTCACGCAGCGCGCGATGTACCACATCAACCGGGACCGCCGGTGAGTTCCCTTCCAGCGCGTCGCGCAGGCCGGCGAGCAGTGCTTCCGGCTGCAAACCTTGCAGTCCAGACTCTTGCAACTGCTGGCCTACCTGTAAACCGATACCGTAACTTGCTTGTGATTCGACGCTGTCGAATGAAGGGGTCGTCATCTTGATTCCTTAATCCCGGAGAAAAAAATAGAACCGGCAGCATACCAGCGCAGGCGCGTGGCGTAAAATCTCGCGCGCCGCAGATGACATTTCTCAGCGAAAAGGAAACAATACACGCGTCAAATTGTTCAATGCTGGCAGGCACTTCCCGCCCGTATTGCCCATACTATAGCTGTGGCGAGATTTTCATCCGTCATCGTCGAAACAAGAGAGAATTCATGGGCCAGATCGCCCCACGACGTCGCAGGACGCGCGCACCGCGTACTTTATTACCTTGGTTGCAACGTTGGCTGCAGCGCATGCCGCGCAAAAAAGCCGCCAGCGAGGAGGATTCACGAATGGCTTCCGATCACCCTTCCCGCGTTCCCGTCGCACTGCAACGCGTCTGGCATTTGCTGGATGATGTGCGCTGGATGGATCCGCTGCCAGCTCTACATCGTCGTGGCATTGTGATTGCCCTGCTGGTGCTGTTGCTGGCGTTTCTCTGGCCGAGCAGTACGCCACAATATCCGGTTGAACGCCCAGCTGATAACGCTGGAAAAGAAGTGCCGATGCAGGCGGAGATTTACGATAACCAACAGCAAAAGCAGCAGAATACGCCACCTAAAACCGATTCACAGGGCGAATGGCGCACCTACAGCGTGGCATCAGGCCAAACGCTGGCGCAGTTGTTCCGCGACAATAATTTGCCGGTCAATGATGTGTTTGCCATGGCGCGAGTGGAAGGTGATGGGCAACCGTTGAGTGCATTGCAGAACGGCCAACAGGTGAAGATTCGCCAGAATGCGCAAGGCGTGGTGACAGGATTAACCGTGGATAGCAGCAACGGCCCGGTGCTGTTTACCCGTCAACCTGACGGCAGCTTTATCCGCGCGCAATAAATCGCAGAAACAAAAACGCCGGCACAGGGCCGGCGTCTTCGCATTACCGAGTAAAATTACTCAGCAACTACATTCACAACCAGCTTAGCGAATACTTCGCTATGGATCTGGAAGTCAACTTCATGCTCACCGGTGGTGCGCAGAACGCCTTCTGGAAGACGAACTTCGCTTTTAGCCACTTCAACGCCTGCTGCAGTTACTGCATCAGCGATGTCACGGGTACCGATGGAACCGAACAGTTTACCAGCGTCGCCTGATTTAGACACGATGGTTACATTGCCCAGTGCGTTGATTTTCTCTGCACGTGCGTTAGCAGCAGCCAGAACGTCAGCCAGTTTGGCTTCCAGTTCAGCGCGACGTGTTTCGAAGAACTCAACGTTTTTCTTGGTAGCAGGAACAGCTTTACCTTGTGGAACCAGGAAGTTACGAGCGTAGCCCGCTTTAACGTTAACCTGATCACCCAGGCTGCCCAGGTTTGCTACTTTATCAAGCAGAATAACTTGCATTACCTTATCCTCTTAAAGTCGTTAATGGACAGCTACCGATTACTGATGACGATCAGTGTACGGCAGCAGGGACAGGTAGCGAGCGCGCTTGATGCAACGAGCGAGCTGGCGCTGGTATTTTGCACGAGTACCGGTGATACGGCTCGGGACAATTTTACCGCTTTCGGTAATGTAGTTTTTCAGTGTAGCGATATCTTTGTAATCAATCTCTACAACGCCTTCCGCGGTGAAACGGCAGAACTTGCGACGACGGAAATAACGTGCCATTAGGCTAGTCTCCAGAATCTATCAAATCAATCTGCTCGGCATGTAACACCATTCTACTCTGCCCATTGCGTGCCTGATGGCAGCTAATGAAACCTTCGAGAGTGAGTTGCGTGCCGACCGTTATATGTTGAGTAATCACCTGATGGGTGCTGCCGCTGATAATCACCGGCATTTGACACCAGGCTTGCCGGTGGAAACCGGCTTCCTCTTGCACAGAACGATGCTCAAGCACGAACTGGCAATGAGGAATCCCTGACGGGCTGACTTTTCGAACTGGCGTCTTGCACACAGTGCCAGACAGGCGCAGCCGATTTGCCGTCATGTCGGATTACTCTTCAGAATCCCCAGCATCTGAGTCATCAGCCGATTCGTTAGCAAAGTCTTCGCGACGATCACGACGCTCATCTTTCGCTTTAACCATCGGAGATGCTTCAGTTACCGCGTGCTTAACGCGCATAACCATGCTGCGGATAACGGCGTCGTTGAAGCGGAAGTTAGTTTCCAGCTCGTCAATCACTTCCTGCGGAGCTTCTACGTTCATCAGAACATAGTGTGCTTTGTGCAGTTTGTTGATTGGGTAAGCCAGCTGACGGCGGCCCCAGTCTTCCAGACGGTGGATCGTGCCTTGTGCACCGGTGATAGCACCAGTGTAACGCTCGATCATACCTGGAACCTGTTCGCTCTGGTCAGGATGGACCATAAATACGATTTCGTAATGACGCATCGATAGCTCCTTACGGATTATTCAGCCTCCTGTCGGGGTCAGCTGCGGCCCATGGAAGCAAGGAACGTTATAGGTGGTGGATCATTGCAATGAATGAAACACACCTCTGAATGCAGCTGAAAAATTGACGCGTAATCATACTGGCGTCTTGCTTGAAACTCAAGCGCACAATTCATCAAATCGCGGGGTTCGTGCTAGGCGCTAACACCTTTTGTGCTAAGCATTGTGATTCAGCGGGTTAAGTCGCGATGGTTCAAATTCTCTGAACGAGGCGTTCAACAGGACGATCTGGCAGCAATGTGGCGAAGAACTACACTATTTACAGGCGCAACGGTTTGGCCAATTTGTCGCGTCTGAGAGTGAATTCCCTGTGAGTTTGGAGTCGATTATGAAAACTATCATTATCGCCACTTTACTGGGTCTCTTCCTGTCTCCACCCGCTTTTGCCAGCTCCGCTGACTATGCGCAGCAGATGAGAAGTAACAGCAATGCGGCTTCAGGCTATGTCTACGTCAACCGGCTGGATGCGCCTGCCAATACTAACCCAGTCAGTGCCAATAGTAGTGCGGCCGATCGGTTGTCGTCACAACTGTAATCCGGCTTGTCGTAACAGGCTGGCGTTCATCGCGCCAGCCTGATGTTTTTCTATAAATGATGTTTAAAGAAACTCACCAACGCCGTTAATGCCGCTGGCGTGATTTTATGGCCGATATGTTTCTCGGATAATGACGTCAGATGCTGATCTAACGCGGCTTCACGCAACGCTTTATCCAGTCGCGCCGTTTCGGCGAATGGCACCACTTCATCCGCTTCACCGTGCCACAGCAGCAAAGGTCGATTGGCCAATTTATCTAAATGTTGGCTAGGATCGTAAGGCGCTAACGGAGCCAGACGCGCAGCGAGCGTCTCTTTTTGTTCTGCCGTACGCGCCACCAGCGGCGGAAACAGCGTTTGGCTGAGCTGCATAAAGTAGCCGGACCCCATCATGCACGCCACACTGTGGATCTGCGGATAGCGTGCCATCGCGCCCAACGCGGTCATGCCGCCCATCGAAGCGCCCGCCACCGCGAAGCGTTCATCGGCGATCCAGTCGTGCTCACGCAGCGCAGCTTCCAGCAGCGCCACTTCGTCGATGTTCTGTTTGAGGATCTCCCAGAAATGCGTCATGCGCGCTTCGGTATCACCGTTGTAGCGTGCGCCGTGCATATCCGCATCCGGCATGATGACGCGAAAACCGGCTTGCGCCAGCGCCACCGCAAAATAGCTGTACACCTCTTTAGATGAGGTGAACCCGTGATAGAACAACACCGTTGGTAACCGCGATTGCCGCTGTCCGGCCGGTGCCGCATGAATGCATTCGATCCCCGCCAGATTCTCCGTTGCCAACTCAATCATACCGCCTCCGTTGAGAATGATTATCACTGGACACAGTGTAAGTGCTACACGACAAAACGCGAGCCACTTCACATTTAATTCGAATAATTTCCGCACTAAACTTTTTGTGCTTTTTGCCGTTGATCTTGTACCCCTTCAATAATTTCAAAAAAGGTACTTTATGAAGCGTCTTTCTCTCAGCGCCATGGGTCTCGGAATTAAGCTGTCTGTATTGACGTCTTTGAGCGTGGCAATTGTGCTGTTTACTCTGACCTTAACCCTGAGCCATAACGCCGCGCGTCAGCTTGAACAGCTGGCAACCGATGATATGCAGAACCAGGTGCTAGGCATTAATGAAATGGCCACCATGTTCAACGCCACACTCTCGGAAGAGGTGGCCAACTACACCAAACTGTTCCAAAGCTTCCTGCCAAAGCGTTTTAGCCGTGATGAAAGCGAGCGCATTCAGGTCGGCGAGCTCAGCACGCCCACGCTGCGTGCCGGATTAAAAACCCTCAATCTTGATCAGATTGCGGTGGATGATTTCCTTGATCGTACCGGCGCAGTCTCGACCATTTTCGTGCGCGATGGCGACGACTTCATTCGCATCGCGACGTCGTTGAAGAAAGAGGATGGCAATCGCGCCGTTGGCACCAAGCTGGATCGCAGCAGCGCGGCGTGGCGCAGCATCAATCAAGGCCAGGTTTTTCGCGGCCTGGCAACGCTGTTCGGCCATCGCTACATCACGCAGTATCAGCCGGTGCAAGACAATGACGGCGCGGTGATCGCTATTCTGTTTGTTGGCGTGCAGATTGATGCGCAGTACACCTTGATGCGCGACAAAGTACTGGCACGCCATTTAGGTGACAGCGGCAAGTTCTTTGTGCTGAACGGCGCGCCGGGCAGCAACCAAGGGCAATATCTGTTTGATCGTCAAAACGAAGGCAAGCTGCCACTGTGGGATAACGCCATTCAGCAACAATTATTGGGTCAGCCTAAAGGGTTGATATCACTTGAATTGGATGGCGAAACCAAACTGTTGGCATGGCAACAACTGCCTGGCTGGAACTGGATTATTGCCGGAGAAGTCAGCCGCGCGAGTCTGCTGGCGCCGATCACACACAGTCGCAATCTGTTTATGGCGATAGGTTTGGCGCTGGTTATTGCCTTTGCGCTGGGCTTCATCTGGTACAGCCGCCGCGCCATTACACGTCCGCTGCAACAGGTGATTCATCTGGCCGAGCAGTACGCCGCCGGTAATTTGCAGGCGCATCTCCAATCCAGCCGTCGTGACGAAATCGGCCAGTTGGTCAGCGCGATCAACGGTATTGGCGACGGGTTGGAGAAAGTGGTGAGCCAGGTGCGTGCGGCCGCGCGCGATATCAGCAGCGGCACCGACAGCATCGCCGCCGGCAGTTCGAGTATTAGCGAGCAGATTGGCCGCCAGGCCAGCAGCGTGGAAGAAACCTCGGCTAGCATGGAACAGTTTGGTGCCACGGTGGCGCAGACTGCGGCCAACGTGCGTCAGGCAATGGCGTTGGTCGGTGAAGCGGCGAATACCGTCAATCACGGCGGCAGCACCGTGGCGCGCTCGGTGGAAACCATGTCGGAGATTCGCGTTGCTTCACAAAGTATCGCCGATATTACCCATGTGATTGAATCGATCGCCTTCCAGACCAACATTCTGGCGTTGAATGCCGCGGTTGAAGCGGCGCGTGCTGGCGAACACGGCAAAGGCTTTGCGGTGGTGGCGGCGGAAGTGCGCGCGCTGGCACAACGCAGCGCTAATGCCGCTAAAGAGATTGATGGGCTGATTGCCACGTCGATCGACAAGGTGGCAGCGGGACACGCGCTGTCCGAGCAAACGCGCGATGCGATGAGCCACATCGTCAATCATATCGAGCAGGTTAAAACCTTGATGGGCGAGATTAATATTGCCGCACAGGAACAAGCGGCGGGTATTGGTCAGGTTAATCTGGCGATGAACCACATCAGCCAGGCAACCCATCAAAGCAGCGATATGGTTAATCAGTCGGAAACCACTGCCAATCATTTGAGTCAGAAAGGTCATCATCTGACGCAGTTGGTGAGCATTTTTCATCTGAAGGACTAAAAGCGGCAGGAAGATGGCTTACACTTGAGCCATCTTCCCGATTCAGGAATTGCTATGCGCACTCTATTTCTGGCGTTGTCTTTACTGTTGAGCGGATGTTCTGCTTTTACCACCACGCCACAAGCTCCACCCGCACCGAGCAAGCATGCGCAGGAAATCACCCGCGCACAAAGCTATGGCTTGCCGAAACTTGGCAATATCACCGCCACCACACGCGGTTCACCGGATGATGCCCAGCGCGCCATTGCGGCCAAAGCCAATCAAGCCGGTGCGGTTTACTACCAAATCCTGATGCTGGATGAAACCACCATTCCCAGCTTCTGGTACGCCACGGCGATTCTGTATGGCGCGCCTTCAGCCAGCGCTGGTGCGCAGCAGTAAGCGCGAGCAGAGATCCTCGCTCAACGCGCGATGCCCGCGCGTATCCAATTGCTGCTGGCACCATGCATCGGCCAGCGGCGGTTCCGCCACTTTCAGCAAAATTGCCGCCGTCGCCAGCTGATACAGCTCGCGGGTAATTTCGCGCGCTTGCCCTTCGCGCGGATTGGCAAGCTGCAAACGCAATTGCCGCCAACGGCGATCAAAATGACGATTGCTGCCTTTCACCGCATCAAACTCATCGTGCAGCATGGTCATCACTTCAACATGACGGCCCATCACGCGCAGCACATCGAGACACATCACATTGCCAGAGCCTTCCCAAATGCTGTTCACCGGCATTTCACGATACAAGCGCGGCAACTCGCTCTCTTCGCAGTAACCAATCCCGCCTAACACTTCCATCGCTTCCGCTACAAACGGCATGCCCGCCTGGCACACCACGAACTTGGCGGCGGGCGTGAATAAGCGTGCATATAAACGTTCATGCTGATTCGCGGGCGTTGACCAGGCACGCGCCAGCCGCATCAACAATGCCGTTTGCCCCTCCAGTTGCAGCGCCTGCTGCGCAAGCACTGCGCGCATCAAAGGCTGATCGCTGAGATTTTTGCCCATCAACTGACGCTGCTGTGCATGATGCACCGCAATGGATAGCGCACGGCGCATTTGTCCGTGGCTACCCAACGCACAATCAAAGCGTGTCATGCCGCCCATTTTCAGGATCAGCCGCACGCCCTCGCCTTCCTCGCCCATCAGCCAACCGATGGCATCCTGAAATTCCACTTCGGCGCTGGCATTCGAGCGATTGCCCAACTTGTTTTTCAGACGTTCAAGGCGGATGGCGTTACGCGTGCCGTCGGGCAGCAAGCGTGGCAGGAAGAAGCAACTCAGTCCTTGCGCGGTTTGCGCCAGAATCAGATGCGCATCGCTTTGCGGCACCGAGAAGAACCATTTGTGGCCGGTGATACGATACGCTTCGCCCGGCCCACGAATGCCTAAAGGTTCAGCGCGCGTGGTGTTACTGAGCACATCGGTCCCGCCCTGTTTTTCCGTCATGCCCATACCAATCAACAGACCACGCTTTTTATTGCCGGGCAGATGATGGGCATCGTAACGATCGCTGAGCAGCGTATCGCACCAATCTTCGTAGGTTTGAGGAAGGTGATTTTGCAGCAGCGGAATGGCGGCGTGCGTCATGGTGACCGGACAAAGCGAACCGGCTTCAACTTGCGCATGCAACATAAAGCGCGCCGCACGCGCCACCATCGCATGCGGCTGCACATCGGGTTGCCAACTCAGATTGTGTAAGCGGCTGGCGCACAATCCCTGCATTAACAAATGCCACGCCGGGTGAAAACGCACTTCGTCGAGACGTTCACCGCGCGCATCGTAACGCAGCAGTTCCGGCGGCTCGGCGTTCGCCAGGCGGCCAAGTTCCAGCGATTCGGCGCTGCCAAGTTGCAAACCTACCGAAGCCAGCCATTCACGGTCCCAGCTGGCGCCTTCGCGTGCCACGGCCTCGCACAAGGCGATATCGCGGGTAAACAGATTGCTGTTGCTGAGTGGATGTGGCTGATTGAATACGGTGTGGGTATTCCAGTTCATTGAGCATTCCCCTTCATACGTATTTCTAAAGTATGAAGGGGATTTGTAGTTATGCCTGGCCTGGAAAATCTTTTGCGGCGAGGATCACGCCTGGCGCTGGCGTACCGCTTCGAACAAGCAAACGCCAGTGGCAACCGACACATTCAGAGAAGAAACGCTGCCAGCCATTGGAATGCTGATCAACTCATCGCAGTGTTCACGGGTTAAACGACGCATGCCTTCACCTTCTGCGCCCATCACCAGCGCCATTGGGCCGGTCATTTTGCTTTGGTAAACAGTATGATCGGCTTCGCCGGCGGTGCCCACCACCCAAATGTTGTATTCCTGCAACAGACGCAAGGTACGCGCCAGATTGGTGACGCGAATCAACGGCACGTTTTCCGCCGCGCCGCTCGCCACTTTTTTGGCGGTGGCATTCAGCGGGGCCGCACGATCTTTTGGCACAATCACCGCGTGCACGCCAGCCGCATCAGCACTGCGCAGGCAGGCGCCAAGGTTGTGCGGATCGGTAACGCCATCCAGCACCAGCAAGAATGGCTTTTCCAGGCTTTGCAGCAGATCCGGCAGATCGCCTTCCTGGTACTGCTTGCCCGGTTTCACGCGCGCCACGATCCCCTGATGCACGCCGCCTTCAACCTGGCTATCGAGCCATTGGCGATTGGCAACTTGCACCGGAATGCCCTGAGCTTCCAGCGCGAGGATCAGCGGATGCAGGCGACGATCGTCACGGCCTTTGAGGATAAAGACTTCCTGAAAACGCTGAGGATCGCGCTCCAGCAACGCCTGCACGGCATGAATACCAAAAATTATTTCACTCATTACTTTGCTCAAGGTTGGATGTAGATCGTTGAATTCAGTGCCATTAAAAGGTGCGCAAAAATGCGCACCCTACAACGGTTTCGTAGGGTCGCCATTAATGGCGACCAAACTATTAAGCTTCGTCAGGTTGCTTCTTCGACGCGCGCTTGGCTTTGGTAGCGGCGGCGATTTTACGGGTTTTATCCGAGACTTTTTTGCCTTTTTTCTCAGTTTTCACCACGGGCTCAGCAACGGCCGGTTTTTTCTTGCCGCCTTTTGCTGCCTGAGCGGCGACTGCGGGTTTCTTCTTGTCACCACGGAAAGCAGAGTCTGGCTCAAAGGTGCCTTTCTTACCGGCATCGCGACGGCGTTTGGCTGGCGGTTTGCCGCCACGTTTTTCGCGCTCGCGTTCGGTTTTACCTTCGCCGCGCGGCACGCGTTTGCTGGAGATCAGCGCAAAGTCGATTTTGCGTTCATCCATATGCACCGCATCGACACGCACTTCTACTGCGTCGCCAAGACGATAAGTACGGCCACCGGATTCGCCAATCAGACGCTGGCCCACCGGATCGAAGCGATAGTAATCGTTATCCAGCGTGGAGACGTGCACCAAGCCATCGATGAACAGGTCATTAAGGCGTACGAAGAAACCAAAACCGGTGACGCTGGAGATCACACCGTTGAACACGTTTCCGACCTGATCCTGCATGAAGTCACACTTCAGCCAGTCAGCAACATCGCGTGTGGCTTCATCCGCACGGCGCTCAGTCAACGAACAGTGCTGACCGAGTTGCAGCATCTGCTGCATGTCGTAGTGATAGCCGCCGGTTGGCGTGGTAATACCATCCACTTCGCCGCGCTCTTTCGCCAGCAGATATTTGATGGCGCGATGTAGCAGCAGATCCGGATAACGACGAATCGGCGAGGTAAAGTGCGCATACGAAGCCAGCGCCAGACCAAAGTGGCCGCGGTTTTCAGGATCGTAAACCGCTTGTTTCATCGAGCGCAGCAACATAGTTTGCAGCATTTCTGCGTCCGGACGATCGGCCACTTGTTTCAGCAAATCGGCATAATCAATCGGCTGCGGTTTCGCACCGCCCGGCAGGCTCAAGCCCAACTCGTTCAACACCGTGCGGAAGCTCTTAATGCTGTCTTCGCTTGGACGATCGTGATCGCGGAACAGCGCGGGCTCTTGGTTTTTCTCAACAAAACGCGCCGAAGCGATGTTGGCGAGAATCATGCACTCTTCAATCAGCTTATGCGCATCATTACGCGAAGTGCGCTCAACACGCTCAATGCGACGTTCGGCGTTGAAGATGAACTTGGCTTCTTCCGTTTCGAACGAAATGCCGCCACGTTGCTCACGCGCAGTTTCCAGCACTTGATACATGTTGTGCAGTTCATGCAGATGTGGAACCTGCGCCGCATATTGCTCGCTCAGCTCGGCATCGCCTTGCAGAATGCTCCACACTTTGTTGTAAGTCAGGCGTGCATGAGAATTCATCACCGCTTCATAGTGTTTGAAGCCAGTGAGTTTGCCGCTCGAGGAGATGGTCATCTCGCACACCATGCACAGGCGATCCACCTGCGGATTCAGTGAGCACAAACCGTTCGAGAGGATTTCCGGCAGCATCGGGATAACCTGCGACGGGAAATACACCGAGGTGCCGCGCTGATGCGCTTCGTCATCCAACGGCGTGCCCGGACGCACGTAGTAACTGACATCAGCAATCGCCACCCACAGGCGCCAGCCGCCACCACGTTTCTTCTCACAGAACACCGCGTCATCGAAGTCACGCGCGTCTTCGCCGTCGATGGTAACCAACGGCAACTTGCGCAGATCGATACGGCCTTGTTTCGCTTCTTCCGGCACTTCTTCTTTCAGTTTGGCGATCTGTTTTTCAACTTCTTCCGGCCAGGTGTGCGGAATTTCATGGGTGCGCACCGCCATATCGACGGCAAGGCTGGTACCCATATCATCGCCCAGCAGCTCGGTGATTTTACCCAGCGCTTTGGTGCGACGCGTGGCGCGTTGGGTGATTTCCACCACCACCACTGAGCCCATGCGCGCATTCAACGTTTCTTCTTGTGGAATCAGGATGTCGAAGCTTAAGCGGCTGTCGTCTGGCACCACAAACGCGGTGCCCGCATCCGTGAAGAAGCGGCCGACGATTTGGCTGTTACGCGGCTCCAGCACGCGTACTACGCGCGCTTCACGGCGACCTTTACGATCGGCGCTGCCTGGCTGCGCCAGAATCACATCGCCGTGCAGACAGAATTTCATCTGCTCAGCGGAGAGATAGAAATCATCTTTCTGGCCTTCCACACGCAGGAAGCCATAACCATCGCGGTGACCAATCACTTTGCCACGCAGCAAATCGAGACGTTCAGGCAAGGCATAGCATTGGCGGCGAGTGAACACCAACTGACCGTCGCGCTCCATGGCGCGTAGACGGCGGCGCAGCGCTTCGAGCTGCTCTTCGCTGGTGATGTTGAGTTCCTGCGCGATGTCATCGCGGTTGGTCGGTTTTTCCCGTTTTTCTAACAGTGCCAGGATAAATTCGCGGCTTGGAATAGGGTTTTCGTACTTTTCAGCTTCTCTATCCTGGAAAGGATCTTTTGACATTACGGTTCCTCCGATGTCATTTAATTTGAATTGCCACCGGCGGTTCGGACAATAAAAGTTGGTACAGCGAGTCGTTGTTTTTGACCAAATCGGCCAGCGTGTATTTGTCCAGTTCCTTGAGGAATAGCTGGACCGCGTCGTACAGCGCTTTGCGTAAGCGACAAGCTGGGGTAATCACGCACTCATCACAGTTCACCAGCTGCAATGGTTCCATTTTTCTCACCACGTCGCCGATCACAATTTTTTCCGGGTCCATGCCTAAACGAATTCCGCCGTTTTTACCGCGTGTTGCGGCAACAAAGCCTGCCCGGCTGAGTTGGTTGATGATCTTAACCATGTGATTTCGCGACACCCCGTAGGTATCGGTGACTTCGGTGATGTTGGTCTGCTTACCTTCCGGTAACGTCGCCATGTAAATCAGCGCACGCAGACCATAATCGGTAAAACTTGTTAGCTGCACATATACCTCAAAGAATCATCGGTCGTTATGGTTATGCGCCGGTCGGCGTGATGTTTAAGTATGATGATAAACCAGAGCGTGGAGGCCGGTGCGTTTTTTTCCGGCAAGTGCCGATATTTGCGAGAAAAAACAGAGTGAGAGGCGTTGAAGAGCAGATAAATGAAGGCCGGACATTGTCCGGCCTCTAATAATTATGCGTCGAACGGGTCGCGCAGAATCATGGTCTCACTACGGTCTGGGCCGGTAGAAATAATATCAATCGGCACACCGGTTACTTCTTCTACACGCTTGATGTAGTCACGAGCCGCTTGCGGCAGACCATCCAGCGTCTTCACGCCAAAGGTGGTTTCGCTCCAGCCTGGCATTGATTCATAAATCGGCTCAATGCCTTCCCAGCCTTCAGCAGCCAGCGGCGTGGTGGTCATTTCGCGGCCATCTGGCATGCGATAACCGACGCAAATTTTCACTTCTTTCAGGCCATCCAGCACGTCCAGTTTGGTCATGCAGAAACCTGACAGTGAGTTGATCTGTACGGCACGGCGCACGGCAACCGCATCCAACCAACCAGTACGACGACGACGACCGGTGGTCGCGCCAAACTCGTTACCTTGTTTGCACAGGAACTCGCCAGTTTCATCGAACAGTTCAGTCGGGAATGGACCTGCACCCACGCGGGTTGAGTAGGCTTTCACGATACCCAGTACGTAATCAACGTAACGTGGACCAATACCAGAACCGGTCGCTACGCCACCTGCGGTGGTGTTAGAAGACGTCACGTACGGATAAGTACCGTGATCGATATCCAGCAGCGTACCCTGCGCACCTTCGAACATGATCAGGTCGCCACGCTTGCGCGCGCCGTCCAGCAGTTCAGAAACGTCAACCACCATGCTGGTCAGGATGTCGGCAACAGCCAGTACATCGTTCAGCACTTTTTCGTAGTCTACTGCGTCGGTTTTGTAATAGTTAACCAGCTGGAAGTTGTAGAAATCGACGATTTCTTTCAGCTTCACCGCGAAGGTTTCTTTGTTGAAGAGATCGCTCACGCGCAGACCGCGACGAGCCACTTTATCTTCATACGCTGGGCCGATACCGCGGCCCGTGGTGCCGATAGCTTTGGCGCCACGCGCTTTTTCGCGCGCCAGATCCATTGCTACGTGGTATTGCAGAATCAACGGGCAAGCTTCAGAGATCAGCAGACGTTCACGTACCGGCACACCGCGCTCTTCCAGCCCTTTCATCTCTTTCATCAGCGCTTCAGGCGACAACACCACACCATTACCAATGATGCTGGTGACGTTTTCACGCAGGATGCCAGAGGGAATTAAGTGGAGGACGGTTTTTTCACCGTTGATGACAAGTGTGTGGCCTGCATTGTGGCCACCTTGATAACGCACGACGTAATTCGCGCGCTCTGTCAGAAGGTCTACGATCTTACCTTTACCTTCGTCACCCCATTGGGTGCCCAGTACGACGACGTTCTTACCCATTTTTTCAAAATCACCGATTGCTTAAAAAAGGATTCTACCACCTGATTTTGTCTCTTTCAGCACTTTTAGCATACGATTGCGCTGTTTTTTGCCTGAGTTTTGGTCAGCTCACAACATGTTGGGGGAAGCGCGGCAATGAGACACAATTCACCGTGCGACAGCGCACAAATTTACGCTAATTATCGCGCGTGCAGGCTGATCATGGCGTAAATCACCACGCCGGCCACGACTAAACCACCGCCAAAACGATGCAGAAGACGATCGGGCAACTGCGTCATCGCCAAAATCATGCGACGCCAGGCGCGCGGCATAAACATCGGCCCAAGTCCTTCCAGCACCAAAACCAAAGCCAGCGCCATCCAGATGGTTGTATTCATGATTTTTTCCCAAAAAAAAGGCCGACAACAGTGTCGGCCTCAGAGTTATATCAGTTCTTAACGCGTGGCGTTAGAGGGCGCTTTCATATAGCGGAAGAAATCGCTATCCGGGCTTAACACCAACACATCCTGGTTGTCTGCGAAGCTATTCTCATAGGCGCGCAGGCTACGGATAAAGGCGTAGAAATCAGGGTCCTGGCTGAAAGCATCAGCAAACAGTTTTGCTGCTTCACCATCACCTTCACCACGTGAAATCAGCGCCTGACGCTGTGCTTCTGCCAGCGTACGCGTTACCTGATAATCGGCCTGAGCACGCAGTTTTTCTGCCTCTTCCTGACCTTGTGAACGTTGGCTACGCGCAACCGCTTCACGCTCAGCGCGCATACGGTTGTAGATCGCATCAGACACTTCGGTTGGCAGGTTGATCTGCTTGATACGCACATCAACCACCTGAATACCCAATGCCGCCATACTGTTCGGATTTGGTGCCGGTTCGCTGCTGTTGGTTTCACGCTCTACACGTGCTGCCGCATTCGCAATCGCATCATCGGCTGCTGGCGTCTGCACTTCATCATCAGCGCCTGCGGTACCGGTGTTCAGCGCATCGCGAACGTCAGTGGTTAAACGACCACGCGAATCAGTAACGATGTCTTTAACATCCAGTCGACCCATTTCAGAACGCAGACGGTCACTGAACTTACGTTTCAGCAGTACTTCAGCTTGAGAAACGTCGCCACCGCCAGTTGCCAGGTAGTAACGGCTGAAATCGCTGATACGCCATTTGATATAAGAATCAACGATCAGGTCTTTCTTCTCTTTGGTAACAAAGCGATCGGCTTGGTTATCCATGGTCTGAATACGTGCATCCAGCGATTTAACCGTTTCAATGAATGGAATCTTGAAATGCAGACCTGGCGCGTATACCTGCGGTTTGTTTTCGCTATCGCGCAGAACTTTGCCAAAGCGCAGCACAATGCCACGTTGACCTTCCTGCACCACGAACAGTGACGCGTAAAGCACCACCAGCACTACAATAATTACGGCGATGATTGGCTTACGCATCGATTACTCCCTCCCTTCGCGCTGGGTATCGTTGCGCAGCGCATTGGCGCGACGCTGATCCATGATGCTGTCTGGACTGTATGATGAAGTGTCGCTGCGGCTCGCGTTGCTGCCGGAAGTCGAAGGCGACTTCATCAGGTTTGTCGTCTTGTTGCCGCTCTGGCCTGATGTCTGGCCACCGCGCATCAGCTGATCCAATGGCAGAACCGTCAGATTGTTACCACGATCGCTGATCAACACTTTGCGAGTGTGGCTCAACACGCGTTCCATGGTTTCGATGTAAAGACGTTCTTTAGTGATTTCTGGTGCCGCTTTATATTCTGGCAACAGACGGGCAAAACGCGCCACTTCACCTTGTGCTTCAAGCACAGTACGTTCTTTGTAAGCGCGACCTTCTTCCAGGATACGCTGCGCCTGACCATTAGCACGCGGCTGCACTTCATTCGAATAGGCTTCCGCTTCACGCACGTACTGCTCACGGTTTTCACGTGCAGCAATCGCATCATCAAACGAGGCTTTAACTTCTTCTGGTGGACGCGCCGCCTGGAAGTTTACGTCAAGCAGCGTGATGCCCATGTTGTAAGGACGAATGGTTTCGTCGAGCTCGCGTTGGGTTT
Source organism: Pantoea sp. CFCC18179 (assembly GCF_059412405.1). Lineage (NCBI taxonomy): Bacteria > Pseudomonadati > Pseudomonadota > Gammaproteobacteria > Enterobacterales > Erwiniaceae > Pantoea > Pantoea sp. CFCC18179. Next base: position 54,219 of record NZ_JBNBPM010000002.1, on the reverse strand, counting down.
CGCTACGCACCACGGTACGGCCTTCAGTCAGGATGCGATCCATGGTTGAACGACCAATAACACCGCGCAATGCGCTGTCCGTCGCCTGACGCAAGCTGTCGTCGGCGCTGGTCACGGCATACAGATAACGCTCAGGATCGGTCACGCGATACTGCACGTTCATCTCAACGCGCACTACGTTCTCATCCGAGGTTAACATCACGCCAGAAGCCGCCAATTCACGTACCGCTTCAACGTTGACCGCACGAACCTGATCGATAAAGGTCGGTTTCCAGTTAAGGCCCGGCTCCACCAAATGGCTGAATTTGCCAAAGCGCGTAACCACACCGCGTTCTGCTTCTTTGATGGTGTAGAAACCGCTGGCTGCCCAGATGACCACTGCCGCGACGGCAACAATGCCAACCACTTTGCCACCGCTACCGCCGCTGCGCTGGCCATTATCATTCTGTTTGCCACCGCCCAATCCGCCGAGTTTTTTACTCAGCTTACGGAAGATATCATCCAGATCAGGAGGCCCCTGATCGCGCCCTCCTTTATTTCCCCCAGAGTTGCCGCCTTGATTATTGCTGCTTCCCCACGGGTCGCGGTCCTGTCCGTTATTTCCGGGCTGATTCCACGCCATGTCTCTACTCCATTTATTGTATTTACGTTTTTTACCCTTCATCTTTCGGATTGCAGCTTCGTTGGCTGCCTTCGTTCCCCCCAGTCACTTACACATGTAAGCTCTTGGGGATTCACTCAGTTGCCGCCTTGCTGGAATCCGAAATATTCGGCTAAATCCAGCACACGCGGCCTGCAACGATAATGACAACAATCTTCAAGATATTGAGTAAAGGCGTTTGGGCAATGTTAAACAATATAATCAGCGAGTGACGGCTCTTGTTTGCATAAACGACGCCAATCAACAATCGGCATACGCACGTGCAAACTCACACAGCCATCATCTTCATTCCATTCTTTTTCTATTGCGTGTAACTGATAAAAACGACTGCGTAAACGGCCTGCTTCTGGCGGCAGGCGTAAATCGTATTGCGCAATTTCTCCGGCTAAACGCTCAGAAAGCGCCTGCCACAGTAACGGCAAACCGAGCCCGGTTTGCGCCGATAACCAAACGCGAATCGGTTGGTTCTCTTCGTTGCGATCGATACGTGGCTCAAAGCCTTCCAACATATCGATTTTGTTCATCACCATCAGTGCTGGAATTTCATCGGATTCTATTTCTGCCAGCACTTCGTTGACGGCTTCAATGTTGTCATTGATGCGTAAATCAGCCGCATCAACCACATGCAGCAGCAACGCTGCCTGACGCGTTTCCTGCAATGTGGCTTTAAACGCGGCAACTAAGTCATGCGGCAAATGACGAATAAATCCAACGGTATCCGCTAAAACCACTTCGCCAACATCGGCCACATTCAGGCGACGTAACGTCGGATCAAGCGTCGCAAACAGCTGATCTGCCACGTAAACATCAGCGGAGGTGATCGCATTGAACAGAGTAGATTTGCCTGCGTTGGTGTATCCCACCAGAGAAACGGTAGGCACATCAGCTTTTGCTCGTGATTGTCGGCCCTGATCGCGCTGCTTCTCAACACGCTCAAGGCGAGAAAGGATCAGGCTAATTCGATTGCGCAGCAAACGACGGTCCGTTTCCAACTGGGTTTCACCCGGACCACGCAAACCGATACCGCCTTTTTGGCGCTCAAGGTGCGTCCATCCACGCACTAAGCGGGTTGCCATATGGCGTAACTGTGCCAGCTCGACCTGTAATTTACCCTCATGGGTACGGGCGCGCTGGGCGAAAATATCAAGAATTAAGCCGGTGCGGTCAACAACACGACATTCGCACACACGCTCTAAATTACGTTCCTGGGCAGGAGTTAAGGCATGATCGAATAAAACGACCGATGCTCCACTCGCTTTCACCGCATCGGCAATTTCAACTGCCTTTCCTTCACCGACAAAATATTTGGGATGTGGCGCTTTACGGCTGCCCGTAATGACTTGCAGCGCTTCAACGCCCGCAGAAGAGACAAGAGTTTCAAACTCCTGCAAATCTTCCAGCTCTTTGTCTTGGGAGAACCAGATGTGTACCAGTACGGCCTGCTCACCGGCATCATAACGGTCAAACAAGCTATAACCTCGCTAAATAAAATAACCAGGACAGGAAAACGTTATCGCTCCCCAGCCCTGGCTTTACGGCAGCGCAAAATTATTCTGCGTTATCGCCGTCTTGTTGTGGCTGCGACTGAGCGCCTTGGCTGCTTCCGCTGTGATGATAGTTGCTGCTACCACCGCTGCCGCCCGCGTTGTTGCTATGGTGCGAAACTGGACGAGAAGGAACCACTGTAGAGATGGCGTGCTTATACACCATCTGGCTAACCGTGTTTTTCAACAGAATGACGAACTGATCAAAGGATTCAATTTGCCCTTGCAGCTTAATACCATTCACCAAATAAATCGAAACCGGTACACGTTCACGACGCAATGCGTTCAAAAACGGGTCTTGTAAAGATTGCCCCTTAGCCATTCTATCTTTTCCTTATATGCTTGTTGTTTGTTGCTTTAAGAACCGTGGTTCAGAAAAACTGCGTAAAAATTTGCGCACGATAACGAACCAATTGTACACAATCATCCCTGCTACGCACTAACTACCTTAAGCACCGCATTACGCGCTAACTCTGGCTCATCACTGTCTAACCAGTGAACTTCAGGCCAGCCACGTAACCAGGTCATCTGGCGTTTAGCGAGCTGCCGAGTGGCGCAAATTCCCCGATAAACCATTTCGTCGTAATCAATTTCACCGGATAGATAAGACCACATCTGGCGATAACCCACACAACGAATGGAAGGCATGTCCGTATGCAAATCACCTCGCGCAAACAGTGCACGAGCCTCCGCTTCAAATCCTGACGCTAGCATCTGGTCGTAACGCAACGCAATGCGTTGATGTATCAGTTCGCGGCTCGCAGGTGCGATAGCAAACTGGTACACGTCGTAGGGTAACGCTTCGCCGGAGGTTTTTGTCAGTTCCGTTAAAGTTTTACCCGAAATAAAAAAAACTTCCAGTGCTCGCGAAAGTCTCTGCGGATCATTCGGATGAATACGACTACCGGCGACCGGATCGATTTCACACAGCTGGCGGTGCAGGGCTTCCCACCCGTTCTCCGCCGCCATTTGCTCTATCCGCTGACGCACCTCGGGATCGGCCGAGGGCAACGGCGACAATCCTTCAAGCAACGCCTTGAAGTAGAGCATGGTTCCACCAACAAGCAACGGAATCTTCCCCTTCTGGGTGATTTCCGCCATTTCTGCCAGCGCATCGCGACGAAATTCTGCAGCGGAATACGCTTCCGCTGGATCGCGAATGTCCAGCAAACGATGGGGCGCCAATGCCAACTCTTCTTCCGACGGTTTCGCCGTACCAATATCCATCCCGCGATAGATTAAGGCAGAGTCAACGCTAATAAGTTCCACCGGAAGTTGCTGACGCAGCGAAATCGCTAATGCCGTCTTACCGGAGGCGGTAGGCCCCATCAAAAAAATTGCCTTTGGCCGGCTAGCCTGGTTTAGTTCACTCATGCTTCAACGCGTTAATCGCGCTCTCAATCTCAATGGTCTGTAACAGACCTGAAGGCGGCGATTTCAGCAGTTGTGGACAAAGCCTTTCCAGCTCTGCCAACAGTGCAATCGCCTGCGAGTGATTCCAGTGAGCGTCTGCTGCATCATCACGACGTGCCAGCCATTGGGCCAACATCGATGCAGAAACCTCTTGCTGCCGGGCCAAGTAGCCTAACAGTTCTGGAATCAAGATTTGTAAATTTTGTGTTCGTAACGGTAAAGGGACGGCACGCAAGGTCACATGCTGACCTTCCCGTTGTAAATCAATGCCCATTAGGCTTAATAGCGCCGATTGTTCACCGATTACCGCCAGTTCAGGCGCAGCAATTTTTAGTCGTACTGGGATCAGCAACGGCTGCGGTTTTAAGCCCTCTTCTCCGGGTTGCAGCTGGGCCTGTTTCAGCCAGCGCGCGGCCACCGCCAGCGCTAGCACTTGCAGCTGATTGCCGCGTTCCAGTAGCGCGTAACGATCCTGCAATACGCTTAACACGCGGCCAAAGCTTTGCGCATGCGCAGTCAGCGGCGTTTCACGCGGTTCAGGCTGGCGAGTTGGCGAGCTAGGTGTAACAGGCGCTGCGGCACGCGGTGCTTCAACCACCGGCGTTTTCATTAACTGTTTATAGGCAGAACCTTCACGCGCACTGTAAACCGGCTCTTTGTTCTGCCAGCTGGCACCGGCCCCCGCAGCCGCAACACCGCCACTACGCGGTTGTGCGAAGTGGTTAGCGCCCGCTGCCTGGCGGTTTTCCGGTTGCCATTTCGGCGCAGGTTCTTCGGCGTGAGCGATCGGCAATTCCGGGGCACGGCTGGCTTGCAATGCGCTCATCACGCCTTGCCAGATAAAATCGTGAACCAAGCGCGACTGATGGAAACGCACTTCATGCTTGGCCGGATGCACATTGACATCCACCTGATGCGGGTCGATCTCCAGATACAGCACGTAAGCCGGTTGCTGGTCGTCGCCGAGTTGGGTTTGATACGCCTGACGAATCGCGTGATTGATCAACTTGTCGCGCATCATGCGGCCGTTGACGTAGCAATATTGCAGGTCGCTGACCTGGCGCGAACCACTAGGATCGGCCACCCAACCGCGCAGCGCGAGATCGTCATGCTGCCAATCGATACGCAGCGCATGTTGCATAAACGTGGTGCCGCAAATCGCGCCTAAACGCCGTTCACGCTGCGCATCGTCGTTGACCGCGCGATATTGGCGCATCAATTTTCCGTTGTGACTCAGCGAAATCGCCACATCAAAACGCGCCAGTGCAATGCGGCGAATCACTTCATCAATGTGGGTAAACTCGGTCTTTTCGGTACGCATGAATTTGCGACGTGCGGGCGTGTTGTAAAACAGGTCGAGCACTTCCAGCGAAGTGCCTACGGGATGTGCCGCCGGTTTTACCGTCACATCCATATCGCGCCCTTCCGCATAGGCTTGCCAGGCTTCATTTTGATCGGCGGTGCGCGATGTCAGCGTTAAGCGGGAAACCGAGCTGATACTGGCGAGCGCTTCGCCGCGAAAACCGAGGCTCATGATCGCCTCAAGGTCGTCGAGCGAAGCGATTTTACTGGTGGCATGACGCGCCAGCGCCATTGCCAGTTCCGCTTTGGCGATGCCACAACCGTTGTCGCGAATGCGGATTAGCTTGGCGCCGCCCTTTTCAATATCGACATCAATACGTGTGGCGCCCGCATCGAGGCTGTTTTCCACCAGCTCTTTTACGACCGATGCCGGACGCTCAACCACTTCGCCCGCGGCAATCTGGTTCGCCAACTGCGGCGGTAAAATTTGTATTGGCATGGTGGAGATCCTCTGGCTGGTTGGCTCACGCGGAGCCAACAATCAGGATTGCGGAATTTTTAAGTTTTGCCCCAGCATCACGTTGCTCGACTTCATATTATTCGCCTGCATGATGGCTTTCGAGCTCACGCCATAGCGCGCTGCAATCGCTGTCAGCGAATCGCCGCGCACTACCTTGTGCCGGGTTGGGCGGCTCGCCGCCGCTACGCTTACGTTGGATTTGGCGGGCACTTTCAGACGCTGTCCCACCCACACCACATCACGCTTCAAGCTGTTCAGGTCTCGCAGCGTTTCCATGCTCACACCATACTTCGCGGCGATGCCGGAGAGCGTTTCGCCGCGCGTTACCGTATGACGCTGGGTTGCGCCGGTATATTGCACCGTGCCGCTCGCCGGGTTACTGGCGACGCTAACCGCCGGTGCGCTGTCCAGCGGGCGGTTTTCCTCCTTTGGGATCGATTGCAGCGGATGCGCGAGGAAATAATTGCGTAAGCCTTTATAAATCGACTGAGCAATTTTCTCCTGATACGCGCTGCTGCCGAGCAGCCGCTCCTCCGCGGCGTTACTGATAAAGCCGGTTTCGACCAGTAAAGAAGGAATATCCGGGGAACGCAATACGCCAAGGCTGGCATGTTCCGGCAGACGTTTATGCAGCGGCGTGATGCCACGCAGCTGTTGCAGCACTTTCACAGCGACGTCATAACCGACGCGCTGTGAATGACCAAACTGCAAATCCAACACCGCCTGGCTGAGATACGGATCTGCCTGACTGTTCGCCAACAAATCACCCGCGCCGCCTAGCAGCTCAGATTGTTTCTCTTTCTGCTCGAGCCAGTTGGCCATTTCGTTGTTGGCGCGACGGTTAGACAGCACCCAAACGGACGCGCCGCTCGCGGAGTGATTTGGCGCAGCATCGGCGTGAATCGAAACCAGCAGATTAGCGTTCTCTTTACGCGCCACTTCGGAACGGCCCATCACCGAAATGAAGTAATCGCCGTTACGCGTCAGCACCGGTTTAAACATCGGATCTTGATCCATCAGCACTTTCAATTTGCGCGCGATGGAGATGGTGACATTTTTCTCGTGCAAGCCGTGCTGACCCGACGCGCCAGGATCCTGGCCGCCGTGTCCGGCATCAATCGCCACAATCACCACATCATTGCGGCTGACAGCGCTGCCAGGACGCACGGTAGTATTACTGCTGGTCACCGCAGTGACCGGATTGGCGTTAAACGGATTGGCCTGGCTTTCAGTCTGGCGCGCGGTGGTAACCGGTGCGGTTGGCGCGATGGCGCGCTTAGCCGGCTGCGTGCCACGAATGGTGAACACTACACGATATTGATTGCCATCGCGCTGCGTGGTGGCGCGGGTTTGCGCCGCTTGCGTCAATTCAAATACCAGACGCAAGCTTTGCTTGTCTTTCGGTTGGCTGTGACGAATACGCTGCACGATATTTTCACCGCTGAAATTCAACGGTAAACCTTTAATCGCGCCGCTTTGGCGAATATCCAATACCACGCGATTGGGATTGTGCAGCGGAAAGAAGCCGTAAACCGGCTGACCGTTAAAACTCAGCGTGACGGTCGCCTGGCTGTCGCCGTTATCCACTTTGATATCGGATAACGTGGCTGACAGCGCCGAAGCAGAAAACAGACACAGCAAGCCCAGAACAATGATTTTCATCCGTGACATCATGCCGAATCCCTGCCTTGCTGGAATTGCTGCAACAACGCTTCACCAGTGGCTGAAATCGCGCTGATTTCCGCTTCACGCGCGGCATCGACGTAACGTAGCGTCAACGCCAAATCCGGTTCGGGCAGCACGCCAGTACCTTGCTGCGGCCATTCCACCAGACACAGCGCATCACCGCTGAAATAGTCGCGGATGCCCATAAACTCCAGCTCTTCGGGATCGGCAAGACGATAAAGATCGAAGTGATACAGCGTGCGCGAGCCGAGTTCGTAAGGCTCAACCAAAGTATAAGTCGGGCTTTTCACATTGCCTTGATGGCCGAGCGCCTGCAAAAAACCTCGGCTAAAGGTGGTTTTACCGGCACCTAAATCGCCATAAAGATAGATCACCAGCGCGCTGTCACACACGCGCGCCAATTGCGCACCCAGATTCAGGGTTGCCGCCTCATCGGGCAAAGAAATAACACAGGTCTTCATGCTTTATTGTTGGATCATCTCTGGATTAACAAACTGCCACAGCAGTTCGAACAAATCAGTGGCTAACATGCCGCGTGTTCCGCGTTGACGCGCAACGGCATCGGCGGTTGCGCCGTGTGCAACACAGCCCGCGCAGGCTGCCTCGAATAATGTCAGTTTCTGGCCTAACAAAGCGGCAATAATTCCGCTTAACACATCGCCCATCCCGCCGGACGCCATGCCTGCATTGCCGACATCGGCAATCGCTAATTCTCCCGCCGCGCTGGCGATAATCGTGCCAGCGCCTTTCAGCACCACAACGCCACCGTAGCGTTTCGCCAGGGCTTGTGCCGCCGCAATGCGGTCACTCTCAATTTCGCTGGTTTTCACGCCCAGCAAGCGTGCCGCTTCGCCTGGATGCGGCGTAATGATGCGATTCTGACGGTTATCAGGATTGATTGCCAGCAGGTTAAGCGCATCCGCATCCCAAAGCATCGGCTTTTCACTTATCGCAATCTTTTTCAGTGCCTTCCGAGCCCAATCACGTTGACCGAGCCCCGGCCCAACCGCGATCACATCTGCCCATTCCAGTGCCTGATCCAGACGTTCCTCGTTCAGCGCGTCCACCATCAATTCCGGCCGCGCAGTGAGAATCGGCGCAATATTATCTTCATGTGTCAGCACACGCACAAGCCCAGCGCCAGCACGCAAGGCCGCCTCGCCGGTCATACGGATCGCGCCGGCTGTGCCGCTGTCGCCGCCAATCACCGTTAAACACCCGTTATCGCCTTTGTGCGAAGTGGCGCGACGTGGTTTGAGCCAGCGCGATAAATCCTGCGCATCGTAACGGGTGATCGGCGCGCACTCGCCTGCCAGAAACGCGCTTAAACCGAGATCGTCGTGATGCAACCGACCAACATAATCGCGCGCTTTGCCAGTAAGCTGGCCCGGCTTCAGGGCAATCATGCTGAGCGTGTGATCGGCAAAAATGGTTTCGCCAGGCGCGATGCCGGTTGCAGCGATTAAACCGGAAGGCATATCGATCGCCAGCACCGGCGCTGCATGCGCGTTAGCTAGCGTAATCAAGCGATCGTAGGGCGCAGCAGGTGCGCGATTTAAGCCAGTACCGAGCAACGCATCGATGATCACGTCAACCTGTTCCGGCCAGATTGCATCAGCCGCATGAATCACACCGCCCGCGGCCAACCACGCTTCACGCGCTTGCTGCGCCTCTTCGGGCAACGCTTTGCTGCCCTCGCAGGCCAGCAACGTCACGCTAAAACCGGCTGCCTGCGCCAATCGCGCAACCACATAACCATCGCCGCCATTGTTGCCATGCCCGCAAAGAATCAACCAATGCTGCGCTTGCGGCCATAATTGACGCGTCAATTCATAACTGGCTTGCCCGGCGCGCTGCATCAGTTCGTACAGCGTTAATCCCAGACTATCGGCGGCATTGCGCTCCAGCTGCGCCATCGCCTGCGCAGGCCAGACAGAGTGTGTTAAACTGCGGACGTTTGCTTCAACTGCCTGGTTTCTCATGTCATACCCTCTCGATCTTCAACAGCTCGCTCAACAAATTAAACAGTGGGGACGCGAACTCGGCTTCCAACAGGTTGGTATTTGCGATACCGATCTCAGCGCCGAAGAGCCCAAACTGCAAGCCTGGCTGGAGAAGCAGTATCACGGTGAGATGGATTGGATGGCGCGTCACGGCATGATGCGTGCGCGTCCACATGAATTGCTGCCCGGCACACTGCGCGTCATCAGCGTGCGCATGAACTACCTTCCAGCGAAAGCCGCGTTTGCCAGCACTTTAAAAAATCCGCAACTGGGCTACGTTAGCCGTTATGCGCTGGGGCGCGACTATCACAAAGTATTACGCAATCGACTGAAAAAGCTTGGAGAAATGATTCAAGCGCACTGTGGTGAACTCAATTTCCGCCCGTTCGTCGATTCTGCACCGATCCTTGAACGTCCGATTGCTGCTAAAGCCGGATTAGGCTGGACCGGCAAACATTCATTGATTCTTAATCGTGAAGCTGGCTCGTGGTTTTTCCTCGGCGAACTGTTGATTGATATCCCGTTGCCAGTCGATCAGCCCCAAGAAGAACAGTGCGGACGCTGCGTTGCCTGCATCACCATCTGCCCCACTTCCGCCATTGTTGAACCTTATGTGGTGGATGCGCGTCGCTGCATCTCCTATCTCACCATCGAATTGGAAGGCGCAATTCCCGAAGAGTTCCGTCCACTGATCGGCAATCGGATTTACGGTTGCGATGATTGCCAGCTGATCTGCCCGTGGAACCGCTACGGCCAGCTGACCGATGAAGATGATTTCTCACCTCGCGCCGTATTACACGCACCGCCGCTGACCGATTTGTTCCAATGGGATGAAGCCAAATTTTTGCGTATCACCGAAGGTTCAGCGATTCGTCGTATTGGCCATCTGCGCTGGCTGCGCAACGTGGCGGTGGCATTGGGCAATGCGCCTTGGGCAGAAGAAAATATTGCGGTATTACAACTGCGCAGCGGTGAACATCCGATGCTTGATGAGCATATTGAATGGGCAATTGCACAGCAGTTACAGAAACGCGCGGAACAAGCGGTGGAAGTGCAGCCTGCGAAGAAACAGCGCTTGGTGCGCGCAGTTGAAAAAGGTTTGCCGCGTGATGCGTGATTGAGCAGTCGCACAGGATAAAACGCTTTTCCACATGCTGTGAATAACATTATCCAACTGTAAAGTGACGAAGATCGTAATTTCGTTCAGTAAGTAGAATTACACACTGAAACATCATAAACATAACACAAATCAACAGGTTACATTACAGATGTAAATAGATACGTCCTGTTTTTCGCGCACGGGCATGTCCAGAGCTTGTGGATAACTCTGTTCAAAACAGTTTTGTAGATAGGGGAAAACAGCGTCAGCACGTTGCAGGCACATTGTGGATAACCTGTAAAACTACAGTAACTAACAACAGGCATTATGCGGACTAACAAGGTGTGCACATTTCCAGAAATAAACGTGGTACTTAAGATCGATAACGACCAGCAGCAGTTTTAAATCTGATTGCGCCCTAGGGCAAATAACATTAGTGAATATAAAAATTTGGAGCGGGAAACGAGACTCGAACTCGCGACCCCGACCTTGGCAAGGTCGTGCTCTACCAACTGAGCTATTCCCGCATAATCTTCGTATTTTAGTCTGCTGCGTTAGCGACTGACTAAATCCGTGATTTGGATGGTTTACTGCAAACTCTGGAGCGGGAAACGAGACTCGAACTCGCGACCCCGACCTTGGCAAGGTCGTGCTCTACCAACTGAGCTATTCCCGCATTAGAGGTTACTTCTACTACGATACAAATTTTGGAGCGGGAAACGAGACTCGAACTCGCGACCCCGACCTTGGCAAGGTCGTGCTCTACCAACTGAGCTATTCCCGCATTAGAGGTTACTTCTACTACGATACAAATTTTGGAGCGGGAAACGAGACTCGAACTCGCGACCCCGACCTTGGCAAGGTCGTGCTCTACCAACTGAGCTATTCCCGCGCCGTGTACCGTATGAAATTCTTCACCGGTACGGGGTGCGCATTATACGAGAAATCCTTTCAGTCGCAAGAGTCTAAAAGCAAAATTTTGCGCTTTCTGCGCGATCGCTGTTTTAATCGCCAACCTGATGATTTCCTGCGCACCCTTTGCTGATTAAAGCTGCAAGAAGTGTTCGCGGTAGTACGCCAGCTCGGCAACAGACTCGCGAATGTCATCCAACGCCTGATGACTGCCAGACTTTTTAAAGCCAGGCAAGATATCCGGCTTCCAGCGACGCGCCAGTTCTTTCAGCGTGCTGACGTCGAGATAGCGATAATGGAAATAGGCTTCCAGCTCAGGCATGTACTTAAACAGGAAACGACGATCCTGGCCGATACTGTTGCCGCAAATCGGTGAAGTATTCGCTGGAACCCATTGTTTGAGGAACTCAATGGTGGCCAGTTCTGCCGCCCGATCGTCGTGCTGGCTGGCTTTCACCCGCGCCACTAAACCGCTATTGGTGTGGGTGCGCACGTTCCAGTCATCCATCAACGCCAACTGGTCGTCAGATTGATGCACGGCGAACACCGGGCCTTCTGCCAGAATGTTGAGGTTGGCATCGGTGACGATGGTAGCGATCTCAATAATGCGATCGCGTTCCGGATCGAGTCCGGTCATTTCGAGGTCGATCCAAATCAGATTGTTTTCATTTCCCGCTGTCATGCGTTTCCCACCTGTTGCCAAAGTCGTCATTAAACTCATTTCAGGTGTATCATAGACGTTTTGCCCAGCAGGGCGAAGCCTGGCGAAAGCCGTGAGAGGATGCGTGAGTAAAAACAAACTGTCGAAAGGTCAACAACGTCGTGTCAGCGCCAACCATCAGCGTCGTCTACAGCAACGGAGCGATAAGCCGGAGCCCGATGATAGCCTGTTTGGAGAAGCAGCCGATGGCGTGGTGATCAGCCGTTTCGGCATGCACGCAGACGTGGAAGACAGCGCAGGCGAAGTGCATCGCTGTAACATCCGCCGCACCATTCGCTCGCTGATCACCGGCGATCGTGTGTTGTGGCGCGCAGCGATTGGCGGCGGCAAAGGGATCGTTGAAGCCGTTCACGATCGCAAAACCGTATTAACCCGTCCAGACTTCTACGACGGCGTGAAACCGATCGCCGCCAACATCGATCAGATCATTATCGTTTCGGCGATCCTGCCGGAACTGTCGCTTAACATTATCGATCGCTACTTGGTTGCCAGTGAAACCTTGGGCGTTGAGCCGTTGCTGGTGCTGAACAAAACCGATCTGCTGGATGCCGAAGGACGCGCCTTTGTCGATGAGCAGATGGAGATCTATCGCAACATTGGTTACCGCGTGTTGATGGTGTCCAGCCATGCCAAAGATGGTTTAGTCGAACTGGAACAAGCGTTAACCGGCCGCGTCAGCATCTTTGCCGGTCAATCGGGCGTGGGGAAATCCAGCCTGTTGAACAACTTGTTAGGTCTGGATGTGGCCACTGAAATACTGACCAACGATGTTTCCAACGTTTCCGGACTCGGCCAGCACACCACCACCGCATCGCGCCTGTATCACTTCCCGGCTGGCGGCGATGTGATCGATTCTCCCGGCGTGCGCGAGTTCGGTTTATGGCATCTGGAACCGGAACAAGTGACCCGCGGATTTGTCGAATTCCGTGAATATCTCGGTAGTTGCCGCTTCCGTGACTGCAAGCACGATACCGATCCAGGCTGTGCGATTCGCGAAGCGGTTGAAAACGGCGCTATCGATATTTCCCGCTTCGATAACTACCATCGAATTCTGGAGAGTATGGCGCAGGTAAAAACGCGTAAAAACTTTTCCTCCGACGAAATTTAACGCGTACAACGGCACATTCGCCAATGAGCTGGGGCGCTGTTACAATCCGCCCCCCTTTTTGTTAACGACACGTAATTAAGCCAGGAGGCAACGGTGTTTGATCGTTTTAAACTCGGCCTGAATCATATTTTGCCCAAAAAAGGGCTCACCGAACTCGCCGGTTGGGGTGCGAGTCGTCGTGGTGGCTGGCTCACTAAAGCGGTCATCGACATATTTGTCTGGTACTACAAAGTGGATATGGCGGAAGCCAGCAAGCCACATACCGGCAGCTATCGTACCTTCAATGATTTCTTTGTCCGCCCGTTAAAAGAGGGCGCGCGTCCTATCGATCCGGACGCGTCTTTATTGGCGCTGCCAGCCGATGGCGCGATCAGCCAATTAGGTCGCATTGCGGGCGATCAGATCTTCCAGGCGAAAGGCCATACTTATAGCTTGCAAGCGCTGCTGGCGGGCAATGACGATCTGGCGGATCAATTCCACGACGGCGAGTTCGTTACTACTTACCTCGCGCCGCGTGACTATCATCGCGTGCACATGCCATGTAACGGCGTCCTGCGCGAAATGGTGTATGTGCCAGGCGATCTCTACTCGGTTAATCCGCTGACCGCTCGCAACATTCCGAATCTGTTTGCGCGTAACGAGCGCGTGATCTGTGTGTTTGATACCGATCACGGCCCAATGGTGCAGATCCTTGTCGGTGCCACCATTGTTGGTAGCATCGAAACCGTTTGGGCTGGCACCATTACGCCGCCGCGCGAAGGGGTGATCAAACGCTGGCGTTATCCTTCTGCCGATCATGATGGCGCGGTTGTGCTGCTGAAAGGTCAGGAAATGGGTCGCTTCAAATTGGGTTCAACGGTGATCAACCTGTTCGCGCCAAATCGCGTGAAACTGGCCGAAAGCCTTGAAGCTGAGAGTAAAACCCGTCTTGGTCAGCCGCTGGCTATCGCCCTGCCCCAGCCCGGCGACAGCGTCTCACTCAGCAAATAACCGGAACCTCTCCCGTGCGCGTTCTTCTCTCTTTACTGCTGAGCCTGGTGCTCAGCAGTTCTGTATTTGCAGCTTCCATTCCGCAATCCAGCCAGCTCAAGCAAGAGCTGGATGCGGCTAAATCCGCGAAAAGTTCTCCTGCGCAAACCGAACAGGTTCAAGCGCTGGAAGCAGCGATTAACTTCCTCACCGAACGCGACGAATCGCTGGAACGGGCTAAGCAATATCAGCAGGTGATTGATGATTTCCCGCGCCTGTCGCGCGAGTTACGTCAGCAAATCGCCACGCTGACGGAAAGCAGCAAAACGGTGCGCAGCAACATGAGCAGCGCCGAGCTGGATCAGGAATTGCTGCAAGTCAGCAGCCAGCTGCTGGAAGAAGGCCGCCAGGCGCAGCAAGAGCAGGATCGCGCACGCGAGATCAGTGATTCACTTTCACAGCTGCCGCAACAGCAAACCGATGCACGCCGCGCGATGACCGAAAGCGATCGTCGGGTACAGAGCGCATCGGCGGCCTCCACTCCTTTAGCGCAGGCGCAGATCTACGCGCGCCAGGCGGAAAACGCCGCCAATAAAGCACGCGTTGATGAACTCGAACTGGCGCAACTCTCCGCTAACAATCGTCAGGAACTGGCGCGCATGCGCGCTGAAGTGCATCAGCGCAAAGCCACGCAGCTGGATAATTATCTGCAAGCGCTGCGCAATCAGCTCAACAATCAACGTCAGCGTGAGGCCGAACTGGCGCTGGAGCGCACCGAGCAATTGGCCGAGAACAGCGGCGATTTGCCGAGTTCCATCAGCGATCAATTCCGCGTCAACCGCGAACTTTCAGCCGATCTCAACCAGCAAGCGCAGCGCATGGATCTGGTGGCATCACAGCAACGTCTTGCCACCAACCAAACCTTACAAGTACGCCAGGCGCTGAGCACATTGCGTGAGCAGTCGCAATGGCTCGGCGTATCGAACCTGTTGGGAGAAGCGCTGCGTGCGCAAGTGGCGCGTTTGCCGGAAATGCCAAAATCGCAGCAAATCGACAGCGAAATGGGGCAACTGCGCGTCCAACGTCTGCACTACGAAGATTTGTTAGAACATCAGCAAGAGCTGCGTAAAGCCAAGCAGGATGACGGCACGCCGTTTAGTGCCGATCAAACGCGTATCCTTGAAGCGCAGTTGAAAACCCAGCGCGAATTACTGAATTCGCTGATCTCCGGCTGCGATACGCTGATTCTGGAAATCACCAAACTCAAAGTGTCCAATACCCAGTTGCAGGATGCGTTGGTGGAAGTGAAAGACGCCACGCACCGCTATCTGTTCTGGACCGCCGACGTTAACGCCATCGGCCTGAATTTCCCGATGGAAATGGCGCAGGATCTCAATCGTCTGCTGTCGCTGGATACCGCAGGTCAACTCGGCAAAGCGCTGGCGATGATGTTTACCAACCGTGAAACCGTGTTGCCGATTATTGGCGCGGTGCTGTTGGTCGGTTTCAGTATTAGCTCGCGCCGTCACTACCACGCCTTTATGCAGCGCTCCGCCAGCCGCGTCGGCAAAGTGACCCAAGACCGCTTTAGCCTGACGTTGCGTACCGTGTTTTGGTCAATTCTGGTTGCGCTGCCGCTGCCGGTTTTGTGGGCTGCGCTCGGTTATGGTTTGCAGCATGCGTGGCCGTATCCTTTCGCCGTGGCGATTGGCGACGGCATTACCGCCACGCTGCCGCTGCTGTGGGCCTTTATGATCAGCAAAGCCTTTGCCCGCAACGACGGTTTGTTCGTGGTGCATTTCCGCTGGCCGCAAGCACGTGTGGCGCGCGCCATGCGTTATTACTCGCTGACCGTTGGCTTGATTGTGCCGCTGATTATGCTGCTGATCGCCTTTGCCAACCTCGATGATCCGCAGTTCTCCGCTACGCTCGGCCGCCTGTGCTTCATCCTGATTTGTGGGGCGCTGAGCATCGTGACGGTGAGCCTGAAACGCGCGGGCATTCCGCTGTATCTCGATAAAGAAGGCAATGGCGATAACTTTGTAAACCGCATTCTGTGGAACCTGCTGATTGCCATTCCGTTGGTGGCGGCATTCGCTTCCTGCATCGGTTATTTAGCCACGGCGCAGGCGCTGCTGGCGCGTCTGGAAACCTCGGTTGGCATTTGGTTCTTCCTGTTGGTGGTGTATCACATCATTCGCCGCTGGATGCTGATTCAACGCCGCCGCATCGCCTTTGATCGTGCACGCCAGCGTCGTGCCGATATGCTGGCTAACCGCGCGCGCAGTGAAGAAGAGAAAGAACAACAAACGCCGGTCAATGCTGACACCATCGAAATTGATGAGCCAAGTATCGACCTGGATGAGATCAGCGCGCAGTCGCTGCGTCTGGTGCGCTCGATTCTGACGCTAATCGCGCTGGTTTCGGTGATTGTTTTGTGGTCAGAAATTCACTCGGCGTTCAGCTTCCTCGATAACATTCCGTTATGGAATGCCACCACAACCATTCAAGGCGTTGATAGCGTGCAGGCGATTACGCTGGGCGCGGTGTTGATAGCCATTCTGGTGCTGATCATCACCACGCAGCTGGTGCGTAATATGCCGGCGCTACTGGAACTGGCGCTGTTGCAACATCTCAGTCTGGCACCAGGAACCGGTTATGCGATTACCACCTTAACCAAATATGCGTTGATGCTGATCGGCGGCCTGATCGGCTTCTCGATGATGGGCATTGAGTGGTCGAAGCTGCAATGGCTGGTTGCCGCGTTAGGTCTGGGATTGGGCTTCGGTATGCAGGAGATCTTCGCCAACTTTATTTCTGGCCTGATTATTCTATTTGAGAAGCCGATTCGTATCGGCGATACCGTCACCATTCGTGATTTGACCGGTAGCATCACACGTATCAATACGCGCGCCACCACCATTACCGATTGGGATCGCAAAGAGATCATCGTGCCGAACAAGGCCTTCATTACGGAGCAGTTCGTAAACTGGTCGCTGTCGGATTCGGTGACGCGTGTGGTGCTAACCATTCCAGCACCGGCGCGAGTCAACAGCGATGAAGTGACCAACATTCTCAAGCAAGCGGCAGATCGTTGTACTTACGTGCTTGATATGCCAGCGCCGGATGTGTTCCTTGTCGATCTGCAACAAGGTATTCAATTGTTTGAACTGCGCGTGCACGCGGCGGAAATGGGACATCGCATGCCGCTGCGTCACGAATTGCATCAGCTAATTCTGCGCGGCTTTGAGGAGCATGGCATTGAAATGCCGTTCCCACCGTTCCAGGTACGCATGGAAACGCTAGGCAAGCAAAATCCGGCCAGTAACGGTGCTCCCGCTAATAAGACCTTCAAGTCAGGCGGATTATAAAAAACACAACGCCCGGCAATTGCCGGGCGTTTTTTATTGCCGCAGAGAGCGCTATTTCACAAACTCTTCGCCCTGCGCGATATCTTTCTTCAGCGTGTCCAGCATGCCGTTCAGCGCTTGCTGTTCAAAGGCACTTAACGTCCCCAGCGGACGGCGTTCAACAATGCCGTTTTTACCCAGCAGCAGCGGCTGAGAGAAGAAGCGCGCGTATTCGCCATCGCCTTCGACATAGGCGCACTCCACCACATTGGCTTCGCCTTGCAGCGCGCGAATCAGCGACAAACCAAAACGTGCCGCCGCTTGCCCCATCGACAACGTTGCCGATCCGCCACCGGCCTTGGCTTCCACCACTTCAGTACCGGCGTTTTGGATGCGTTTAGTGAGATCGGCCACTTCCTGATCGCTAAAGCTCACACCTTTTACCTGCGACAGCAGTGGCAGAATCGTCACGCCCGAGTGTCCGCCGACCACTGGAACCTCAATTTCAGTAGGCTGCTTGCCTTTCAACGCAGCGACGAAAGTATTGGCGCGGATGATGTCGAGGGTTGACACGCCAAACAGACGATTTTTGTCATACACGCCGGCTTTCTTCAGCACTTCAGCGGCAATCGCCACCGTGGTGTTCACCGGATTAGTGATAACGCCGATCAGCGCTTTCGGCGCGGTGCTGGCAACTTGCTCAATCAAATTGCGCACGATACCGGCGTTGACGTTAAACAGGTCAGCACGATCCATGCCGGGTTTACGTGCCACGCCAGCGGAGATCAGCACCACATCAGCACCATGCAGCGCAAGTGTCGCATCTTCGCCACTGAAGCCTTCAACCGTGACTGCGGTTGGAATGTGGCTGAGATCGACCGCCACACCCGGCGTAACCGGCGCGATATCATAAAGTGAGAGGGCTGAACCTGCGGGCAATTGAGTTTTAAGCAGCAGTGCAAGCGCTTGGCCAATACCACCAGCGGCACCGAGAACGGCAACTTTCATCCTGAACTCCTTATTAAGGTGGGGCAGAGATATGCCGAAAATCCATCAGGTTACGAGTTTAATCAACTTCTCAGGCGATAGCGACAAAACCTGTCGCGCACTTAACACTACGCCGCAATCGATCGGCTCCCGAGACATCTCCACTTCAGAAGTCGCCTGAATGATTCATTCGCAGCCAGAAGACAATGGACGGCAATGATCATCAATATTGTTGTTACCACCTCAATAATATAACAACTTTGCAACCTTCGCTTTGCGCGTCTGCCCGCGATTTTCGTGCGATATAAAATTCTGCTATGATCGCTGCCCTGCGAGTAATTCACATCAGATTGATTGCATAAAAATTCATCTAAATGCATAATAATTTATCTGCCGTGGGCCTGTTGCCTGCTGCAACCCTCTCTTATTGGTAGCTTATGCGAAACCCATCAAAACAAGACGACCTGATCAAGGCGTTCAAAGCCTTATTAAAGGAAGAAAAATTTAGCTCCCAGGGCGAAATCGTGCAGGCGCTGCAGGAAGACGGCTTCGAGAACATCAATCAGTCCAAAGTGTCTCGCATGCTGACCAAGTTCGGTGCAGTCCGCACCCGCAACGCGAAGATGGAAATGGTGTATTGCCTGCCAGCAGAGCTTGGCGTTCCAACCACCACCAGCCCGCTGAAGAACCTAGTGTTGGATATCGATTATAACGATGCCTTGGTCGTGATTCACACCAGCCCCGGTGCAGCACAGCTGATTGCACGTTTGCTGGATTCTCTCGGGAAAGCAGAAGGGATTCTCGGCACCATCGCCGGTGATGACACCATCTTTATTACGCCAGCGCGCACCTTCTCGGTAAAGCAGCTGTACGACGCCATTCTGGTTTTATTCGAACAAGAGCTATAAAACCCTGCCCGTTACCGGCTGTTCAGCTGCCGGTAACCTCTCTCTGCGCACCGCTTATCTGCCATTCTTGCCACAAAATCCTTTTCATATAATAGGTTATCCATATGCCTGAGCGTTATCGTTCGACCTAAATAATGGTACGACCTTTTCCCCTGCTTAACCTATTGCGCTATTTTACACTGCTTTACATTATGTGCTCAGTGTCATTCCCTTCTCACGGCGTATCAGCCAGCGGGATCAACCATGATCTTTCGCACTAAAAGATAATTTGATGTAGATCATTGTTTTTACATTGAAATAACAAGCTATGGTTAAGATCCAGGCGGTTTTTATAACTTACCGTTCTAAAAAAGTGCCATAAGGATAAAGAATTACAACCAAACATTATTAGCTGGATATTAATTTCATGAGTGATTAGATCTATACTTAGTTTCGTGATGCAAATCACACGAAAGAAAAAGATAAAAATAGACGACGAGGAAAAATACCATGAACGTTAAAACTACTATTGCAACATTAAGTGTTCTCTCTGCCCTGTCATTTGGTGCATTTGCAGCAGATTCTATCAATGCTGAACAAGCAGCGAATCTGCAACCCGCAGGCACCATTAGCGTCAGCGGCGTGGGCGGTTCTCCAATGGATATCCGTCAGCAGTTAAACGATAAAGCCGATCAGCAAGGTGCAAAAGCCTACCGCGTGATTGAGGCGAATACCGGTGACAGCTATCACGCTACCGCTGAACTGTACAAATAAGTTACTGATTCAAGACGCAATGTGAAGGGTGACCCGTTTGAGACGCCTTTGCCTCTCAGGTTACCAACCCAATTTTCAGGAGAGTAGAATCATGAAAACCAAATTATCTATCGCTGTAATGACCCTGGCTTCTGTTCTGTCATTTGGCGCTAGCGCCGCAAGCCTGGTTTCAAATGAACAAGCTGAACAGCTGCAACCACTGAATCAAACCATCAGCGTGAGCGGTGTGGACGGTGACCAGACCAACGTTCGTCAGGAACTGTCACAGAAAGCCGATGCTCAAGGTGCTAGCCATTACCGCATTATTGAGAACAACCGTGGCGATACCTTCCACGTCACTGCTGAACTGTACAAATAATTAAACATCGAACGTCAGGCGCCGCTTAGGCGCCAGACACGAGATCGACGACCCGCCTACCCCACTTTTTGCCGCAGGTTGTTGATTATACGAGGAGAAAAATTATGAATATCAAAACAACCATCGCAACTGCTAGCCTGTTTTCCCTGATCGCCTTCGGTGCCTCTGCGGCACAGTTGGTAACCGATGAAACGGCGCAGAATCTGCAACCTACCGGCAGCACTATTTCAATCAGCGGTACCGGCGGTTCACCAATGGATTACCGTGCCCAGCTTTCGCAGAAAGCAGATGAGCAAGGTGCCAGCGCTTATAAAGTGATCGAAGCCAAAACCGGCGACAGCTACCACTTAACCGCTGAGCTTTATAAGTAATTCCTCGTCAATTAAGACGAACCCTTTGGCCCCGCTCGCCGGGGCCCTTTTTGGGTCTACTGCTTTACATTGAAGCGGAGCTGGCCTTCCAGCTCCTCTTCTGCTTCATCAAATAGCAGGATCAATGCGCCATACCGGCGTTTCTGCCCTTTCCCCAGATTCACAAACTCAATCTCCAGCGGCAACGGCAATTGCTCACCAATGATCGCGTCCCAAAGATCGTCCAGATCGTTGATGGCAAGATCGGCCAGCGCAAAACGATCGCTAAACTGTCGGTAGAAATGGGCTTGATCGACAATTTCATCGAAATCAAAACGCTCGGTTCTCATCATGATGCCCTCTTAGTCGTCGCGGCTAGCCAAGTCCGCCGAGGTGCAGCGCTTTCACTTCCAGATACTCTTCCATCCCCAACACCGAACCTTCGCGTCCTAATCCTGACTCTTTCACGCCGCCGAAGGGTGCCAGTTCGGTTGAAACCGCACATTCGTTAATGCCGATCATCCCGGCTTCCAGCGCCGCTGAAACGCGGAACACACGCTGAAGATTCTGGGTGTAGAAATAGGCCGCCAAACCATATTCGGTGTTATTGGCGCGCTTCAGTACATCCGCTTCATCGTCAAAACGGAAACACGCCGCCACCGGACCAAACGTCTCTTCCTGCGCCAGCTTCATCTCTTCGTGTGCATCAGCGATCACTGTTGGCTGCCAGAAGTTGCCACCCAATGGATGACGCTCGCCGCCGACCATCAATTTCCCGCCTTTGCTCAGCGCGTCTTTGACATGCTCTTCGACTTTATCCAGCGCCGACGGCTCAATCAGCGGGCCGACAATCACGCCTTCCTCAACGCCGTTGCCGACTTTAAGCTTGCCAACCTCATCAGCCAGTTGGTTGACGAAACGATCGTACACCGCGTTATGGATATAGAAGCGATTGACGCTGACGCACACTTGCCCAGCGTTGCGGAACTTGTTGGCAATCGCGCCCTGCACTGCGGCATCAATGTCTGCATCTTCGAACACGATATACGGCGCATTGCCGCCTAACTCCATCGACACTTTCTTCATGGTTTCCGCCGCGTTACGCATCAGCGTTTTACCTACCGCAGTTGAACCAGTGAAGGAGATTTTGCGCACCGCTTTGCTGGCCATAATCGCATCGCTGATGGCATGCGTATCACCTGCAACCGCGTTCAACACGCCATCGGGAACGCCCGCTTTTTGCGCCAGCGCCAGCAGCGCAAAGGCACTGAGCGGGGTGTTATTGGCGGGTTTGATGATGCCGGTACACCCCGCGGCGAGTGCCGGGCCGAGTTTGCGCGTCAGCATGGCCATCGGGAAATTCCACGGCGTGATGGCAGCGACCACGCCAATCGGTTCGCGCGTGGCGAGGATGCGCGAACCCGGCTTGGCAGGCGGGATGATCTCGCCGTTGGCGCGTTTTGCCTGCTCGGCAAACCACTGAATAAAGCTGGCGGCATATTCCACTTCGCCTTCCGCTTCTTTGAGTGGTTTACCTTGTTCAGCCGTCATCAGTTGGCCCAGCCAGCTTTTGTTCTCAATCATCAGTTGATACCAACGATTGAGGATTTCGGCGCGCGCCTTGGCGGTTTTATCGCGCCAGGCGGGAAACGCACGTTCTGCGGCGGCAATTGCCTGTTCGGTTTCGTGCTTACCGGCTTTGGCGACTTTGGCTAAGACTTCACCAGTGGCGGGATTGGTTACGTCAAAGGTGTCGCTGGCGGTATGCCATTGGCCGTCGGCGAAATAGCCGGTTTTGAATAATTCGTGGTTCTGCAGGGAAGTAGACATCGGTTCGCTCCTGTCGGTTTGCGTCCTGTCAGGAAAGTATAGATGCCAAATTTGCTGATTTTTGTGTCAACGTGGGATCAAAAAGGCCGCTGCATGCTGCAGCGGCCAGTTTCAGATTTGGATGAGGGTGTTTTGATACTTATCCAGCATCAGCACCAGCCGTTTCACCGGTTCGGTAACCTTATCAGGAGCCGAATAGTGATGCAGCTTCTCCTGATACACCTCTAACTCTTTTAGCAACCGCTCAAAGTAATAGCGGCGCTTGTCATCGCTGGTTGCCGAAATAATCCGGTCGGCGGTATGACGCAGTTGGCGGTGATACGCCGACAAATCCGCGTTGATTGGCACTTCCGCGTTACGCAAACGCTGATGCCCGATGATCAGTGTTAACGCGATGCGATACTTATCGATATCGCCTGGGAACAGGTTAAGCAACAAAAACAGTTGCTGATACAGCGCAGGCAAATGGTTTTCCCGGCGGCGCGCCTGATTGGTGGTCAGCGCCGCCACGGCTGCATACATAAAGCGGTTCAGCAGCTTACGACCGGTGCGATCGCGTGATTTGTCGCGAATCAACAGAATCACCATCATTGCCACGAAGCAACCAATCACCTGGCCCAACACGTTGTCGAGGAACACGTTGAACTCGAACTTCATCGGGTTATCCAGCACCAATACGTTGATGGTGCCAATCAGCGCACCGAGCGTACCGAGCTGGCGGCGCTGCACAAAGATGCCGCCGATAAAGCCCAGAGCACCAATGGCGATGCACAACAGCAACACGCTTTGCTGTGTCGCAGGCAGAATAAAGATGAAGTACAGCGCGCCGAGCGGTACCGCAACCGCCATGCCGTACAGGAAATCTTTCGCCATCATTAGTGGGTTTGGCATCCGCATCGCCAGCGCGGTAATCACCGCCAGCATCACCATGCAGCCGCTGCCCGAGGTCCAGCCGGTATACAGCCAGAATAACGAACCGAGTGCGGTCGCGACAAGGGTGCGCACGCCGTTGATCATCGCGTGATGCGTTTCGGCGGAACGCGCCTGAATCACCACTTCGCGCTGCAAAATGCTCTCTTCCAGCGTGGTGATGCGGCTATTGCTTTTCACACCGTTAATCAGTAACAGATATTCGGTGGCGGCACCGACCCAACTGGCGACAGTCAGCGGCACAGTTTTGCTGCTCACACCAATCAGGCGGCGCATCACCTTCATGCGCTTGTGCACATCGTTAACGTTGTTGACCTCTTTTTCGATCAGCAAACGATAGTGCGGTGGAATGTATTCGGGTCGCGCATTTTGAATCAGGAAGGTTTCTGCCGCCTGAGTAATCATGGTGAGCGACAAGGTATTGAGCATTTGCAGACGGCGGCTGGAGTTTTTCCAGCGCGAGGATTCCATCATCAGCTGGCTGCGCATGCCATTCAGCGCCGTGGTGCGGCGCACCAGCGCACTCCACGCTTTATCCACTTCATCTTTATCTTCGTGCGCCACGCACAGTTGCAGCAACTTGTACTGCGCCACCAGCAAGGCATCGACTTCTTGCTCAATCACTTTCTTGATCGAACGCGGCGAGAACAGCATGTCGGCAAGAATCGCGCACAAAATACCGATGACGATTTCGCTGCAACGCTCGACCGCAAACTGCGGCGCAAGCGTTAAGCCACCGCTAGCATCTGCGGTAATCACGATGATCAGCGCGGTGTAACCCGCCAGCCCCAGCGCGTAGGAGTTTTCAACTTTGATTAACGAGGAGAGCCACACGCACATGCCCGCCCACAGGCAGCATAGCAGCAGCATCACGACGGGCGCGCGCACTGTGGCAATCATGATGGTGAGCGCAGCGATACAACCAATAAAGGTACCAATGATGCGCAGGATGCCGCGATAGCGCAGTGCGCCAGAATAGGGATCGCCCCCCGCAGCAAAAGCGGTACCGCCGGCGACAATGCCCGCGGTCATGACCGCCCAACGCGGCGTTTCCAGATTGAAGTGAAAGCCAATCATCAACGCCGCAACCAGCGCGAAGGTGAGCTTCACCGGGAAACGCAAAAACTCAATCATATCGCCCTCGCTTAACCAAACTCACGCAGGCGATTAAAAAACTGCGCCATTGGCGAGACTTTGGTTTCGCGATCTTGCGCACCGGTGATCACCACCGTCGCGGTGGTACCCGCCGGGAAGCGGTTGCCCGGTTGATCGTCGAGGCGAATACGCACCGGCACACGCTGCGCCAGACGCACCCACTCCAGATTCGAGTCGATTGTCGCCATGCCTTTGCTGTCGCTGGTGCTGCTGCTGTTGGTGACACCCGCCGCGATGCTATCGACGGTGCCGCGCAACACCACGTTGCTACCCAGCGGCGTGATTTGCGCGCGGAAGCCCGGACGTACGCCATCCAGCTTGGTCTCTTCCATATACGCCAGCACGTAGAACGAATGTTGCTGCACCAGCGCCACCGCCACGGAACCGCGCGTAATGAATTCACCCTGATAAACGTTGAGGTTGGTCACCCAGCCGTCGGAAGGCGCTTTGATGGTGGTGCGATCGAGATCGATCACAGCCAGATCGCGCGTTGCAACGGACTTCGCCAGCTGATGCTCGCTGGTTTGCAGATCGTTGTTGGATTGCTCAATGGCTTCACGCGACATCGCGCTGGTGCCCAACTGATTGCGGCGCGTGGCTTCACGGCGTTTTTCGCTCACCAACGCCTGGTAATATTCGACATCGGCTTGGGCTTCATCCAACGCTTTTTGATAGCGCGGACGATCGACCACAAACAGCGTGTCGCCTTTTTTCACCAGTTGATTATCGTGCACCGGCACGTCAGTAATGATGCCGGTGACGTCAGGCGAGATGGCGACGACATCAGCGGAGAATTTGGCATCACGCGTCCACGGTGATTCGGTGTAAAACACCCACGCGCGGAAGATGATCACGATGGCGATGACAACCAGCAGGAGCGTAATCGCGTATCGCGCGATTTTTCTTATTAGCGCTTTCACTTAAAAACCTCAGACGAATAAACGGGATACAAGATAAAACACACAGCAATACAGCGCAGTGTTAAACAGTGCGGGATGCCAAACCA
Source organism: Pantoea sp. CFCC18179 (assembly GCF_059412405.1). Lineage (NCBI taxonomy): Bacteria > Pseudomonadati > Pseudomonadota > Gammaproteobacteria > Enterobacterales > Erwiniaceae > Pantoea > Pantoea sp. CFCC18179. The sequence goes on along the minus strand of NZ_JBNBPM010000002.1, from coordinate 28,654 downwards.
GATCGTAGATCCCGCTAGGCGTCAGCACGCGCTTCACTAGCCAGAACAGCGCCAGCGAAACTAATAGTTCAACGAAGATGGGCGGAAAACTCAGCCCGAATACGACAAATACCGGAAGCACACTCATTTCGGATCCTTAGTTCGACCTTGCCGGATTGCACCGATACCTGCCCACATGCGTTGCAGCATGTTGGGTTTACGATCAGGGGAAGACGGGTAAACTGATGGCAACATTCAGGCCGCGTTGAGCTAATCATAGCGTATCATCGGGTTAACACAGCCATGTTCAGGTGCAGTGAAGAGACCCAGCGACGCGTATAGTAACGCGCTTGACTATACGTTTTCTACATATTGTGAGCTAAATCACTTTTTAGTCAGAGTAAACAATGGATCGACTTAAAAGCATGTCCATTTTCGCCAAAGTGGTTGAATTGGGTTCATTTACCGCCGCGGCGCGCCAGCTTCAGCTCAGCGTTTCTTCTATCAGCCAGATTGTCGCCAAACTGGAAGATGAATTACAGGTCAAATTGCTCAATCGCAGCACCCGCAGCATTGGCCTGACCGAAGCGGGAAAAATCTACTTTCAGGGCTGCCGCCGCATGCTGGCGGAAGCGTCGCAGGTGCATGAACAGCTTTACGCCTTTAATAACACGCCGATTGGCATTCTGCGCATCGGCTGCTCATCCACCATGGCGCAAAACGTCTTATCGGCGATGACCAGCGAGATGTTACGTGAATACCCCGGTTTAAGCGTGAATTTGGTCACCGGCATTCCGGCACCGGATTTGATCGCCAACGGTCTGGATTTGGTGGTGCGCGTCGGTGCGTTGCAGGATTCGAATCTGTTCTCGCGGCGGCTCGGCGCGATGCCGATGGTGGTGTGCGCCGCCAAAAGCTATCTGGCACAACATGGTACGCCGGAGAAACCTGGCGAAATCGATAATTTTTCGTGGCTGGAATACAGCGTACGTCCGGATAACACCTTTGAATTGGTGGCGCCAGAAGGTTTAGTCACGCGACTCACGCCGCAAGGTCGCTTCGTGACCAATGATTCGCAAACGCTGATTCGCTGGCTGAAAGCCGGTTGTGGCATCGCTTATGTGCCGCTGATGTGGGTAATTGATGAGATCAGCAGCGGAGAGATCGATATTTTATTCCCGCAATACCATTCCGAGCCGCGTCCGGTGTATGCGCTGTATACCGAGAAGGACAAGTTGCCGTTAAAAGTGCAGGTATGTATCGATTATCTGACGGAATATTTCAAGCAGGTGGCGCGGCAATATCAGCAGCACCGCAAGAGTTGAAGCAGGTCGCCAACGATGGCGACCTGAAATTGAAGATTAAGCAGTACCGCCCACGGTGATTTTATCCAGCTTCAGCGTGGGCTGACCGACGCCAACCGGCACGCTTTGGCCTTCTTTACCGCACACGCCGACGCCTTTATCCAGCGCCAGATCGTTGCCGACCATCGAGATTTGCTGCATCGCTTCAATGCCGGAACCAATCAGCGTCGCGCCTTTTACCGGTTTGGTCACTTTGCCGTTCTCGATCAGATAGGCTTCTGAGGTTGAGAAAACGAACTTGCCGGAAGTGATATCCACCTGGCCGCCACCAAAGTTCGGCGCGTAAATGCCGTACTCAACGCTTTCGATAATCTCTTGCGGCGTTGATTTGCCCGCCAGCATATAAGTGTTGGTCATGCGCGGCATTGGCAGGTGCGCGTAGGATTCACGGCGACCGTTACCGGTTGGCGGAACGCCCATCAGGCGCGCATTCAACTTATCCTGCATGTAACCTTTCAGCACACCGTTTTCAATCAGCATGTTATATTGGCCCGGAACACCTTCATCATCGACCGCTAACGAACCGCGCAGGCCTTCAATGGTGCCGTCATCGACAACGGTACACAGCTCGGATGCCACTAACTGGCCCATTTTGCCGCTGAATACTGAAGTCGCGCGACGGTTGAAGTCGCCTTCCAGACCATGTCCAACCGCTTCGTGCAGCAGCACGCCCGGCCAGCCCGCGCCTAACACCACCGGCAGCATGCCCGCTGGCGCAGCGACCGCAGAAAGGTTAACCAGCGCCATGCGCACCGCTTCACGCGCCCACGCATCGGCACGCACATCGCCACTTTCGTCGGCGAGGAAGAATTCATAGCCGGTACGCGCGCCGCCGCCGCTTGAGCCGCGTTCGCGCTTGCCTTGGTCTTCAACCTGCACGCTGATGGAGAGACGCACCAGCGGACGAATATCGGCCGCCAAGGTGCCATCGGTTGCCGCTACCAGCACTTGCTCATACACGCCGCTCAGGCTGGCATTCACTTCCTGCACACGAGGATCCGCGGCACGCGCCACTTTATCGACACGATGCAGTAAGGCAATTTTGTCTTCACGCGTCAGGCTATCCAGCGGATTGACCGGCGCATACAACGAACGGTTCAATACCGCCGATAAGGTATGCGCTTTGCCGTTGCCTTGCTCACGCACGATGCTGCGCGCCGCTTCAGACGACTGGCGCAGCGCATTCAGGGAGATCTGATCAGCGTAAGCAAAACCGGTTTTCTCGCCACTCACCGCGCGGACGCCAACACCTTGATCAATATGGTAGGAACCATCTTTGATAATTTTGTCTTCCAGCACCCAGGATTCGTGGAAACTGGACTGGAAATAGAGATCGGCATAATCCAGACGACGTTCTGAAAGCTGCCCTAACAGGGAATAAAGGTCCTGCTGATTAATGTTGTTCGCAGTTAGCAACTGCTCACTTACCAGATTCAGAGTCATCGTTTCTCACTCATTATGTGCTCGGATAGTCATAGCCTGCGGCAATTACCCGACGGCGTCAAATTCACTTCTTTTTGTCTTCGCGCGGTTTGCGCAGCACTTCATTGATTTCCGGCTTATCCAGCGGACCGCTGATGTGATAACGCAGCAGCGAAATCTTGTTCCAAATCGGCCCCAACACTTTGCTGGCAGCAAACACCGCTGCGCCCACCACCGGATTGATGACAAAAGCGGTTGCCACGCCAACCGAAGCGGAAATTTCCGGCGCAACCACCGCTTGCATATCGATCTGCCGTTTCGCCAAATCAATATTACCGTTCATGGCGATATCCGCTTCGAGGCCATCCACCAGCAGGTTATCGGTGCGCATCACACCGTTTTCAATCCACGCGGTGCCGTTAATCGAATCGAAGTAGAAGCCATCGCTGAACGTATCGCTGAAATCGAAACGCAGTTTACGCAGCAAGGCATCGAAGCTCACCAGACGCAGCAACTGCCCGGCACGACCGGTACTGACATCGGCAATGTGTCCTTTACCGAAGTGCGTTTTCAGCGTGCCGCTCAAGGTTTCAGGCGATGGCTGCCACGGTGCAGAACGCCAATGCAGATCGTAATCGACTTTAAATGGCGCATCACGCAGCGGCGTGTTCATACCAAACCAATTGGCTGCGTCATTAATATTCTTGCCGCTCAGGCTGCCTTTCAAAGAGGTGCGCTGATCGCCCGGTTTATTCACCCATTCACCATCAACATTCAGCTTCGAGCTACCGGAATCAATCGAACCGTTAGTAAGTGCTAACGTATCGCCCTGCGGCTGCAATCTGGCCTGCATGTGGCCAAACTTCTGGCCGCGCAGCCAACACTCATCACAGTTAAGCTGCAACGCCGGCCAACCACTAAAGTTGAGATCGCTGCTGGCGCTGAACGGCGATGATTTATCGTCGGTTTTGCCCGCCCATTCTGGATTGTAGTAGAGATAGTTGAGGTCGATACGCCACGGCGCACTCTGCGCGGTCTGCAAACTGCCGCGCGCTTCGCGGCTATCCAATTGCACGTGAGTGTTGCCGCTTGGGCCTTGCGTGATGGCAGCGTTCACATCGTGCCACTGCTGACCACCCAGTGTTAACGCTGGCGTACGCAAAATGAAATCGCCCGGCAGCAATGCGCCACCGACTTCCGGTTCGCCCTGCGCGTTGCGTGAACTGCCGGCACCAGCCAGCAAGCCCATCCAGGCTTCACCATCCAGCGCAGGCAGATTCAATTCCATGCCACGATTCTCTGGCAACTTCGGCGTACTTTTCGCATCGTTGAGCCAAATGCCGCGATCAACCCGTAGCTGCGGCTCAAGAATCCAACGGCTGTTAAATCGATGCTGTTCTTTCACGCTGCCACTCAACGTAAAGCCATGCAAATCACCATCGGCGTTAATGGTAATCGGCATCGCTGCGCCCGCTGACTTGTCTAGCGGAGCAGGTAAGTGACTGCTTACTGTTTTTGCATCACCCTTCAACTCAACTTTATAACTGGCTCCGCCTTTGTGCGGTAACGTGATATCGACATTGCCCTGCCACGGCAAACTGCCGCTCAGTTTGCTGGTGACAGAAGCGGGCAACATTTTCAGCTGTGCGGGTTGCCAGTCGCCCAGCAGTTTGACGTTAACGCCAAAATCATTGGGATTTTCCGTGGTGCTGAAGGTGACACCGGTTGGCTGTCCAAACCAGTTCGCCTGCAACTCTTCACTTTCCAGATTGCCGTTGTTGTAGCGGAAGCGACCGGTCAGATTATTCAAGGTGGTTTTCAGCGGCTTGATAAACAAACTGTTATTGTTCAACACCACGTTGCCGCTAGCGTGAACTAACTCGCCATCCAGCGGAATATCGAGGTTTAGCTTGCCGCGTACCTTGCCGCCAATTTGTAACTGTTGCAGCGCTGCACCCAGTGTTGGCTTGAGTGGCGTTTGTTCAAAGTAGCTGGCGATTTGCTTTCCTTCGCCGCTGATATCGCCATCAATAATCAGCTTCTCTTTGAGGTAATCCGGGATTACCGCGCTGACATTGCGCGCATCGACATCGCCGAGTTTGGTTTGCTCTGCCTTCATCCACAAGCCGTTGTTGAGGAAGTCGAGATTGATATCGAGGTTTTCCAGCGCTGGCCAGCCCGGTTGGAACTGGAAGGTGGAATTGCGCAGCGGCACCCACACTTCAAACATGCCGTCATTGTGATTAAACGGGAACAAGGTGGGATCGCCAGCAAACAGCAGCGTGGCATTATCCACCTGCCCGCCTTTAATCGCGGTGCTGAGATAATGCGTAAGATCATGCCCCATCAGCGGTTCCGGGAAGTAGCGCCACGCATCGCCAGCATCGGTCACGCGAATCCCGGCGAGGATATCCAACCGCGGCGCTTTGCCGATATTTTGCTGATAGCGGAAATCACCGCGCGCCCACAATGATTTTGCCTGCACATCAAGCTGATGCCCGTCGAGCGTCAAACCGCTGTCATCGCGCTGCCAGTTCAGTTTGCCGGTGATCTGTTTGATTTGCAGCGGTGCCTGGAACATATCGCCGTACGGCACTTCGGCCTGGCCCATCGCTACGTCCAGCAAACCGTTATTCAAACTGCCGCTGGCGCTGCCGCTAAGATTGCTGATGCCTGGCAGCAATTCCCACTGTTGCCAGGCGAGATCGCGCCATTTGGCCTGCAAACGGGTTTGTTCCGGCTGAGCAAGCGGGATGTCCAGCGCCAGCGCATCAATATGGCCGCGCGGTTGCAGCGCACGCCAGTTATCGAGCAAAGCCGGTGAAAGCGGTTTAAACAGCGGAACGATGGGAGCCAGACGATCTAAATCAAGCTGCGTGGCACGCACGCGGACTTCTGGGGCGCCGTTGCTGCCGAGCATCTGCTTATCTTCCGGCTTCCACAGCAGAGAGAAGTGTCCCGGAGCCCACGCAATGCCGTCGGTGCTGAGGCGGGTTTGCGGCACCGCCAGGCTCCAGCCGTTTTGGAAGCGGGAAAGATGCGCGGTTAAGCCATCAACTTGCAACTGATGATCGCCCTGCTCGCCACGCCAGCGCGCGCCACCTTTGCTCAGCAGCAGATCGCCCGCGTAGACGTCGCCATCGCGCAGATTTACCCACGCAGCAAGGCTGAAACGCGCGCTTTCAAGGCTGGTGTTGTCACGCAGCCACGGACCAATCCACGGGCGCACATCAACATCATCGGCCTGCATCCAGATGCGACCATCGTTGAGCAAGCCATTGTTATCGCTGAGATCGAGTCGTACTTGCACCACGCCATGCTGGCCGGTAAAGCTGGAAAGGCTGACTTCCCCTTCCGCGCGATGACGCGTGTCTTCATTAAGCCAGGTTAAACGCGGAATCGCCAGTTCGGCATGTTGGCCGGACGGCGTGAGAAAGCGGATGCTGCTGTCACGCAGATCGAAGTGGTCAAACTGGCGCAAAAACAGATCGTTGATTTGCGCCGGTTTGAAGCTGTTTTTTTGCTCATCGTTCGTGAGCAACGGATGATTGGTTTCGAGGCGCAGCTGCCAGAAGGTGAGATCGCGGAATTGCCAACGCCAATGCAGCAGCGATTGCCAGACATTGAGCGCTAAGGTAACGCGGCCGATGGTGAGATTGCCATCTTCCTGCATCGCGATTTTGACATCGCGCACTTGCAGCGTCGGGCCAAAGTTTTCCCACTTGCCCTGAATTTCACTGGCATCCACTGTTACGCCGCTGACGCGAGAAATCGTCTGCAGAATATCGCTACGATAGCTGTTGAGGTGCGGCATCACGAGGCGCAACCCGCTGACCAGCAGCGCCACAATGACGATGATTGCGGCGAGCAGCAGTAACAAAATCCTCGGCAACCGCCTCACACACCTCTCCTTGCAGTCCGTTGGGTTACAGCGTGAAACCTCACGATCACATCATGACCACGTCAAACTGCTCTTGAGTATAAAGCGGTTCAACATGCACTTTGACCTGCTTGCCGACGAAGATCTCGACTTCAGCCAGCGCGTGCGACTCTTCGCCTTTCAACGCATCGCCAACCGCCGGTGAAACGTAGACCAGGAAACGATCGGAATCGTAAGCATGATGCACGCGCACGATTTCGCGCATGATCTCATAACACACCGTTTCCACGGTTTTCAGCGTGCCGCGCCCTTTGCATACTGGACAATCGGCGCACAGCACATGTTCAATACTTTCACGTGTGCGCTTGCGCGTCATCTCCACCAAACCCAGCGCCGAGAAGCCGTTGATACCGGTTTTCACCCGATCTTTGCTCAAGGCACTTTCCAGCGAATGCAGCACGCGGCGGCGATGATCGTCATTACTCATGTCGATGAAATCGATAATGATAATGCCACCGAGGTTGCGCAGTCGCAGTTGGCGCGCGATGGCTTGCGTCGCTTCGATATTGGTGTTGAAGATGGTTTCATCAAGATTGCGATGACCAACAAACGCGCCGGTATTGATATCAACCGTGGTCATGGCTTCGGTTTGATCGATGATCAAATAGCCGCCCGATTTCAGCTCGACTTTGCGCTCCAGCGATCGCTGAATTTCGTTCTCAACACCAAACAGATCAAATATTGGCTGCTTGCCGCTGTACAACTCCAGCTTGCTGGCCATTTCCGGAATGTATTCACCGGTGAATTCCACCAGCAAATCGCAGGTCAAACGTGAATCAACGCGAATACGATCCAGCGCCGCGCCCGCGAAATCACGCAGTACGCGCTGCGCCAGCGCCAGTTCGCCATACAGCAGGCAACGGGTTTGATTGCGTTTTTTGCGCTCGCTGACTTTCGTCCACAAGCGTTTCAGGAAAGCGGCATCTTGCGCCAGCTCTTCGGAACCAATGCCTTCGGCAGCGGTACGAATAATGAAGCCACCCAGATCGTCACAGTAAGCCGCAACCACCGCTTTTAAACGATCACGTTCAGCTTCACTTTCAATACGCTGCGAGACGCCAACGTGCGATGCGCCAGGCATAAACACCAGGTAACGTGAAGGCAAGGTAATGTCAGTGGTGAGACGCGCACCTTTAGTACCCAGCGGATCTTTCACCACCTGCACCATCAGATCCTGGCCGGGACGTACCAGTTCGCCAATGTCGCGTACCACAAAATTTTTCTTCTCATCACCCGCCACGCATTCGGTGTGCGGCATGATGTCTGAAGCGTGCAGGAAGGCGGCTTTATCCATGCCGATATCGACAAACGCCGCCTGCATGCCCGGTAAGACGCGGCTGACGCGTCCTTTATAGATGTTTCCCACAATGCCGCGACGTGCTTCGCGCTCAATATGGATTTCTTGCAGAATGCCGCCATCAATATAGGCAACACGCGTTTCGGAAGGTGTCACATTTACCAGCAGTTCAGCCGTCATCTTGTCCTCTCAATGCCCGCAGTGACTGAAAATGACTCAGCAGCTCGCCAGTCTCAACCAGCGGCAATCCCACTACGGCGTGATAGCTTCCATTAATCTTGCGGACAAAATTGCCGCCAAGGCCCTGAATTCCGTACGCGCCGGCTTTATCCATCGGCTCGCCGCTGGCGATATAGTGCGAAATTTCTTCTTCGCTAATATTGCGGAATGTCACGTCGGTGATGACCAGACAATCCAACTCGCGTTGTGCATCGGCCAGCGCGACGGCGGTCATCACTTGATGCGTTTGCCCGGAGAGCTTACTCAGCATCTCGGCGGCATGCGCGGCATCTTGCGGTTTTTCCAGCACTTCACCGTTCAGCACTACGATGGTATCCGCACCTAAAACCGGTAAATTTTGCGGCGCCACTGCCACGCCCGCACGCGCTTTGTCCGACGCCAGGCGACGCACGTAAGCCTCAGCCGCTTCTTCTGGCTGGCGCTGCTCTTCAACGTGGGTTATCAGGCGTTCAAATTGCAGACCAAGCTGCGTGAGCAGCTCACGTCGACGCGGTGAACCGGAAGCGAGGTACAGGCTTATCATAGTATTCCTTACTGAACGGCAAACTGACGGCGAATCTTTCTCATTAATAAGAATAGCCAAGGCCAGAGGATGCCGTCGACCACGCTACTCCAGAAGATTTCCGGGCGGAATGAGACGTTAATCACCAGGAATTCTGCCCAGAAAACAATCACATCCACGGCAAGCGACAGCACCATAACCATTAATGCTTGCTGCCACAACGCTAAGTTTCGGAATAGTTGAAATTTGAAGGCCACCAGATACGCGATGATGCTAAACGCCAACGCGCGCACACCCAGCGTGGAACCCGCCACCAGATCCATGATGCCACCGAGGAAAAATCCGGTGCCAACATTTACCCGATGCGGCAGCGCTAAAACCCAATAAATGAGGATCAATAATAGCCATGAAGGCCGGAACATGTAGATTTGTTCCGGCCAGGGCATGATTTGCAGGACAAGGGCAACCAGAAAGGACAGCCAGATAACCCAACGACCCTGGCTGCGATATCGACTCAAGGCTGGCCTCCGCGTGTGTTCGCAGAATTCCCTTGCGAACGACTGCTGTTAGCGGGTTGCGGCGGGCCCATTTGCTGCGCGGGCTGCATCATATCGGGCGCTGGCGGCCCCATTTCGCCTGCTGGCGGCAGCACTTGCGGCATCATCTGCATCAAACGTTCATTCGCAACGCGGTGCACTTCGTCCGGTGCCATTGGCGCAACACCGTTACGATCCGCGCCCCACAGCAGCAGCAGATAGCGCAGACGCTGCAATCCAGCAGTTGGACGCGCCTGAATCACGGTGTAAGCGCGCTGTGTATCGACTTTAACCGAGGAGACCACGCCGACCGGATAACCTTCCGGGAAGCGACCGCCCAGGCCAGATGTCACTAACACATCGCCAACGCGAATATCAGTATTACCCGGCAGATGCTCCAGTTGCAGATCTTCGCTACAACCGTTACCAGCAGCAATGACGCGAATATCATTACGCAGCACCTGAATCGGCAGCGCATGCGACGCATCGCAGATCAGCAGCACACGGCTGGTGACCTGACCCACAGCAACCACTTGACCGACGACACCTTTATCGCTGATCACCGGCTGGCCTTCGTAAACACCGTTTACGCTGCCTTTGTCGATAACCACCTGATCGGTATAAGGATCTGTACCGGTCGAGATAACTTGCGTGACCATCTTATGCTCATCCTGACGCAGCGGCGAGCCGAGCAGTTCACGCAGACGTGCGTTTTCCTGCTTGTATTGCCCCAGCATCAGCAAGTCACTGTTTTTCAGGAAGAGCTCTCGGCGCAGTGCTTTATTTTCCAGCTCCAATTGCTGGCGTGAAGCCAGCGTTTCGGAAACGCCGTCAAGAAGTTGTCTTGGCCCGTTGGCCAAAAAATAAAATGGACTGACCGATGTGTCCAAATAGTTGCGGATCTGGGAAAAGGAGCTCACGCGGCTATCGGCGATAATAATCGCGATAGCCACAATGACTGCCAGAAAGAGACGCAACTGCAGGGAAGGTCCCCTGCTAAAAATCGGCTTCATAAATTCTGCGTGTTCCTCGACATCAGGGAAGGAGTGTTAGCCGTATAGCCAACGCCTCCAGAGCTGGACGCATCACGCCGTCGTGCATAACAGCAGCAGCGTCAGCATAAGCGCTATTCCCTGCGCAATTTGACCAGGGCCTCAGCCGTTGAGGAATTACTCCTCGCTGAACAAATCGCCGCCATGCATGTCGATCATTTCCAACGCTTTACCACCGCCGCGCGCTACGCAAGTCAGCGGATCTTCTGCCACGACCACCGGAATACCGGTCTCTTCCATCAGCAGACGATCAAGGTTACGCAACAGCGCACCACCACCGGTCAGCACCATACCGCGCTCGGAGATGTCAGAAGCCAGTTCTGGCGGGCACTGTTCCAGTGCAACCATCACCGCGCTAACGATACCGGTCAACGGCTCTTGCAGCGCTTCGAGGATCTCGTTGGAGTTCAGCGTAAAGCCGCGTGGAACACCTTCTGCCAGGTTACGACCGCGCACTTCAATTTCGTGCACTTCATCGCCCGGATACGCAGAACCAATGCCGTGCTTGATGCGTTCCGCAGTCGCTTCACCGATCAGTGAACCGTAGTTGCGGCGTACATAATTAATGATAGCTTCATCGAAGCGGTCACCACCAATACGTACAGAAGAAGAGTAGACCACGCCGTTCAGTGAGATCACCGCGACTTCAGTAGTACCACCACCGATATCAACCACCATCGAACCGGTAGCTTCAGAAACTGGCAAGCCTGCACCAATCGCCGCAGCCATTGGTTCTTCAATCAGGAATACTTCGCGCGCCCCTGCACCTTGTGCAGATTCACGGATGGCACGACGCTCAACCTGGGTCGCACCAACCGGTACGCACACCAGCACGCGTGGGCTTGGACGCATAAAGCTGTTGCTGTGCACTTGCTTAATGAAGTGCTGCAACATTTTCTCGGTTACGAAGAAATCAGCGATTACACCGTCTTTCATTGGACGGATAGCAGCGATGTTGCCCGGCGTACGGCCCAGCATCTGCTTAGCATCATGACCGACAGCCGCTACGCTCTTTGGGGAGCCGGCACGATCCTGACGAATGGCAACCACGGAAGGCTCGTTTAACACGATGCCTTGTCCTTTTACGTAAATCAGGGTATTCGCAGTACCCAGGTCAATGGACAAGTCATTGGAAAACATGCCACGAAATTTTTTAAACATACTAAGGGATAATCCTGCAAGCTGGGGGCGGAAAATAAAATCCGCCTACTTTACCAACCACGCGAAGCCGCTACAAGGCGCAAAAACGTTCTGCTTCGGTGAAAAAATACGCTGAATAATTTTTTGGCCTGATTGTCGCATCTTTCGTCGCCGCTAAACGGCGTTAACACGCCGCATTAACACAAATTTACCCGCCAATCGCAGGTGAATTTCGACATAAAATTTAACATTTCCAGCCGCCAGGATCGCGCGCTCCGGCAAAAATAAGCGAGAAAAACAGACTTCAGCCCGGTTTTCGCGTGCTGAAGGTTTAAATCCGATAACGTTGCGAGTGTTTCTTCACGTTGCTGTTGACCGGCAACGAGGGCGCAAAGAAGTCTCCCTGCCCACCTGAAATACCTAATCCCGACAACATTTGCCACTCCGCGCGCGTACGCACACCGGCGGCAAAAACTTGCGTCGATGAAGACTTACACACTTCCAGCAAGCTCTGCACAAACAATTGGTTCTCGGTACGACGCTCAATATTGCGCACCAATCCCGGCGCAAGCTTGATCACTTCAATCGGGAACTGCTTGATATAGGCACTGCTCACCACCGTCAAACCGGCTTGATCCACCGCAATGCGACAACCGAATGCGGTCAACATATTGAATACCGGCGCTAAACGGTTGATGTGTTGACAAACGTCCGCCTCAGCAAGTTCAAATAAAAAACGTTTTCTTTGTGATTTGCTGCACTGAAGCAGCAACTGTTGCAGCCAGCGCTGGAATGGCCGCTGCAAAAGCGAATCAATATTCACGGGTAGCGCCAACGTTTCATCCGGCCACATTTCTGATAATGCAGCGATACGCGCCACCAATTGTCGATCCCAGCTATCGGTCATCCCCAACTGCAACACCAGCGGCATAAACTCAGCTGACAGCACTTCTTTATCGCCATCAAACACACGCACCAGCAATTCGCGGTGATGAACTTTGCCATCCAGCAACACCGCCGGTTTTTGATAAAGTCGCGGGCCGCCACGGTTGAGGGTGTTCTCTAATAAGGTACGCCAGCGCACGCTGCCGCGCCCCATATCCAGCGTGTTGCCTTCGCCCACCGACCAGCTATTACCGCCTTGCAAAGTGGCGCGCCGCGTTGCCATCTCCACATTTTCCATCACCTGCGACACGCTTTGTCCGCTGCGCCACGCGCTGATGCCGATGTGGATCAGATCGTCACGATCAACCATGCGCATCGGCGGCAGCGAGTCGACGGCATTGATCAGTTGATCGGCGATGCTGTTGGCTTCTTTTAACGTGCGATGCGGTAGCAGTACGGCAAAATCGCTGCGGAAGTAGCGTGCTAACAGTGCGCCCGGATAGCGCAGCACAAAGGTTGAAAGCATGTTGATCAGATCAAACAGGTACTCTTCCACCAGCGTCGGGCCAAGCGTTTCATTCAGCGTGTCGAGATCCGGCAAGCGCACCATCATAACAACGCCGTGTGTGCCAACATCTTCTTGATCTTCGAGCAGCGTTGCCAGTTGATTATCAAAGAACAGGCGATTATTCAGGCCAGTGCGCGAATCTTGCGCGGCAAAGGTGCGTATTAAGGTATCGATGCGTAAGCGCTGTTCACCGGCTTCCTGTAAATCACTCAGCAGCGCATCAATCGCCCGGCTGGCTTTGGGCGGCCACTCGGTTGCATGTTCAATGCGTGGCAGCCGCTCGCCAGCCAAAATGCGTTCGGCGCGCGCTTCAAGCTGTTCCATGTTGTGCCAACGGCGATTCAGCCAGCGATTGGTCATCACCAACAGCGCCGACATAATGGCCACCACCGTGAGTAATACAACTAGCGTGTAGGCACCTGTAAAGGAGCGGAACCAGGTTTTGGCCGGATCGAGTACCACGACGTGCAGCTCCAATCCCGGCGAGTGCGACAGCGGCAAATCGAATTGGATAAAACGATTGGGCTCATCTTCCAGCATTGGATTTTCATGGCGAGCTAAACTGAACACTAACGTGTCGCCATTGATCAGCTGCATCTGCTCAGCGTTGACCACCGGCATCATGCGCGTCAGCCATTGTGTTAACTCTTCGGGCGATTGTGTCGCCAACGCTTTATCAACTTCGGTGGCTAAGGTATGCATGCGCGTTTCCACCCGCTGCTGCGATAGCCAGATAAAACTAAAAGCGCAGCCCACCAGCATTAACAGCATTGCCAGTAAGCTTAATAAAGTAATAAACGCAGAAAATTTAGTAGTTAATCGCATCCCTGTGCCTGCATCACTGCGGTTATGAACGGTGATCATCCGTTGGCGCCACTTTCACCATTGGCGCAAACCTGAGCAAAATAGCACAAATCAAGGTGTGATTCAGCGCAAAACAGGGGTCAAAATCACCTGTTTTGCTGCCTGATAAGCGCTACGGCGCGAGTATAGCGCCAAACGATGAAGGCCTGAGTTTGACGCGGACTTTTTCGTCCTATTCTCAAATAACGACTTCAGCCAGGAAATTTCACATTTTCGCCAGCAAGTTAGCGTCGCAGGCGCAAGTTGAGCATGCTAGCTGTAACTTACTTTTCGCAGGAGAACGTCATGAACCTGAAGCACTTGCTCACAGAAGCCGACGTCACGCCAGAAAGCGTCTTTAATATGCGCCGTCGTCAGGTGCTGAAAGCGTTGGGATTAAGCGCCGCCGCCGCCAGTTTACCGGGTACGGCGCAAGCTGATGTACTGAGTTGGTTTAAAGGCAATGACCGCCCGCCAGCGCCAGCTGGCAGAGATCTGGATTTCAGCAAACCCGCCGAATGGCAGGCCGATTTGCCGCTCACGCCATTTGATAAAGTTTCTGGCTACAACAATTTCTATGAATTTGGTCTGGATAAAGCCGATCCAGCCGCCAATGCCGGCACGTTGAAGACCGATCCATGGAAGCTGCGCATTGAGGGCGAAGTCGCTAAGCCAATCACGCTAGATATGGATGACATCTTCAAGCGTTTCGCCATGGAACAGCGCATCTATCGCATGCGCTGCGTTGAAGCTTGGTCGATGGTGATTCCGTGGGTTGGCTTTGAGTTGAATAAGTTGTTGAAACTGGCTGAACCCACCAGCAACGCGCGCTATGTAGCGTTTGAAACCTTGTATGCGCCGGACCAAATGCCTGGTCAAAAAGACCGGTTTATTGGCGGCGGATTGGATTATCCGTATGTCGAAGGTTTGCGCCTCGATGAAGCGATGCACCCACTGACGCTGCTGAGTACCGGCGTGTACGGCAAAGCATTGCCGCCGCAAAATGGCGCGCCAATTCGCCTGACGGTGCCATGGAAATACGGTTTTAAAGGGATTAAATCGATCGTCAAGATCACCTTAACGCGCGATCGCCCGCCAACAACATGGAGCCAGATCGCCGCCAATGAATATGGTTTCTACGCCAATGTGAATCCGCATGTGAACCATCCGCGTTGGTCACAGGCGACCGAACGCTTTATCGGTGCAGGCGGCATTCTTAAGGTTGATCGCCAGCCGACGCTACTGTTTAACG
Source organism: Pantoea sp. CFCC18179 (assembly GCF_059412405.1). Taxonomy (NCBI): domain Bacteria; kingdom Pseudomonadati; phylum Pseudomonadota; class Gammaproteobacteria; order Enterobacterales; family Erwiniaceae; genus Pantoea; species Pantoea sp. CFCC18179. Next base: position 13,634 of record NZ_JBNBPM010000002.1, on the reverse strand, counting down.
GTTATGCGAAGGAAGTGGCTTCGCTGTATCACGGGATGGATTTGCGGGAGAACTACTAAGTGCGCCTCACTTTACGCCACATCACCGGCTTAAAGGTGGTGCTGCATTTGGCGGCTTTTCTGCCATTTGTTTACCTGTTTATGGCGGCAAATCAGGGTTGGTTGAGTGCCGATCCGGCGAAAGATATCCAGCATTTTACCGGCAGAATGGCGCTAAAGTTGCTGTTAGCCACATTGCTGGTATCGCCGCTGACGCGTTACCTGAAGCAGCCATTGCTGATCCGCACGCGCCGCCTGCTCGGCGTATGGTGCTTTGCCTGGGCGAGTTTGCATCTTACCAGCTACTACTTGCTGGAACTTGGCTACGATCATCTGCGATTACTCGGCAGCGAGGTGATTTCCCGTCCTTATTTGTTACTGGGCATGATCAGCTGGGTCATTCTGTTCGCCCTGGCTATCACCTCATTTCAACGCATGCAGCGTAAGCTCGGTCGCCGCTGGCAAACGCTGCATAACGGCATCTATCTGATGGCGATCCTCGCGCCTATCCACTATTTGTGGTCGGTAAAAGTATTGTCACTGCAACCCGTCATCTACGCGCTGCTGGCTATACTGCTGTTAGGCTGGCGTTACAATAAGTTGCGTAAACTTCTCCACAGATAATCCCCGCAAGGTTGTGTTCCTCCCGCCAAATCTGTTAAAACGTGTGGCCTTCGGGCCGCATCCGATCATCTTCGCTGATAAGACCAGTATTTTGCTGCGATTGGCGACGAAACGGATATAATGCCCGGCTTTATTGCAAGCGAAGTCTTCTTTTTCACTCTCAGGAGTGACAAACGCAAGATGCCGCGGTATTTTACGCGATGCCTTACTGATTGCAGGAGATAGCAGCAAGATGGCGCACAAATTTCACATACTGCTTTTAAACGGTCCCAACTTGAATTTGTTGGGGACGCGCGAGCCTGAGAAGTATGGTCACACCACGTTGGCGCAAATTGTCAGCGATTTGACGCAACAGGCCGATCAGCACCATGTGAAATTGAGTCATTTGCAATCGAACGCCGAGTTTCAGTTGATCGATCGTATTCACGAAGCTCGTGGCAATGTGGATTACATCATCATTAATCCTGCTGCGTTCACGCATACCAGCGTTGCACTGCGTGATGCCCTGTTGGCGGTTAGCATTCCTTTTATTGAGGTGCATCTCTCAAATGTGCATGCACGCGAACCGTTCCGACATCACTCCTATCTTTCCGATGTATCTGCCGGCGTCATCTGTGGACTTGGCGCTGATGGATACTCGTGGGCTTTACAAACGGCAGTAAAACGCCTGTCACATTCCAATTAAACAGAGTACGGAACCACACTCATGGATATTCGTAAAATTAAGAAACTGATCGAACTGGTTGAAGAGTCTGGCATCTCCGAGCTGGAAATCTCCGAGGGCGAAGAGTCCGTTCGTATCAGCCGTGCACCTGCAAATGCCGGTTACCCGATGATGCAACAGGCTTACGCTGCGCCAATGCAGCAGCAGCCTGCGCTGGCAACCGCCGTGGCTCCTGCCGCTGCGCCAGCCGCTGAAGCACCTAAAGCTGAAATCAGTGGCCACATCGTGCGTTCACCAATGGTCGGCACCTTCTATCGCACCCCAAGCCCGGATGCGAAAGCCTTCATCGAAGTTGGCCAGAAAGTTAACGCTGGCGATACTCTGTGCATCGTTGAAGCGATGAAAATGATGAACCAGATCGAAGCCGATAAATCCGGCGTTGTGAAGGCGATCCTGGTCGAAAGCGGCCAACCGGTTGAATTTGACGAGCCGCTGGTCATCATCGAATAACGAGGCGAAGCATGCTGGATAAAATTGTCATTGCTAACCGTGGTGAGATCGCGCTGCGCATTCTGCGTGCCTGCAAAGAGCTGGGCATTAAGACTGTCGCTGTGCACTCCACCGCGGACCGTGACCTGAAGCACGTGTTGCTGGCAGACGAAACCGTCTGCATCGGCCCACCGCCTTCGGTCAAAAGCTATCTGAACATCCCGGCGCTGATCTCTGCGGCTGAAATTACCGGTGCGGTAGCGATCCACCCGGGTTACGGCTTCCTGTCTGAGAACGCCGATTTCGCCGAGCAGGTTGAGCGCTCTGGCTTTATCTTCATCGGCCCGAAAGCCGACACCATTCGTCTGATGGGCGATAAAGTGTCTGCGATCACCGCGATGAAAAAAGCCGGCGTACCGACCGTACCGGGTTCTGACGGTTCGCTGACCGATGACATGGAAAAAAACCGTGCCTTCGCTAAGCGCATCGGCTATCCGGTGATCATCAAAGCCTCTGGCGGCGGCGGTGGTCGTGGTATGCGCGTAGTGCGCAGCGACAAGGATCTTGAGCAATCCATCAACATGACGAAAGCGGAAGCCAAAGCGGCTTTCAACAACGACATGGTGTACATGGAGAAATACCTCGAGAATCCGCGCCACATCGAGATTCAGGTACTGGCTGACGGTCAGGGTAACGCTATCTATCTGGCGGAACGTGACTGCTCAATGCAGCGTCGCCACCAGAAAGTGGTCGAAGAAGCACCAGCGCCAGGCATCACGCCGGAACTGCGTCGCTACATCGGCGAGCGCTGCTCTAAAGCCTGTATCGATATCGGCTATCGCGGTGCCGGTACCTTCGAGTTCCTGTACGAAAACGGTGAGTTCTACTTCATCGAGATGAACACCCGTATTCAGGTGGAACATCCGGTGACTGAGATGATCACCGGCGTCGATCTGATCAAAGAGCAGCTGCGCATCGCTGCGGGTCAGCCGCTGTCGATCAAACAGGAAGACGTAGTGATTCGCGGTCATGCGGTGGAATGCCGTATTAACGCTGAAGATGCCAACACCTTCCTGCCAAGCCCAGGCAAGATCACCCGTTTCCACGCGCCAGGCGGTTTTGGCGTGCGTTGGGAATCGCATATCTATGCCGGTTACAGTGTGCCGCCGTACTACGATTCAATGATTGGTAAGCTGATCACTTACGGTGAGAACCGTGACGTCGCGATTTCGCGCATGAAAAACGCGCTGGCGGAGCTGATCATCGACGGTATCAAGACCAACGTCGAGCTGCAGATGAAAATTATGAACGACGAAAACTTCCAGCAAGGTGGGACTAACATCCACTATCTGGAGAAAAAACTCGGCCTGCAAGAGAAGTAATTGCAGCGCAGAGCAAAGCAGAGGCCGGTTAATCCGGCCTTTTTCATTTTTGTTGCCTTTGGGGTTACATAATGGATTGGCGTTTTTTGCAAGCAAACAAAGAGGCTCGCTGGTCATTTTATCTGACCATCGCTTACCTCGTCGTTTGGGGATTATCCGCCTGGTTAGGTGGCAATGAAATCGGCCTGTTTGGCCTGCCCCGCTGGTTCGAACTTTCCTGTCTCTTCGCCCCGCTGCTGTTTATTGTGTTGTGCTGGCTAATGGTGCGCGTGCTGTTCCGCGACATGTCGCTGGAGGACCAAGATGGACTCTGAAATTATTCTCCCGCTGTTAGCCTATTTAGTGCTGATCGCCGCGCTATCAGTATTTGCCATGCGCAAGCAGCAACAGGGTAACTTCCTGAGTGAGTACTTCCTCGGCAGTCGCTCAATGGGCGGCTTCGTGCTGGCGATGACCATCACCACCACTTACATCAGCGCCAGTTCTTTTATTGGCGGACCTGGCGCAGCGTACAAATATGGCCTTGGCTGGGTGCTGCTGGCGATGATTCAGGTGCCCGCCGTCTGGTTATCGCTGGGCGTGCTAGGGAAAAAATTCGCCATTCTGGCGCGTCGCTACAACGCCGTTACGCTCAATGACATGTTGTATGGCCGTTATGGCAGCACGCTGCTGATCTGGCTCTCCAGCCTCAGTTTGTTAGTCGCGTTTATCGGCGCGATGACCGTGCAATTCATCGGCGGCGCGCGCCTGCTGGAAACAGCAGCGGGTATTCCTTACGACACTGGATTGCTGATTTTTGGCGGCACCATCGCGCTGTATACTGCGTTCGGCGGCTTCCGCGCCAGCGTACTGAACGATGCGATGCAAGGCATGGTGATGCTGATTGGCACCTTCCTGCTGCTGTTTGCGGTGATTCATCATGCTGGCGGATTAGCCTCGGCGGTGACCAAACTGCATAACATCGATCCACAACTGACCTCACCAGAAGGTGTCGGCAACGTCATCAATCCGACCTTCCTAAGCTCTTTTGCGGTGTTGGTGTGCTTTGGCGTGATCGGTTTGCCACATACGGCGGTGCGCTGCATCTCCTATAAAGACAGCAAAGCCATGCATCGCGGCATTATTCTCGGCACCATTGTGGTGGTGATCCTGATGTTCGGTATGCATCTGGCTGGCGCCCTGGGACGCGTAATCCTGCCCGATCTCACCATTCCCGATCGCGTAATCCCAACGTTGATGATCACCGTGTTGCCGCCGATGGCGGCGGGCGTGTTTCTGGCTGCGCCGATGGCGGCGATTATGTCGACCATTAACGCGCAGTTGCTGCAATCCTCCGCTACGCTGATCAAAGATCTTTACCTGCGAATTGCGCCACAACACAGTGAAAATGAGGCGCGCCTGCGCATGCTGTCGGGCACCATCACCTTCGTGCTGGGCGTGCTGCTGCTGCTGGCGGCATGGAATCCGCCGGATATGATTATCTGGCTGAACCTGCTGGCATTTGGTGGCCTTGAAGCGGTATTCCTGTGGCCGTTAGTGCTGGGATTGTATTGGGAGCGCGCTAACGCCACTGGCGCGATCAGCGGAATGGTGGTCGGCGCCGTTTGTTATACGCTGCTTGCCAGCCTGAAAATTGAATGGTGGGGCTTCCACCCGATCGTTCCGTCATTGACCTTAAGCCTGCTGGCGTTCCTGGTGGGTAATTTGTTTGGTCGCACGCTTGCAACGCACGCTGCGGCACTGAAATAAAGAGAAACGCGATGCCTTGGATTCAAATCAAAATTAATAGCACCGGTGAGAACGCCGAAACCCTGAGCGATGCGCTGATGGATGTGGGTGCCGTGTCTGTGACTTTCCAGGACACGCACGACAATCCAGTATACGAACCGCTGCCTGGTGAAACGCTGTTATGGGGCGATACCGATGTGATTGGCCTGTTCGACGCGGAAACAGAGATGAGCGATGTAGTGGCCGAGTTGAGCCAGCATCCGCTGCTGGGATCAGCGTTTCGTCATAAGATCGAGCAGATCGAAGACAAAGACTGGGAACGTGAATGGATGGATAACTTCCACCCAATGCGTTTTGGCGAGCGGTTGTGGATCTGCCCTAGCTGGCGCGATGTGCCGGATCCTGATGCAGTAAATGTGATGCTGGATCCTGGTCTCGCTTTTGGCACCGGCACGCATCCTACCACCTCGCTGTGCTTAACCTGGCTCGATGGCCTGGATCTGCAAGGTAAAACGGTGATCGATTTCGGCTGTGGATCCGGCATTCTGGCTATCGCGGCGTTGAAACTAGGAGCGGCACAAGCTATCGGCATTGATATCGATCCGCAGGCGATTCAAGCCAGCCGTGATAACGCTGAACGTAATGGTGTGTCGGATCGTTTGGCGTTGTATCTGCCCCACCAGCAGCCGGAAAATCTGCAAGCCGATGTGGTGGTTGCCAACATCCTCGCCGGTCCGTTGCGTGAGCTAGCGCCGCTGATTAGTGTATTGCCGAAAGCCGGTGGTCATCTTGGTTTATCCGGCGTGCTGGCAAGCCAGGCTGAAGGCGTGTGTGAAGCCTATGTCGAACGTTTCGCTCTTGATCCGGTCGCGGAAAAAGAAGAGTGGTGCCGCATTACTGGTGTGCGTCGCTAACCTCTTATCCTCGCATGCCAGTCACGTTTTGACTGGCATGCGCCCGTTTGGCTTGAGACCTGTCTCAAACCCCCAGCCCTTTCTGATCTCCTGCTGTCTCTTTACATTTAAGCCATTACAATCCCGCTCCAGGCGATAGCGCTATCCCAACAGGCAATGCTGTTACGGCATTAAACGTCGATAAATCGCTGAATAATGAATTATGAAAAAGAAACTTTGTTTACTTGCCTTGCTAGCCAGCATGGCTTCCTATACGCACGCCCACAATACCGCTTGGTCTTATGAAGCACCGGCAGAATGGGGCAATTTAAGCACCGATTTTCAAACCTGCAAAAGCGGTGTGAATCAGTCGCCTATCGATATTCGTCAGGTGGTGAATGGTCAGCTTCCGCCGTTAACCTTGAGCTATCAGGCGAAGAAAGAATCCATCGTCAATAATGGCCACACCATCCAAATCAATATAAAAGATGGCGATGCCCTCATGCTGGATGGCGAAGCTTTTACGTTGCGCCAATTCCACTTCCACACGCCTAGCGAAAACCTGATTGATGGGAAACGTTATCCACTGGCCGCGCATTTTGTTCATGCCAGTAAAGACGGGCATTTGGCCGTGGTTGGTGTGATGTTTGAAGCCAGCGCCGCGAATCCCGCGCTGGCAGAAATCCTGCGTGATCTACCTGCTAAAGTGAATCACGAAGTGGAATTGCAGCACGCCTTAAACCTCAGTGCATTAATTCCAGGTGACAAACATTATTATCGTTTTAGTGGTTCTCTCACTACGCCACCTTGCACCGAAGGCGTTCGCTGGCTGGTGCTGAAGCAGCCTGTTATGGCTTCTGCCGAACAATTGAAAACCTTCGCTCTACTCTTAGGTGAGCATGGCAACAGTCGCCCAGTACAGCCTCTTAATGGACGCATAGTCGTCGAATAAATAATATCATCGGCAGGCTCAGCCCAAAGACATCGGTTTCAGGGTTGAGCCTTGCGCCATTGCCCCTCGTCACCAAACTAATTAGTTCAATTAATAATCACATAGCCGTCATTTCTCTGGCTAATTACCAGATGTGGCGGTTTTTATGTTGTGATTTTGCTCAAGTTTTTAGAAAAATTTTTGTTCACAATTTCAGCATATTTTTTTAACCAACTGAATTAAAAGAATTAATCATCTTTCATCCGCTGATTAGCGCGATTTCCATGATCTTTGACGGCGAATTGTTCAAAGTTTGGCCTTTCATCTTCTTTAAAAAATGCGTAATATACGCCGCCTTGCGAACAGTTAGGGTCACTTCTTTTTCATGCGCATTGGACAACATCAGCTACGTAATCGCCTCATTGCTGCGCCTATGGCCGGAGTCTCCGATAAGCCATTTCGCACGCTGTGTTACGAGAACGGCGCCGGTATGACTGTCTCCGAGATGCTGTCATCTAACCCGGAAGTTTGGGCTAGTGACAAATCCCGTTTGCGCATGGTGCATAGTGACGAGCCTGGGATTCGCGCCGTGCAAATCGCCGGTTGTGATCCTGATGAGATGGCTGCTGCCGCGCGCATTAATGTGGCGTCTGGCGCGCAGGTTATCGATATCAACATGGGCTGCCCGGCCAAAAAAGTGAATCGTAAGATGGCAGGTTCAGCGCTGCTGCAACATCCGCAACTGGTGGAATCTATCCTCCGTGCGGTCGTTAATGCAGTTGATGTACCGGTTACGCTGAAAATTCGCACCGGCTGGGACAAAGAAAATCGTAATTGTGTAGAGATTGCCCAATTGGCTGAACGCTGTGGCATTCAGGCTCTCGCCATTCATGGCCGCACGCGCGCCTGTTTGTTTGAGGGATTTGCTGAATACGACAGCATTCGGACAGTTAAGCAGAGCGTTTCCATTCCGATTATCGCGAACGGGGACATTACTGACCCGCATAAAGCCAGAGCGGTGCTCGACTATACCGGAGCCGATGCTCTAATGGTTGGCCGTGCCGCTCAGGGAAGACCGTGGATCTTCCGGGAAATCCAGCATTATCTGGACACAGGGGAGCTGCTGGCACCGAAGCCGCTGGCTGAAGTGAAGCAAATGCTGATTGGACACATACGGGAGCTGCACGACTTTTACGGTCAGCGCAAAGGATACCGTATTGCCCGAAAACACGTTTCCTGGTATTTGCAGGAAAGTGCTCCTGATGACCAGTTTCGGCGCACATTCAACGCCATTGAGGATGCCAGCGAACAGCTGGAGGCGTTGGAGGCATACTTCGAAAATCTTGCGTAAACGAAATAAAGAGCTGAAAGAACTATGTTCGAACAACGCGTAAATTCTGACGTACTCACCGTTTCTACCGTTAACTCTCAGGATCAGGTGACCCAAAAGCCACTGCGTGATTCGGTTAAACAGTCACTGAAGAACTATTTTGCTCAACTGAATGGTCAGGATGTTAGTGACCTGTATGAGCTGGTATTGGCAGAAGTCGAGCAGCCTCTGTTGGACATGGTGATGCAGTACACCCGTGGCAACCAGACCCGTGCAGCTCTGATGATGGGTATCAACCGCGGTACCCTGCGTAAGAAGCTGAAAAAATACGGCATGAACTAATTTTTTTAGTTTGTTGCTGCGATAACGCCAGCCTTCGGGCTGGCGTTTTTGTTTGCACCAATAAAGTCATTTCGTTCCGGTAGCAACGCATGAAACAATTGTCGCCAAAATGGTAACGATAGTTGCAATTGCATCAGTGATATTTAAACCCTCTCAGCAAGCCATCTGCACCATTTTTAATATCTTCAAAATCCCCTTTTAAGCCGCGCAGTTTGTGATCCTCCGCTGCTAAAGCCGTAATAGTGCAAATCCGTACATCGCCTCCTGAGCGTTAGCTCACACTGCTTCCATATAGTGAAACTTTTTGCACTATTTGTGATCGTGGCGTCTCGTCATGCTGCCTTTTGGTGCGTCATATTAGCCAGAATTTTCCGAACTCTTAGTTTATTAAAAGATCTTTCAAGAGAATTCAGGATTCTACAAACCTGGCATCAGGTTTGCAGAGCAATGAATGGCTAACCACCACAGACAGAAAAAAGCGCACATTAAAGTGCGCGCAAACATAACAACACACGATATCGCCACACAGGATGCTTTATGAAAAAGATGATGCTTTCCACCCTGGTCGCTGCAGCTTCGCTGTTAGCCGTTGCACAACAAGCGCATGCCGGCACCACGTTGGATGCCATTAAGAAGAAAGGTTTTGTACAGTGCGGCATCAGCGACGGCCTGCCTGGCTTCTCTTATGCTGATTCAAACGGCAAATTCACCGGTATCGACGTAGACGTATGCCGTGCAGCAGCCGCAGCGGTATTTGGTGATGCGACCAAAGTGAAATACACCCCGCTGACCGCAAAAGAGCGTTTCACCGCTTTGCAGTCTGGCGAAGTAGATATCCTGTCGCGTAACACCACCTGGACTTCATCACGCGATGGTGGCATGGGCTTCCTGTTTGCTGGTGTGAACTATTACGACGGTATCGGCTTCCTGACCCACAAGAAAGCCGGTCTGAAAAGTGCGAAAGAGTTGGATGGTGCCACCGTTTGTATTCAGGCTGGTACTGACACCGAACTGAACGTGGCTGACTACTTTAAAGCCAACAAAATGCAGTACACACCGGTGACCTTCGATCGCTCTGATGAATCAGCCAAAGCGCTCGACAGCGGCCGTTGCGATACGCTCTCTTCTGACCAATCTCAGCTGTATGCACTGCGCGTAAAGCTGGGTAAACCAGACGATTTCATCGTATTACCTGAAGTGATTTCCAAAGAACCACTGGGCCCAGTGGTGCGTCGTGGTGATGACGATTGGTTCACCATCGTGAAATGGTCTCTCTACGCGATGTTGAATGCTGAAGAGATGGGTATCAGCTCTAAAAACGTGGATCAGATGGCAGCAAAACCAACTACTCCAGATATGGCTCACCTGTTGGGCGCTGAAGGCGACTTCGGTAAAGATCTGAAGCTTGATAACAAGTGGGCCTTCAACATCATCAAGCAAGTGGGTAACTATCAGGAAGTGTTCGATCGCAACGTGGGTAAAGACAGCGCACTGAAAATCGCGCGCGGTCAGAATGCGCTGTGGAATGCGGGCGGCATCCAATACGCTCCGCCAGTACGTTAATTTCGTCCTGCCAGTCGGGCACCGCACCCTGCGGTGCCCACGCGTAATCTTCACTGAGGTTTCAACATGTCGCAACGCCCAACCGTAAAAAGGGATTTTTCGTTCGGTAATCCTACGGTTCGCGCCTGGCTTTACCAAATCATCGCGATTGTGGCCGTGCTGGCGGTGGTGGGATATCTCATCCACAACACCGTCATCAACCTGGCCAATCGTGGCATCACTTCCGGCTTCGGTTTTCTTGATCGCAATGCCGGCTTTGGCATTGTCCAACACCTGATCGATTACACCGAAGGCGACACTTACGCTCGCGTGTTTATGGTGGGGTTAACCAACACCTTGCTGGTATCTGCGCTGTGTATTGTCTTCGCCTCGATTCTTGGTTTTGCTGTCGGTTTAGCACGCTTGTCCGAGAACTGGCTGCTGCGCCGCCTCTCAACCATCTACATTGAGACGTTTCGTAATATCCCGCCACTGCTGCAAATCTTCTTCTGGTACTTTGCCGTGCTGCGTAACTTGCCTGGGCCGCGTCAGGCGCTGAACGCTTTTGATCTGACGTTTGTCAGCAACCGTGGTTTGTATATTCCATGGCCGGAATACGCACCCGGCACCTGGCCGTTCATTATCGCGCTGGCATTGGCGATTCTCGGCTGTGTCGCACTATTCCGTTTTAACCGCAAACATCAGCTAAAAACCGGTCAATTGCGTCGAACATGGCCTGCGGCCGTTGCATTGCTGGTTCTGCTGCCGTTGATTGCGCACACATTATTTGGTGCAGCAATGCACTGGGATGTGCCGCAACTGCGCGGATTTAACTTCCGCGGCGGCGCGGTGATGATCCCTGAACTTGCTGCATTAACCGTGGCGCTATCGGTATATACCTCATCCTTCATCGCTGAGGTGATTCGCTCTGGTATTCAGTCAGTGCCACATGGGCAAAATGAAGCCGCGCGTTCGTTGGGTCTGCCGAATCCGGTAACGATGCGCCAGGTCATCATTCCGCAGGCGATGCGCGTGATTATCCCACCGCTGACCAGCCAGTATCTCAACATCGTGAAGAACTCATCGCTGGCGGCCGCGATTGGCTATCCCGATATGGTGTCGCTGTTTGCCGGTACGGTGCTGAACCAAACCGGACAAGCAATTGAAACGATTGCGATTACCATGGCGGTTTATCTGATCATCAGCCTGCTTATTTCGCTGCTGATGAACCTCTACAATCGCAAAATTGCGCTGGTTGAGCGTTAAGAGAACGGGATCATTATGTCTGTTACCACACACGAAACACCGCCGATTCCGACCAATCCTCTTAGCAAGGCTTGGCTGTGGGCGCGTAAAAATCTGTTCTCCAGCTGGCTGAACACGTTACTGACGCTGTTTAGCATCTGGCTTATCTGGACCGTTATTCCGCCGGCATTGAACTGGTTAGTTTTTCAGGCTAACTGGATTGGCGAGACGCGAGCAGATTGCACCAAAGAAGGCGCATGCTGGGTGTTTATCCATGCACGCTTTGGCCAGTTTATGTATGGGCTTTATCCACATGAGCTACGCTGGCGCATCAACCTTTCGCTGATCATTGGTTTGCTCTCAATTATTCCAATGTTTATCAAAGCCATGCCGCGTCGCGGTCGCTATATCGCCTGCTGGGCGGTGGTGTATCCGATTGTGGTTTGGTTACTGATGTACGGCGGCTATTTTGGTTTGGAGCGTGTTGAGACGCGCCAATGGGGCGGCTTGGCATTGACGCTGATTATCGCTTCAGTGGGGATTGCCGGTGCGCTGCCGTTGGGCATTTTGCTGGCGTTGGGACGCCGTTCAAGTATGCCGGTGGTGCGCACGCTTTCAGTGATCTTCATTGAGTTTTGGCGTGGCGTTCCGCTGATCACCGTGCTGTTTATGTCTTCAGTGATGCTGCCATTGTTCATGGCGGAAGGCACCACTATCGACAAACTGGTGCGCGCGTTGGTTGGCGTGATTCTCTTCCAGTCCGCTTATGTGGCAGAAGTGGTGCGCGGCGGTTTGCAGGCGCTGCCGAAAGGTCAGTACGAAGCGGCTGAATCATTGTCACTGGGGTACTGGAAAACTCAGGCGCTGGTGATTTTACCGCAAGCACTCAAGCTCACCATTCCCGGCTTGGTGAACACCATCATCGCACTGTTTAAAGATACCAGTTTGGTGATCATCATCGGCCTATTCGATCTCTTCAGTAGCGTGCAGCAAGCCACCGTTGACCCAACCTGGTTAGGTATGTCGACGGAAGGCTATGTTTTTGCTGCCCTGGTTTACTGGATTTTCTGTTTCAGCATGTCGCGCTATAGCCAGTATCTGGAGAAGCGTTTTCACACCGGGCGTTCTTCGCACTGAGGTTTAACATGACACAAACTATGACTAATGCGGCTGACGCCATGATGATTACTCTTGAAAACGTTAATAAATGGTACGGTCAATTCCACGTACTGAAAGACATCAACTTGCAGGTGAAACCGCGCGAACGCATCGTGCTGTGCGGGCCATCAGGTTCGGGTAAATCCACCACGATTCGCTGTATCAACCATCTGGAAGAACATCAGCAAGGTCGTATTGTGGTTGATGGCATTCACCTCAACCAGGATATCCGTAATATCGAGCGTGTACGTACTGAAGTTGGCATGGTATTTCAGCACTTCAATCTATTCCCGCATCTGAGCGTTTTACAGAACTGTACGCTGGCACCGATTTGGGTGCGTAAAATGCCGAAGAAAGAAGCGGAAGAGTTAGCGATGCATTACTTGCAGCGAGTACGTATCGCTGAACATGCGCATAAGTTCCCAGGCCAGCTTTCTGGTGGTCAGCAGCAACGTGTGGCGATCGCGCGTTCACTGTGTATGAAACCGAAAATCATGCTGTTTGATGAGCCAACATCAGCGCTTGATCCAGAGATGGTAAAAGAGGTGCTCGATACCATGATTGGTCTGGCAGAAGATGGCATGACCATGCTGTGTGTGACACATGAAATGGGCTTTGCGCGTACCGTGGCAGACCGCGTAATTTTTATGGATCGCGGTGAGATCGTAGAGGAAGCACCGCCGCAGGAGTTCTTTGCTAACCCAAAATCAGAACGTACGCGTGCGTTCTTGTCTCAGGTTATTCATTGATTATCAGTTAGTTGCCTTTATCAAACCTCTGTTTAGCGGCAGAGGTTTTTTTATGCTTGCTGGTTAACGGAGCATTTAAACAAGCACTTTGATGGCACTGATTTTGGAATTGAACGCATACAAAAAAGCCCTGAACTTTCGTTCAGGGCTTTTGTGTTTGATGCCTGGCAGTTCCCTACTCTCGCATGGGGAGACCCCACACTACCATCGGCGCTACGGCGTTTCACTTCTGAGTTCGGCATGGGGTCAGGTGGGACCACCGCGCTAAAGCCGCCAGGCAAATTCTGTAATTTACCGAACTCACGCTTTAAAACTGGTGCTGATACCCAGAGTCGAACTGGGGACCTCACCCTTACCAAGGGTGCGCTCTACCAACTGAGCCATATCAGCACACTTTAATTTGATGCCTGGCAGTTCCCTACTCTCGCATGGGGAGACCCCACACTACCATCGGCGCTACGGCGTTTCACTTCTGAGTTCGGCATGGGGTCAGGTGGGACCACCGCGCTAAAGCCGCCA